>JADGAT010000048.1 GCA_015231885.1 SAR324 cluster bacterium
GCCCGATCAAGCGCCTTGAATCTCCATCAAAATTCTGTGTAACTTTCGCATGTTATTATTTTCGTCTTCCTTAGTGAAAACGAATCAACATACCGATTCAGGCTAAATATTAGTGAGACCCTCATATTTCATTTCTGTTCTTCAAGCCTTTTTTATCATCATTGCCACAGGAGCGTTTCTTTTCTCTGCATGGATTCTTTGGCACACTCCATTATATGGAGATGACCTCTGGCACCTTTCTTCTCTGCGCACCAATTCATTTTTAGATCTCCTCACCAAGCCCGTCTTTGGAGACAGCAACCATATTCCCGTTTTTCATCTATGGATGTGGTTTGTCAGCTTCTTTCCTCTCGACTACCCCTGGATGCATGGCATTCAAGCCATCTTGCTGTTATTGACCTGTGTGCTGCTCCATTTTTACCTCTGGCAAATGGAAATCCCTTCCTGGATTCGCTGGATGGTCACCGCACTTTTTTTGACAACTCCCACTATTGGTGAATCCATTTATTGGACATCCGGCACACACCTTTGGTTGGGATGTATTTGGATTTTACTGGCACTGATTTTTTTGCCAAGAACCTCCGATGACAGTTATTTTTGGCGTTGGTGCGGAACATTTGCCGGCATCTTGCTCGCCATGATGACCACGGAGCTGTTATATGGTTTCTGTGTTCTTTTTATTGGTTTACTGGGGCTGAAATACCGCAAAAATCCTCGTGTATTTTCAGGATGTTTGATCACAGCCCTGCTGATGATAGGGATGGTTGCCTATAGAAATCATCTGGTAACCGGCAATTGGTTGCAACTGTCTTTGGACAGAGACATCAACCGTGTATTTTTAATCAGAGAAATCTATATTTCTTTGTATGAGATCCTGGCTCATACCCACCCTTTGCCGTTGCTGGAACAGTTTTCAAGGACCTACTTTGTTCGTCAGAGACTGTCGGAAGGATGGTTGTTTTTTCATCTTTGCTGGTACACTCTAATCTGGTTTATCATCTTACAAAGAAAAGGTCGCAATGGCTGGGATTTGTTGTTGCTCACCTTTGTCACCCCCCTCATGATTGTCGCGGCAAATGCACTGCTTTACGAACGCTATTTGATTGCAACCATTATTGGAAACGTAATGGCTTTGGGTCTTTTTGTAGATTGCTTCTCCAAGACTTCGTGGAAAAAATTGTACCCGATGTTAGGAATGATTGGTGTCTTGGTAACCATACTCAATTTTCACACCTCCATACAAAGAACCATCAAACATTGGGGAAAGGACGGAATCCGTTATCAAAATATTATTGAACTCGTCAAACAGGAACATCCCGACAAAGAGCATACCATTGGCTTGGTCGATTCACTTTCCAAACAGTTTTCGCAACCTAAAAAGCAAGAATGGTGGGCTGCTCCATCCAATACTTTATTTGAATTACAATTAGTTTTTTCAAATATGAACCTTCCTTCCTGTATCTATGATTTGCACCACAATCAGTCTTTTGAAGGGTATAAATACCGTTCCGCACACACGTGGAGTGTTCTTAATCTTAAGGAAAGCTGTCGTTGGCCGCCGCAGGAACTTCGCTGTTTCAAATACCACGAAACCGGAATGCTGGCAGGGGAATTCCGGCCTTATCAAGGGAAGGTGAAATTTGCGTACCTACCGGATGAAGATTCTAATAATCAGAAAGAAATACCGGTAACCTGCCTTTGAAAAATTTACTATAATATTGATTTGACAAAGTAAAATGAAAGCTCCTATTCACTCTATTTTTCTGGTATTCTGCCTACTGATTTTTGGGTGCGAGTCCAATAACTCTTCTTCCAATAATTCTCAACCACCTGAAGTATCTGATTATTTGAGTATTTCTTCTCCATTACAAACAATCTCTCATGTTTTTGAAATGCCCAAAGAGGGCCTTTCGCTAAATTCGATCGAATATATCAGCCTGAAAGTCCCATTGTACGATTCCTTCCAAAGTACAGATGCTCATTTGATTTTGCTGGGCAATGGAGAATCCATCCTCATTGACTATTCTGATGAAAGTTTTATGGAAAGCATTATCATTCCCTATCTGAAGCAAAGGGACATTCAGCAGATCGATTATCTCATCAGCACCCATTTTCACAAAGGTTCCGCGGATTTTCAAATTGGCAGTGGGCTGGATACATTGATCCAACAATTTCCCGTTAAAAGAGTATATTCAACACCGTTGGACACCATTGGGAAATTTTCTCAGGAGGAGCAACAAATCATTCAACAATCATATGCCAGCGCTCTAGCAAGAGGAGTCGAATGGAACAGCTTGTCACAAGGAGATGAAATACAATTATGGGAAGAAACCGTTCTTTTGAAAGTCTTATCGGTTCAAGATGGGAGCTCTCCTGAAAATTCTGTTTTCAATATCCGTTTTCAATACAAGGATTTTTCGGTTCTGTTTTTAGAAAGCACATGGGCTCAACAAGCAGGAGTTATGGCTCAAAGTGGATTCAATGTAGCGTCTACCATTCTGGTATTGAACCATGAGCCTCCCGATGATTATGAGGCATACGCTTCCCTGATAGAGGCCATTAGTCCGACAATGATTGTGCTTCCCTATGCAGAAAAATTTCTCTGGCATGTCGAATCGAACGATCTCCATTATCAATTCATACAAAAATGGACGGAACGAGGAGTCCCTGCATTACCAGTTTCATGGTATGGCAACATTTATGTGAAATCAAATGGAGAAACGGTCACGTATTATACGGATCGTGAGCTGCTGCTACAAGACTCTCAACCTTCTCTATCACTGTTTACCGATGTTTCAGAAGAAGCGGGTTTCAGCGGTTTGGGCTCAGATGCGCCGTGGGGGGATTACGATGGGGATGGCGATGAAGATTATTTCGTCTATACCAATAATGGAGATGGTACCTTTTCTATCAATGAGCAACTGAATTTTGTTATTGAGCACACCCGTGGGATTTCCTGGGGGGATCTGAACGGAGACGGGCGGTTGGATCTTTTTGGGACCTACTATCAAAAAAATTCAATATTGCATCCTTATGTAGAACAGCAGCCGGATGGAACATTCATCCAACAATTCCAGGAATATTTTGAAGCATTGCAAACAGATACGACCCTCAGTGAATGGTCAGGAGAAACAAATGCCTGGGCCGATATTGACGGAGATGGCGACCTGGACCTTTTTGTTCCCTGGTACCATTATCAAGATCCAGGAAAATCTTTTTTATTCATCAATGATTATCCGACTCTGACAAAGGAAGAAGACATCCGAGGGGTCGCTCCTCCATTAGAAAACATCTGGCCCCGTGTGGAAGGTGTACATTTTGTCGATTTGAATGAGGATGGCTACCTGGACCTTTACACCACCAGTCACTTGTTTTTAAACGATGGCCAGGGTTTTTTCACGGATCATCGAGAAGAGTGGGGAGCTCCCGTGACCTTTGACGAGGGCATTTATTTTTTGGATGCCGATGTAGATGGAGATTTCGACCTGTTCATCAATAGTCCAAAACCTTATTTACTCCGCAATACAGGGCAACAGTTTGAAGATATTTCTCTGTCATCGGGAATAGAAGCTCTCGAAGCTTTGCCATTTCAATGGCAACATGTTTTTTTTGATGTAGATCTAGACAAAGATCCTGATCTCATTTGGATCGGAAAAGAGCCTGAAACTGAAAAATTGTCACTATATTATCTGGAAAATCAGGGAGATGCCCTATTTGCTAAGCCTCGTTTATTAGGGGATATTGAATTTGGAGGATTGAGCTTTGCCGACTATGACTTGGATGGAGATCTGGATTTAGGAATCGGCGGAACCCGATTGTGGAGAAACAACTGGATGGAAAATCACCCGGACACTCCAAAACCTCTTCGTATCAAAGTCATTTCTCCCAAAGGACATTTTACAGAGTTTGGTGCCAGTGTTTTTTTATACGAGTATGATGAATCGGGAACAGTGCTCAATAAACAAGTACAAGCCACTGACGGAGGAAGTGGTTATTTGCAGCAAAACCAATACCCTCTTTACTTTGTAGTCCAATCAGATCTTTATTATGAAGTCGAAATCCGCCTCCCTACTGGTATTGAGCGAGGACCGCGTCGTTCTCGAACAGAGCGTATGGCTGGAGGTGTTCTGATTGGAAAAACACTGATCATTGGTGAGGATGGGATCCATTCCATGATATCTTACTGAATCATTTTTTCCAATGCGGTCTCATTCTTCTTCTGCAACTTTGGACTGGATTCTGCAAAATTATAGATAAAAAATGTTTTCAGATGCAACACCTTGAGGTACAGTCAATCAAGTTCATTACTCCAACACCTTCACTCTTTTAACCATAAGCTGAGATGTATACACTATTTGACAGAACTCGTTTACAGATTAAGCCATTGGCCCAGCGTCAATCAAAATCGGATATCAGCAGCATGATTCATCTGGATGCCGCTTTGCCTCCTATTACACCAGAAGCGGCTGAATTCATGAACACACTTGCCGAAAAAATAAAGATTGCCAGGCAAAAGGGAGCTCCTATTATTCTCTCTTATGGGGCTCATTTATTTAAAAATGGATTGGCTCCTCTCGTGATCAAGCTCATGGAAGGAGGTTATATTCAGCAGCTTGCAACCAACGGAGCCGGTACTATTCATGATTGGGAAATGGCGTTTCAAGGCAAAACCGAAGAAGATGTACGCTACTATATTAAAAAAGGGCAATTTGGCATCTGGGAAGAAACCGGTTTTTTTCTGAATCTCGCTATCATTATAGGAGCCGCTGAAGGTTTAGGCTATGGGACCTCCGTAGGGAAAATGATTCATGATGATATGTTACGAGTCCCTTCCATAGAGTTTGTTAGAGAAAAATTACAAAAAGATTTGGGGGAACCAAGACTTCCAGGAGAATATGCAGCAAAAGCAAATTTACTGCATACGTTGGAGAGTTTTCAAATCAAACCAGGAATTCACGAAGTGCTGCATCCTTATAAGCAGTATAGTATTCAAAGAGCCGCCTATCGTCTAAAAATCCCGTTCAGTGTTTGCCCGGGAATTGGTGCGGATATCATTTACAGTCACCCTGTTAACAATGGGGCCGCTATTGGACAGGGAGCATTACAGGATTTCCTGACATTTGCTCATTCTGTTTCTCAACTGGAAGGAGGTATATTTCTTTCTATTGGATCTGCTGTGATGGCACCCATGACGTTTGAAAAAGCCATTGCGATGGCACGTAACCTTGCATTGCAGGAAAATCGGCTTCTTGAAAATTATCAGATTATTGTCAATGATATCCAACCTGGAACCTGGGATTGGACCCAAGGTGAGCCTCCCAAAACTCATCCTGCTTACTATTTACGTTTTTGCAAATCGTTTTCTCGTATGGGTGGAAAATTCCATTATCTCGAATTAGACAATACGGTCTTTATCCGTCATTTGTATGATCGTTTGTGTCATTGAAGAAACAGAGGAAGAACATGATAATTGCTGATTTAAAAGAACCTTGTGCTTCATGCAATGGGAGTGGGTTTCGTGCCGGGTTCAATGAATATGGAACTTTATTGGCTAACGACACTAGAAATTGTGTAAAATGTAGAGGTAAAGGCTACTTATTGACAAAATTAGGAAAAGAAGTTTGGGAACTGTATCAACCAATGATTGAAGAGATGCTTCAGGAAAGAGGAAAATAAGGCCATGATTCATCAATTATTCAAGTTATGTTTTGGAAGTTTATTTTTGTTTTTGTGCTCGGCCTCTGGCTGGAGTATTGAGAGGAAATATGTCGAGACACTCGCAGGAAGAGCTACCGGGATTCTACCTTGGGAACTCAGAGAACTCAGTGGCTTAGCCCATTGCCGTACCACCCCTGATCGCTTATGGGCTATTAATGATAGCGGTGGTAATGCGATACTGTATGCTCTTTCTCTGGATGCCAATTTGCAGCAGAGTTACCATTTGTTCAGAGACTCTAATAAAGACTGGGAAGATCTCTCCTGCGGACGATGTGCTGATGATTCTGGAGAATGTCTCTATATTGGGGATATCGGCAGCAATCAAAGCCGCCGAAAAAAAATTCGAGTGTTCATGATTCCTTTACCGCTTCAGTTTGAAGAAACCCCCAAGGGAAAAAGCATATACCGTAAAAAATTTTCACTACGATATCCCGATGGTAGATACAACGCAGAAACATTACTGGTTCATCCCCAAAAACCCGTGGTGCTCATTGTCACAAAAGAAAAAAGAAATCCTGCAAACCCTATAAACCCAAGGTTCTATACGGCTGATTTATCTCAATTTCAGTCGTCTCCCAAAAAAATTCCTTTGCAATTTTCTGGAATCTTGCCACTTTCCGAATATTTGACCAAGCAGGATCCTCCCGCAAGTGCCTGGATCACAAGCGGAGACTTTTATCCAGATGGTCAATGGTTTGTTTTAATGAGTTACATGTATTTTTTTCGCCTTCAATGGCCTGTATCGACGGAGTCTCCTCAGTCCATCCTCCTACCCATATGGGGAAACGTCAATCGAGCTCAATTGGAAAGCTTTGCCTTTCATCAGAATGGCAAACAATTTTGGATAGGATCAGAAATCAATCGTTCCAGAGAGCCTTTATTGTTAATGGAACTTCCTTTACAGAGATAATTTTTAGCATAATACAAAAGAAATACACCAGTTTTTGCATTACACCTACCTGAAAGAGAATAACAATGTACAAGACGCTTATTTTGAATTACTTACAATCCTAAATGATGGAATTTTCAACAATTCTAAATAGTGAAATGCTGACATTCCAAGCACCGGATTTTTCACCGATTGGCTTGATTCAAAAATTGGGAATGGCAACACTATTAGGGATCTTATTGTCATTGGTTGCCCGCTGGACTTATACCGGAAAACGCAAAAATCAAAAATTGCAAAGAGCGGTTGTGGCGATGCAGCACACTCACATTCTGGTATGTTTGTCAGGAGCATTCATCATGATCATTATTGGCAATAGCCTTGCCAATGCATTTGCCCTGACTGGAGCACTCAGTATGGTACGTTTTCGTACCAATCTGATTGATCCTAAAGAAGCCGCCATTATCATTCTTTTTATTGCAATTGGCATGGCATGTGGTTTAGATTTATTTATCACTGCCATCATAATGGCATTACTGACCTGTTTGATACTGGGAGGAATGTTCTGGCAACATTATCGTCATGATCAGAGAAGGATGAAACAAAATCAGGCTTTGGAGGAGCAGGAAGAAGAGGAATGCCTTCAAGTCAATGAATAGTTTTGCTGAGATCAAAATGATCCGGCAGTGGGTTGACTGTCATTAATATTCCGGATCAATCGTTATGGGTGCAGGCAATGAGAAAAAATGAATCAGCAAATGGGTCCTCCATTCCCACAGCGAAGAGAGAGTCTGACGTTTCTGCACCAATTGAGGAGATTCTAAAAAAACATGGCCATACCTGGAAATCTTTTCAGGCGTTACAACAATTTTTAAGAAAATGCAACCAATTGCATTACACTCGGAAAGAGGTTGGAGAGTTACATACAACGTTAGAACAGTTCCGCAACACCAAAGGATTGAGTCTCTTAAAACGCCGTGTAGAAAAAAAACTATTTCGCCAAAAAATCTCCCCAGAAGAACAAATTTTAAAAAACATTGATAGTGAAAAAGGCGACCGTTCTTACCTGAATCATTTCCTCTTAAAGTATGCCTGTCAAGCAGATGAAATATTTTATCAAAGCCTCATAGAGCCTCAGTTGAAATCTCTCAAAAAGGTCTCTTCTTCCAAACAAAAGAATTCTTTCTATTTGAGCATCCCCCTAGAAACCGATCTGGTCATTCTGATTGCAAATCCTTTGCTATCTTTTGCTATGTTAAATGAAGTGATATCTTATCAAAACGATATATTCAATAAGACAAGAAAGTGGTATATCACCATTTTTATCAACCGGTGGTTGTTCAAATTCAATCGATTTGCTTTGTCTCATCAAAAGACACTTGGTATGTCTCTATACAATATTTTTTTTAGCCACTCGGCTTCATCAGAAGGATGGGAACATCTGCATAATTTCATCACCCAAGTTGCCGCAGGACATCTAGCAGCAAATAATCAAAACCTTTCCAAAGAAAGCCGAAATAATATACGTACCATTTATCTTATTTTTCTCAATTTGATGCTTTTTCTGCTACAGCACCAAAAAAAAATTCCTTCAGAATTATACAAAATTTTTGCTCAAATAGATAATCTTACTTTTTTTTCCAGAAAAGATTATTTAATTGATGGCATGCGAGCAGACTATGAAAAATTTCATCCTTTGCCTGATTTATCAAGGAAAACAGAATCTTCCCAACAGCAAAAAGCATTACAGAGTCTCATGAAAAAAAGATTTTTACTCTTTTGGAAACAGTATTCTCAGTTGTCTTCCTATGATGCAAAAATCAATCTATGCAGTAGCTTCACGGAGCAAGAACGTGTATTCATATTCGAACAATTTTATCATTATGGACAAATTCTGGAGTTGGCAAAATTACATGAACATCTAGAAACATCTCTCAATCGTCCTGAAGGTACGGCCTTTCATCATTCCCTTAATATCACTTCCCTGGGCAATAAATTATTAAGAACCCTGTGGAAAGTTGCTCAAAAATATAAACTTCATGCTGCGACCGGCTTTTCTGAGGAACCATCCATAATTCAATATGTGCATCAGAGATTTAGCAATAAATCCTCCATACAGATAGAAAAAGAGGAGTTTCATGCATCAGCGGAGGATCGTAAGAAAAACCAAAAAAAGGACTGGAGACTACTTACCATTCATGAAATCCCGTTTTATACAAAGATCCGGAGATGGTCTCAAATCGAACGTTTGTCTTTTGATATACCGGATACCGAAAATATATTATTTTCTCTAATGCCTTATGTTCGAATGAATCCGGATCGCCTTGAAGAACGCATTACAATGGCACATTGTTTAGAGCTTTGCCGCTTACCTTTTCGATATCTGGTAACGAACATGGAATCTCGTTTTAAATTCCATTTTATTACCATTGGTGATTTGCTGTTGATGCAAATCACAGGTTTGATGGAACAAAGCTCCCATAGTCTGTTTCGCTTTGTAGGCGAATCCAAGCAGGTTTTGGAACCGAAAATGATTGAGTTGCTCACAAAAACATACTCTCCCATTGAAAAGCATTTTGGTGAAACACTGAGAGCAAATATTCCGTATGTGATCAATCATCGTTATTCATACAAAGGAGGCGGTGTTAATGGAATTAATGCAGGCGTTGCAATAGAAAGAATCAATGAACTGGAAGACAAAAAAGCTATTTATTTGAGTTCAGGAAAAATGTTTTTTCGAATTGCAGAAGAAGTATTATTATACCTATTATATCGAATAGAGCCCAATTTCGTTGAAGATGACTCAGACATTGGGAGACAGCAAATCGAACCCTATTTAGATTTGAATTCAATACCTGTTTTGCTAGAAACGTGTATACAACGCAGCAAAGCCGACTATTCTCCTTTCTCGAAATGGTGGCAGACCCTGGCAGACAAGGAAAAACAAAAATGGTATACGACTCTGATTCAGGAAGTGTTATTACAGCATCAGATGTTTTTTCATGAATATCCCAATCCTTATATTTTACCCACATACTAGGAAGGACAGGTATCTTAGACTTTCTATACTATTGGTAGATTTTGACAAAATTCTTCCAACTTAGTATTAATACAATAGACTATTTGATCTACACCTCTTGCTAAAAAATGAATATGCCCATCAATATCCTTGTTGTAGACGATGAAATCGATTTAGAATTTCTCATTTTACAAAAACTGAGGAAAAAAATTGATAGTGAGGAGTTTCAGTTCACGTTTGCCAGAAATGGAATCGAAGCTTTGGAAAAACTATCCCATGGGTTAAAAGCAGATTTAGTACTGACGGACATCAACATGCCCAAAATGGATGGGTTGGTGTTGTTAGCAAAACTCAATGAACAGTACCCTATCCTGCGAACCGTAGTCATATCGGCTTACAGCGACATGGATAATATTCGAAAAGCAATGAACCTTGGAGCATTCGATTTCTTGACAAAGCCCCTGAATTTTCAGGACATGGAAATCACCATCAATAAAACTTATCTACGCGTCAAACAGTTGAAAGACAATATTGATGGCAGACTGCGAGCAGAAGAAAATTGGCGTAGAGAAGAAGCTGCCCGTGAATCGTTAGAGGAATTGAATAAATTGAAAAATGAGTTCATTGGATTCATGACCCACGAATTGAGAACACCTCTCAATACGGTGCTAGCGAACGTTAGCTTCTTAGAAATTGCCATGGATGATCCTTCTTTCCTGGAAGAAGAAGGGTTGGCACAAATAGACTTGGTCAAGAGAATTAGAACAGGTGCAGAAGTCTTATTACAATTAGTTAAATCGAGCCTGGATTTGAGAAAAATGGAGTCAGGAAAAATTCATTTGGATTTTCAATTCTGCAATATGGCAGAATTGATTGAGGATGTTGTCAACAATTGTGTGATGCTGGCAAAGCAAAAGAAATTAGAATTGAAATTTAAAAATAGTGTTTTCCATGAGTGCTTGGCCGTATGCGACAGAAACTACTTTTTACAAGTTTTGCGAAATCTCATTGGCAATGCAATTCAGTACACGAAAGAAGGAGAAATTATTGTTTTTTTGGAAGAAGACGGTGAGCAAGTTATAATCGCTATTCGAGATACAGGATGTGGTATTCCATCTAAGTATATTGGAAAAATTTTTAATCAATTTGAACAGATACATCGAAAAGAACAAGAACAGCAAGGTGCGGGCTTAGGATTGGCCTATTGTCAAGAAATGATTAAACTCCATAATGGTAGCATTTCCGTGGAGAGTGAAGAGGATCGGGGAAGTACATTTACCGTACGGATACCCAAACAGCAGCCAGACAATTACAGGATATGACATGGAGGCCGATCCAAACATCCAAATACTGATTGTGGATGACCAACCAACAATCCGGGAAAGCATCCGCATTTCTATTCGGACCATCAAGGATTACAAACTGGAATTTTGTGAAGCAAGTAATGGAGTAGAAGGAATTACGAAGTTACAAGCAGGGTTTATGCCGGATGCCATTATTTCGGATATCATGATGCCAGAAATGGATGGATACGAATTTTGTCAGAAAGTCAAAGAAAGTCATTTATGGTGTACCATTCCATTTTTTTTCCTGACAGCAAAAGCAGGATCAACTAACCGAGAAATTGGACTTAAAATTGGAGCGGTTGGCTATCTTGAAAAGCCATTTGACCCCAGGGTTTTAGGTGCGTCTATTCAAAGTCAGGTGCTGGCATATTGGCAGTTGCGGGATAAGCTTTCTCATAGTGTAAATACCATTTTGAGCGTCTTTTCACATGAAGTAGGAACAGCCCTCAACAACATCATCGGTTTTACGGATTTGATTCAGGAGTCAGCAGAACTGAGCCCTGAGCACCAATTGTGGCTCGATAATATTCTATCCAGTGCCAAACGCTTGGAAAAATTAAGAAGGAAAAGTGCATTTTTGATGGAACTCCAGCATACGGACTTCCTTCATTTAGAATTGGATAATTTACCAGTATTGGTTGAGACTGCTATTGAAATCTCTATGTTTGCAGCAAAAGAAAAAAATATTCAAATCGTGAAGAATTATGAAGATGTTCCCGCCATGGCCGTTCATCGTATTTTTATGATCGAAGCCATAGTTGCTGTACTGGAAAATGCAATTCAGTTCAATCCAATCCAGGGTAAAGTGATTATTCATATCAAACGTGAAAAAGATGATATCGTTTTCTCTATCGAAGATGAGGGACCAGGTGTTCCACCTGATCGCTTATTGGAAATTTTTGAACCGTTTGTGACGGTTGCTAATGTTTTGAATCACCACAAAGGGACTGGTTTGAGTCTTGCTATTGCCAAGAGAATCGTAGACTTGCATGCAGGTGTATTGACCGTAGAAATTCGTCAAGCTGACCAACTTCCCACCACAAACCCAGGGGCTGAATTTAAATTTTGCTTTCCTTGCCTTACACGTTCGGCAGAGAAATAAAAGAATTCTAGGAGAACAAATCATGGAAAATAAAGACACCGTCAATGTCCTGATCGTAGAAGATCAAGAGATGGTTCGAGATGCCATTCGGTTGGGTTTGCGAATCATCAGAAAATTTAAATTTGAATTTGTCGAAGCAGGAAATGGCTTAGAAGGAATCGATATCTTGAAATCAGGCTTTCAACCGGATGTCATCATTTCCGACTTAATGATGCCAGAAATGGACGGATTTGCTTTTATTACTGCCGTCAAACAAGAAGAGGCCTACCAGCACATTCCCCTTCTGATTCTGTCTGCAAAAACATCGGGAGAGGACATTGCGCGCGCATTAAAATTAGGCGCTATTGATTACCTTTTCAAACCCTTTGAGTATTCAGATCTCTCAAGGATTGAACGGGGAATCGAAATTGGACTGCTGCTCAAAAAAGCCGATAAAATGAAGACTTTGGAAGAGCAGGTGGAACACCAGAAAGAACGCTGGGATGTCATCGAATCCTTAGAAGTCTTGAGAGTGTTTCAGTTACAAAAAACTGAAAGCATTCTTGCTTTGTGCAGTTTGCTCGCACTCTACTTTCCTGAGAAAAAACAAAACGTTATCTGCATGGGGCTCAATGAAATTATTCTTAATGCCGTTACCCACGGAAATCTCGAATTGTCATCTGCCATTAAATCAGAAAAAAATGGGAATCAACTTTTTGAAAAGTTAATTAATGAGCGGGAGCAGATGGCCCCTTACAAAGATCGTATTGTCACCGTAGAATTGAAAAAACTGGAAAGATATCTTCATATTGTCATCACTGATCAAGGGCATGGATTCGACCCTGGTGGTCTCCAAGATCCTGCACAGAACCCAGAATGTTTACTGTTACCTTATGGAAGGGGTATTGCGATGACAAAGTTTGCATTCGATGCCGTAGAGTTTAATTTTCCGGAGCAAGGAGGAACTGAAGTCACATTAGTCAAAAACCTGGTACAACCCGAGTAGAAGCTGCTAAGAGTTATACCTTATTTTCCAGATGAGACATCAATCGGGTATATGCCTGATTTAAACTCCGAAAAAATTCTGGATCGCCTCCTTGATCTGGGTGATACGCCTTGGCTAATTTACGAAAAGCAACCCTGATTTCTTCCACTCCTGCTGTCTCTTCTACTCCCAATATTTGATAATAACTGGCAAAAGCCGCTGTTTTTGAAAAACCAGATATATCAGATGGGTTCGGTTTTGTTTGGTGTTGCTGTGCATTTTGAAATCGATCACGCGCCTGCTGTTTTAGATGCTGCTTCCATTCTTCTGGACTGTAGTACAGATTATGTGATTTCACATGTTCCAAAATTTTTTTCTGCAAGTGCCGATACAGACGATCCCATTCCCAGTCTCCTGTGAAAAAACTTGGAAAACGCAGCTCTAGCCTGGACTCAAACGCATGATGTGATTCAAACATTTGTGATAGGTACTGGAAGCCAACTTTCTGTAGATATTCATTTTCAAAATAACTGGCAATTTGCCGACATTCTTTTTCAGTTAATCGCACTACAGGTTCAATGAGCTCACAAACCGTTTTGCCGGCATGTTGATGAGACAATTTGGCTTCGATAGCAGACTTGATTGTTTGATGGGCAAGAGAAAATTTTAAAATTTTTTCTCGCAGCAGATCGTGGGTTTTTCTTTGCAACTCTTGATGGTGTCTGGCACTAAAAACCAAACCAGATGCAAATACTTTTTCAGCATCTATCTTCAAGTATTCCAGAATCACTTCAAACGTTTCAAAAGCAGCATCCAGCACTTCATCTAAATCAATGATCCGATGATGTTTCGACGAGGAAGTACTTAACTTCCATTGCACAATCTCCCAAATCCAATCACGCAGATCTATACTTTTTTTTAGATTCGCAAGAGTGAGCGGCAGGCCTTGCTCTCGTAGTTGCAGCAATGCATTAATGAGAGCGTCAGTTCTCTTTACTTTTTCTTGAGTGGTCTCTGAAGCTAAGGCAAGACGGTCTTCATTCTGTTCAAGTATCCCTTTTTCTATTATTTTTTTTATAGTTTGACTGAGTGAACTATAACGGGAATGGTACTTTTTCTTGTCTTGAATAACGCCTTCAAGGGCCTCAAACAATGACGGCTTGTCAATGGATCCCTGTGCTGAAACAATATCTACGATGGCCTGTTGTTTTTTGCTCAGTCTCATACCATAGAAATAGTTTTTAAGATTCTTGGTCTTCGGATCGAATCACACAGGTTGTATCAATTCCTCCACGGGTGTTGTACCGGGTTTTGATAATAAGGTCCTGCGGTTGCAAAAGCCGATAAAGATCATCAAAGATACGCGCCGTCACCGCTTCTTGAAAAATCCCCACACGCCGGAATGTCTGGAAATAATACTTCAATGACTTCAGTTCTACTAATGCGGTTTGAGGTACATATTTGACCCAAACAATGCCATAATCCGGCAATCCTGAAAAAGGGCATACCGCAGAAAATTCTACCATTTTGTAGCATACCCTTTGTTTTGGCCCATGATAGGGGAAAGTTTCTAATAATTCAGGATCGATCACATCCTCTGCCAAAAAATCGAAGGTCTTTCCTTCAGCATACGAGCTAGTCTTCACACCCATAGTTTTATATCAATTTGCCATGATGTTATAGCCGCAATCTACATAAATTGTTTGGCCGGTGATTCCTGAAGAAGCATTGTTACAAAGAAATGCTGTGGTCTCTGCAACTTCGTTTTGAGATACATTGCGCTTGAGTGCGGAATGGTCTGCAACTCCCTGCAGCATCGTCGAAAAATTTTTAATGCCTGATGCAGAAAGAGTTTTAATGGGACCTGCAGAAACAGCATTGATTCGGATGTTTTCTGGCCCAAACTCTCGTGCAAGATATCGAACTGATGATTCCAAGGCCGCTTTTGCCGGTCCCATCACATTATAGCTTGGCACCGCAAGTACTGCACCGATATAGCTCATAGTGACAATACTCCCTCCTCCATTATTGCGCATCAGTGGTGCTATTCCTGCAGATAAAGGCAGCAAAGAATAGGCACTAACTTCCTGAGCTTTTAGAAATCCATCACGAGAACTCGCCGAAAACGACCCTCCCAGATCTTTCTGTTCTGCAAATGCCAGACTATGTATGAGAAAGTCAACAGCATCCCATTTATTTGAAAGCTCATCCATCAATGATGGAATGGATTCCTCTTTTTGCACATCACAAGGATGTATGATGGAAGCATTCACTTTTTCTCCTAAAGTTCGCACATTTTTTTCAAATCGTCCTTTAGGATCTTCAAGGTACGTGAGAGCTAATTCCGCACCATATTTATGCAGACATTCCGCAACAGACCATGCAATACTTTTGGGATTTCCGACACCTAAAATCACTCCTTTCTTACCTGAAAAATCAATCATGGTTTCCTTTCTCTCTCATAATGTGTTAGTGAATAACGTGAATTCTGGATAAGAAATTATTTTTCACAACCTTCTGCAATAAAACGATGAGCAATATTGCAACTATCCGTCTTTGTAATCTAATTTTTTATGGTTACCATGGTGTACTGGCTGAAGAAAAATCGCTTGGCCAACGATTTGAAATCGATCTTGAATACCAATTTGATTGTGATCTCGCAACGACAACCGATCAGCTGCACAATTCGATTTCTTATGCCGACATTTACGAGTTCATCGAACATGCCGTGTCACATAATCAATTTAAATTACTGGAAACTCTGGCCAACTTTATCATGACAAACATTAGAGAAAAATATCCTATTCTTTCCATCTGCGTCAAAATTCGAAAACCTTCTGTCCCCATTCCAGGTGTATTGGATCATGTGGAAGTCGAATTGTCATGGAACTCTAAGGATAATGGTTCATAAAAGAAATGACCTATCGCCTCTCCCATTTTTAAGGGCTGTCCAAGAGAAAGTGCATCCCACTGGACTTGTCCGGGTTTAAAACAACAAACAACGGTAGAGCCAAGTTCAAACACACCAATCTCATCTCCCCTTTGAAGCATATAAGGTCTATGTAATACCACCCCAGTCCGTTGTGCCTGAAAACAGTTTGTTTCAATGGAGTGATAGGGTACTTTAACTTTTCCAACGACAGTTGCCCCCACTTTAACGACAGCACATTCCCCTCGGGTCGTTTGAACATAAGAAATAATACGTTCATTGCGTGGAAAAAGATTCTGAACATTATTCACCCCCCAAGGGCTGACAGTCCACAATTGCCCAGGAATATAGGCACAATATTGTATATGGCCGGAAACAGGGCTGTGGATACGGTGATAGTTATAAGGAGCCAAATAAATGGTGATGTATTCTCCCCCTGCATACTCTCTGGCTCTTGCAGGATCATCCAGTAAATCAGCAACTGTATAATCAAGCCCTTTGGCTTGAATCATCTTTCCATCTTGTAATGTGCCAAATTGACCAATCGTGCCATCTACAGGGCTCACTAGAATATTTTTTCCTATCTGAACAGGACGACTTTCGGGCTTGAGATGACGGGTAAAAAAAGCATTGAATGTTGGATAAATTGTTACAGGTTCCAATGCATCCGACATATCAATTTTAAAAATCCATATGAAACATCGAATGAGGGGTTGCAGCAAAAATTTGGGGATACGCAACTCAGCAATGATCCCACATAGGCGACTGAAGGAACTTTTTGGCAACAGATAAAAAAAATAGTAACCTATAGGAAAACGCCTGCCAACTTTGGAATGAGGTTTGGTCATAAAACGAAAAATTGAGATAGGGTCTTTAAGGAATGAGCACTGTTTTATGA
Organism: SAR324 cluster bacterium; assembly: GCA_015231885.1. GTDB lineage: Bacteria > SAR324 > SAR324 > SAR324 > NAC60-12. Next base: position 16,863 of record JADGAT010000048.1, read on the forward strand.
CTCTTGTGCGAGTAAATCGGAAATTTGTTGACCATCAACCGTTTCTTCTTCCATCAGCATTTTTGCTGTAGCATGCAAAACATCAATGTGATCCTGTAGAAGCTTCTTTGCTTTTTGGTAATGCATTGTAAGGAGTTTACGCATTTCATGATCCACTTGAGATGCTGTTTTTTCTCCATATTCTCGATCTTTCAGAAAATCCCTGCCAAACACATGCTGTTGATTGTCTGTATCCAGTGCAATCGGCCCAATCGATTCGTTCATCCCGTAACGGCAGATCATACTACGTACTGTAGTGGTCGCTTGCTGGATATCATTACTTGCCCCTGTTGTAATTTCATCAAAAATAATTTCTTCCGCAGCCCTTCCTCCCATCGCAATGGTCACTCGGCTCGACAAATAATCGGTATCATAAGCTCTGTTATCATTTTCTGGTAAAAAAGAGGTCACTCCCAATGCCCTGCCACGAGGAACAATCGTGACTTTATGAACAGGATCTGATTTGGAAGTTAAAATGGCAACCAGTGCATGTCCAGCCTCATGATATGCCGTACTGAGTTTTTCCTTTTCTGACATAACCATAGAGTGACGCTCTGGCCCCATTAAAATTCGGTCACGGGCATCTTCGAAATCTTTTAGCCCTAAAGCTGATTTGTTCTGCCTTGCAGCCCATAATGCGGCTTCATTGACTAAGTTCTTAAGATCCGCACCAGAAAATCCTGGGGTACCTTTGGCAATTATGCTAAAATCAATACCCTCTTCCTGAACCACTTTTCTGGAATGAATCCCTAAAATAGCTTCACGCCCCTTAATGTCAGGCAGGGATACATAAATTTGACGGTCAAATCGTCCTGGGCGGAGTAATGCAGGATCCAACACATCAGGACGATTGGTTGCCGCAACAACAATAATTCCCTCCATTGCATCAAAGCCATCCATTTCCACAAGTAATTGGTTCAATGTCTGTTCACGTTCATCGTTGCCGCTCCCCAGTCCTGTTCCACGGCTTCGCCCCACCGCATCAATTTCATCAATAAATAAAATACATGGAGAATTTTTTCGCCCTTCTTCGAATAGATCGCGTACTCTGCTCGCTCCAACCCCTACAAACATTTCCACGAAATCAGACCCGCTGATACTATAAAACGGGACTTCTGCTTCCCCAGCAACCGCTTTTGCTAATAGTGTTTTTCCCGTTCCTGGAGGCCCTGACATCAGCACGCCTTTGGGAATCCTTCCTCCTAATTTTCGAAATTTAGTCGGATCCTTTAGGAATTCTATAATTTCAACCAGTTCATCCTTACACTCATCGACGCCAGCGACATCTTCAAAAGTGATTTTACGTTGGGCTGGATCAGCACGTTGAGCTCGACTTTTTCCTATAGAAAACAAACGTCCTGCTCCTTGCATTCGCTTCATCAATAATAACCAAATTACAAAAATGAAGATGAACGGTCCCCAGTGAATGAGTAAACTAATATACCACGGCATTCCCGCATCTGGAACAAAAGTGATCTGAACTTCGTGCTTCCGGAGTGAATTGACAAGATTAGGGTTATTAGGAGGGATGTTTGTTCGATAAGCCTTACCATCTAAAAATTTACCTTCTATCATCGTATTGCCTACGATTGTGGCTGTGACAACATTTCCTGTACGGATCTGATGCATGAAGTCACTGTATTTTAGGGCCTTGGCATCGGGGGTCTCCATGCCATTAAAAATATTCATCAACAAAACAGCCAATACCAAAATACTGAATATAATAAGTACGTTTTCACTTTTCAAAATTACCTCTCTAGTCAATCACCCAAGCTATTCATTAATTTTTATTTCTGAAATCTTAGAGTTAAATATCTTATTTTATCATTATTTAAATGAATTTTCTAGCGAATTTAAAATACTAGGCTTTGAATAAAATTCGAATTGCCATAGGCCTTAAATAAATTATATATAATATAGTAAAAACACAAAAATTGTAATTATTTTGTGCTCTAGTACAAGTTCTTTCAGGGAAGAAGAAATGAAGACATCAATTGCACGCAAAAATATAAATCCAGAGTTATTTTATTTCATTGGAATGAACAATAACTGGGAATTTAGCCGCAGGACACTCACTGCACTAGTATTCCTTCTGATTGGTCTCTTTTTAGGTTTAATTGGCATCATAATTTACCAATATTTGCACTATGACTCCATTTTTATACAAGCCCAGGAGCAGTACAAGGCACAACAATTACAAACCAGCAACTTACAAGAAAATTTAAGGAAATTAAAACGCCAGTATTTAATTTTAAAACAAGAAATAGATAAAAAAGATTTTATCATTTCAATGTCACAGGACTCTTCAACAGAAAGGCCAAAAGGCCAGCTTTTTTGGAGAAACAATGAGAAAAAGACTCTTCAAGAAATTTCTAATTTGCAGAACAGCGTGAATACAAAAGAAGACGCAATTCAAAATTTGAAAAGCCAAAACAGAGCATCCGTTCAACAAATTCAAACGATGCTGCAAAAAATTGCGGATTTGAAGCGAAAAATTCGAGAGCAGGCCGAGAAAGCTGCTGCTACACCTGTCAAGTCCGATTTAGAACTCGAACAATTCAATGCGACCTACGAATCCAATCAGATTTCTGTTCATTTCAATTTAACAAGTCTAGGAAACCGTTCACAGGCAGGCTATATAATGATACTCCCTGTTCATCAAGAGCAACCGAATCAAAAGATTGAACTTGATATAGAAAAGGCAGAAAGCTTTTCTATTAGACGATTCCGTAAGTTTTCTGCAGAATTTCCCAAAGATACACAACAGCCATTCACCGCAGTACAAGTTACTGTATGGGACCGAAACAGACAAAAACTTTTGGATCAGAGTTTTCCCCTGGAATGATTAATCTAATTTGCCTCCCTTTTTTATATGCTCAAAAACCGTGATTTCCATCTCCTTTGCTTTAAAAAAATATTGATAATACTCAGGTCCATCAGGCTTGGTGTGGTATTGAACAATACATTTTCTAGCAGCACCTGAATTTGTTGAGCAATTTCGAATCACTTCATAGGATTCAGGAGTAGCATGGTTAGAGCAGGACATGACCGTGAAGCAAGCTGCCCCAAAAAAAGGAAAAATATTTTTTATGGTTTTCTTTTTCATCAGCAAAGCATGTAGATTATTCTCGTAGTTCCTCAATAATTGTACGCTCAACAGGAATCTGAACATAGCCAACTTCTTCACTCCAAAAATAGTAGTATCCAAGCATCTTTCCCTGGTCATCCTTCCCTGTCGTTATTTTACTGTCTCGTACTGTCCAGGTTTTAACAATTTTCCCTGAATCTATATAAGAGACTTTCATATCTTTTCCCAAAAGATTATCTGCTTGTCGGAAAATCTTGTTCCTTGATTCTTCAGTACAACCAGCCGCAAACAAGAAGCAGAGCACTGATAGCAAATATAATAGTTTTTTCATAATTCCTTTATTGTCAAAGTTGCTGTTTGGGTTCAAGGTACGGGATATTTTATCATATATACTTCTTTTTTGATAGAATTCAAAAAAGAAGTAAAAAGGAAAAGGAAGGCCGACTGAATGGGTGAGTAGACATGGTATCAGAGAGAACCATGTCTACTGTATTTCAATTAGAATCGAAGGAGCATAAAACACAGCCCCAAAATAATGGTAGGAATCAATGCGCCTTTTGCCAATCCTGCGGGAGAAACTCCATTTTTAAAGTATTTGGCCAAGATCGATTGTCCCGCAGGGTTCGGAGCATTCGCAATTACAGTCAATCCTCCTCCAGTCACAGCTCCTGCCACCACCGCGTATTTCATTCCATCAGTAAATCCAGGAACCAGGGTGCTGAGGTAGGTAATGGCAGCATTATCGTTGAACGCTGTCAAAATAGTAGCACCGAGCATCAACGGGACTTCTGACAGACTGCCCAGTACCGGAGCAATCCACCAGGCCTGCAGTCCTCCATGTGTGACCAATCCGGCCAGAAAGAAACCTACTAACAAGGATGGCTTCAAATCCGTTCTATTTTGATAAGGAGACGTTGCCTGGGCAAAGCCCAGGAAGAATAGAAAGCCTCCAATAAATAAAGGAGGATAATGAGCATAAAATACGGTCCAGGCCATAAACAAGACATGCACCAGCATCACCCATCCTGGCACCGAATCAGAACGTTCATCCCAGTCAGGATCGCGATAAGGAGGTCTTTCTTCTTTGGGAAGCAAACCAGGCAGGGCTTTTTGTATTTCTTTCCGCTTTATTTCTGCAAAGAGTCTTTCAAAAGCAGGTTCCAACTTTGGTGATTTTTGAAATTTGTCTGCCAGATTGCTCTTCAGCCTTGTTTTGATTTCTGCATATTTTTTCTCAATCGTGTCATTGAAACCTAATTCCTTGCTGACAATATTTTCCATTTGAGAAAGTTCATTTTCCAGATCGTCTCGATCAATTCCCGTTTGTTCTAGGTGTCTTTCGGCTTCAATACCAGCATACTTTTTCTCGAGTTCAGCCATTTCCGATTTATTAAAGACATAGTAAACACCTGTCGCAATTACGATTCCCACAGCCGCTTTCCAGCCAAAGCTGGTAATCATGAAAACAAGGCCCCAATCCCAAGGAGCGGCCACCATTAAGACAGGTGGAGCCGCAAAGTGAGAAAGTGTTCCTCCCACGGAAACATTCACAAATAACAAACCAATGGTCGCATAAGAAAATTTAGAACTGGGTCCGAGAGAGTAAAACTTTTTAGCCAGCAGTAACGCCGAGATCGTCATTGCAGCAGGCTCTGTGATGAAGGAGCCCAGCAATGGCCCGAAAATCAGGATAGTGAACCACCATGCCGTCAGTGTTCCACCCATTACGTTTGCTATTTTTTCCATCATCATCTCTGCCAGCTTAACGACAGGTCGGGTTGATGCCAAAGACATGATCACCACCACAAACATAGGTTCCACATAGTTCACATGACTAAAATAATGTATCAAGGTGGAGGGGCCATGAAAAATGACAAAGGCAATGGCAAGCACAACGACCCACATTCCAAAAACGGCCTCTACTTCCCCAACAAAGTGCATCACTTCTGCAAGAAAGCGCTTGTTTTCTTTAGGATGTCCTTCTTCCACAGAATGCTCATACTCATGATGCAGGCGGTGGGCAAATGCCAGAAATTTAGAGGTAATAAAAGTATGCAGGATAGCTGCTAAAAAAATCAGTGAGGCCACCAGGTAAAAAGGCTCTGCCGCAATTCGATTTGCCATTTTTCCTCCAATCCCCAGATTTTCTTCTCCCAAGTACGTACTAATTGGGCGTGGAAACACCATAGCTTTGCTTGCCCGATACACAACCAGGCTTTTAAAAGCTGCAGAAGCCTTTTCACCAACTACATGTTCAACTTCCTCGGCAAAATCTATTTCTGCATGAAATACTTTACCCTTCAGATGCTCCAGTGAAGCCAATGCTTCTTTATTTACTGACCCTGGTACGGCCTCTACATCAGTAGCAATTTTCTCCAGCACATGAGGTGTTATTTCAAAACCCGTTTCACCGCCATGCCCACCTCCGGCAGCATATACCAAAGTTGTCACAATAATTAAAAATGAAATAATAATCCCAAGTTTGAAATAACGTCTCATTACATGCTCCTTGAAAAACTGATTATTGTAGTGGGATTTTGCTTTACTTATCGCCGCTCGTTCCTCGCTCCCTCGCGATGACGAAAGAGTGACAAATTCTATTCCAAAACAAAACCTAAATCACAGTACTATACCTAAAATTGAAATCAGAGGGTTGTTTATTATTCACAGTTGAATTTATAAGAAATCAAGAAATAATAATTGCATACACGGCAATGACTAAATACGTAACCAGCATAATTATAGATTTACGCTTGGTCAGGGTGTAATTGTCTGAATAAAAAAAGTAAATTGCTAAAAACGTAGATGCTAAAAGAATCCACAATAATGATTTGTAGGGCATTTCCATGAGTGTGAAGGGAGCACCTGAAAAATACATCATTGCAATAGGCACGCTCAGACATATCAAAATGTCAAAAATATTACTCCCAAAGACATTGGAAACCGCGGCATCATAGTTGCCCTTCATTGCACTGAGTACAGAAAGAGCTGTGTCGGGAGCAGAAGTACCAGCCGCAATGACAATGAAAGCCATAATGACCGCATCAATTCCTAATAAATCTCCCAATCCAATAGAGGACTCTACGAGAAGATGAGAAGCGGCTCCCATAAGCAGCATCATTCCTCCAATCCAGAACCAAGCCTGCTTTTCAGTCTCAATGTGCAGTTCCTCTTCCTCCTCTTCCTCATTTTTTTCTTGTTCTGCTGATTCTTCCTGATCGGCCGTTTGCTTTTGATGTCTTTTGTAATGCTGCTGCAGCATATATATGTAAGCGGCATACAAGAGGATGAACAGAATTGCAATACCGATACTCCATTCTGATGTCCAATATACTGCTGCAATCAAAACCAAAACCACCAGCAAATAAAATAAGCTGTCCCTCCAAACCACTTCACGACTTAAAACGAGTGGGGTGGTTGCCACCAAGCCTGCTGCTGCTGGAATAATCAACACATTATATAAGGCAGATCCGGCAATCGTAGCTACGCCAACCTCAAATTTTCCCAGAAACATCACTGCAATGACTGCCACGGCAAATTCGGGAAAAGAACTGGCAACGGCGTCAATAACAGCGGCTTTCACTGATTGAGGGATGTTGTGGTGCTCCTCTATAAATTCAGCAGCAGGGGCAAAATGATCACCTGCCCGCCAAATAATAAGGGAGGCCAAGCCGATGGTAGCCATGAAGTAGAAAAACTGAAAAAAGCCGACGGGCAGAGGCCATGTCGCCAAAGCAATGACAGCTAAAACTAGAGATGGTTTATAAACGGTGGGCCCTAAAAAATTTTGTATTTTTACCAACGGATTCATAGTGTTCAATGGAAAAAAATTAAAAAATAAACGGTTTCTACTAGCTCTCTTCTTCTGCGGCTTTGAGTTTTGTTTCTTCACCCCTTAATAAGCGAAGGATGTTCTCTCTATGCCGATATGTCAACAATGCAGATAATCCGGTATACAATAACACCTGTGGGATTAATACACTCTCTCCTAATATCCAGGGGATCACCAGGAATAACAAAGGTAATACACCCAATACGGACAATGCTGCAAGACTAGAAATACGTTTTGCTAAAAATATACCTATCCACACTAATGCAGCAAGCAGCCCAATTGGGAATTTAAGAACTGTCAGTACCCCAAAAAGCGTTGCAATCCCCTTTCCTCCTCTAAACTGGAGAAAGATAGAAAATACATGTCCACAAACGGCAGCAACTCCAATACAACTCCACTGGGTTACCAAAACCTGCCCTTCCCCATCCACCAGCCAGGACTGTGCAATCAACATGGCAATTGCCCCTTTTGCAAAATCTAAAAGGAAGGTCAAGATCCCTGGTAATTTTCCTCCAAGACGGACTAAATTTGTTGTTCCAATATTTCCACTCCCTTGTGACCGTACATCAATGCCTAGCATATATTTTCCGATCAACAAGCCAAAAGGGATGCTGCCCAGAAAGAATCCAAGGATGAGCATGAATACAAATACCATCACTCTACCTAAATTATAGTAGTAGGACTTTGCTTTACTTCTGTTTTTCTCATTGCGAGGAGGTACGACAAAGCAATCTAAATATCCAAGTTAGATCGCTTCGCCGCTCGTTCCTTGTTTGCCTTGAGATGACGTATGAGTGATAAATTCTATGCCAAAACAAAACCTAATTCACGGTACTGTATTATTAGCAATTTCATACATCAAAAACAAAATATAATTAATGGTCGAAAAAACCAATGTCTTTTTCAGGAATAAAACACTTCTGTGTACAATCTCAAATCAAAATTCCATTGGAGTTCTGATTTGCCTGTGATACAACAAGGCATATATATTATATGAATCCGGAGTTGAAGACGATGTCATTCCGGGCTCGATCCGGAATCCAAAAGAATTCCCAGGGTTTTCTGGATGCCGAATCAAGTCCGACATGACAAATTAATTTTTTAAAACATTGTTTTTATAGAATAAATTTTAACTTCGGATTCTCATATATTCTGTTTTGTTGATTTTTTGTCAATTGGAAGGGCTGCAATGGAGGATGACAAGGTAACATCTGGTGTCAAAGAAGAAGAACTCTCCAATCATATTCCTGAAGCACAACAGGCCGTTAAGGACATGCTCGCCCCGGATAAAGAGGTGGAAAAGAATCTCTCCAATCATATTCCTGAAGCACAACAGGCTGTTAAGGGCATGTTGGATTCCGGCCGGAAGACCAAGGCCGCCCACAAGTCAGTGACTGCTGCACTTTTGAAGAAAGAAGAACCTGAAAAAATATTCCATACAGTTAAATTCGTAGGAGATGTACCATTACGCCTGTATGCAGAAGTGGCCCGTACCGAAATTGACCTACGCCATATTCTGGCATGGAAAAATGGAAGTATTGTTAAATTTGATAAAATCATTGGAGAGCCCGTGGAGGTTTTGATTGGTAACCAGCTAATTGCCCGTGGAGAAGTAGTTGTCATCAATAATCGTTTTGGTATCCGAATTAGTGAAATCACACGTCCTGATGAAAAAATTGGAACTGTACACCATTAGAAAGACGGGATTATGTCGAAAAAATGGGGACAACATTTTTTGATTGAACCTCGCTATATCGACCAGATGTTAGATACCGCGCAAGTCTGCGAAACGGATTGCATACTAGAAATTGGTCCAGGTAAAGGCATTCTGACCAAAGCGATGCTGCAAAAAAAATCACGAGTTACCGCAGTTGAAATTGATCCTAAATTGTATCAAGATCTCAGTCAACAACTTTCCCAACAGAAAAAATTCACTCCCGTGCACCATGATATTTTGCAATACGACTCTCAGGAACTCCTATCATTTTATTCTGGACCTTTCAAAATTGTTGCAAACCTTCCATACAATATCGCGACCCTCCTGTTTTTTAAATTAATGGAGCTGCGCGAACATCTGATTTCTGTTACCGTGATGGTTCAACAGGAAGTGGCGGAACGTATTTGTGCAACGATAGAAAACAGAAAAGCATACGGTGTGCTCTCCATTGCTGCAGAGATTGGATTTGAAAGAAAACTGGCCTTTTCTATACCACCTTCTGCTTTTTCTCCTCAGCCCAAAGTAAATTCTGCCGTTGTTCACCTTGTGCCAAAAGCCAGAGTGATTTCAACAGAAAAAGAAATTTCATTTCTAAGGTGGGTTCAGGGACTATTCAATCAAAGGCGTAAAACTTTGTTAAACAATTTACAACGCTGCACTCCATTGAAATTTCAAGCACATCAAACGTATTTGATAAAGCGATATGACAAGCAGCGTGCAGAGACGTTAACCCTGTTAGAATTCATTGAACTTTTTGACTTAATGGAAAAATAATATTTCCCAGAAGTACAAAAACAACGAGAATACAGATAAGGAGTTTTTATGATTTTTCAAAAAAATAAAGGATTTTTCTTGTTTTTGATATGCTGCCTTTCCTTTGTTGTGGGTTGTGGAAGTTCCAAAGAAGAAGACGATTCAGAAGCAAAAGCCGCATTCAATGAATCGGATGTTATCATTGATCAGGGTTCCGTTGATGAGCTGGAGTACGAAGTCCGAGATTCGGCCATTCGATTTGTGAATCCGACCACACACCCCGCCACCTTAACTCAATACAACGAAGCAGGAGAGATCGTGGATGTCCATTCGATCCGTACACAGGATACAACAGAGTTTGTGGAAAACCTTTTGCAGGGAAACAGTGATGATGGAATTGAAACCCATCGTTTGATTCACGAAGATGCCGTCACGGGTGAGATTTTTTTTAAAGGAGAATATTCAGTGGTTGCAGAAGTGGTTGGACTGATTCGGAGCGTTTTGAGCGCCAGTCTTCTTAGCTCACAAACGGCTATTTGTTTTTTCAGCCAGGCCAATTTACGCACCGACCACTTACTGGAACAATTAGAAAAAGATGTGAGCGGATGCTTTGATAACTACGCCGAATTGCAAGTGGAAAAAATATCAATCCTGGACAACCTCACCAGTATTGTTTTGTCGTCCAGTACTACATCTTCTAAAAAAACCATCAAGCTCCGTGCTGATGAGTGATTTATTTAGAAAGCAATCGAAACAGATGGTGCTTGAAAGGCAATTTTGATTGCTGGAGAACCTCGAGGTTAGCAGATGAAATGGGTTTGAGATATACCAAAAGGATGGCGTACACCGCTCCTCCCAAACCAATCAACAACACGATTTTCACAGAAAGGAGCTCAGGCAGAAAGGAGGCTGCCCCCCACAACACAAACCCCATGCCAGATGCAGCTAATAAAATTTTCCCCATAAATTGCAAGGAATAACGAGGCTTGATGGTTTGGTGCACACACCATGTTTCGTAAATAGACGAAAGCACTCCCGTAATCAATGTTCCCCAGACGACACCAATCGCATGATACGATCCGACTAAAATCAGATTGATCACCATATTAAACCCCCCAAAAAATACCCGAGAACCAATCAGACGATTTTGCTGATCTGCAGCCAGCATAAAACTGGAGTTCAAAATACCAATCTTCACCACACTGAAATGCACAAAAAATAATATTAACAATGGTGCCGCACTGCTATTTTCTACTCCGTAAAACAAATCAATCAATTCCCTTGCCATGAATATTCCGCCAACACTGATGGGAATGGTAAACAGATAAATAAATTCAAACAGCCCTGTATACACCCTACAAATATTTGCACGATTTCCTTTATGGTATATCTCGGAAATAAAGGGCAGCACAAATCCGCCATGCAGTGCCAGTTCAAAGAAACTGGTAGAAAAAAAGGCAAAATTGAAAGCAATGGTATAAAAAGTAACCTGGCTGATATCCGGGTCAAGTGCACCTAAAATGAAAATATCTCCTCCCTTTCCCAACACATGAAGCATGAGAGAATAGAAATAAAAACTCAGTGCATAAGCATAAATGCGCTTTTGTAGGGTAGAAGGAACCGGCTCCTTGATCGAGTTGGAACGAAAATAGAACCGGCTGTGGAAAGCAAAAAACAACAAGGTCAACAGTTTGGACCCTATATTGACAAGCAGCACTTCTGTAATTCCTCCACCAAGCTGGATCAAAATAATAGCACCCCCCAGATAAGCACAGAAAGCGAAAAACTCTACCGTGTTGATCAGACGCTGTTTGTAATGAATGACCAAAATGCGGCGTGTCAAATCTTGTAAACCTACCGAAATGACAAGAAACAAGACGAACCGCAAGTAATTTGCGAATGGCTGTGAGTCGGCGGGTATATCTTTAAAAAGGATTTCAACCAGTGGAGCAGCAAAAAGGAAACAAATGCCGCTTACTGTAATCAACAAACAACTGCGGGTTGTTCCCGCCTGCCGAATCAAAGCAGGAATGTGTATTTCCTTTTTTTTTACTTGAAGCTCTGGAAGAAAACGGGAAAGCGCCCCTTCGATACCAAGAGAAGCGGCCAGCACCAGGGATGCTTGAAAGTTGAGTAGTACCGATAAAATACCATAATCGGTATTACCTAACAGGCGTACCAGTAAAATGGATTCAGCAAATCGAACGAGGGATAATCCGCCTTTGCCCAAAAAATCCCAAATCATTGCTGAAACCGCTTTTTGTGCAGACGACATAGGCTGAATGATTTTCAAGTTCTGAATTATTCAGAAAACTGCTTCTGGATCACCGCATATATATTATGGTATGTCCATTGATTGACAAGGGGGACTCGAGAAAGGAAACGGACGCTCTGTTCCATATATGCAATCGGCAATAGTTTAAAAAAATGGCGGGAATATTTATTGATTAAAAAAGTGCCGCCATCATAACCCGATTCAATAATAACACTGTTTTGCGGCACAATCATCGGCAGCTCCTCTGCGGTAAAAAGAAACAAATGATCTTCACCATCTGGGCCAAATTGTCGGTTTTCTAAAGATTTTCTTGAGGATTTTTTCGAAAATTGGGAGAAGGTAGGACGGTTATTTTTTAAGGAAGAACCATTTGGTGTCGTGATAATGAGCAGCCCCCCTGGACGTAGAAAACTCATTATTTTTGATAGTATTTCATCAGGATGCGCACAGTGCTCTACCAATTCGCCGGCAATCGCCATATCCAGACTTTCTTTCGGAAGGTCCAATTCTTCAATATTGGAAACAATCCAGGTAATTTGGCCCTTTTCATACTTGTGCTTTGCATAGGAAATGAATGACTCATTGATATCTATTGCAAAGACAATATAGCCTAATTCTGCCAGCAATAAACTGGCATTTCCCTGAGCACAGGCAAAATCTCCAATTTGGACATTTCCGGGGTTCTTGAAATACTTCTGAACCGTAGAGATAATGAGATTCAATCGATTCCAGTAATTAACCCTGACATTGTCATGTAAATCTGGATTATCAATTTCACGCTTATCATATTGGAGCAACTGTTTGTATTTTTCTTCAAGGGTTGCTTGCAGGATTTGAGCAGATTTCATGGGCTTACTACCTTGCAAAAAATATTTCAGTTGAGCATTTCATCTGCATTTTTTCCCATGGTGTGAGGCATCGAGACCATTTGTAACAGAGAAATCAAATCCTGCCACCGAGTACTGATATCATAAGACTCCAGCAGTGTTTGCTTTTCAGAACTGGTAAATTCCAAGTTCATAGAGAGAATATTGACTAAATGATGGAGAGGAATCATTTTGATTTTATCCCAAATCATCGTGACATTTCTTTTTTCCAGATAGTACTGAAAGGCATCATAGAGAGGTCCTTTTTCCAGAACAGCGTTCTTTTCCTTTGTGTCATGTTGAAAATCTGTGTAGCGTACCAATGTTTCGCGATACAGTTTGTCGGTAGGAATTTCTTTTTCAACTTGGAAACGTATTGATCCTTCCAGGCGGATCATGTAATTGCCATTGGGCAACTGCTTACACTGTTCCAGTTGCCCAATACAGCCAATCTTGTATAGTTCTTCTGTGTTTGCATCCTTAGGTTGAATCATTCCAATGTAAGCATTTTCTGATTCTCGGTGATCCTTTATCATTTGACGATAACGAGGTTCGAAAATATTAAGAGGCAAGATGCAGCCTGGTAAGAGAATCGTGCCGTATAATGGAAATACGGGAATGATTGTAGGGGGAGTCAGAGCCATAAAAAATCCATCTGTTTCAGAAGCACTGCCTGAATTGCTGTTGAAAATTATTGCTGAGCATGTCATCCAGTTCATCATTTGTTGTGGGATGAACCGGCATGGTGTGCTGCCACACCGGAACTTTTTCCATACACAGATAAGTCGTTACCTGTGGTGCCAGCTTATGTATTTCTTGACGAACCGTTTGAAACATCCGCTGGCGGACTTTCTTCAGATAACGCATTTTTCCATCTTCTCCCTGGATAAATTCGCCAAGAAATATCGTACTTTTAGGAAAACGTTCTTCGACCATTGTTTTGAGCTTAGGGATGTATCGCAATGTTCCGAGACTGATCCAGGCAATGCTCGCGACAGGAATGGTTTCCAGCAATTGGTGAACCAACTGTCTGTATCCGTTTTCCCAATCAGGATAATAAATCATTGGATCAAAATGGAAGGCTACTTTATAGCCTGCTTCCAGCACTTTGCATGCGGCCTGCAGCCGTTCATGCAGTGCTGCCGTTTTATGTTCTTCCTGTTCAACAATATAAGGAGGATTCAGCGACCAGGCAATTACCGTATTACCTTGATGCGGTAAATCCAGCAAGTGATCCACATGATTCGATTTTGTTTTCAACTCCAGGATGGCATTGTCCAATTCACCAAAAAATGGGACAACCTGTTTATTTATTTCCAAAACTGGATCCAGTGCCAAGCTGTCAGAATGCTCTCCTGTTCCTACCCGAAACAAGCGCTGCGGTTGGGAAGATACATGCTGACGAACCTGATTTAACACTTCAGCAAGATTGGCATGAACCGTAATCACTGGTTTATTCAAAAAAGCCTGTAAAATGCAATAACTACATTCCAATGGACAGTTTTCAATCAAATCCAGTGTAAAATAGTTGCAGCAAACAGCACCGTTCGTGATGCCCGGACACGATTTGATAGAATTGCCTGCAAAATATTTCAAATGTAGTATTTTTTTTCCTTCGGTGAGAGGATTTTTTGCAGGGTCCGGGTTATTTTCATTTTTATGCCAGGAATAGTTTTCTAGTATCTCACAAGGTACATCAGAAAATTTTTCAAGCAGGTTTTGAGTGAATGGATCGTTCCTCACTGCCCGATCAACAATAATTTTTTCTGGAACATAACTGTTCATGGAGATGGCCTGGATTGCAAATAAGACTTGGCATTTTCAACATCCACTTCGATCTGTTGCTGCAACGCATCCATTCCCGAGAACTTCTTTTCTTTCCTCAATTGCTTCAGAGGCCAAATTTCCAATGTTGTCCCATAAATATCATCAGAAAAATCAAATATATAGGTTTCTATGGTTTGTTCTTGATGCCCAAATGTAGGACGTATGCCGACATTGGTCACCCCATGGTATTTTTGTTCGTTTACGGCAACTTCTGTAACATACACTCCGTTGGTCAAAGGAATCTTGATTTCAGGCCTCAAATTGGCAGTAGGAAATCCCAGCGTCCGACCGCGTTGTTCTCCTTTCTGTACAGTCGCGCGTATGCTGTACAATCGACCCAGATATTTGGGAATTTGCTCAAAACAATTATCTTCAATCAGTTGGCGAATGAAGGTGCTGCTCACCGTATTATCCCCAATTTCAATAGCGGTAATTTTCTCCAGATCAAAATTGTATTGTTCGCTATAGCGCTTCAATAATCCAGAATCTCCCATGCGGTTCTTCCCAAAGTGAAAGTCATAACCAATCACCACTTTGACCAAATTGAAGCGTTCAATCAAAAAATGAAGGATAAAATCATCAGGGGAGAGTTGAGACAATTCAGGAGTGAAGCGAATGATATGAACAGAGTCCAGTCCTGTTTTTTCCAACAGACGAATTCTAAGTTCCGGTGTACAGATCTTTTTTACGGTTTCCTGGGGATGGATAATTTCCTGAGGATGAGGGTCAAACGTAATCAGAACACTGAAACATTGACGCTGCTTGGCCTCTTCAACAACTTTACGAATAATGGACTGGTGCCCCAGGTGTACTCCATCGAAATTGCCGATGGTTACAATAACGGGATTTTGAGGAGAAAAATTTTTTCGAAAATTAACAATTTCCATAATCAATTCAAAAATTCAATTTCCTGGCCTCGAACTCCATCTATAATCTCGCCCTCCAGAAAAACAGTTTGCCCGTTCACTATCGTCCGTATTGGCCATCCTTGCAGCTCTATTCCATGGTAGGGAGACCAGTTGACTTTCGTGAATAATTCCCCATTGGATACCGTCTTTTTCTTATCCATGTCCACCAGCACCAGATCCGCATCCATCCCCACTTCAATGCTCCCTTTGCCTTTTATTCCATAAAGTCGAGCCGGGCCTGTACACATCCACTTCACAACGTCCTGAAGAGAACACGCTCCCTGGTTCACACGGTTGAGCATGAGCGGCAATGATGTTTCAACTCCAGGCATACCAGAAGGTGCTTTTCCATAAGGCTGGTCTTTTTCTTCAAGCGTATGAGGAGCATGATCGGTTGCAATACACTCAATAATCCCTTCTTTCAACCCTTTCCATAATGCGTTCCCATGCCTGGCCGCACGTATCGGTGGATTCATCTGGGCATGGGTTCCTAATACTTGATAGCACTCAGGGGCCTTCAAAATGAAATGCTGCGGGCATACCTCCGTGGAGATTTTATTGTCCTGTGGTAACCGCCGAAGCAGCTGAACTTCTTCTTCAGTCGTCAGATGAAGAATGTGCAGGCGTCGATTGTATTTCAGAGAAAGCTTAACAGCAAGTTCGGTTGCCTGCAATGCTGCTGACTCGTCACGGATTTTAGGATGAACAGCCACATCATGAATATGGGACAAAAGGGCTTTATTTTCTCGCAAAATGTCTTCGTTTTCTGCATGTACCGCAATCAAGCGAGACCCATTTGCAAAAATATTTTCCAGGTCTTTTTCATCACTGACCAGCAAATCTCCCGTAGAAGATCCCATGAATATTTTGATTCCACAGACATTTTCCACTTGGTTTAGTACATCTAAGTTATATGGGGTCGCTCCAATAAAGAAACTGTAATTGACCACACATTTTTTTGCGGCATCACTTTTTTTTGCGGTCATCAACTCTGCGGTAACAATCGCCGGATTGTTGTTGGGCATATCAAAAAAGCTGGTCACTCCTCCTGCTGCTGCTGCACAAGAGCCTGTGTGCAAATCTTCTTTGTGCGTCAACCCAGGATCCCGGAAATGGACTTGAGGATCAATCACGCCAGGCATCAGGATCAATCCCTCGGCATCAATTTCTTCACCAATTGGAGAGACACCCGTGCCAATGGCCTGAATTTTCCCATTTGCGACAGTAACATCAACCTCCAGTATGCCATGAGGGAGCACTACCGTTGCATTTCGTATCGTCATTGATGCGGTCATACCATCCTCCCAAAATCTTGTTTCATTAATTTTGCGGCATCTTTTGCAAAATACGTCAGAATCATATCAGCGCCTGCTCGTTTGATGGCCAACAGGCTTTCCATCATGGCCCTGTCCTGATCAACCCAGCCTCTTTCTGCAGCTGCCACAATCATGGAATACTCTCCAGAAACATTATAGGCGGCAATAGGAATATCAAACGAAGCTCTGGCCTGAGCAATAATATCCAGATAAGCCAATGCGGGTTTGACCATGACTACATCGGCTCCTTCTTCAATGTCCATTGCAATTTCATGTAATGCCTCACGGGCATTGGCAGGGTCCATCTGATAAGTTTTTTTATCTCCCGTTTTGGGTGCAGAGTCCAATGCTCCACGAAACGGACCATAAAAACAGGAAGCGTATTTAGCAGAGTACGCTAAAATCCCGACATTCTGGAATCCTGCCTGATCTAACGAATATCGGATTGCTCCCACACGGCCATCCATCATATCAGAAGGAGCCACCCAATCGACGCCTTCATTGGCATGAGAAAGTGCCATCTTGCACAATACCTCTACAGTTTCATCATTGACTATTTCATCACCAACAACCAGCCCATCATGACCATGATGGGTATAGGGATCCAGAGCAATATCAGTCTGTACGCACAAATCCGGTACACTTTTTTTCAAAGCACGAATCGCCCGCTGCACCAATCCATTGGGATCATACGCTTTTGTTGCCTGATCATCTTTTTCTGTCGAGTATCCGAATAAATTCACAGCCCCTATTCCCAGTTCAAACAATTCCTCGCATTCTTTCACCAATTCATTTACTGAAAATCGGAACTGACCCGGCATGGTTGTAATCGGATCCCTCAGTTTTTTCCCCTCTGTTACAAACATGGGAAAAATCAAATCAGCAGGCTGTAAATGGGTTTCTCTGACTAAACCCCGAATGGCAGCAGTACGGCGTAATCTTCTCGGGCGGTGGGATAAATACATAGGACCTCTCTGCAGGTATCACAACTCGTTTCAATGATTTTTTGAAGTTCTGGGCGGAGACTTTTATAGAGTTTTGAAGCGGTGACAATATGAGACTATAGAGATAGCGACTTCTACCAAAAGTACAAGTCAATCTACGATAGCAGTCAATGAGAAAGGAAACAGAGGGAAGGTATGCGGCAAGTATACTCTCAAATAAAAAAACCCTGGCTCTTCAGCAGGAAGAAACCAGGGTCAATCAAATACTATCAAGTATCAATAATAATGTTCAAATTAGAACCAATATCGCATACCTGCTGCCAAATCATTAGATTTTGCACCATCTACGCCACTGCTGTCATCCGCTGTGGTTGAAGAACTCACATACTCACCAAAGATTTGAACACCTGCTAAGGTTTTTCGAAAAGCGACAGTCATGGCTGTTGTGACAGTATCGTCAACATCATCCATAGTCGTTGTGTCGTTTTTGAAGCCAGCAGTAATGCCCATGTTGTTTCCTAAACCCACATTAGCGCCTAGTACCATTTCAGTATCACCAGTATCTACATCATCTGCAGCTGTCTCTACTGTAGTTGTGCGATTCTCGTAATTACCAAAAACATCGATGTTTCCAAAACTAACTTTTGCACCTATACCAAAAGAAGATACCGCTGTGCTGTTGTCGTCATCACCGCCCCGGTCGTCATTTTCCTGGGATGTTATACTCTCATAGACAGCGTCTACCTGGAAGTTATCAGCCTTGTATCCTACGGCAGGACGGAAGCCCGTTACATCGGATGCACCATTATCAACATCAACATATCCAATATTTGCACTGATATTGGGAATACCTTTCAATCCAACTGCAACGAGTTGTGTGCGGCTCACATTATTACTAGTAAGCAAAAAATCAGATATTTCTGTGACATAACCGGCATAGTTAAGCTCACCAGCGTATTTACGACCTACTACAACGTAGAATTGCTTATTTGCCAGCATGACAAAATGATCTCGATTATAACCGCTGGCGCCTTGAAGACTATCGGTATCAAGCTCTAACTTGGCAGAACCTTTCCATTCTCCTTCGGTTGCAGAAGCAACTACTCCGAAACGGCCTTCGTGTACAAACTTGGTATTGGAAATAGAATCCGCATCATCATTGGCCTTTGCTGTTCCTGACCAATAGTAACCAGTAACACGGCCACTAAACTTAGCATTCATATCTGCAGCTGCTGATTCATTTGCTGCAAAAGAAAGGCCTACAACCGCAGCAAAAGCAGGCATTAAAAATTTTTTTGACAATAATTTCATACCACTCCTTATGGATTTGATTGATTTCAGGGTTATCCACCCCTCAAGATTGGGGAGATGACCTATATTCCGCTCAGCAAGGATCTACTAATAAAAAAAGATTAAATCTGCAAGCTGAACTTTAGTTTTCTTACATGAGTGAAAAATTCGAGAAAAATTCCCTTGCCATGAATACTCACTCATAAGATGCCATATGCCCTACTCAAGGGGCCACTTGTGAAGTATCGTCGATACACCACAAAAACCATTCTACTACCACCGGGTAGTAGAATACTGATGTTTTTCAACATCAATCAAAATTGTGAGATAGATATATCTCAAAATAAACTAATTTGCAACTTTTTCAAAAGTGTAATTTAAAACAAACAACAAATATAGCAGTTTATTTTTTAAATTTCAACTTTCTTTTTTCTTAAAACACATTACCCACTGAAGCATTTATAGGATCATTGGGACATTGTCAACAAAAAAACAACTTTTTTACTTTTAAAGTGTCAATATTCCATGAGCCTATTTATTAATCCTCTGGGAATATTTCTTTCTAGCAAATTAGGTGCCATGATTCGATTGTTTATGCATGAAAAGGCTTTATGGGTACTCCCCATCCTTATCTTGAGGGGTCTTGTACGCTGGAGTATTAGCAATGTCAAGCAGGTTCTACAATCAGCCACAAAAAAATAGACTTCACCATCCCGCTATTATTTTTGCATTTTACACGATAAAGTTTCATTTTTTCATCTCGGTCGAACTCACACCTGATGTAATCAGAACCTAAATCTCATTAGTTTCAGACATTTAAAACCTATTTAATTTTATTACCGTATCCTTTAAGATGCTTTTGGTAGAGGAAAGAACAAAGAGATTCTCGTGCCCTCTGATAAAATACTGGCTACCTTGATTTGCCCTCCATGGGCTTCCATTATTTTTTTGCACAAATGCAGTCCCAATCCATATCCTCCCGTTTTTTTAGATCGGGATTTGTCAATTCGGTAAAAAGGTTCAAAAATAAAAGGAAGCTCTTCGTGAGAAATCCCATTCCCTTGGTCTTGAATTTGAACAACCATATATTTTTCTTGCTGTTCCAAAGATATACAGACAATCACACTGTTGGGTTCCGAATATTTGATCGCATTGCTCATAATATTCTGCAGAACAGCACGAATTCGTCCTATATCAATAGATAAAACCACTTCAGCAGGCATACCGGCAAAGCGCATATCCAGACATCTCTTGGAAAATTCAGATTTTAGTTCCTGGAGAAGTGGAACAATATTGATGTTTTGATAATCCAGTTTCCCGCAATCACTGTCCAATCTGGCGGTTTCTAATATTTCAGCGACCATCTTTTCCAGCTCCAGAATATCCTCATGAATGTTTTGTTTTGCCTGATTATCCGGCAGAGATTCAAGAGCCACTTTGATCCGAGTCAAGGGAGAACGAAGTTCATGGCTGACATCCAGTAGAAGCTGCTCTTTGCTGGTAAGCATATTGTGAATTTGTGAAGTCATGTCATTGAATGCTTGTGTCAATTGGCCCAGTTCATCTGGTTTACGGACAGGCACCTGGTGGTTAAAATTCCCGTTACTGACTTCCTGTACGCCTACGGATAACCATTTGACAGGCCGCAAGACGTTACGGATTAAAAAATAGGCACCCACCAGAATAGCTGTCAATATAATGAGCAGAAGAACAATCCATAGTTCTCTTGGAGAATCATGATCCAGAGCCAGAGAGATGGTAAATAAAAACTCTCCATTTTTGTGTTTGACAACCACCATATTTTCTCGGTGATACCTACCAAAATATATAGTGGAGGAATCTCCCCACTGATGAAAGTGCAATTGATGGATGGGCGGCAATGAACTATCAGTAGACCAGTTGAGGGTGGGACTTTCATAACGAATTTTAAGAGAAAGCCGTTGCGCAATTTTATTTGCTTTCTCCAAACTGGGAGGGGTGCCAATATCTTCAATCAGGTAATTGAGATATTGTTCCACATTTTGTTGAAATGTTGGCCGATGGTGCAGGAAACCGCTT
>JADGAT010000049.1 GCA_015231885.1 SAR324 cluster bacterium
CTTGTTTTCGAATGATATTCCTCTACTCCAAAAAAAACTGGCATAAGCGTTGCTGAAGGGAATTGGCAGCTTACCCGTAATTGACATTTTATCCAAATAATATTTGGATAAAATTTATTCCATAATTTTAATGTAAGAGAGGAAAAATATGAAAAAGATCATAGCAAATTTAGCAATTCTAGCCATTGCAATGGCGATCTCATTGAGCGCGGTTGCACAAACCAAGCTTACCATCGGAACAGTGAATAACGGAGACATGGTTCGCATGCAAAGTCTGGCGGACGAATTCAAAAGCAAAAACCCAGGTGTTGAATTGGTGTGGGTGACGTTAGAAGAAAACATGCTTCGCCAGCGTGTGACCATGGATATTGCTACCAAGGGAGGTCAGTTTGACGTGATGACTATCGGAACTTATGAAGTACCGATTTGGGGTAAAAAAGGATGGTTGGTGCCTCTCAACTTTGATGCGGCTTATGATGTTGATGATATTTTACCTCCAATTCGAAGTGGTCTCACTCTGGACGGGAAACTCTATGCTGCTCCTTTTTACGGTGAATCGTCCATGATCATGTACCGTAAAGATCTGGTATCTGGCGTGAATATGGACATGCCGCAGCAGCCTACCTGGGGACAAGTCTATGAAATTGCCAGAGCGATCCATGAAAAAGACAATGGAGCTTACGGGATTTGCCTGAGAGGAAAAGCCGGTTGGGGAGAAAACGGTGCTCTTATAACCACATTAAGCAATGCATTTGGAGCACGCTGGTTTGATGAAAAGTGGAGGCCTCAGTTTGATCAACCAGAATGGAACCATGCTCTCAGTTTCTATGTAGACATGATGAACAAATATGGACCTCCGGGGGCATCCAGCAACGGATTCAACGAAAACCTCGCCCTTTTCAACAGCGGCAAGTGTGGAATGTGGATTGACGCCACTGTGGCTGCAAGCTTTGTTACCAACCCTAAAGATTCCAAGGTTCACGACAAAGTCGATTTTGCACAAGCTCCCTGTGCTGTAACTTGTCGGGGAGGAAACTGGTTGTGGGCATGGTCGCTAGCTATTCCTGCCGGGTCGAAACAATCGGATGCGGCCATGAAGTTCATTTCCTGGGCAACTTCGAAAGCTTATCTTGAATTAGTTGCCTCCAAAGAAGGATGGGCCAATGTCCCCCCTGGAACAAGAGCTTCATTGTATAAAAATTCTGAATACCTAAACGCAGCACCTTTTGCTCAGATGACGTTGAATTCTATCAAATCAGCAGATCCTGTGAATGGAACTTTAAAGCCCAAACCTTATGTTGGTGTGCAATTTGCGGCCATCCCTGAATTTCAAGGGCTTGGAACTTCCGTTGGACAGCAATTCTCAGCAGCCTTGACTGGTAAGGTCTCAGTTAAAAAAGCTCTGGAGAATGCTCAGAGAATAGCAGACCGTATCATGCGTAAAGGCGGCTACTACTAAAATCTGATCAAAAACTTTTTAACTCTTTCAACTCTCTCCTGAGTGCTTCCGCATGGGTTCTCCTCGCCATCATGCGGAAGCAGGAGAGTTCAACCAATGGAGGTTTTTTATGGAACTTCGACGTTCTGATATCATTTTATCAAGACTAGCAGCAGGCCCGTCCATTCTGCTCTTATTTGTGTGGATGGCGGTCCCGTTAGCCATGACGATCTATTTTTCTTTTTTGAATTACAACCTGTTAGAACCGGGAATGGAACAGTGGACAGGTTTTCTGAATTACGAATTCTTTTTCTCCGATCCTGCTTTCGGGCAAGCATTGTTCAATACATTGGCGATGGTAGGAATGATTATCGTGTTTTCAGTAGTTCTTGGTCTTTTGACGGCTGTGCTGTTGAATCAAGATTTCTGGGGACGAGGTCTCACCCGTGTACTGGCAATCTCTCCTTTTTTTATCATGCCTACTGTCTCAGCACTCCTGTGGAAGAACATGCTGATGCATCCAGTTTCCGGTTTTTTTGCCTGGCTTTTTAGCGCTGTTAATCTCGAACCCATTGATTGGTTATCGGATTTTCCTCTCGGCTCAATCATCATGATGATTACCTGGCAATGGATTCCATTTGCCGCACTGATTCTGTTGACGTCACTCCAATCGCTGGATGAATCGCAAGTAGAAGCAGCAAAGATTGATGGTGCTGGTCCCATCCGAATGTTTTTATATATCACGGTCCCGCACTTGATGCGTTCTGTTGTGGTAGTCGTGTTAATCGAATCCATCTTTTTATTGACCATTTTCGCAGAAATTTTTGTGACAACGGGAGGTGGTCCCGGGTTAGAGACCACAAACATTGCTTTTCTAGTGTATTCCCAGGCATTGCTCCAGTTTGATGTTGGAGGTGCTGCTGCCGGTGGAGTGGTTGCTGTTATTTTAGCTAATATTGTCGCTATTTTTTTGATGCGGATGATTGGAAAAAATCTAGATTGAAAAGGGATTATGACAAATAACAAAAATTATCAAAAAACGCTGTTCACATTTACAGGTTGGTTCGTCTCATTATTGTTGTTCTTTCCGATATTCTGGATGATTCACACATCGTTTAAGACAGAACTCGACGCATTTTCCATGCCTCCCAGTTTTTTCTTTTTTGACGCGACTTTAGAAAATTATGGAATCGTTCAGGAACGGAGCAACTATTTTCATTTTTCGATGAATTCAGTGATTCTGTCTTTTGGTTCTACTTTTCTGGGATTGCTGATTGCCATACCAGCTGCATTGGCAATGGCATTCAGGCCCAGCAAAAGGACACGCGGGACTTTGCTTTGGATTCTATCAACCAAGATGATGCCTCCGGTTGGGGTTTTGGTTCCTCTGTACCTGATCTTCCGGGATTTTAAACTTCTGGACACCCGTATAGGACTGACTCTTGTCCTCATGATGATCAATCTGCCGATCATTGTCTGGATGCTCTACACATATTTCAAGGAAGTGCCGCATCCCTTACTGGAAGCTGCCAGGTTGGACGGGGCAAACTTGTGGCAGGAAATCAGGCATGTACTGGTTCCCATCACTTTTGGGGGAATTGCTTCAACCTTTTTGCTATCTGTTATCTTTGCCTGGAATGAAGCTTTCTGGACCTTGAACTTAACAGCATCGGACGCCGCTCCCCTGACAGCTTTTATTGCCTCTTATTCAAGTCCCGAAGGACTTTTTTGGGCGAAACTTTCAGCAGCTTCTACAATGGCAGTAGCACCGATCCTGATGTTTGGATGGTTCAGTCAACGACAGTTGGTACAGGGTATGACATTCGGGGCCGTCAAATGATCATGAACGCATGGCTGTTGCAATTACATTAACTTTCATTCAGGAAATACAATCATGTTAGAAACCATCCATCCAGATTCAAAAAAAATGACCAGGCTACTGAATTCCGAATCTCTGGTACACCTCTCAACAGAAGTAAGTATCCCTAATTATGACCGTCAGCACATAAAGCATGGCATTGTTCATATCGGAGTGGGAGGATTTCATCGGGCACATCAGGCACTCTACACCGATGATTTGTTTCAAAACCATGGGATAACGAGTTGGGGAATCTGTGGAGTTGGCCTGCTTCCTCAAGATAAACAAATGGAGAAAGCACTGAGAAAACAGGATTTCCTCTATACTTTAATTGAACGCCATTATGATCAGGAAAAGGCTCGAGTTATCGGATCATTGATAGACTACCTGTATGCTCCGGAAAATCCCGGTGCCGTCCTGGAAAAGATGGTATCTGAAGATACAAAAATCGTATCTCTCACAATTACGGAAGGAGGGTATTGCTATAACGAAGGAACCGGGGAATTCGATTCGTCTCACCCTTATGTCAAGCATGATCTCGAAAATCCGCAGCACCCCATAGGTGTTTTTGGCTTTCTGGTGGAAGCCCTCCATCAGCGTTGTAAAAAGGGGGTTCCTCCTTTTACCATTTTGTCTTGTGACAATTTGCAAAGTAATGGAGACCTCACCAAAAAGATGGTTATCTCTTTTGCACAGCTCAGGGATTGCTCCTTGAGTCAGTGGATTTCTAAACAGGTGACTTTTCCCAACTGCATGGTCGATCGCATTACCCCTATGACCACAGATGAAGACAAATCTGTGGTTTTAGAAAAATGGGGAATTCAGGATGAATGGCCTGTGATTGCCGAATCTTTCAACCAGTGGGTTATCGAAGACCGTTTTTGTAATGGAAGACCACCTTGGGACTTGGTTGGTGTACAAATGACGGGGGATGTTCTTCCTTACGAAAAAATGAAAATCCGTCTCCTCAATGCCAGTCATAGTGCTGCTACTTACCTGGCCTATTTAGACGGATATGATTATTTTTACAAGGCAATCTCAGATCCGCTGTACCGCGAGTACCTGGGACGGATGATGAATGAGGAAATCACTCCATTATTGCCAGCAGTGCCGGGTATTGATCTCACAGAGTATAAAAAAACCTTGCTGGAGCGATTTGGAAACCCATCCGTTAAAGATCATTTGAACCGGATTTGTATGGACGGTTCTTCTAAAATGCCCAAGTTCATCCTCCCTTCCATACAGGAACATCTCCAGCAGGGAAACACACCTCGGCTGCTTTCACTGGCCGTTGCCGGATGGTTTCGTTTCTTGTCTGCTGAAAACGAAAAAGGAGAAACGATTCCTATCAATGATCCCATGGCAGAGATACTGGTCGAAAAAGCGAAAGCAGGAAAGGAACATCCTAGTTCCTTACTGGGCATCACGGAAATATTTGGAGAATTGTTACCCAATTCCCAGAGCTTTGTCGATTCGTTGACCAGGGATCTTGAAAGTCTTTATCAAAAAGGAGCACGTGCTACTCTACAGGAAGCATTGAATCAATAACTCTACTAAGTAACTGAATCGTAAGTTATTTTTACATGTTGAGTGTTGAGTAGGAAAATTAATGACAAAAAATTGGTTTCTAGCATACAGTGGAAAACCTTAGCGGTGTATCGGCGAGTGCATAATCTAGATGAGGCAGGAATGCTGCAATGGGTCGATCACAATTCAGAATTTTTAAGGGAATTATGTTTTTTCAATAACCCTATGCAAATTTAAGGAGAAGAAAATGGCAACAGTAACTTTGAAAAAAATATCTAAATCTTACGGAGATCTGGAGATTGTTCATGGTATCGATCTCGATGTCAAAGATGATGAATTTGTGGTTTTGCTGGGTCCTTCCGGTTGTGGAAAATCGACGACTTTACGAATGGTGGCGGGACTGGAGGATATTACAGGAGGGGAACTCAAGATTGGAGACCGAGTAGTCAATGATGTGGCTCCCAAAGATCGTCAAATTGCGATGGTTTTTCAGAATTATGCCTTGTATCCACACATGACCGTTGCTCAGAATATGGCGTTTGGACTCAAACTGCAAAGAATGCCAAAGACGGAAATTCAGCAAAAGGTGGATGAGGTATCAAAAATTCTCCAATTGGGACCATTGCTCGATCGACGCCCTGCTGATCTTTCTGGAGGACAACGGCAGCGGGTCGCTATGGGACGTGCTATGGTACGGACACCAGAAGTTTTTTTGTTTGATGAACCTCTCTCCAATCTGGATGCTAAATTACGGACTCACATGCGTCTTGAGATTCAAAGGCTCCACCGTCAGCTGAAAACCACGACCCTTTATGTGACCCATGATCAGATCGAAGCCATGACCTTAGCGGACCGAATTGTGATCATGAGGGATGGATATATTGAGCAAATAGGCTCCCCAAAAGAAGTATTTGATCACCCGAATAATATTTTTGTGGCCACTTTTATTGGCAGTCCCGCTATGAACTTGATCCCAATGAAAACAAAAAATGGAATGGATGGATTGACTTTGGAGTCAGACTCTATCCAGTTTCCGCTTCCAGAAAAGGAAGGTCACCAAGTACAGGCGAATATGGATGTTCTCGTAGGAATTCGTCCTACAGATATGAACCTTGCTCACAAGGATGATGGCATTGCACCGCAATGGAAATTTGATGCGAAAGTTGAGGTGACGGAGTTATTGGGGGCAGAAGCCTTACTGGATCTCAGAATCGGAGGCCAGGAAATCATGGGCCAAGTGGAAGGAAAGGATATGCCGGAACTAGATGCTAATATCCAAATTACTTTCAATACGGAGGCTCTGCATATTTTTGATAAAGCTTCCGAAAAAGCTATCTATTGATTCTGAATGTCTGGTTATGAACTGATTATAACGCTTTTTGGGAAGGGATCAAATTGTCCTGAAATATTGAACCTGTTGATAGATGTTAGAAGTTCCAAATTTCAACATCACTGATCAACAGGGACAATTATGACAACTCAAAACCTATCCACTCGCCCAAATCGCACCATTTGTTTAGCTATCACGGTGGAATTGTACTTACAAATCATTCTGAATGCCGTTGCTTTTCGAAAATACCTCAATGGACAAATCGAAGTTTGTCATGAGTTATTTCCTGGTGAAATCCTCATTGGCTATCGAATGAAAGATATCTATTACTCAAAGAAACAAAACATCCCAATCCACGATCCTTCCATCTTTTGTTATCCCCTACATGACAGGACTTGTTGAGCATGTTGAAAATGCTTTATTTCTCAGAAAGTTTTCCGTCCGTTTTTGGGGGTTAATCCACGTATTTGGTCGCAACTCTATGTATTGGTTCCGGATGGAACAATCACTTGAACGCAATAGCCTTGTTGGAACCACTATCCCAAATCCACAACAGCTGCCACAACATTTAAGTTCCGATGAAAAACATTCCTGGGTTTCCGGAAAAAAAGTGTATGTTGCCACTACTGTAGAACAACAGTGCATTTTTGGTGTATCCATCGCAGAAAATACTGGAGAAAAATCCATTATAATCAGAATGATTTAAAATCGGCAAAGAGAATCAGCAACTCCAAATTGATATTAAAAAGTAGGCTCAATTGTCCTGGTTTATTAGTTTGCACTAATCAGCGAATTACAATATAAAAAAATTGACAATATTTGAGATTCACTACTCTTTAATCAAGCATTGGCGATGACCGAAAAAACTAAAATATTAATAGTTGATGACAAGGCTGAAAATTTATTTGCCCTCCAACAGATCCTTGGCAGCTTGAAGATAGAAATCATTGAAGCTTCCAACGGTAATGAAGCACTGACCGCTCTGTTGTATCATTCGTTTGCTCTGGTAATACTGGATGTGCATATGCCTGGGATGAATGGATTCGAGGTAGCAGAATTCATGAGGGGACAACAGGAAACAAAAAAGATTCCCATTATTTTTTTATCAGCTATTTTTGCCTCAGAACACCATCAACTCAAAGGCTACGAATCGGGTGCTATTGATTTCATAACAAAGCCATTTCCGCCCAAAGTATTGATCAATAAAGTTAAAATTTTTGTAGAATTTTATGAGCAAAAGCAGATCCTGCAAAAAGAAATTGAGGAACGGAAAAAATCTGAGATCGCATTAAGAGAAAGTGAAGAAAGGTATCGATCTTTAGTAGAAGCCACTACGTCCATAATATGGTCTGCCGATTCGTCGGGAGGTTTTGTGGTGCCACAACCTTCTTGGGAAAAATATACGGGGCAACCGTGGGAGGAGTACAAAGATTTCGGCTGGACAAAAAAAATTCATTCTGACGATATTGAACGGCTATTACAGGGATGGGAAAAGGCCTGCCAGGAAATCTCGGTTTATGAAAGCCATGGGCGTCTTTGGAATAGCCGTTTGGAGGATTGGCGTGATTTTCAAGTAAAAGCAGTTCCCATTATGGAAACAGATGGTTCATTACGCGAGTGGGTTGGGATCATCGAAGACATCACCGAACAGAAGCAATTGGAAGCTCAACTCTTGCAGTCTCAAAAAATGGACGCGTTGGGAACTTTGGCAGGAGGAATTGCGCATGAGTTCAATAATATTCTGGCTGCCATGCAGGGGTATGGAGAACTGTTACTGGTAGAGCTGCCAGAGGGGAGTATCGAAAAAGATTATGCGGCAAACATATACCAGGCAGGAAAACGAGCTCAGGATCTGGTTCTGCAAATCCTTACTTTCAGTCGAATGGATCTTGGACAACGCAGCGTTTATGATATACCTCCCTTGATTAAGGAGGCTATTAAAATGATGAAGGCCACCATACCGTCCTCAATTCAAATAGAGCAGGATATTGATTCGCATTGCTCTCCTATTCTGGCAAATCCCACACAAATCAATCAAGTTCTGCTGAATCTCTGTACCAACGCCTTCCATGCTATGGGAAAAGAAGGGGGAGTATTGAGGATTACTCTGAAAGAAAAAAAATACGAAGCAGAAGAGGTCTTTTTATCTGCACTGAAAGCCGGCTCTTATTTGAATCTCACAGTGAGTGACACAGGTTGCGGCATGTCTGCTAAAGTACAGGAAAAAATTTTTGATCCGTTTTTCACAACTAAAGAAGTTGGTGAAGGGACAGGGCTTGGGATGTCGGTGGTCCATAGCATTGTGGAACAACATGAAGGATTGATTACCGTAGACAGTCAGCTCGCTTCAGACCAATATCCCGGAAGAACAACGATTCAAATCTACTTTCCTGTTGTAAAAGCTGAAAAACAGGAAGGGAAACAGGAAGAATCCATTTTAGCCAAAGAGAGAAACCATATTTTAGTGTTAGATGAAAGTCCTATGCTGACTAAATTTTATCAAAAAGCTCTAAAACGAATGGGCTATGAGGTCACAACTTTCAATGAGTGTGCTGATGCCTTGGAAGAGTTTCAACGCAATACGGACAAATATGATTTGGTATTCATGGAATATTCAATGAAACTGCTGGATGGTAACAATTTAGTTCCGTACCTTTTGAAAACCAGACCCAATGTTCCTATTATTTTGGCGGTAGAACATACTGATGCAATTATGGAAATAAAAAGAAACACAAAAGGAGTTCGTGCGTATGCCATCAAACCCTTAGAAATCAAAGACCTTCTTCCGCTCATTCAGAAAATTCTAAAATGAAATTGGAGCCTTCTCTACACTTTTTACCAAGGAGCAACAACTTTAGTTCTTTTAAAATTGAATATTCCACAACTTTGTGCAATCAATATCTGATATAATTATTTTATACTTGCATTGTTTCATTTAGGACTACTGGAACTGAAATAGTAATCAATGGATGTGCAAGGTATCCAGTACGGTGCTCCATTTCATATATGCAAACCATTTCATTGAGATGTACCCATGTTTTCAAAAAGATGCAGCTATGCCATTAGGGCTGTTGTTTATTTAGCTTCTCTGAAGCATCATGACTATGTTTCGATTCAGGAAATTTCTACAAAATTGAGTATTTCTTTCCATTTTTTAACCAAAGTCCTTCAGATGTTAACCAATCAGCATATTATCAATTCCTATCGTGGCCCAAAAGGAGGAGTGGCATTAGCACGTTCTGCGGAAACGATCTCTTTGTTTGAGATCGTAAACGCAATTGATGGGGATAAAACATTCTCAGAATGCATTCTTGGTTTGGCAATGTGTGGAGATGACCACCCCTGTCCACTTCATGATGAAGCCTCCATTCGGAAAGAGCAAATGAAACAGTTGTTAAACACGACAACAATTGCCAGTCTGGCTCATAAGGTAAAGGATTTGAATTTACGGCTTGGCGATCATTTGAATTAGGCAAAGAAATATGACAAACAATAATATAGATCTTTCTTCTCTATCTGATGATCAGCGAATGCCTGCCATCTCAGCTGCTTATCAGGTACTGGAAGGAAATGATACTTTGATCATTAAGAGTTCAGACGATTTTTTTCTGTTAATGTGCGCATTCCAACAGCAATTTTGGGGAGAATACGACTGGTACCCCGTGCAGGCAGGTCCAGATCAATGGATTGGAGAGATTATCAAACTGGAAGCGATTCGCAAACCGGATAGTGTCATGAGACTGATGCATACCGAACACTCCCATTGTGATCAGCTGTACGCAGATGGAGAAACCGCACTGGGAGAAGACCGAATTGAGGTTGGCGAGAAAAGCATGCGTTCCTTTATTGCTGGAATGAGACGTCATTTTGAGATGGAAGAAAAAGTTTTATTTCCTGCCTTTGAAGCGTTGACAGGGATGGTTGGTGGCCCTCCTGAAGTAATGCGGATGGAACATCAGCAAATCAGAGGGGTGCTGGATCAGCTTTCTGAAGTGCTGGATGCCCAACAATATGATCCCGTATTTTCGATTGGAGAAACATTGATGATTCTGATTCAGCAGCACAATATGAAAGAAGAAAATATGTTGTACCCCATGATCGATAATCATCTGGGAAATCAAGTAGACGAACTATTAAAGCAGATGCAGTTACTTGGGATTTAAATGACACACAAAATCCTCGAAGAACGTTCCATCATTACAGTAGATTGTCATGAGATGTTCCCCCCAGAGCCTATGGTGAAAGTATTAGAGGCTGTCGAAGCGATGCAGCCTCATGAAGCCGTTCTGATGCTCCATCGCCACAAACCCATCCATCTTTTCCCAAAACTAGCAGAGCGCCAATTGGAGTTTCATGTGACAGAACATGACGATGAATCCATCGAATTATTGATTTGGCGTGAAAATTAATGCAAACAGGCAATTTACACTTAGACCAGGCACCTCCTGAAGACATACCTTTCCGTTTTTTCCTTTCGGGCCCTTTTTTTGGTATTCTGGCAGGAGGCTTGATATTTTTCGGAAATACCAGCTTATTTTTAACGACCTGGCACATGGAGACTGTGGCACTGACCCATCTGATCACATTAGGGTGGCTTGCTCTCATCATGATGGGAGCTTTTTATCAGATGGTTCCGGTGCTGGTGGGAGGGCATGTGCCTTATCTTCCTTTGGCTCGTTTTGTTCATGGAGGGATGGTTTTAGGAATAGTGTTTTTTACAGGAGGATTGATCAGCAGTAATGAGCGGAACTTACTCACCATCGGTGGCATTTTATTGGTGATATCGGTGCTCCTTTTTTTGATTCAGCTGACCATTGCCTTGTTTCGGGTAAAAGCCAGTCGCCCTACTGTGCTGGCCATGCGAATTTCGATCATATCTCTGGCCATCGTGACATTGCTGGGAGGATTACTGCTCGGACAGCTGGCTGGCTGGTGGGCCCTGCCTTTCAATAGAGAAAGCATCAAGGGGATTCATCTGACGTTTGGATTGTTGGGCTGGGTCGGCTGTTTGATCGTGGGTGTGGGCTTTCATGTGATTCCCATGTTTTACCTGGCGACTTCGTTTCCGGTGAAACAAGCGTGGTGGGTGCTGTATTTGCTGTTGGCCACTCTGATTTTTCTACCTGCGAGTATGGCCATACGCCTGGGGGCACACTGGAGCATAATGGCTCTGTTGCCTGCCATTGCAGGAAGCGGATTATTTATTATGACCCTGGTGGGATTATTTCAAAAAAGAAAAAGGAAAGTAGTCGATACCACGTTGCGGTATTGGCAGCTGGGCTTGTCATCTCTTCTGCTTTCTTTTCTAGTTTGTCTGATTTATCCATGGTTGCCTCACCAGAATCTGCTTTTTTTCTTTGGTTTGTTGTTTTTGCTGGGCTTTGGTGTTTCGATTACCAACGGCATGCTGTATAAAATTGTTCCTTTTTTAATCTGGCTGCACCGTTTCAGTTCACTGGTGGGAAAAGTCCGTGTGCCTTTTATGAGCGACATAACTCCTGCCGCAAAAACCAAAAGGCAATTGCAGCTTTCGGTGGTTAGTTACGTTGTACTTGCCATGGGAATAGCAAGCCATCAGGATTGGATACTCCAGCTGGGCGGGATATTATTGATGGTTTCTTCGGGGATGCTGTTCTTGAATCTTTATTTTTCCATTCAGATCAAAGCGCCTGAAATCTAATATTTGATTCCTTGTGGTGCTTTTGCATTGGCTGGGTTGCTTTCTTTCAAGGTAAGAATATAGGTCACCACATTACGAATTTGTCCCGCATCCAAAACGCCTTTCCAACTGGCCATTCCCTTCTCTGGAATCCCGTTGCTGATCACATGGGTGATATCTTGTTCAGTATTGCCATGCAGCCAATAACTATCGGTTAAATTAGGCCCTATTCCACCTTCACCAATCAGCCCATGGCATGCAGCACAATTTGACTGAAAAGCACTTTTCCCTGCGACTGCATCTATTGCAGTGTTTTCGGTATTACTATTGATGGGAGAGCTTTCCTCCCTGGTTTGTTCTGTACCTCTTAACAGCTTTTCTTCAAGAGAAGCCCCTCCAAGATAGTGCAGGTAATAATAAAGCAACCAAATGAATATAAAGGAAAGCACGCCATAGAACAACCACACTTTCCACTTCGTGAATGGGTTTTCATATTCCTTAGAGCTAACCTGATCGTATTTAAGAGAATCCTCTTTACCTCGCTCCATTCCCTGCAATCTTTAAATGAAAAATTGATTGATTGTGTTTTAAGTAGTCATTACGAGCGTCGGTCAGGTATAAGTATCTTTTGTTGCTGAAGGTGTCTATCCGTAATTATACGTAGAGATGATTGAATGTGGGGTTTGTTCAGACAAATTGATGTATTACATTTCGTTTCACAGGAGAAGATGCTGAGATTGTGAATAGGGATAATTTTTATTCGGTTGTAACGGATACTAATTGGTGGGCAATGGCAAAACGGACCAATGTGGCAATATCGTGCGTGTTGAGTTTTTGCATGATATTGTATTTATGGGTTTCTGCAGTTCGGGCACTGATATCGAGTTCATAAGCAATTTCTTTTGTTGTTTTTCCGTCAACAATTCTTTGTAAAATTTGTTTTTCCCTTGTTGTCAGTAAGCTCTCCAGGGATGCTTGCTTTTTCATATCCACTTGATAGGCCGTCACACTGTCTTTGGCTTCCTGGGATACATAAGTCTCTCCATTGGCAATTGCCCGGAGAATGGGGGGGAGTTTGTCCATGTCCTCATCTTTGAGCAGATATGCTGAGGCTCCTGCTTCGAAAGCATAAGTGATATACTCTGGGTTGGTATAAGACGAGAAGATGGCAATTTTGGTGTCGGGACATTTTTCTTTAATCACGCGTGCGGCTTCAATTCCGTTCATTTTTGGCATTGATACATCCAGCATCACCAGATCAGGAGACAGTTGTTCACACAGCTGCATCGCATCCAATCCATCTTCGGCTTCTCCTACAATTTCAAACCCGTGTGCTTGTTGAAACAGCATCCGGATTCCACTGCGGATGATGGGATGATTATCCGCAATAACCAGACGTAATGACATGGTTCCTCACTTTCGTTCTATAGGGGAATGAGGAATCTCCAGAAAAATGGAGGTTCCTTGTCCAAGTTGAGAATGGATGGTGATTTTTCCTCCTAATTGACTGACACGCTCCTTCATTAAAAACAGTCCCAGGCTTTTTGGCATGGACTTTAGGTTCATCTCTTCCAGAAACATTCCCTGTCCCTGGTCTTCGATTTGCAGCCACAAAATATTCTCACGTTGTCCTATCATCACTTGTGCATGAGGTGTTTTGGCATGTTTGACCACGTTATTCAAAGCCTCCTGGGTTATGCGGAAAACAGCAAGTTCTATTTCAGCAGGCCATGATTCCAATCCTGAACTCACATGCAGTTCAATCTGTAAATTCATCCGCTCATTCAAATCACGGATATGAGCCCGTAGTGCAGGAGCCAGCCCCAAATCTTTTAATATAGAAGGATACAAGTCATTGATGATTTGGCGCAGGGTTTGATTGCCAGTGTGGATCAATTCCTGGCAACTTTGAAAATTATCACGAAGCCAGCAGTATTCAGACTCCGATGAGCATCCTGATTTTGCTGAGACGTTGATTTTCAAATTGAGCATGCTAAAAATCTGAATGACCTCATCGTGCAGGTCTCTTGCCAGACGTTCTCTTTCTTCTTCTCTAATTTGATTTTGCCTGCGATACGCATGCTGTAATGCTGTACTGCGCTGTTGATCCGTAATATCCTGGGTGATGCCTAAAATGTGCACCGGTTTTCCTTCTTTTTCTAAAACTTCTGCCTGTTGATGGACAATACGAACCGATTCATCAGGCCGGATGATACGAAAGTCCAGTGGGCCCGCTACTTTGTTGCTTTCAAATAAGTCATGGAGATATGGTTTTACTATCTTAATGTCTTCGGGATGGATCACGTGAAAAAAATTGCCGATAGACGATGGGAATGACTCGGCAGTACGGTCAAAAATTTGGTACATTTCGGAAGACCACTTCATGTACCGGTTAGAACAATCGAATTCCCACATTCCCATGGTGGCAATTTGTAATACATTCTTCAAACTGGAACTTTTTTTTCTTAAGGCCAGAATATGATCTCGGTTCGAAAGTGCTGATTTGACTCTGGATTTCAGAACAATATCATGAATGGGTTTATTGATAAAATCCATTGCCCCGCTTGCAAAGCATTTTTCCAGAAGACGTTCGTCAGTATCACCTGTCAGCATAATGACAGGGATGGATCGAAAAACAGGATGCTCTTTCACCTTTTTCAATAAAGAAACTCCATCCTCTCCAGGCATGTGGACATCCAGCAAAATCAAATCCACCGGCTTGCTCTCCAAGATTTCAAAAAGGAATTCAGGTTCCAGGGTGTATAGGGAAGAATAGCCAAAAGAACAGAGCAGCTCATCCACTTGCTGAATTGTTTGTTTGTTATCATCAACAATCAATATGTTTGCCATTCAATACCTTATCGATTAAGAGTGGAAGCTGCTTCGATTTCCTGGAAAAAACGGATTCTTCAATTTGTGTGAGAATGTTAAAATAAGGAGAGTCATACCTGCGGCATATTTTCATCATCTTTTTGGTTTGCTGAACAATTTCATTGCTTAGAAAGCTAGGAATATTGGCAAGTATTTCAAATTCTTCGAGGAGCTCTTCTTCGATTTCTTTTGGCAATGGTTTCAATTCGTACTTTTCGACTCCTCCTGCATTTCCCTCAGATTTCAGGTATTGTTTCAAAAGAGGGATCAGCTTCTCAATTTCCAGGGGTTTGGTGAGATAGGCGGAAACTCCGGCCTTCAATGCTTCTTGTTGCTGTGAATGAAAGGCTTCTGCCGACAAGGCAATAATGGGGATATTGCTGCTCTCAGGGTGCATCCGAATTTGTTGGGTGGCATAGATTCCATCAATACCAGGCATGTGCATGTCCATCAAAATGAGATCAAAAGGGGCATTTTCATAGCAGGACTGCTGGGCTTGTTCCACTCCATCTTTTCCATTATTGGCAATATGGATCTTCAGTCCGAAGTCTTGAAATAAGGCGTTGATCATTTGCTGGTTCATTTTATTATCTTCAATTAACAAGATGCGATTGTCTTTGGAGAAAGATAAATTGTCCAAATTGATGGTGTGAGCGGTGCTATAATCAGAAGATGCTTCTTTTAAAGGAATCCGGACATGAAAGGATGACCCTCTGGCAATTTGACTTTTTAATGAAATGTTCCCTCCCAGCAATTCCACCATTTTTTTGGTAATGGCCAATCCCAATCCGGTTCCTCCATGATGACGCGTTGCCGATGCATCAAGCTGCTCAAAAGCATCAAAAATTGTTTCGTGACGATCTTCAGGAATCCCAATGCCATAATCACGAACTTCTAATAAAAGCTGATGATCCTGACGGTAGGCATTGATTTCTACCTTTTTGTGAGGTGGTGTGAATTTAATGGCATTACTGGTTAAATTCATCAAAATCTGGTTGAGTTTGGTCCGGTCGGAATCAATCAATACGGGCAGTTGAGGATCAAAATCATAAGAAAGCTTCAAGCCTTTACGCAATGCGGCGGCTTTGTTGATGTGGTAAATTCCTTGGATGAGTAAAGGAAGGTCCAGTGTTTCTTCTGATACCTCCATCTTGCCGGCTTCAATTTTAGCTAAATCTAAAATATTATTGATCAATTCAGAAAGGTTCTGCCCACTGAGCTTGATATTGTACAAGAATTCTTCGAAGTCATCAGGAAGCATCAGATGGGTTCCCCGATTTAACAGGATTTGGCTAAATCCCACAATGGCATTGAGGGGAGTGCGTATTTCGTGACTCATGTTGGTCAAAAACTGGGTTTTGGCCAGGTTGGCGCTTTCAGACACTTCTTTGGCTTCCTGGAGCGCTTGTTCTACTTCTCTCCGCGCTGTGATATCGCGTACGGTACTAACGACATATATTTCTTCTTCTGTGTAGATTGGTCCCAGGCTGACTTCCACCGCAAACCTTCTTCCATTTTTATCCTGGGCATAAAGATCTTGTTGTTTCCCCATAGGCCGTACAGTCGGCTTTTTGTAATAGTACTTGCGGTGTTGAACATGGGAATCTCGAAAATGGGAAGGAAGCAAAACTTCGATAGGTTTTCCGATGAGTTCGTCTCGGGTATATCCAAACAGTTGTTCTGCTTGATTATTGGCCAAATTGATTTTTCCAGTCTCATCAATAATTACCATGGCATCGGGAACGGAGCGGAGAATTCCTCTAAATTTTTCTTCTGCCTGCTTTCGATCCAGAATTTGCTGTTGCAGTTGTGAGTTGGCCGTTGTCAACTCAATCGTACGCTGCTCTACCTTCTTTTCCAGATCGGCCTTGTGCTCAGCCAATGAGTGCACAATCGGATTGGTAATTTTAAAAAACAGCCATGCGCCAATAAAGACGAGAAGGGACGCAATCATCATACTGTGCAGTGTCGCTTCTAAAAAGGGGCCTTGTATTTCTTTGAGGTCAATTTTGGCCACAATGCCAAAATTCAGAATCTCTACAGGCTCATAAGCCGCAAGTACTTCTACTCCCCGGTAATCCAAACCAATGATCGATCCCGATTGTCCTGACAGGGCATGTCTCATTGGCTCGGACAGGGTAGACGTGAATGGAATCGGTTCTGGAAAATCCAAATCGTCATGGCGATGTCTTAAAAGAAAGACGATATTGTCACCAGCTCGTTTTGCCAAAACAAATTCCCCTGTTTGACCAAACCCTTGGTAATGCTCATGGGCATCCGTAATTTTACTCAATGTGATGGCTTCGGCGCTCTGGGGAAAATCCTTGTGATATTTCTGATTATGGGCAATATCATGCCGGGCCATTGCTTCAATCAAGCGAGCCTGACTTTGTGCAATCTCAACCATCCGTGATCGTTGCTGGTCAACTGCTGCCTGGTATAGTACATACACAGAAATCCCGCCAACAATCAGTGAAATAATGCTGATGATAGCAATTAATAACAAAAGTCGGTTTCGTTCAGTCATAATTCTCCATGGTTGTGTTCACTCCTGAATACGAATTTAGCATGAGAACTTTATAAAGTTCAACTTGCAAGATATAACCAAAACGCTATGGATATATTATTTGAAGGTTCTGCTGTTGTCAGCTCATCAAGAAAGTTGGAAAATTATTTTTTGTATAGAAAGATCGCTCATGTCAACGTTTCCCCAGTTTTCTCTATTAAAGCATTTAGAAAAAAATGCTCCTGTCATCTGTGATGGTGCCAAGCTTCCGCTTTTGCAGGAGCTTGGATTTCCTGAAACCAGTGCTTGTTTTATGGCAAATCTGACGCATCCTCAGTTGGTTCCTCAAGTGTACCAAAACTACCTTCGGGCAGGAGCCTCCATCCTGCGTACCAATACTGAAAGCGCACACCGTTTTGTATTAGACGAACTGCAGTTGCTCGATCGCTTGGAAAACATCAATAACAATGGAATGGCTTTATTGCGGGAGGGGGTTGGTATGCTGGGAATTCCGGCAGGAAGTGTGACTTCTGTAAAAAAAGATGTAATCGGAGAGATCCCATTGCATCTACTGGAGAGAGCGTATGGAGAACAATTTATTTATCTGGCCGATACTGGGGCAAAATTCATCATGCTCAGTGAGTTTACGGATTTGGAGGATTTGAAAACGGCACTCAGAGTAGCCAAACATTCCGTTCAAAGGCAACTCGTGGCTCATTTGCGGTTGTGTCAGCAAGAAGATGTTTCGGTTGTACTGGAGAAAATGCAGGAATTATGGGAAAGGGGCACCGATTTTATAGGTATCCAGGCTTCCTCGCAATATCACCATCTCTCACTGCTGATGGAAACATTAGTAGATCATTTTGGAATAGTCAGCGTATTGCTGGATGAACCAGCACCATTGCCCTTTGGCCAGGTATCACCTGAATTTAGAAAAGTAGCACAAACACTGCTTGAGCAAGAAGTCGCCATCCTTGGTGGAGGACACCACACCACACCAGCACACATTCAAAGTATTACCGAAATTGTTACCACTCTCCCAGCTTCATGTTAAAAATATCAACGGGCTTTTTTTCTTTCTTAGGCTCATTTTTTTCGGGATTTTCAGAAACGATTTTGAGAGGTTCCTGCGTTGCCGCACTCGAATCCATTTCATGAATTGCATCACGGATAGAAGGATAAAGATTTATTTTATCGGTCAAACTCAGTTTGTGGAGAACCTCCATCAGGTCTACTTTCAAACTGCAGAGGGCAAAGGCTTTTTTTTGTTTTTTTAGGTTTACATATTTTCCGCATAACATGCCAATTCCTGCAGAATCAATAAATTCAACATCACGGCATTCCAGGAGTATCCCTTTTAGCTTTTTTTCATTTTCCATGGAAAACATTAATGGTTTTAAATGTTGATTAATTTGAGCTACTGTTCCACGGGAGATTTCCCCATGAATGCTGACAACATACAATTGGTTTTGTTTATAATGCTCGATTTGAAACATCCTTTTTTCCTATTCAATTTGTTAACATTTGTTTATCATACCCAAGTTCATGCCCTGATTTCATGGAAAAAAAAACCTCTACCCCGGATGATTTTTATGGTCCAGAAGTTTTTCCATGACAACGTCTGTTTGTAAAGAAAATGGTAAAGGAAACAATAGAATTACTGGTTGAGAAGCTTGGGGCGATATTGATCGTAATAGGGCTTTTCTTAACGTGGAGTGGAGTATGGATTACGTTCTCCGATATGGAACACATTCCATGGTATTTTTACGGAGCCGCTTTAGTCACGTTGATGGGAACCATACTTTATTTTCGGAAAAATGTGAATCCTAAAGTGCTTCGTTTGCAAGCAACACATTTGGAATTGGAGGAAAAAAGCAAGAAAATAAAGCAGCAGGAGCAGCGTCTTCAGGACGATTTGAGAGAATTGAACAATCGAATTCTGCAATTCAATCAGGAATTGAAAACATACCATGAGTGGATGGAGTTTCCCACAGGTATTGCGGTCCCCGATGCAGACGAGGAAGTTAGCAAGCTGCGGGAATGCGACCAGGCTTTTCTCGAATTGCTCCAGCAGCAGACAGAGTACTTTTTTAGTAATATTAAGCATAGAAAATATTATCAGGAAAGCCACTTCAAAGAAGATCTGTTATGGAAAGATGTTTTTTGCCTTTGTGAATCGGTCGCAAAAATCTACAACCCGAATGTGGAAAATCCTCTCTTGCAGACCAATATTGAAGATTTGCTGCGCGCGGTTAACCAAATTTCCATCAATTTGATTGTATTGTTGGACCGGTTGCCGATTAATGTCAAAAATAAAACATTGGAAGGAACCTATGGTTTTATCCAAAAAGGAGTGAAGGGCTTTGATCTTTATGAAAAGGCGGCTCCTTATTTAGACTACATTCAGCCTATTTACCATTTTGGACGCATTGCGCTTGGCGGCAATCCCATTACCATTGGTATGGCGGCATTGGCCTCTGAACTTGGAAAAAAAGGCACCAAACACTTTGCTTCACATGTCAGTGAAAAATATGCACTGCGCCTGTTGAATGAAACCATCTGTATTCTTGCCAATGAAATGGTCGGCATTTATGGAAAGGATTATCGGTATCGGGAAGCAAACTGGATATATGGTGCCGAATTAACCGATTTGATTTTTAAATTTCCGCTCTCTCAGGAAATTCTTCAGGCAGCTTTCAATGAGATCGGCAATTTACGGCTTCGCAGTGAATATGACCGTCTTTTTTTATATCGTTGTCTTGCCTCCCACCAAACAGCCGACCCGGAAGAATATCTGCCGGGTTATTCATTTTTAAAAGATGGAGAGCGCCAAAAAATTATCAAAGGACTGGAGCAGTTTTATGATCATTTTATTTATGGAGGTACAGAAAAAAAAATACAATCCTGGAAAAATGCAGTAGAAGGCAGGCTCGGCTATAAAATGCATGTGGATCAGAGTGGCCCTGATCTGCCAAATCAATTAGTACCCGCAGTCAATGTGTTGTCTTCTCTTGCGAGTTTTCTGCTAGAAATCAAAGATAGGGAAATTGCGGACGTTCCTGTGTTTTTGTCCAAAACGGGAACCTTTGCTTCTTTGGACCTGATCTTACAAAAGCAGGCTTTAGTATCCGTTCAGGAGAAACCGCCAATGATCTTCAGTTACCCCGAGTTGGAACCTTCCAGTTCTCTGTTAAGCACCTACCTGGGAGATCTGATTTTACTCAATACCACGGTATTCCCATTTGATTGGCGCGGCGATCAAGTTTTGAAAGAAATTTTGCAGTATTTTCGGCAGGAAAAAAAGGATTTCCAAAAGGACATAGAACAAAAATGGCTCGACTCTTTCGCCAATCAACTCCTTCCTGATTCTCCGGAAAGCAAACTAAAATTTTCTATTGCCCGACAAATCATGGTGTATCTTGAATCCGAAGACACCCTATGTTTCCTGTATAAAAATATTACGATTAAGCCTCCATTGGACCAAGACAGGTCTTTGTTGAATAAACGGGATTTGTGGCTATTGGGAACCCAGCAGCGACTAATCCTGCTGGCAATTCCTCATAAAGAACAAGATGAAACTTTATTTTTGTGGGAAGCCGGCTACCACGGGGAAGGCTCCGTCAAAGTGCAATGCCTCAAAAATAAACTCATTGATGACTGCCAATTAGAAAGAGGTACATGGAGTAGTGAGTGGGTGGCATCCTCAGCTGAACATGCGATAGTGATTGCTGGTGTGATGGTCGGGCGTTATGGAAAATACTTTTCTCCGCTTATGCGTTTTGTGCAATCCGGGTGATTGCATTATTTCCTATCCATGTTTCCTCTTGACAAAATGGTATGAGATTTTATACTTGCAGATTTTTTTATAAAAACGATTTATGTCAACAATAACAAGAGTTACGGTGATTGTTGGATATTGTATGAGCTGAAGATGATTCAAAGATTGTGTGTCTATTGCGGTTCCAGCCCAGGAAAACGCACGGAGTATACAGAAGGGGCAAAACAATTGGCAAATTCCCTGGTTGAACAGGGAATCGGATTGGTTTATGGGGGAGGAAATGTCGGGATCATGGGACTTTTAGCTGATGCAGTTATGACTCAGGGAGGCCATACCATAGGTGTCATTCCTACGGCACTACTGGAAAAAGAACTCGCCCATCAGGGACTGACAGAATTGCGGGTAGTGAATTCGATGCATGAAAGAAAAGCGTTGATGGCAGAACTGGCTGATGCGTTTATTGCTCTTCCTGGTGGATTAGGAACCTTGGATGAGCTGTTTGAAATTTTGACATGGGCCCAACTCGGTCTGCATCAAAAACCATGCGGTTTGCTCAACATCCATCAATATTATGATAAACTCATCTCATTTCTCGATCATATGGTTTCAGAAGAATATGTCAAAGGCCTGCATCGTTCGATGCTGCTTGTCGAAACAGAGCCGCAAAAGTTGCTGGAACGATTCCGTTCTCAGGGATAAATAGTTGACAGTCAGAATACACTCCGATACAAAATGTTACTGATTTTACAAATAGTAATCATTTCAAATAGAAAGGACTACCAAAATGGCTAAGAGTGAAAAGGCGCCGGTAGATTTTATTCGCAATATCATTGCAGAAGACTTGGAAACCAACAAACACAATGGACGTGTTGTTACCAGGTTTCCTCCAGAGCCTAATGGATACCTCCATATTGGGCATGCTAAATCAATTTGTCTCAATTTCGGAGTCGCAGGAGAAAATGCAGGAGGACGCTGCCATTTGCGTTTTGATGATACCAACCCCAGCAAAGAGGAAGTCGAATTCATTGAGTCTATTCAGAAAGATGTCCATTGGCTTGGTTTTGATTGGGGAGATCATCGCTATTATGCCTCAGATTATTTTGAACAGCTTTATGACTATGCGGTTCAATTGATCAAAAAAGG
Organism: SAR324 cluster bacterium; assembly: GCA_015231885.1. Taxonomy (GTDB): domain Bacteria; phylum SAR324; class SAR324; order SAR324; family NAC60-12. The sequence continues at coordinate 22,111 of JADGAT010000049.1, forward strand.
AAAAGCCTATGTCTGCAGCTTGTCTGGAGAAGAAATTCGAAAATATCGAGGAACATTACAAGCGCCTGGTAAAGACAGCCCTTACCGGGATCGCAATATTGAAGAGAATTTAGTTTTGTTTACAAGGATGCGCGCAGGTGAATTTGCAGATGGGGAGCATGTTTTGCGTGCCAAAATCGACATGGCCTCTCCTAATATCAACATGCGGGATCCGGTTATCTATCGTATTCTCCGAATGCATCATCATCAAACGGGAGACAAGTGGTGCATCTATCCCATGTATGATTTCACCCATTGTATTTCTGATGCCATTGAAGGCATTACCCATTCTTTATGTACCTTGGAGTTTGAAGACCACCGCCCCTTGTATGATTGGTTTCTGGATGAATTGGAGACCCGTTGTCATCCCCAACAAATTGAATTTTCCCGTCTTTCTCTGGAATATACGGTCATGAGTAAACGAAAATTGACTCAGCTGGTGGAAGAAGGGCATGTGACGGGGTGGGATGATCCCAGAATGCCCACCTTGGTTGGATTGAGAAAACGAGGCTACACGGCAGCGGCCATCCATAAGTTTTGTGAACGTATTGGCATTTCTAAAAGTGACTCGGTTACAGAACTCTATGTTCTGGAAGATTGTGTGCGGCAGGATCTTGATGTGCGTGCACCAAGAGCCATGGGAGTGTTGCGTCCTCTGCGGGTAGTTATTGAAAACTATCCAGCAGAGCAAGTCGAAGAATTAACGGCCAAGTGTCATCCGAACGATGAAAACATGGGCACCCGAATCATTCCCTTGACACAGGAAATTTACATTGACAGAAATGATTTTGAAGAAGTCCCCCCCCCAAAATACAAAAGGCTTTCCCCAGGAAAAGAAGTCCGCTTGCGATATGCCTATGTGATCCGGTGTGAAAAAGTGATAAAAGACGAAAAAACCGGTGAAATTCAGGAGTTGCGCTGCAGCTATGATTCCGGGACTCTTGGTAAAAATCCGGAAGGGCGAAAGGTCAAAGGGGTCATCCACTGGGTATCGGCACACCAATCGGCAACAGCTCATGTGCGTTTGTATGATCCCCTGTTTACGGTTCCCCATCCCGATGGAGAAAAAGAAGCCGATTATCGAACTTTCCTCAATCCTGACTCTCTCAAGCTTTTAACAGACTGCCGGGTTGAACAAAGCTTAAAACATGCAGAACCGGGGCAACACTATCAATTTGAACGAGAAGGCTACTTTTACTCCAATCCTGATGATGCCCATCAAGAGAATCTGGTTTTTAATCGTGTTGTGACATTACGCGATTCATGGACAAAAGCAGGAGGAAAACCATAAAATGAGGCATGGAATGCTAGAGAAGTTCGTTGATTCCTTGTCTCAAAAATTCCATATTGATGGGTTTTTGAATAAAGAGGGATGCCCCCAGTTCCAGGAGATCCTCTATTTCCTGTTGGGAGACAATGGCTGATATCAACATGATGGGAAGATTCTCAAGCTCTGCATCTTGTCGCAGTTCCTGAATCAAATCTCGGCCTCCCATTTCCGGCATCATGATATCGGTAATCACTAAATCGATTTCTGGATTGTCTTGTAAAATCTCCAGGGCCAGTCTTCCATTTGAACTTTTGATGGCCACATAACCCATCCCTTCCACAACCTTTGCAAGCAAAAATTGAGAGCCTGGATCATCTTCCGCAATTAATACTTTCTTCAAGTGCTCCTCCAACTAGATTTTTATTTTCCTTCCTCCATGTCTCTGAGACGACGACGAATGATCTTTCCTGTTGTGGTGAGCGGAAATTCATCGATGAATTCAATTTCACGGGGGTACTCATGAGCAGCCAGCGTTTTTCTGACAAATGCTTGAATGCTTTGGATCAGAGATTGGTCAGGAATGATTTCCTCTACCGGCTTGATAAATGCTTTGATAATACTACCCCTGATGTCATCAGGCTTTGCAACAACAGCAACCATGGCAACTGACGGATGTTTGAGCAACTGTTCTTCAATTTCTACGGGACCGATGCGATAGCCCGCACTAATGATGACATCATCATTTCTTCCTTCAAACCAGATATATCCTTCGTCATCCATATGCCCCTGATCTCCGCTTTTTGCCCATTCTCCAATGAATTTTTGTTTTGTGCCTACTTCGTTGTTCCAATAACGAAGAAAGAAAATCGGATCATCGGCTTTATGAAATGCAATTTCCCCAGAAGTACCATGCGGCACTTCATTTCCTTCCTCATCAAGAATGGCGACCACATGCCCCGGGTAGGGTTTGCCCATACTGCCAGGCTTGACAGGCAGGATTGCCTGACAGTTGCCAACCGAATAGTTCACTTCTGTTTGGCCATACATTTCATTGATCGTCACATGAAATGTTTCTCTGGCCCACTTTAAAATTTCTGCACTAACAGATTCTCCGGCACTCATCATAGATCGCAATTGAAGTTTGGGTGTTGAAGAAAGGTTGGCCTGGCGAATCATTCTGAGCGCGGTTGGTGGCATAAAGACATTACGCACCCGATATTTGTGCATCAGTGTGAACGATTTTTCTGGATCAAACTTCTTGGCACGATACGCCAGTACAGGCATTCCATAAAACCAGGAGCACAAGAGAATATTCATCAAACCACCAATCCAGGCCCAATCGGCAGGGGTCCAAAATAAATCGTCTGGTTGAGGAGCAAAATCATGAGAAAGCTCAAAGCCTGTTAAATGTCCCAGCAAGCATTGATGTGCCAGTAATGCTCCTTTAGGATTTCCAGTTGTTCCGGAAGTATAAATAACCAATGCAGGAGTCATGGCAGGAAGCTGTTTTGTCTTGTATTTGGACGCCCCGTTCTGAATCAGTTTTTGAAAAGATTTGACATCTTCGGAATTGGAGTCCCCAACTTGAATCACATGTTTGAGTTCGGGAAGATCTTTCTCTACTTGCTGTATCTTTTTCACACTGTCTTCATCAACGATCACAATCACTGCAGAGGCATCGTCCAGACGATACTTTAAGGCTTCGGGCCCAAATAAACTAGCCAAAGGAATCGCAATGGCTCCTATTTTATAAATAGCCATATGGGCAATGGCGGTTTCAGGTCGTTGAGGAAGTAGAATCCCGATTCGATCCCCCTGATGTATTCCCAAACCTTCCAGCGCATTTGCCAGTTGGTTGGCTTTTTGCTGAATCTGAAGGAATGTCCAGACTTCTTCATTGCCTTCCTCATCTTCATAATAAATGGCAATTTTATCCGGATCTTCGGCATGACGGTCACAGGTGACATCGGCAATATTCATTCTTTCTGGAATATTCCAGCTGAATTGTGCGGTCAATTCATCCCAGTTTTTTCTTCCAGATAAGATTGAATACATGGCAATCCTTTTAGTTTTCGTCTGTTTGCACCAAAAATTCACGGCGGTAATGGTCAAATAGAGTAGATTTTGAGAGCATTCCTAAAAATTTCTCATTTTCTACTACAGGCAATGACCATTCACCGGACTTTTCAAATATTTTGAGTGCCTCACTGACGGGATGGTTGGGGTTGATTAAGGGCACTGTACGCATTACGGCTCCCATGGTGACCAGACCATACAAATCCTCATTAAACAGGTAATTACGTACATCATCCAAAAAGACAACACCCACACACAATTCACTTTGCACACTCAGCACAGGAAAATAATTTCGGTGAGATTCTTTAAAAACTTCAATGAAATTTCCCAACAGTAAATTTTCTTTGATGGTGATACAGTCCGTATCCAAAATATCGCGGATATTCAGGTGATGCAGTAAATAAGCATCGGTTCCAGGTCTGGCTAAATCTCCTGTTGCAATCAACTCATGTGTATACACAGAGCCAATGTCTAACAAGTGGCTGACCAACATGGCCATACTTGCAGTGAGCATCAACGGCAGGATCAGGGAATACCCTCCAGTAGATTCCATGATTAAAAAAATTCCTGTCAGCGGACCATGCATCACTCCTGTGACCATTCCTGTCATGGCTGTCAATGAAAATGCTTCGGCTTCTGCAAAATCATGATAAGGCAGCAGATGCAGTATCATCCCATACGCTAGACCAATACTGCTTCCAATGACTAAGCTTGGAGCAAATACGCCTCCTACACCCCCGCTTCCTACAGTGATCCCACAAGCAATAAATTTTAGGATAAAAAACAGCAAGACAAATCCTAAGGTGGGTCGGAGTGGAGACGTGAGAAAATTCTGAGTAGTGTCATATCCTTCTGATAAAATTTCTGGCATGATGTACCCCAGGATACCAACCATCAATCCTCCCAAAAATGCCCGATTCCAGGGAGACTTGGTCAACTTCCTGAATGTTTCTTCCCATAAACTCAAACTTCGATTAAATGCGACAGAGACCAGGCCGGTAATCCCTCCCAAAACTATACACGCCAGCAACGAAAGCAGTGAAAAATCAGCAATGTCGTGATAAAATGCGATTTTGTTTCCCACAATCAGACGACTCAGTTCCGTCGCTGATGTTGCCGCAATGATGGAGGGTAATATGGTCAAGAAGGACCACTCACCCAAAACGATTTCCAAAGCAAAAAAAATCCCTGTCAGTGGAGCATTAAAAATTCCAGCAACCGCCCCTGCTGTGCCATAGCCGATCAATAGTTTTCTTCGGCGTTCATTTAAATGAAGTCTGCGTCCGACCCATGCCCCCCATGCTCCTCCCACACATACAATCGGCCCTTCTAATCCGGCTGATCCACCAAAACCTACCGTAAGCAGACTTCCGATAAAACGGGAACCAATCATCCTTTTCGATAATCTTCCTTTTCCCAGAGAAACACTTTTGAGTACTTCTGGAACACCATGTCCCCCTTTATCACCTAAGATGGAACGGATGAAAAAAACAGCAAATCCGGCACCCAAAGCAGGAAAGAAAACGCTCCATAGACCCGTGGGCAGCAGACGCAAGCCTTCCTGAAGTTGATGAACACTCCAGTTCAATCCAATGGCCAAAACTCCGCACCCATTGCCGATAATCAAGGCTCCCACCATCATGACTGCCGTTTCCCTGGCAGAAATGAGATGAAACCGAGATAAGCTTTGGAACTCTTCAAGGGAGTGAGATTCTTTGGGCAAGAGATTAGCTATTTTTCTTTCCCAGTATTTCTTTAAATTGACTGACAAGCGCCTCGAAAGTTGGTTGTTGGCTGAGGAATTCACTCATAGCATCATTTCGTAAGATTTGAGCTAGTTGGGAAAGCAACTGAAGGTGTATTTGAGAACTGGGAGAGAGCAAGACAAACAGAACAAAAATCGGGATCTCATCAATTGCACCAAAATCTAAAGGAGATTCCAGAAAAAAAGTTCCTACTGCCGGAGCTCCCAATCCCCAATTCGTAGGATACTGAGGATGGGGAATCGCAATTCCTCTTCCGATGGAGGTAGGCGCAAGAATTTCTCGTTGGGATAACTGGTCTGCCAGGGAAATGTTTGTAGAAGGCAGAGCAAATAGAAGTTCGACCTCCTGAAAAAGCTCTTGCTTATTACCTGCTTTTACGTGGTAATAGGTTCCTCCCAACGTCAGAGCTTCAATCAAGTCGACGGTTTGACCCGTTTTGGGGTCTGTTGTTTCCTTTTGATGATCCCGTAAGTGGATTTGTTTTAATTCTGCCCAAGTCTTCAATGTTTTAGAGTTGAAGACATACCGACCGCTACGGTAAGTACAGGGAATAGACCCTTGACGTACCCAGCGGCGAATGGTTGATTCTTGTATCTGTAAGAGCTGAGCAGCTTCTAGCAGAGTAATTTCCATACGGAAGACTTTCTGATTTTGTCGCAGCTGTCACAGATCACTCAGCAGCAATTACAATATTTCGTCCTGCCTCTTTCCCTCGATAGAGACAGTCATCTGCTTTTTTGAGTAATTCCGCCAGATCCCCCTCCCCGTCATAAGTTGCTACACCAAAAGTTGCTGTCAAATTACCAGTGGGTTGTTGGTCCTGATGAGGGAATTCTTCTGCTTCTACAGCATGTCTTAATTTTTCAGCAACTTCGATGGCAGGCTTCATGGGGCAGTTTGGAAGCAGCATCACAAATTCTTCCCCTCCAAAACGGGCAGCCAGATCACCTCTTCTTACATTTTTGGCAAAAATTCCTGCTACTCTGGCCAGCACCACATCTCCCATTTGATGCCCCTGTGTGTCGTTGTAGTGCTTGAAGTTATCCACATCTGAGATTATTAAGGAGAACGGTTGATTATTTTCTGGATACAACGTGATGAGTGCTTCCATGAATTCATCCAAACGACGTCGATTGGCCAGTCCGGTCAAACGATCCGTTTCTGCGTCATGTTCAGCTTTATCCAATTCACAGTGTTTGTAATACCATACTCTGTATTTGGAAATAGAATGTTTTACTTCAAAAACAGAATAAGGTTTTGCCATTACCTCATCGATTCCCAGTTTCATCAAAAGTTCACGATACGTCGCATCATTGCAGGCTTCGCTGATGATAAAGATGGGAGCACCGTGCATTTTCATCGCTTCAATGATTTTTGTTGTCGTTTCATGCTGAACTTTATCAGAACCCACGGTGGAAATATCGCCGACAATCAGATCAAAACGATGTTCCAATGGATTTTCAATGAATTTTTGTATATCTTCGATTTCGATTGGAATGGCTTCTGTCCAATTGTTTTCAACAATACCGCGAATCATCATGCGATCCATCCCATCTTCATCAAGAATTCCGACTTTTGCCTGTTTACCGGCAGACACTCTCTCATTTTTACGAATCATCGACTGTGCTGTTGTGATTCGCAGTTTGGCGGCTAAGACATGACAGAACATGACATAAAAGATAGGGGCATGCTGCGCACTTTTATCGATTGTAAACATATCTGCAGAAAATGCAATGAGATGGGAGTCTGTTTCAGCAATCACATCCGCAGAGCGAGGTGCTGGGTGAATGACACCCATTTCTCCAACCACATCTCCCGGAAACTCAAGACGTAGAATAAATTTTCCCTGTGACATGACAGCCAATGAACCCTCTATCAAAATATACATTTCCGCAAGAGAGGTGTCACCTTCCTTCAGTACATATTCATCTTTTTTTAGAGAGACCAGTTCCCCCTGCCTCAACATATTTTTCACCAAGCCAAGGTCTAGTTTGTCAAAGTACCTTCCTGAATGAATGGCTTTGGCAAATTCTGTCAGTTGAGGGTGTTCGGTAGCAGTAAATGTATAAATAGGTTCACGTTTCATGATGGTTCCTCAATGAATGACTCGATGATGATATGCTACATACAATGAGTAGATGTTGTTTCAATTTGACCCATTTGAGCGGACATGACAGGAGCTATGATAAAACATACACTGGTATATTGTCAATATAAGCCTAATCTTATGTATCAAATTGATAAAGCATGAGTGGAATTTCCATCTCCTCCTGGGATAATCCTCCATGTAACCCATACGAAGTTTGTTCAAACTTTTCCTTTTCATACCACCAAACCGCATTATGATTCCGGGGTAAAATGACCAAATTGCCTGCCCGGGAAAGAAAACGGGAAGAAACGGGAAGGCTTCCAAATAAATGGTTTTCAACCAATTCATGGATTTGGTAAACCTCCGCTTTTTCTTCTAATCGTTTGCCAAGAAATTCGTGTGCCTCTTCCAACCGATCTTCTTTGATGTACAAATGCATATCCCGGCATGAACCCGCAGGTACCAACAGCTCTCCTTTACTGTTTTTTTGAATATAGTCCTCAATACCAAAAAATTTAGAATTCAAATTGAGATAAATGGCCTCTTCAGGGTCTGCTCCAATTTGGCCATGATCGGCCGTCATGACAAAAAGCGTTTTTTCTGGTGAGGCCTTGCACAGTTGATCAAACCATTCATTAAGGATGCTGAAAAATTTTTTAAACTCTGCTTCCATTTGAGGAGAGTTGGGGCCATGATGATGGCATATCATATCAATGGTATCATAGTACAGGAAAAGATAAGAGGGAGAATTCTGAGTTTTTAGAACATGGTTCAAACCGGCTAATGCTCCGGGTAGCGTCTGATATGGGATCATGTGTGCTCCGCGAAACATAGCAGTGGAGTAGGTGCTTGGAGTATAGTCCTGATGTTGAAATATGTAAGATGTGACACCGAGCTGCAGCAAATCCTGGTAAAAAGTTGTTGCGGGAAACAGATCATAAGGGTCTACTTGTGCAGCCTGCAGGGTTTCCCTGTCTTTGGTGCCGGCAAAAGAAAAAAGCAATGGCGCGATGATGGAATCAAGCATCGGTTCATAATACTGCCATTCAAAAATTCCACTCTGACCGACTTCCAGGCCTGTGTGGATTGTCGTCACATGGGAAGCTGTCGTAGAAGGAAACTGGGAATTGATTTTTAAGATGGTGCCATTGCTGGCAATGTGGTGTAGAGCAGGAACCTCTTCATAGTATCTTTCAAAAAAATTCCAGCCAAAAGAATCGATTAAAAAAAAAATCACTGTATTGTACTGTGCCGATACGTAATTGGCCGCATTTGCTAAAAATGGAGGATCTCCCTGCTTGCTGAAAAAAAAACGGATGGCTTCGGGAATATTGGAAAAACAAGCAGCATCGTATGATGGTTTTACAAATTCAGAATTCAGCATGAATTCCCTTTAGGAAGGCAAAAATAATAACATGCGAAAGTCACGCAGGGCTTTCATCGAGATTCAAGGCCTTTTATCAGGCGCATAGCTTGCTATAACCTCAACTACCCACAAAACATGTGCTGAACCATCTCAAACAGCTCAATAATTTGTTTATTGGCAACTGAATAATAAGAATAGTTGGCTTCACGACGTGAAGTCACAACACCACGGTCTTTTAATAATGACAAATGTTGGGAAAGCGTTGCTTGAGCAATGCCTGTATATTTTTCCAGATTCTGCACGGTTTGCTCCCCAAAACGCAGCACACACAAGATTTTCAAACGGGATGGGTGCGCAAATACTTTTAGACAGCGCACTGCCTTCTCAATGTTGTCTTCCTGATGGACAAACATTTTTTCTAGTTCATCTCTCAGAGATTTGTTCAGTTCGGGTATATCAGCCATCTCTCTCCTCCTTTATATGAGCGGGAATTATACAAATTGAATATAATGATAGATATCAAAACAACTTACTCCTTAAGTTTGAATATATCAATATTCATTTTTTTTAAGAGTTTTACCATTTAAAAAATGTTACGGAAAAAAATAGGAGGAATTGAAATAGCGGGGAAAAAGGGGCGTGTGCCCCCCTTTTCTCAATACCTGCAAACGGGTTGCAAGTGAGGCTCAATAGTGGATGTTGCGAGTCAAAGCGTGTTACGCCTTAACAACGGCAGTTCCATCAAGTACCACTTCCCCTTTGGCATTGGTACAAGTGGTTGCACAAGTAACGATTGGCTTATCCTCTCGAATGTTTGTGATTTCGACAGTAGCCGTTAGTTCTTCTCCAAGCAGCACAGGTTTCTTGAATTTTAAATTTTGCTCCAAATAGATAGTTCCCTCGCCTGGGAGCTGTTGTCCCAAAATTCCAGAGAACATACTGGAAAAAAGCATGCCGTGAACAATACGTGTGCCAAAAGGCGTGTTTTTTGCGAATTCTTCATCCAAATGGATTGGATTTTTATCACAGGACATTTCGGCAAATTGTCGTACTTCATCTTCTGTAAAAGCTTTTGTCAAGGTAGCTTTGTCACCCACTTTAAAATTTCTAGCCATAACTGGATCTCCATAACTGTTGTTCTTCAAATTTGTAAAATGATACGATATGCTCTGGGAGCTTTACCAAATCGACAAAACCTTGTAAATCCGTAATTCTACTTAGTAGGTATCTCTTGCTGTTCAATGCGTAGCAATTATATTATCATGCCAATCATGACTTTTGTTCTTTTTGAAGCACAGCAAAGGCCAGTAATAACCAGGAGAGGATGAATGCTATTCCGCCAATCGGGTTGAGCATTCCAAACTGGCGAACTCCAGTGAGACTCAGAAGGTAGCTGCCGCCAGAGAAAAAGGCGGTTCCCCCGAGCATCAGCCAACCCGCCCACTTCACTATTTTGGATTGTGGGAGCTGTGATGCGACAAAGGCAACCGCAAATAAACCCATGGCATGATAAAAATGGTATCGTAGCCCAGTCTGGAAGATCGCTAACATTTCCGGAGAAGCCTGTGCTTTGAGAGCATGGGCGCCAAAAGCTCCCAGGATCACAGCAAGTGCCGCATTGATACTGCCAAGCAGAGCAAAAATTTTACTGGATTGCAACATGATTTCATTGGTAAAGTAAATAATTATTCATGGAAAATCGGACAATCGTATGATGATTCATAAAATTGTATCAGGAGGACAAACGGGAGTGGACCGTGCAGCTTTGAATGTTGCGCTAGAACTCAATATCCCGTGTGGAGGATGGTGTCCCAGGGGCCGCATCGCAGAAGACGGGAGGATTGCTGAACACTATCCTCTGCAGGAAACACCAAGCAGACAATATGCTCAACGGACCGAATGGAATGTCCGTGATTCTGACGGAACCCTCATCCTCAATCAGGGTAAACTGTCAGGCGGTACACTGCTGACATGGAAAAAAGCCGAAGTACTAAAAAAACAGCACCTGGTTATCCCATTGAGCAGTAACGCCGATTGTGCTGCCGTATGGAATTGGATTCATGCGCATCACATTCAAATTTTGAATATTGCAGGCCCCCGGGAAAATTCGAAACACTCTATCTACAAAGCCGCAAAAACTTTATTGCATCAGCTGTTTCAAGCTACTCTTTGATATCTTCAAAGTTTGCGCCTTCATCTCTGTTCGCTTCTTTATAATTCGCATCGCGCAATTTCGTTCTTTTAAAATTGGCATCGCGGATATCGGCTTTTCGAAATTTTGCCTTGTTCAAATTGGCATCCTTAAAATTGACGGAACGTAAATAAGCTTTATTGAAGTTGGCCTGCGGGCATTCGGCTCTCACAAAAGACGCATCTTCGAGGTCCGCATCTGCAAAATCGGATTTATGACATTTTGCATCATTGAACATTGCTTTTTTCAGTTTTGCATCTTTGAAGGACACCTCAGATACATCGGCGCGTCTGAAGTCAGCTCCTTTCAAATCTTTTCCTGAAAAATCGCATCCTCTCAAATCCTTTCCTTCTGCTGGCTCACAATGGGAATCTGCATAAACAGAAGTTGCCATTATTAAAAACACCAAACCTATTCCATATAAAAATATTTTTTGCATAGCTTCCTTATTTTAATTTCAGAATTTTTTATGAATGAACATAACAATAATGCGGAATGTCACTAAGGAATGCTCAAACAATAACTTAGCAAATCTACTTGTCTTTTCAACGATCTTCCGCGTTGCTTTACCAGCTACATACATAGCAAGCTATGCGCCTGATAAAAGGCCTTGAATCTCGATGAAAATCCTGTGTAACTTCCGCATGTTATTATTTTCGCCTTCCTAAAGACCACCAGTATTGAATAAACCAATGACCCAAAGATGCTTTATAGCCTGCATGCGAATAAATTTCCAGTCATTCTCAGTTCATTTTGATGAAGGAAGTTCAACAATCGCTGTTACCTGGTTTCCTTTTTTATTGTAGTGAAGCTCATCAAAAGCAACCATCGCACCCATGGCGACACCACGTCCATGATCATCAAACAACCTTTTTTCATCAATTTTGCGATAGTATTCATGATCAAAACCATCGCCAGGGTCTGTGATCACAAACAGGATTTTCTGCTGTTTTTTTTCTTGGCACAATTCCATTTTCAATGTCGCCACCTTCTCCAAATTTTCTGGTAAGTTCAGGCGATATGCCACTTCTTCCTGCCAGGTATCGGCTTGGTTGAGTAGCGTTTTTTCGTCGTAACCAATCTTTGCAATGCCATGTTCGACGGCATTATAAGTCAATTCCAACAATCCGGTGACGGTTTCTTCCGGCGTGGGCGATACATGAGATAGCAGAAATGATAATTTTTCTGCTTCTGCTAATGTGCGAAACTCAAACAAGAGCGTTCCTTCCTTTGCTAGAGAAAAAGCCCCCAGGATGCTGGTGGTTTTTTTCTTTTCTGCATACAGACGTTGGTAAGTGGAATATTTGTTAACGGCAGTTTTGACACTGGCAATCAGCTTACCCTCATCGTAGGGCTTGGTCACATAAAAGTCAGCCCCCAGTTGAAATCCTTCTCGGACATCTTCCGGAGATACTTTGGCTGTTTGAAAAATAACAGGAATGTGTTGGAGCACCTGATGATTTTTCATGCGGGTCAATATGTCTTCTCCAAGAATATCCGGCAGCATTCGATCCAGAAGCACCGCGTCAAACAGATTGGAATGTTGCTGGAGGACTTCCCATGCTTCCTCTCCTGTTTTGACAACAGGAAGATTATATTCTTCTTCAAATATATCTTCCAGCAGCTCCAAATTCGACAAGGTATCGTCCACCAGCAAAAGTGTGTGCAACAAAGGATTTAACTCTATTTTTTGACCTGCAGATGAAAACAGCATGGGTTCACTCATATGTCCTCTACTTACTGATACAATGGGTCCAGGGTCTCTTGAAAAAGGTCCTGGGCCAATTGATATAAATCGAATTGCTTGGTGGTTTCTTCTCGAACCTTAAAATAAGCCTCTTGAATATTTTTGCATGAACGGTCTTTGGGAACCCAGCGGGTCACGTACTGGTAGCTTGATGACACAATGGGAGTTCTTTTCACTTCTACCCCGTCACGTAAAGTCACTCTATATTTGACATACGCTGTTTCATGTTGGGGTTCCCATCCCTGTGTCAAAATGCTGTGATTTAAATTTTGCTGCAGTTTAGGAATTTTTTTTCTGTCAATGCGTGCGATGACCTGTCCATCAATAGCACTGATAATTTCTGCACTGAAGTATAGGCTGGGCACTCCAAGAACCATCTTATCACAAAGGGAATTTTCCTCCATGAAAGTTTGTGGCTGCACAAGTAATGTTCCAATTTCATCTTTCACGATCACCAGTTCCACTGGGATGAGACTGACACTCAGATGTCTAACCGCAAGTGCTGCTGTTGGTAAATAATCAGGTGATAATCCTGGTTTCCCTTGATTATCCATGGTACCGGTTGGTGACTTATTGGTATTTTGGGCAACTTGCCGCGAAAGCAAAAGTCTCTCTACCCATGATAGATGAGGGCAGGAATCAGGAACACTGCAATAGTCCTGATTGAAACTCCTCAGGATAGCGGGCGCAATCAGCATACTGCCTTTTCTTCTCAAATAACGCATCAATGCCGCAGACAAATTGGACTGAACATGACTGCCCACTGCATATTTTTTTTCAGGAGCCCCCTCCAGAGTCTCATCGGAGGCACCAAATGATTGTGCTTCCATCGCAGAGCTTCTTGAAGATTCAAAGACCAGGTTTGGACTAAGCAATACGCGGTGCATCAGAGTTTTGCTGTCTCTCCTTGGAGGAACACCATCCGAAATGTCTTTTTGTCCTTCCAGCATGCGTGAAAAATTCACTACAGCCATTTTCACGTTGGGACGGGGGACGCTGATTTTTTGGGAAACAGATATGATTTCATGGATGAGCTGTGCATCTCCTGCTGCTTTTAATGAAGGGTTTTCTGTAGTCACGCATCCTGTAAAAATCATTGAGGCTAATCCGCATCCTGCAATAAAGATGTTTCTGATTCTTTTTTTATCCGTCATGCTTTCTCCTTTTTTTCTGATCAGCGTGCACATGATTTTATGGTATTTCCCAGTTGCCTTAAAAACTAATTTTGTATTTCTATTAAAGATTTCCACTTTTCTTGTCGATAAATCAAGTAAATGATGGCTTACCTATAAAAAATATCAATTAGGAGGTGATAATGAAAGCATTAATTTCTGTTTGTGCCTGGTGCAAAATGGTAAAAACTCCAACAGGCTGGAGAAAAGAACAAAGCGCCTTCAAAACCTTGAAAATCAGCAAAAAATATACGGTTGAGCTCACACATGGTATCTGCCCTTCCTGTGCGGTTAAATGGGCAAAAGTAGATTTACAGAAGTTTCAGGTGTCTTGTCAAAAAGAAGCCAGAAAAACAGCAGCCTGATTTTATAATAATCCTGCTTGCAATCGCCTCCTATAATCTGTTTAAAATAGTGTAAAAGTTACACTTCTAATCTTTTACGCTTGAACAGATATGCTCTCTTTTTTACCCCCCGTCGTCAAAGGCAGTCTCTTTTTTTTGCTTTGTGCCCTCACGACGACCCTTAGTTTTTTTTTATTGGCTCCAGGTATCCTGCTCAAACGATTCTTGAAAGAACCCCATTCTGCTGCACGTGTCACTGCAGCCATGATGACAGTAGGAACTTTTTGGGCAGAAGCCAATACCTTCTTTTTTACCCTGACCCAGGACACAAAATGGGACATGGACATTGCTGGAGATTTACAAAAGGATAAATGGTATCTGGTTATTTGCAACCATCAATCCTGGACGGATGTGATGGTCCTCAATAAACTCTTGAGTCGGAAAGTTTCTTTTCCTAAGTTTTTCATGAAAGAAGAATTGAAGTGGCTGCCTTTTTTTGGATGGGCCGCAACTGCCCTGGACTTTCCCAGCATGAAACGGCATTCCAGAGGCTATTTAAAAAAACATCCAGAAGCGAAAGGAGCCGACTTGGAAACCACTCGAAAATTCTGTGAACGATTTAAATATGTCCCCACCACAGTCTTTAATTTTCTGGAAGGAACCCGCTATACTCCAGAAAAAGCTAAACGGCAAAACACCCCCTACCGACATCTCCTTTTACCCAAAGCAGGAGGGGCCGCATTAGTCTTCTACAGCATGGGGGAATACCTGACCGCAATCATCAATGTCACCATTGTGTATTCTCAACCGAACCTGACATTCTGGGAATTTATCTGTGGAAAATCAGAGCGTATTGTGGCCCGTGCTGAATTGCTTCCGGTTCCAGAGGAGTTCCTCAATAAAGATTATCAACACGATGTGGAATTCCAACAACAATTCCAGAACTGGATTAATCAACAATGGCAAGAGAAAGACGACCTGATTGAAAAAATTTATACTCATTTGAATTAGCTTGCGACATCTTCCATTTTTTTTGAAAATAAATGGTTTAAGTTATTTGTATATAACACATTATGGTTTGAATCCGTTGCAGGATTTGACTTTGAAAGTCAATGATCAGGAAATTCCAGTGACCTGCCGTCTGGATACTGTTGTGGAAGTTGAATATTACAAAAATGGAGGAATCCTGCATACAGTACTGCGTAATTTCATCAAAGAAAGCCAGGCTGCTTCTTAGCCTGTTTGTATCTGCACTGGGCAGGAATTGCGCCTGCTCATATCTTAGCATTCGTTGGATTTCCACATCAATCAGGTCAATAAGTGCATCACATCATTTTTGATTTATGGATATATTTGGTCTAGAATGGTTCATTCAAAATGTGTTGTATGAATATTCCACAGAAAGTCTGATCGTTTTGGGTATTGTCAGCTTGTGTATCGGCTCTCATGTTTTGAGACAATTGATCCATTGGTTGCGGTATTCACGTGATAAAAAAAAAGTAATCGAGCAAATCCAGCAGCACTTGTTTAAAAAATAGGCTTAGGAAGGCGAAAATAATAACATGTGAAAGTTACGCATGATTTTCATC
>JADGAT010000004.1 GCA_015231885.1 SAR324 cluster bacterium
AGGACCTTTCCAGTCACCTGTTGTATAAAGAGCATTACATGCAACAAACTTTTCCACACGGAAGTCGGTTCTTTGAAAAAAAAATGGATCATGTGGAAGCCAAAGTTTTGGAAATTCGACCAACCCGGTGATGCCTGAGGAAACAGAATTAAATAATCTCCTTTGTTTTGAGAACCCACCCCGCCTTCCTTTAGCAAAGGAGGAATTGTTGTTGAACATTATTTAATTCTGATGCCAAAGAAGTAAAAATTAAAGTAAACCAGGAGGCATAGCAGAAATGAAAATTATTTTAATTGACGACCAAGTAAAAATGGGAAATGCCTTTACTAAAATCATTAAGGCGCTGGAGCACGAAGTCGCTTATTTCAACAGTGGATACGCAGCATTAGCGCTCCCCGATGAGGATCTGTTTCAATATGATGCGGCCTTCATTGATATGAACATGGATGGCATGGATGGGTGCGAAACCGGTTTGAAATTAAAAGCCCGTGTTCCTGCAATTGTGACCATCATGCTCACGTCTGACACACAAATGGGAACCGTCATCAAGGCATTGCGAGACAGTCAGTTTGATGATTTCCTGTGTAAGCGCAACGTTGCAAAAGACGCAATGGCAGGATCACCACAGCTTCAGGAAACTATTTTACGCGCTCAAAACATTCTAGCAACCCGGAAGGCGCTGACCAATGAGTACAAATTGAACAATGCGTTACGAGGGAACTCTGTCGAAATACAAAAAGAGATGGTCGGCAATTCATGGGCTGTCAAAAAATTACGAGAAACCATTAACAAGGTCGCCCCACTGGACACAACCGTTTTGATTACAGGGGAGTCAGGGACAGGAAAAGAATTAGTGGCACGCGAGATCTATAAAGCCAGCAACCGCTCCCACGCTCCGTTTGTTACCGTCAATTGTGATGCAATCCCGCATGACCTGCTGGAAAGTGAACTCTTTGGACAGTTACAGCCCAAAGACCTCTCAGCAGACCAGCATCGTGAGGGCTTTTTTAAAATGGCAAATGGAGGAACCCTGCTCTTAGATGAATTGGGAAGCCTCCCGTTGGGACTGCAGGCCAAATTGGCCAAAGCATTGAGAGAGCATCAAATCTATCCGGTCGGCAGCTCTCAGTCCATTACCGTTGATGTGAGAGTCATTGGAATCACCAACCAGGATTTGCTTAAAAAAATAAATGAAGGAAATTTTCGTGAAGACCTTTTCTATCAGTTGAATGTATTTCCTATTGCCGTTGCTCCTTTACGGGAACGGACCTCAGATATTGAAGAACTGGTTCAGCATTTCATCACGACCCGATCTCGACAAACCGTGGTCACTTCCATCGCGCCCGATGCGTTAAAAATACTCAGACGAATGTCCTGGAGAGGAAATGTGAGGCAACTGGAAAACATAGTCGAGCAAGCATTGATTGAGTGCTCTGATACGGAACTCTGCTGCCAGGACTTTAAGGGCAATGCAGAGTTTGCGGGACTGATGAGGGGTACTGAACAATTCACAGAAGAAACAAATAAAATAGAGCCCAAAAAGATAGAAGAAAACAAGGCCTACTTAAAACTGCTAAAAAGAGGATGGAGTCGAAAAGACCTGGACCGAGCAGGATTTCCTTTTCATCCGGAAATTGAAACAGGTTATGCAGAGATGACCTGTTAACTAAAGCACACGAGATCTCATGGAAGGCATCTCGATAATCCATATAAGATAATAAAAAAGAATACATCCACAACAGGAGGAACATGATTCAAGCACAATATCAACACTTGGAAGGAGACAGCAGAAATGAAGTACAGGATGCTGCCCGAAAGATACTGGAAGATATCGGCACAATGGCCGCCGCAGGGCAGCAGGCTGGTGCTTCGACAAGAAAAAAGTCCACCCAGCGCAGGCAGGAACGACGTGCCCGGGATAGAAGAAACCTGGAACGGCGGGCACTCGAAAGAAGAGACATTGAGAGAAGAAATTTTGCAGCAGAGCGGCAACAGCTGAAAGCGGAATTGGGAAAAGAAGACAAAAAAGATTCTCAACCCAAAAGAAAAGTTGTCTCGGTTGCGGTTTTGATGGGAATCATTGCTCTTCTTTCCATTGCATTGGTATGGTGGAGCAGCCAGTCTAAATTGAGCTATTCCGCTATTTTTCAACCATCCTCATCCCAATATGTGATTCAACAACAAACCCTCCCGGTGCAGCAGACACAGCTTGATCGCGCCACAAACCGGCAAGATCATAAAGATTCTATAATGGAGAGGGAAAAAACAGCAGGATAGAGGAAATATCAAACTTTTGAAAAACAAAAAAATATTTTTGAAGGATGAAAAAAAGGGAAAATGTTTGAGTTTTTTTCTATACTTATTTAAGTAAATATTAGGTATGATGAAGTCAACTTAATTTCCCTTTCTCCTTCAGGAACACCCGATGCCATCCACTGATACCGTTTCCGAACAGCCGCTGCAGACCTCAAACAAGCATATTATGCCCAACAGCCTGCAACAGTTTGTTGCTTCTACCATCGACAGTGTCCTTTCCGGCACATCCAAGGAATCCCAGGCAAAGGTATCTGAAATTCTACAAAGATTTCAGGCCTTTCTTGTCAATGATGAAATTGTTGAAAATGTTTTAGAAAACAAATCGTTTGCCGCTTTATATAAATTGCTGCGGTACGGACTGGATTATAATGAAAACAGAGTGGCTGAAGAAAACAAAACGCTGCAGGCATGCATCGATGATTATCATCTGTTCACGGTCCGAGAGTTACGATCTGCCGTCAAAGAAAGAATGGACCATGCCCCTGCAGGCGAAGTTGATGTGTTGAAGATGGTATCAGAATTTAATGAAAGCATGCTGGTAGCTTTCAAAGAGCAATTTCCAACCAATAAACAACGGACTTATGCCTCTACTGTCAATTTTGTTTCCGAATCAGGTTTTTCTAAAATTCTGGAATCCATTTACTGGGCCAGCCCCCAGCAAACCAAAGAGATTGCCTACATGTTTTTGAAGAAGGTTTTCAAAAACACCTATGATGTGGTTCAAAAGATGGATCGCAAACAAATTGTATATCCGTGCGTTTTCAAGGAACCTCTCAGACCAGAAGACCAAGAAGACGAGCAAATTCCTCCCCAGAATCAATCAGGAAAATCTGTGCTTTGTTATGACTTTGACATAGGAAACCTGTACTCGTTTCTAGACATTCTATCCAATGTGCTGCGTAAGATGCTGAACCGGACTTACATCACAGCACGTTACCAATATTATTCTGAAGAAAAGAAAAAAAATAATGAAGAAGGGTATATTTCTTATCCATTGCTACTGTCTCTTATTTTAAAAAACGAACCCAAAGAAACCGTCATTGAGAATATGATTGTGATGGGGCAGGGGGAAAAGGATGAAATCAAAAGCGCTCTTCTTGACTTTATCAAAACTCTGCAAAGCAGCGAATTTTTATATGTTTACTCTCTCAAACGATACACCTACCTCAAACATTTTGTACTAGAGTTGCTTCATGACAAGCAGTTGGCAGGTATTCCGAATTTTTATGCTGGCATGGTCATCGCTTGTGCCCTTTTGTCCAATGAACAATACAAAGCTCCTTATGGATTGATCAAGATGCTCATGGATGAAAAAGAAAGTTTGATGAATACCACCAAGCAGCAACTGGCTGAAAGCCTGAATCAACTAACGCCTAATACTTTAGATCATTTACTGCGCTATATTGTCAAAGGTTCCTATTTGGTTGCCGGCCCCAATGCCAAAAAACTGCTAGAAGCAAAGTTTGAAGAAGCAAAAGTGCTTTCTGCCACTCAAGATCCCCTTTCTTCCATCATGCAAGGACTCACAGAAATTGGAACGGAGGAAGTCAATACAATCATAAAAAAAGGAGGCGATACTAATGCTGGAAAAACGACCATCATGGGACAAGAGGAAGTGAATGAAAAGTTCACAATATGGCAGAATTTACTCCGGCAAATCTTTAAGTGGCAGGTCAAACGAATCCCGGGTCCACTGAAATGGATTGAAACTACAGCCATGCAGCTGGAAACACACCGAGATCGATACATTGCGAAAGAAGAAACAGAGGATGTCCGCAAACGACTGCAAGGACTGCAGCTGGCCAATCTGCCCAAACATTTCACCTTCTTTCCCGATAAGTCTCCGAAATGGCAAGATCAAATTCCTTTTATTGATAAATATCATCGTCGTCGAGGAATCTGCCTTGGCATTGAAAGAAAATTCAAAGAAACCCTCTGGGATCTGATAGAAACACTATATAAATATGGGATGGTGCATGAAACCTATCATACTTTCAAAAGAGGAGGCTCTTTTCGAGAATGCTGTATTGTTGTCAAATTGCCCATTGATCAATACTACAGACTTCCTGCTGGGCAGCGAAAAGGACATGTGCAATTGTTTATAGGAATTGGCATGATTCCCATGAAAAAGCCAAGTGGCCCTATTGAAACCAAACCCTGTATTTTTCTGTTTCAGGAAATTCCCAGCGGATTCAACAGCGAAGGTCTCCATCCTCTGACAGTGAAAGTACAAGACGCTACTGCCAAAACAAAAAAAGAGTATAATATTCTAGAAATCCCCCTCTCAGAAAGCTATTACGAAGCAACTCTGGCGGGATTGCTCGATATTTTACAAAAGTGGATGCCCATGGCCATGTGGGATAAAGATGCGGTCCAAAAAATGGTGGGATGCATTTATGACTTCCAGAGCCTGGTCAGCTCCTCCGACAAATATGGCGCTGTCGGTGACGAGGTCATCTGCAATCCGAACCGCCCCAAGTACACCTCTAAGAAGTAACAGGTTTATCATCCAATCGGGCTACTCGATTCCCCCTCGCAGCCACAAAATCTACTCCGGAAACTTCTTCTTTTGCCGATGAGATCTTTGCCCCCAATTACAAACACAGGGAAACTTCGTTAATGCGCCTCCAGAGAATCTTGAGCGAGGAACTTTAAAAAACAGGTTGGTAATAATAGGCAACTTTCGATAATCCATTGCATTTTTTATAATAAAATTCTAAGTTGTTTTATGAGATGCTATTGAGGAAAACAGGAGGAGATGCTATGGAAAACCAGTTTGAAATCAGGAAATTTGTATCCCCAGAAATAATTTTTGGGGTGGATGCGCGTCTTCGCGCAGGGACGTATTTAAAAAACCTGGGCATACAGAAAGCGCTGATTGTCACAGATCCCGGAGTGATCGATGCTGGCTGGGCAGGAAGCGTCATCCGTACAATCGAAGAAGAGGGTGTGGCTTATTCAATTTATGCGAAGGTCAGTCCGAATCCGCGTGTCAACGAGGTCATGGAAGGATCAGAATTCTTTAAAAGTGAAGGTTGTGACGGGATTGTCGCAGTCGGAGGTGGAAGCCCTATTGATTGTGCCAAAGGGATTGGTATTGTCAGTGCCAACCAAAAAAATATTTTAGCATTTGAGGGGGTCGACATGATTTCACTTCCGATCCCTCCCATGATCTGTATTCCCACCACAGGAGGAACCTCTGCCGATGTTTCTCAATTTGCCATCATCACCGACCTGGAGCAACAGGTAAAAATCGCTATTATCAGCAAAGCAGTTGTCCCTGACGTGGCACTCATTGACCCGGTGACCCTGACTACCATGGATGCTTACTTGAGCGCCTGCACGAGCATTGACGCACTGGTTCACGCGATAGAAGCTTTTGTTTCCAGCGGAAATTCGGTATTGACCGATGTCCATGCACTGTCTGCCATCAAAATTCTTTCAGAAAACATCCTTCTTGCCCTACAGTCTCCTGATGACACTGCATTGAGAGAAAAAATAATGTTCGGGAGCCTGGAAGCTGGATTGGCGTTTTCCAATGCAAGCCTGGGGGGAGTTCATGCAATGGCCCATAGCCTGGGAGGGTTGCTGGACCTTCCTCATGGAGAATGCAATGCCATTTTGTTACGGCATGTCATGGATTTTAACTATGATGTGGCTTCAGAAAGGTATGTCAAGATTGGACAGGAAATGGGAATGCATCTGCAGGGAATGACCACCGGTGCCAAGAAAAAAGCAATCCTTGATCATATTACCTTCTTGAGAAAAGAAGCTGGAGTTGAAAAAACGCTGCAGCATAAAGGCGTGAAAATAGCCAATATACCGGAACTTTCCAAAAACGCAATCAAAGATCCATGCCTTGTCACCAACCCACGACAAGCCAACCAGAGAGACATTGAGGTCATTTATGAAGAAGCACTCTGATTGGAAAGAGAATCACGATGACTTGCGAAAAAAGATTTTGGGAATTGGAGAACAGTCTGTTCGGAAAAGTTATTATCCGGAGCTGCAAAAAAAGCTGACCGAAATCGAAGCACAAAATACCGAGCTGCGGCAAACAAAAAACTTCCTTGATAATATCATCAATTCCATGCCTTCCATTTTAATTGGAATTGATCAAATCAGAAAGGTCACCCACTGGAATCAGGCTGCAGAACATTCAACCGGACTCTCGACAGATCAGGCAATCGGAAAAGTTCTGGAAAATGTTTTTCCTCCATTGGAGGAACACATGGAGTCCATCCACCAGATTCTGCAGCAGGGAGAAACATTGAAGCTGGAACACGTCACTATCCACCAAAAAGACGAAGTCTATTATTGGGATATTACGCTTTATCCTTTGGTATTTGAAAATACCAAAGGGGCTGTTATTCGGATAGATGACATAACACAGCATGTGCGTTTGGAAGAGATGGTGGTACAAGCAGAAAAGATGATGTCTCTGGGAGGATTGGCAGCGGGAATTGCCCATGAAATCAATAACCCTTTAAGCATAATCATGCAGAGTCTTCAAAATTTTGTAAGAATTCTGTCTCCTGAAATTGAGGCCAACCTCAAAGCTGCTCAAAGCATGGGAATTGAACTGGATCAAATTCGGGCATACATGGATAAGAGAAAAGTCCTTCCTCTCATAGAAGGATCACAGCAAGCAGCAGCAAGGGCCTCAGAAATTATCAAAGATATGCTGCAGTTCAGCCGCCGCGGCGAATCAGAAAAGAAGCTCACGGACTTAATAGGCTTGATTGAAAAAACGATTGCTCTTGCCTCTACCGATCATGATTTAAAACATAAATATGATTTTCAAAACATTCATATCAACTGGGATGTTGCTCATGACTTTCCTCAGGTTCCTTGTGCACAATCAGAGATACAACAAGTTTTTTTCAACCTATTGAAAAATGCCGCTGAGGCCATGGATCCCATAAAAAAAGAAGCAAAGGAATCGATGATTTTTCTACGTGCCTCGCAGGAAGGAAAGAGGATCCATATAGAAGTTGAAGATAACGGCATCGGGATGGAGGACAATGTCCGCAAGTGCATATTCGAACCATTTTTCACAACCAAACAAGCCATGGCTGGTACAGGGCTGGGCCTTTCGGTTTCTTACTTTATCATCACCAGCAACCATCAGGGAACTGTTACAGTTGAATCCACTCCTGGAAAAGGGACCAGATTTCTGATTCAACTCCCTCTTTAACCGGTCTCTTTCATTCGATTTGTATTCTTTGTCCCGTCATTACGGAATTATTTTTAACCCCTGAAGCCTTCCCAGTTGAGATTCTTCTATTTTCTGCTCACAGCGCTTCAGGTAAACCTGGATTACCTGATCTTCCGGAACGGCTTCCAGGCACAACTCGAACAAATCCGCAGCTTCTTGAAATTTTTGTTTCTGATACATCATCCACCCTTTTTCAAATAACTGCATATTCATTTCCTTCCTGCTGCGAAGATGCGGAGGGTCGGTTTCAAAGACCTCATAAACCACCACCTTTTTATGTTTCCCTCGTATGCGGGTACGATCCACCATACGAATACAAGGAAATCTTGCCGTATCCAAAGCAAAAAAAGTGCTTCCGCTGATTAACAAAGAAACCCCGTATTTTTTTGTTAATTGTTCAACACGAGAGGCAACATTGACGGTATCACCAATCACGGTTCCATCCATTCGGTGCTCCTCTCCAATAACACCCAGTGTCAATTTCCCTGTATTGATCCCAATCCCAATCCGTACAGGAGGATAGCCTGCTTTTTCTCTTCCGACATTATAGGAATTCAGATTTCCCAACATCTCGAGTCCTGCCTGCAGGGCATCGGTTGCACTGTCAAACAAGGCCATGATGCCATCGCCAATGTATTTGTCGATGAATCCGTGATTTTTCCGAACAATGGGCCCCATTTTTTTCAAAAACGAGTTGAGGAAAAGAAAAGTCTCCAAGGGAGTCATGATTTCAGACAAAGAGGTAAAATCACGAATGTCCAAAAACATGACAGACATTTGCTGCTGTTTGAAGTCATTCAGTTGTAATTCGGTTATACTTTTCTTACCCAGCAGTTTGATGAGCCGGTGCGGCACAAAGCGGTCAGCTGATCGATTGACGATTCGTAAATTTTCTTCGGCTTCCTTACGCTTGGTGATATTTTCCACGGTTCCTTCATAATAAAGGAACTGGCTGTTTTTGTCATAAACCGCTCTAGAATTTTCTTTAATCCAGATAATCTCTCCATCCCGTCGATAAACCTGTGATTCAAAATCAATTATAATATCCTGATTTTTAAGGAGGTACTGAAATTCCTTGCGCCGTTCCGGAAGAACATACAATTGTCTTTCGATGTCGCTCAAATCGATCATCATTTCTTCTATCGAATCATAACCATAGATATGTGCCAGAGCCTTGTTGATATAGATATATTGCCCCTCATAGGTTGTTTGAAAAATTCCATCTATGGTGTTGTTGAGTATATCCCGGTATTTTTCTTCCAGCTTTCTATGTTGTTCAGTATCGTGCAATATCATCAGCATGACCATTTTTCCCTGCCATGGAATATTCGATATTTGTACCTCCATCGCAATAGAACCGTTGTGCCTGACTTGTTTGGAATCAGACAGGCATGCGTCTTCAGCACTTATCTGTGCAAATACTGTTTTTCTCAATGATTCAAAATCTCCATTCAACAGACTTTTTGCTGCTGAATTGACAAAACAGACGTTCCCATCTCTGTCCATGACAACCACACCGTCTTGAAGGTTTTGGACGATGGTTTCAAAAGGATTGTGAAGATCTGACTGTCCACTGAATATGTGAAGCGGTTCCATACTGGTGTCTAACATGGCGAAAAGCCTCCTGATGGCGTTTTATTCTCTTGTTCATAATCCTCCGTTTGAAAAACAGGGGAAAACTTAAGAGAACACTATTCGGGTCATGTGCAGATGAGTGAATGAGTGGATAAGATGTGTTTGTTAAGGCAATCTATAACTTCTTCAATATTTGAGCCAAATTCTAAAAATAAAATATTTAATGATTTCAAAACCTTATCAATATAAGTATAGTCAAATAGTATCATACACTTATTTTAGAAGTGCTTAAATTTTTAACACTGCTAAAAATTTAAGCACAGAATCTCAGGAGGAAAGGAAGACAAAATCAAGAAAGCGAACTTTTTCAATGCTTCAGGTATGCAAGGTCGTATCAAAATGCAGGAAACTCTAGGAAGAAGCCTTTTGGGAGCAACAGCAAGATTTTGAGGCAGGAATCAATGGTGTTTAGCCAACCATTGACTGTGAGACCCCAAAGGGAGAGCTAAATTTATTTGAATCACACCCAACCGGATTAACCAGTCTTTAATTTTAAAATAACCTGAGTCCCATGATCATCAGAAGATTCAGTCTGTTCTTTTGATGAAATGTCAATGGTTCCCCCATAGGTTGTGATAAATTTCTTTATCAAGGGCATCCCAAACCCAGTCCCTATCTCTCCGCTTGTTCCAGGACGGCTGGTTGTTTTGCTGATGTCAAAAAGATCATTGAGCAGTCTGTCAGAAATCCCAATTCCAAAATCACGTATAACCACGGTGACAAAACTTTCCTCCTTGGTGGCACTCACCATAATTTCAGCCCCTTCAAAAGAAAACTTGATGGCGTTGGTAAAGATGTTATTCAAGACCGAATTGACAAAAGAAATTTCTTCGACGAGAATATGCAGAGGATCCTCTATTTCCAAAACGGGATTTATCTTTTTTTGATCAAACTTTTGCTGAAGCATCGCAATGGATTTTTGAACGACCCTTTTGACATGGACCGGCTTCAATTCGATTTGTTGTTTTTTTTCATCGAGAGCTCTCATCTTTCGGACAAGATCAATGGTTTCCAGACCATTTTCCATAGCGAGCAGCATCATTTCTTTTTTGTCCGCAAGCCAATCATCCGTTTTGTGTTCGGCCATCTTCAAATAAGTTTTCACCACCCCCATCGGATTTGCTAAATCATGACATAGTATATGCAGCAGTTCTTTCTGGTCCGTGCTTTTTTCCAAAATGATTTCTTTACTGAACTTAAGCTCCAAATGCGTATTAACCCTTGCCAGTAGCTCCGGCACATTGAATGGTTTGGTAACATAATCAACGGCCCCGATTTCAAAACCCTGGACAATGTCTTCAGATTGGTCAAGCGCCGTCAAAAAGATAATAGGAACCTCTTTCATTTTTGAAAGTGATTTGAGCTTCCGGCAAGTTTCATAGCCATCCATTTCCGGCATCATGATGTCCAGCAGAATTAAATCGGGTACTAGCTTTTCAACCACCTGCAATGCTTTCAAACCGCTGTCGGCCACAATCACTTCATATCCCTTTTGTACTAATGTTGACCCCAATACCTGAATATTCTGCGGGGTGTCATCCACAATCAAGATATAGGCCTGTTTGGGGAATTTTGTTTCCATAGATTTTTCTTCAAACATGTCTTTTCATATTTTCTAAAATGTCAGGAAATTCTTTCAAGGTCTTTGCCAGAGCATCCATATCAAAAACTGAAATTTGTGACAAGAGTAATTCCCCCCAGTTTTTGAGCAATTCCTGGTGAAATGTTTCTCCAACCCCCTTAATTTGCTCAGCAAATTTTTTAGCATTCCCAATGATCAAGATCTCATTGATTTCTTTCCAGGCCGACATAGGTTCTTTTTCCAAAACTCTGATCAGCTCTGGCAGACAGGCGATCATTTCCTCATCCATTGTTTCAAACAATAAAGTATCGGGAGTTTTCTGGCTGGCAGAAGAAACATTAAGGACCTGGGCAATGCAGTCAGAAAATAGTTTTTCGTCTCCATTATTAGCAGCCTCAATGAGAGATTGAAACCGCACGGAAAAATCGGAATCATAGCCGTCACAAAGTCTGCGCATTTTATCAACTTGTTCGAGGATCTCATCAAAATAATAAATCGGATACTGGGAGAGTTGTTCAAATTCATGCACTAACTTTTCCTGAAGACTGTCTGGCAGCGGGGTAAGGGATGAGCGGTTTTCCGCGCTTTCAGGCAGCCTGGCAGGAGCAGCCTGGCGCAGATACTTGTTTAAGATGGGAAGGATTTTTTCTACATCAATCGGTTTGGTGAGGTAGTCCTGAATTCCGGTATTGAATGCCTGCTGCTGCTGCTGTTCAAAAGCATCAGCCGATAAGGCGACAATGGGAATGCTGACCGCACTGAATTTTTTTCGAATTTTTCTGGTGGCAGTCATACCATCCATTACTGGCATGTGCATATCCATAAGAATCAAATCAGGAAGACGCCCTTCTGCCTGCAATGTCAATGTTTTTTCGATGGCCTGTTTTCCGTTTTCCGCAATTTCGATTTCCAAATTCATGTTTTTGAATAAAGCCACGATCATATCCTGGTTC
Source organism: SAR324 cluster bacterium (assembly GCA_015231885.1). Taxonomy (GTDB): domain Bacteria; phylum SAR324; class SAR324; order SAR324; family NAC60-12. The sequence goes on from JADGAT010000004.1 coordinate 11,705, forward strand.
ATGGCATTATCCTCTACCAGTAGAATCACATTGTCTTCCAAAAACCGGGTTGTTTCCAAAGAAAAAGAAGGTTCTGAACAAGCAGAAGGTTTGACTTCATGACAGGGAATACGAACCGAAAATGTTGATCCGCGGGGGCCTTCGTCTGTTTCCGCAGCACTCTGAAGTGATATGCTTCCGCCCAGCATCGCGACCATTTGCCTGGTGATGGCCAGTCCCAGCCCGGTGCCTCCATAATGCCGGGTTGTTGAAGCATCCACCTGCTCAAATGCCTCAAAAATTGATTTTTGGCGGTCTTTGGGAATGCCGATACCTTCATCACTCACTTCCAAAAGGATCATTTGTTCCTGCCGTTCTGCTCGGATGCACACTTTTTTCTTTGTGCTGCTGTCCGTTCCTGCTTCGGTAAACTTGATGGCATTGGTCACAAGATTCATCAAAATTTGATTCAGTTTGGTGCGATCGGAATGAATTATTTCTGGGAGGCCGGCATCCAGCTGATAAGTATATGATAAGTTTTTTCCAAGGGCAGCCGCTTTATTGATATGGTAAATTCCTTGCACCAGTTGTTTCAAATGAACATCTTCTTCAAAGAGTGTCATTTTACCAGCCTCAATTTTAGACAAGTCCAGGATATTGTTGATTATTTCGGACAGTCCTTCACCTGCGGTTTTGATATGCTGCAGATATTGCTGTACATCAGGGTGGATGGTTTGATAGTCCTTGTGTGTTTGAATAATTTGGCTAAACCCGATAACGGAGTTGAGAGGGGTTCGAATTTCGTGGCTCATGTTGGCCAAAAACTGGGATTTCGCCAAACTGGCCTCCTCGGCTTTTTCTTTGGCCACGATCAGCGCAAAGGTCCTTTCTTCGACCCGGTTTTCCAATTCTTCATTGACTTTTTTTAAACTCGCTTCGGTCCGCTGGCGGATTTCAATTTGTTGTTCCAGCTGTTTATTGTTCTGCTCCAGTTGTTTTTTTGCTTCCAGAAGCTGCTCCGCCCGCTGGTCAAATACCTCGGCTAGTTGTTCCAGTTCATCATGAGTCCCTGTTGGGCTACATTTTTGATGCTCATCTTCTGCAGCACTCCGAATATTTTCACATAATTCCAGAATGGGTCCTGCAATGCTGTTGCCGACACGAACTGCTAAAAAGACGGCAACCCCAACAAACACCAAACCAATGGCAACCAACTGATAAATGGCATGTTTGACGGGTTTGAAATACTCTGACTGCAAGACACTGATTTCCACGCCAATTTGAAGATTTTTCATCAATTTGTTAGTTTCGGAAGCATTTCGCCTGATGGAAAAATATTTTTCATTTTGTTCAAACATGCCTGAAAAAACCAGATCATCAGCAGCATACACTTTATAGGTATAAGCCCTGGTGATGAATTCTACCAAGGGGATGAGCTTATTCAAATCAAACACGATCAGAATCGCGCCTTGTGTCGTCTGATAATATAAAATGGGGTCAATGATCACCAGATCTTTGGTTTCTGAAATATATAGCTGAGATTTTCCAGCAACCAGGGCCTTTCTTAAGTACGTTTTATTGGGCTGAATCTCGCGGTTCGAGTAAATGAAATTGCCTTCAAAGTCCACAATGCCAACACCTTTGATATCTTGTGTGGCACTGAAATTTTGTACAATCTGGGGTAAGTATTCGCTCCTTCCTGAGGCATCAACCAAACTGTTGATCACAAAGCGGTTGGTGCTGAACCGATTAATTTCTTTGATGAGCTGGCCGGTGATCAGTTCCAGGTCTTTTAAAAACTCATCAGCATTTTCAGAAAGTGTGCTTTCCAGGTTTTGTGTCAGCGTACGCTGCAGAGAAAAAATGAAAAACACTGGAATAATCAGAGTGACTAGAGCCACAAATCCTGCAAAATAAACAACCAATTTTGTGCGTAAACTGTTGAACAGCATGTGAGTGTCACTTTAAAGCAGTTAGGAGATGAGGATAAAATAACTTCCAGCAACAATTCATTCTTTAGCACAGGGGGCAGGGGGATTTTCAAAAGATAAGGAAGTTATTTAATTTTCATTCCTTATGGGGACAATATATCCCTGTTTGTTGTATTTTGCCATTTGATAATCGTCGATAGTCAACGCTTCATGATTTTTTGATGTGAACGGAAAGCGATATTTTCTCACAAGGCCGTCATAAAACTCAATTCTTTCCATAGCATCCCTGATTGCCGGGCGGTCGAAAGAATGAGCTTTATTGATTGCCAATGCCAGCAGATGGATCAAATCATAAGCATGTGCTGTTCCGACAGGGGATATGACCTTTCCAATCTCATTGACTTGATAGGCCTGATAATATTTTTGCAGGATATCTGCTGTTTTTGGGTGATCTGCGTTAAAAAAAGAAAAAGTCTGAATAAAACTCAAGTCGATTTGCTGAAGTGCTTGCCGGGTATTGTTCCAAAATTCGCCGCTGGTGATCCCCCCGTGAGAGACGATAGGTATTTTCCGAGGGCGTCGTTGCATGTCCTGGAGAATATTGATGCCTTCTAAAGGATTGGCAACCAGCAATATCACGCCTGCTCCTTCTCTTTCGATTTGAGCCAGCTGACTGGTCATGTTTTGTTCTCCCGAATTGAACCATTCTGTAGCAACAGGCTGTCGATTTCTTTTTGCCAGGGCATTGTTCATTCCTTTTTGATTGCTCCTGCCCCATTCACTGTTTTCCAGCAGCAAGGCCACCCGTTTTGAGCGTTTGAGTGCATGTGCCGTCAAAAATTCACCAGCAGCCCTGTCATTTACTGAAAGGCGAAAAACATAATTAGGCTCGTATCCGTTTTCAACCAGTATGGTTGCAGCAGCCCAGGCAACGAGGTAGAGCATTTTTTCACGATGAACCAGCTTTTGTTCAGCAATTGCTGCGTTACTATGAACTCCCCCTATCACCGCAACCAGGTTTTTGATTTTGCTTAAAAACTTAAAATTAAGAACTGCCCTAGCAGGAATTCCGGCATGATCTTTGATAATCAGCCCTATTTTTTTACCCAGCACCCCGCCTTGCTGATTGATTTCCTCAATTGCCAGTTCCATTCCCCGCTGAATGGCAACTCCTCCCTGACCGGCGCCCAGGCTCATGTCAGCATTCAAACCAAGATAAACCATGTCATCTCTGTGATAGGCCTCTCCATATTTTTCAATCAGAAATTCTCGGGTTTTTTGCAAAACGGCCTCACCGACCACACTGGCAAAATTTTCTGTAATGTGTGCGGTTGCTTCACGAAAAGAACTCCGCTCATTCTCTGAAAGCTGATAGATTCGGACACCAGCCGTCTTCAGCACTTGCATGAATCGTTCTTCATGGCGCTGGGTCTCTTCTCTTTCAAACTCTGCCAGCTCTCTTGCTGAGGAAAACAGAATATCCTGCAAATCGGCAGGAAGGGATTCGAATACGGATTTACTGAATGCAAAGACATAGCTCAAATAAGCGTGATTACTGATGATCAGATCCGATTGCACCTCATGAAATTTCATATTGACAATAGCAACCAGAGGATTTTCTTCTCCGTCAACAACCCCATCTTTCAGTGCCTGATAGGTGGCATGGAAGTCAATCGGAATGGGATTAGCGCCCAGTGCCTTAAATTGTTCTGCAATGATAGTGGTTTTCATGATACGGATATTCAATCCCTTGAAATCCCCAGGAGTGCGGATCATTTTATTGGCAGTGAACTGCTTGAAACCATTTTCCCAAAATGCAGCACCCTTCAAGCCATAAGGTTCCAGCTGTTGAAGGAGCATGCTACCAGGTTCTCCATCCAAAAGCGCATAGGCGTCTTCTCTGCTGGGAAACAAAAATGGAAGATCTGGATATTGAAGTGAAGGAACCAGGTTGCTTAATTTTGCAGAAGGAGTGATGAGTATATCCAGTTTGCCTTCTCTGGCAGCTTCAATCATCTGGTGATCGGTGCCCAGCTCCTGTGCCGGAAACACGGACACTTTCAGCTGTCCCTTGCTTCTGCGATCAACGACTTTCGCAAATCGGACTGCGGCAATATGCAAGGCACTGTCAGGATAAATATTATGGCCCAGCTTTAATTCATAGATTTTTTTTATGAGCGGCGGGGGCTGGGAATCATTTTGCCAATACACAAGGAAAGCCACAATTCCGGACAGTACAGTCAATGTTGTGATTATGACACTTCTCATTTTCTTGCTTATTGCAGTAAAAGGGATGTTCAGCAACTCAGATTGTGTCCAGCATTATACATACTTTGAATAATTTTTATATAGTATTCGCTGAATTTTGAGAGGTTTCGACATTGCAGTGAGCGGCTTCCCATCCCAAAATTGCTTTTTTGCGAGTGGCACCCCAGCGGTACTTATGGGTCTGACCTGATTTGGTAATGACCCGATGGCACGGAATAATATAAGCTACCGGATTTTTACCTATAGCATTTGCCACAGCACGAGTAGCCGTTGGGAGGGACATGGAGCTGGCAACATCCTGATAAGTCACCATAGAGCTGGCGGGGATGCGCAACAAGGCCTGCCATACCTGTATCTGGAAATTGGTTCCTTTCAGAAATAGATGGAATTCATTTTTTTCTCCCAAAGTCATTGCGGCAAATAAACTCTGGACAATTGATTTTGTTTTAGAAGAACTTTCTAAAAAATTTGCGTGGGGCCATTCTTTTTTCAAATCGTCCAGTAAACCATATTTATTTGAAGTAGGCACAAAGCGCAGTGCACAAATTCCCCGTTTGGTTGCTGCCAGAAGGACATCTCCAAATGGAGTCGGGTGGAATCCATAATCAACATCCATCCCCTCTCCCTGGTTTTTATATTCACCTGGGGTGATCCCTTCAAAGGTGACATATAAATCATGCAGACGGCTTGTACTTGAGAGCCCTGCATCCAGAGAAGCATCCAACACACTCTGTGATGCTTTTAACCGTTGTTTTGTATAGAGCATTGTCAAATATTGTAAAAACTGAGCAGGTGTCACTCCAGCCCAGCGTTTGAATAAACGATGAAAGTGGTATTTACTGAGATAAACACTGGAGGCAATTTCGTCAAGGTTCGGCTGGTCTTGAAAATGATTTTCCATGTATTCAATGGCCTGTTCCACCCGTTTGTAATCATCCGTTTGTTCTGCAAAATTATGTTGGTAATCTTCGCACAATTCTGTTGTATTTGCTGCCGCCATCCTATTCCCCTTTCCTGCATTTTGATCACCTTGATGTGTGGGGCACAAAAACTTTCCAACACATCCTATTCTGTTCTGGTATCAGTTGATGATAAGCTATCATAAACAAACCACAACACAGACTCCACCCGAATCTTGCTATTTTGCTCAAAAATGTTGATAAAGGGATACAGTATGATTTCTTTCATTTCGGTATCTAACCATATGCAGGGGGTGCATTATGTCCAACGCCATGACGATTAAATCCAAACTGCTCTTAATGATCAGTATTCCCATTGCAGGTTTAATTTACTTTGCCATCACCAATGCCACAGAACAAATGACGGCGTTGAACGAACTCGAGGAACTGCAATTACTGTCCCAGCTTGCTGTCAAATCCAGCACTCTGGTCCATGAGCTGCAAAAAGAACGAGGCATGACAGCAGGTTTTCTTGGAAGCCAGGGGAAAAAGTTTGCTGCCGAAGTTGCCGCCCAAAGAAAAGAAGCCGATAAACGTCACCAAGAGCTGCAGGATTTTCTGAAAAAATTTGACTCAGCAGGGCATAGAAAAAATCTAAAAAATGCGTTGAACAAATCCTTATCCGGCCTAAGCTCACTTTCCAAACAACGTGCTGCCGTGAACAGTATGAATATCAGTACAACCGAAGCCGTTGCGTACTATTCAAATACCATTGAATCGCTGCTGAATGTGATTATGCAGATATCCACACTCACCACCAACTCCGAGTTAACTCGAATCGCTTCTGCTTATGGAAATCTTTTACAGGCAAAAGAAAATGCAGGGGTTGAAAGAGCCACTTTGACAGGAGTATTCAGTTCAGGAAATTTTACAGCAGAGCAATTTAAACAAGTCAGTATCTTGGTGACCGCACAAGAAACCTATTTGGCCAATTTTTTATTCCTGGCAGATGAAAAAGAAAAAGCCTTTTACCATGAAAAAATGTCGGCAAACGTCGTCAAGGACGTTTTGAAAACCCGGAAAATTGCATTTGACAAAATAACAAAAGATGAATTGCTTTCCCGCCTGTATACACAAATAGGCTATGGGGGGTTTATTCACAACTTTAAGAACTATGTCATCCGAGGAGACGAGAGTTACCGGGAACAGGTCAAAAATAACTATGCAAAAGTCCAGGAAATTTTCAAACAATATGTCGAGCTTGGTATATCTGATAAAGAAAGAGAAAATGTTGCTGCAGTCCAATGGACCCTGAATCAATATAATGCCAAATTGCGGATAGCCCGCCGGATGATCAAAGCAGAAACACCTGTGGAAGAGAGAGATGAGGCCGTAGCGATTGATGATGAGTCTGCAATCAAAGCGTTGTCTGAACTGATAACAGGCAACATGGGCATTGATTCAAGTCTCTGGTTCGAAATGGCAACCGCCCGTATCAATCTATTAAAAGAAGTAGAGGACCAGTTATCTCAGAATATGAAGACAAAGGCCGATCAACTCGAAAATGATGCAAAAATATCTGCAATTTTGATCGTGATCTTTTCGCTGGCCATTGTCATGGCCTCTTTGATCTTTGGTTATTTCCTCGTCAACAATATCAGCCGTCTGCTGCGTCATCTGGTTGATAGTCTTTCCAACTCTGCAAATCAGCTGAGTTCAGCATCTCTGCAAATTTCCGAAAACTCTCAACAGCTTTCTACAGGAGCCGCAGAACAAGCTGCTAACTTGGAAGAAACTTCCAGCTCAATGGAACAAATATCCAGTCAAACAAAAGAAAATGCCGAAAATGCGGCTTCTGTGGCTTCTTCTGTAGAAGAAGTCGCCAGCATGGTCAAACAATCCACAGACAATGCGCAGAATGCTTCCAAACTTTCAAATGATGCACGGCAATCTGCCAATAACGGAACCGATGCCATGGATAAAATTTCTGTTGCTATGAAAGAAATTGGAGAAGCCAGCCACCAAATCAATAATATCATTGAAGTCATTAATGAAATCTCCAACCAAACCAATCTGCTTTCCTTAAATGCCGCCATTGAAGCAGCCAAAGCGGGAGAGCAAGGAAAAGGATTTGCGGTGGTAGCCGATGAGGTCCGTAAATTGGCAGAACGCTCTCAGCAAGCAGCCGGTAACATTTCGACCCTGATTCATGAAAGTGCCCAGAAAGCTGAAACAGGGATCCAGTTGGTTAAGCAGGGTGAAGCAATTTTACAGGACATTCTGCTCAAATCAGAAAACACTGCTGATCTGGTGAACTCCATTTCAGCAAGTACTGCAGAAGAAGCACAAAAGATTGAAGACGTGGAACATCTGATTGAAAGTATTACAATTGCATCCTCTGAACAAGCAAGCGTTGTTGAAGAAGCCACTCGCGCTATTTTTGATATTGACAGTGTTACTCAAGAAAGTGCTGCATCGGCCGACAAAACCGCAAAATCGGCATTAGAACTGTCATCTCAGGCAAACACGCTTCAAGATTTAGTCAAAGAGATTTCAGTGCATGTTGGAATATAAAAAAATTCAAGAATTTAATTCATGTAATAACCAGGCGAAAGGACGGGACACATGCAAAAATTTTATGTTTTGATTATTTCTATACTCTTACTTTATTCCCCTTGCACTACTAAGGCAAAAGAAAAAAAACAGGCAGAAGTCATTCACTGGTGGGTTTCTGGGGGAGAAGCAGCCGCTCTCCAAGTAGCCGTTGATGAATTTCAACGTCTTGGAAATGTATGGATTGATACCCCTGTAAAAAATTCTTATCATGCAAAAACTGCTGCCATCTCCCGCTTACTTTCAGGCAATCCTCCTACCGTTGTTCAATGGCATGTCGGAGTGAGAATCAAAGATCTCTATCAAGAGAAGCTGTTACATGATGTCAATCAGCTTGCCAGCGCCGAAGGTTGGCAAAAGGTTTTACCAAAAGTGATCTGGGATTATATTGTCGTTGACGGGCAAGTGGTCGTTGTCCCAGTGACTCTGCATGGTTCCAATTGGATATGGGCAAATCCTAAAGTATTGAAGGCCGCTGGTGTGGGAATGCCAAACTCCTGGCAAGAATTTATCAAGGCTGCTTCTGCCATTCAAAAAGCAGGCTACACGCCTCTGGCACTTGGCGGACAACCCTGGCAAATCAACCTGTTGTTTCTCAATGTAGCCCTGTCTGTCGGTGGTGCTGATTTTTATCGAGCAGCCTTGGTCAATAGAGACCTAAATGCTCTGGGCGGGCCCAAGATGGTCAAAACATTTGAAGCATTTTCCCAATTAAGAACTTTTGTTGACAGCAAAAACCCGGGGAGAGGATGGTCAGAAACCACTAATTTGGTCATTCAGGGAAAAGCAGCTTTTCAAACAATGGGAGATTGGGCAAAAGGCGAATTCATTCAAGCAGGCATGACAGCAGGGAAAGATTTTCAATGCGCCCTTTTTCCTGGAACAGCAAATAACTATATTGTGGTATCAGATGCATTTGCAATGGTAGCTGTAAAAGATAAAAAAGCCATCGAAGCTCAGCAGGAACTGGCACGAATCCTCATGGACCCGAAAGTACAACGGCGTTTTAATTTATTGAAGGGGTCTATTCCTCCCCGGACTGATGTATCAATGGATGGATTTGACCAATGTGCCCGACTTGCCATGCAGCAAACACGCAAACCAGACAGTGTGATTCCTGGCATCAATATGGCGTATCCTGAAATAATTGCCAGTGCGATCCTGGATACGGTTTCATCCTTCTGGAATACACCGACCGCCTCCTCATCTGAAGCGGCAAAGTCACTTGCTCAAGCTGTGCAGGAAGCCAGTTTTTAAAACTGGAGTGTCATGAAAATATCATCTTATACATTTGAATCCAGCATCCGTTTTCGCCTGACGGCAGCATTTTTTATTGTTGCCATAATTGCCGTAGGATCTGCATTGGTAGCATGGTTCACCATCACTCAGAGTGAAGACCAGTTCAATGAAATCATCAAAAAAACGTTGCCTGTTGTTTCCAATGCACAGGAATTGGCTAAAGAAGTCGCTATTTTTACAACCATTGCCCAAGGGTTAACAAGCGTTACTACAGAAGGTCGACGTGTGGAGTTAATCCATGATTTGAATAACCGTATGACCCTTTTCAACCAGCAGCTCAACCAGTTGGAAGCCCTCCAGTTTGAATTGGAAAAAATAGCAGAACTCCGGGACAAAATTTCCAATCTTGCCGAAAATCTGGAAAAACAAAATAAACTGGCACACAAATTCATCTCAACCCACAATCAACTAAAATTAAGAGGCTCAGAATTACAGACAAAACACCAAGAATTCATCGAAACGACACAACCCCGCATCACAGAAGGATATATACATTTTCTTGATTATGGAAAACAGATTAGTGCTCATCTCCGTCAACTTCTGTCCCGAATTTCCCAGGGAGGGATCCCAACAGACATTCAAACCATGGATGACGAAATTAGGATTGGATTGGGCACCTTAATCAACATGGAAGTCGGAGAAATGCGGGCAAATCTGGAAATGGTCGCAGCCACTTACCTCGCAGTAGGCCTTCTTCATGAATCAGCCAATGTGGATCGTCCTCAACGTGTTCAGAAGCTGCATCAGCGTTTTCAAGAAATTCAAACAACTATCAAACGAATTAGCCTCATTCTTTCCTCCTCAACCCCCGCAAACCGTAGAGTTTTGATCACGGCCATGCCCATCATTGCTTTTGGTTCGGGACCCGAAAGTATTTTCAACCTACGCTTACAGGAATTATCGGCACAAGACTCTGCATTTGCTGCAGCAAAAGAGAACATACGCTTATCGGAAGAGTTGACTATCGCCGTCAATGGATTAATCACCAAAAGTCGCAATTTGGCTGTATCGGCCTCGCTGCAGTTAACTCAGGACCTTTCCAATGCTCAACTGATCCAAATCCTTGCCGCACTGATTGTCGTCATGGTTGCGTTACTGATAGGTTTTGTCTACGTCCGACAGCTCACTCTACGGATATTTGCTTTGCGTAATGTCATGGAAAAACAGGCAGTCGGTCAGGACGTTCCTATTCCCAGTGAAGGTTATGATGAAATCAGTGACATGGCGCATGCTCTGCAGACTTTTGTCGAGCAAAGGAAAAAGCATGAAATTGAGTTGCTGTCTGCTAAAGAATCTGCAGAAAATGCCACACAGGCAAAAAGCCAGTTCTTAGCCAACATGAGCCATGAAATTCGTACTCCAATGAATGCAGTTATTGGCTTTACAGAGCTTCTTGATAACCTGATCACAGATGAAAAACAAAAAGGTTATCTGGAAGCTATCAAGAAAGGAGGAGACGGATTACTTTCCCTGATCAACGATATTCTGGATCTTTCCAAAATTGAGGCAGGTAAAATAGAACTTCATTACCACCCTGCGAATATCTACAAGTTGCTTCGTGAAATTGAAAAAATCTTTTCTCTGAAAGTTTCTCAAAAACTTCTTGCATTTAAAATCGACATTGCCTCAAAAACTCCGCCAGTTCTTCTTTTGGATGAAGGCCGACTTCGCCAGGTACTGTTCAACCTCGTTGGCAATGCTGTTAAGTTTACCGACGAAGGGTACGTTAAACTCACGGTAGCCCTGAAAAATATTCAGCAGGATGTTGACAAACTGGACTTGGTCATCATTGTATCAGATACAGGTATTGGTATTTCTGAAGAAAATTTAGAGCGCATCTTCCAGTCTTTTGAACAGCAAGAAGGACAGGATACTAGAAAATATGGAGGAACGGGATTGGGGTTGGCCATTAGCAAACGATTGATCGAAATGATGGGAGGATCCATTTCCGTCAAAAGTCAATTACACAAAGGGACCTCTTTTGAGATTTGTTTACCTCAGATCAGCATTTCTTCAGAAAAAATTGAACAAGCTATGAAGCCTGCACCCCGCATTGAATTCAAACCAGCGACTATCTTGGCAGTTGATGACATTGAATCCAACAGGGTGTTACTCGTTGAGCATTTTATAAATTCCCCCATTGAGCTGATTGTCGCCAAAAATGGACAAGAAGCGCTATTATTTGCCAAAGAATTTCAGCCTGATTTGATTCTTATGGATTTAAAAATGCCAGGTATGACAGGATATGAAGCCACTCAAATTTTAAAAAAAGATGAGCAATTAAAGCACATCCCAGTGCTTGCCCTCAGTGCCGCCCATGATACAAGTAATCGGGAATTGATGGAGCAATACGGATTCAGTGGTTGTTTAACCAAACCAATTTCTGGCAAACAGCTATTTCAAGAGTTGAGCGCATTTCTAGAGATTGAGACAGTAGCTGCCGAAACTGAACCCTCCAAGCCAAATCTTCCCGTCTCCGAAAACCTGTCTCCAGAAACCCTGGCAAATCTGTCTGAAATTCTGAAATGTCTAGAAAATGAATTGATGCCGAAGTGGAATCGTCTCAGAAAAAAACAACCCATTGAAGAAGCAAAAAGCTTTGGAACTGCTATTCAGGAGACAGGAAAACGGTATCATGTTGCCCTCTTAGAGGATTTCGGTCGTGATTTGAACAACTATATTGATCAGTTCAACATTACAAAGTTACGAGAATCCTTGACACAATTCCCTGATTTGGTACAAAAATTAAAAAACTACTCAGAAGAGCAGCCAAATACATCTGCTACTCAACCGGAACCAGCACAACAGATTTGCATTCCTCCACAAAGTGAACTTCAACAGATTCATGACTTGGCAATGAGAGGAAACATCAAGGCACTTCAAAATCACATAGATGCGTTAATCACAAAAAACCAGCAATTTATCGACTTTGCTGCTCCCATACAACAGCTCTTAAAAAATTTTCAAATCGAACAAATTCAAAAGTATGTGCACCAGTTTATCTCTCTTGAAAAAAGCAATAAAGCCTGAGGAATGAAATTTCTATGTTACAACCTGAAGAAAAAGAAGAATTATTTATTTTGATCGTCGATGATGAGCCCAATAATATTCAATTGCTGGGTAACATTTTGAAAGAGGCAGGGTATCAAATAGAATTTGCCATCAGTGGCGAAGAAGCTTTGGATTGGGTGAACTCCAAACATTTTGACTTGCTGCTCCTGGATATTATGATGCCTGGAATGGATGGCTTTGAAGTATGTCAGCGTCTGCAAGAAAATCCTGATCATCGTGAAATTCCAGTTATTTTTTTAACAGCCAAAACAGAGCCAGAAAGTGTTGTAAAAGGATTTCACATTGGAGCCATTGATTATATCACCAAACCCTTCAATCAAAGTGAGCTGCTGGCACGCGTACAAACCCATCTGGAATTAAGTATAGGCCGTGTCAAACTCCAGAAAACCTACCAGAAATTGGAAGAAAACCATCAAGAGTTCAAGGAGATTCAGAGTCAGCTGATTCATTCCGAAAAAATGGCAGGACTGGGAACATTGGTGGCAGGAGTTGCTCACGAAATCAATAATCCTTCAAATTTTTTACACATTGGCGTTCAGCTGCTTGATAAAGAAATAAAGGAATTTGAATCGGAATTCTGGAGCCTTTTTGATAGTGATGTGGATAAAGACGCTCTTGATTATTTTAAAGAAAAGTTTGAGCGCTTTTTCAAAACAATCCATAACATCAATGAAGGCAGTGAGCGGATCAAAACAATTGTTCAGGATTTGCGTACTTTTTCTCGAGTTGGAGAAGCCGAGCAAAAAAAAGTTGCAATTACTGATAATCTTGAATCCACCCTTCATTTGATTCAGACACAATACAAAACTCAGATTGAATTCGTCTGTGACTTTCAAGCAACGCCGGTTATTGAATGCTTCCCTTCCCAACTCAATCAAGTTTTCATGAATATCATGGCAAATGCCTGTCAGGCCATAGAAAGTCAGGCTCTGCAAACAAAGAGCAACGAACCTGGGACCTTGACAGTTCAGACCTTTCTGCACAATGAAGAATTGGGCATTTCTTTTCAAGATACGGGGGAGGGTATGACTCCTGAGATACAGCAAAAAATCTTTGAGCCTTTTTACACAACCAAAGATGTTGGCAAAGGAACGGGGTTGGGAATGTCCATTTCTTTTAGCATCATCAAAAAGCACCAGGGGCGGATTGAAGTGGATTCCACACCCGGTCAAGGCAGCACTATCACCGTGTTTCTTCCCTTGAAACTCTCTCCAGAAAATACTTCTGAACGGTCTCTCTAGCCATAAAAATAAGGGAAACGATTTTAAATATTAAAGTCTGAGATTTGTCGTTTTAGTTGATGTGAATGCAAATTATTTTTTACATTTAGGGCATTGAGGGTCACAGGCACGGCAAAAAACTTTATCACACTGAATGCAGGCCGCATATCCTTCAGGAGGCAGCAGATGTAGACGGTCATCGCACACAGAGCGCTGTGGGCCTTTGTGATATCCGTAGTCACATGGAGGTTGATCTAGCTTGCGGATGAGCGGATTCCAATCCAATGAAACAGATCGTTTTCCTTTGCGGCGCAAAATGATGAATTGAAACCGTTGTACGGGCATCACCAGTTCCAACATCTGCTCCATGCGACATTCTATGCTGATGTCGTATTTTTGTCGGATATCTTGAATTTTTGCCCGATGTTCCCGAGTAATGGTTTCCAAACGCTGTTGATGCCGTTTTTGATCGGATTGTTGTCTTTCTGTGAGACTGTTCTTTTGTTTCAAGAGTGCTAATTGCCGAATCGATTCGTCCCTCAACGACAGGTGATACTCAAAAACCCGTGCCAGGTCTCTCTCTTGACGTTGCCTCATGCTATTAAGAAATTTATCTAATTGGTGATGGACAAGTACAGGCGAGCTTTGCTGAAGCATGTGCTGAAGTCGCGTGTTTTTCCAGAGGCCTGGTAGCTGGATGTCATCAGGCAGGTTTTGTTCCATTTGAAAATCACTTTCCATTATCTTGCCGATCATCTCTTTCAAATGAGTTTCTACAATTCCACCATTACTGAGATTAATTCCCAAGTTTAGCATGCCTTCTCTTTTTTCATCAGAGATTGCCGTGTAGCAGAGGGTTACTATCCAATACCGTGTCCATGCAGGAACAACCTTAGAAAAGCGGAATGTGGCATTATTCAATACCATCATCTGCTCTAAAACACGTTCTGGTGGAGAAGGCGCATCGGCTGTTGTATTTAAAATGATACGACTACTTCGACCACGTGTATCAATGGTTTTTTCGACACGCTCCATCCAATCAGATTCTAATGTCACCACATGAGCACCTTCTGGAGACTCTGCGCCAAACCCCAGGGAGATCATCTCCGGAATTTCCAGGGATTTCTGTAGCGCTGGAGGCGCAATCACATCTAATCCATCCGGATCAGCAGGCTCTGTGACAGCCCCCTCCATCTCAAGGAATGTTTTGAAAAAACTACAAATTTCACTCATATCACCACTCTATTATGCCGTTTCAAATTCTTCACCAAATAATTCATCATCCAGCTGCTTGGCAGACTCATACTGCTCTTTGGCATCCGTAATACGCTGACCCAGTTCGTCAAAATGGGCAACACGTTCTTTTTCTCCCGCTTCAATCCACGCGTTAAAAACCATTTCTGCAAAATCCTCTTTTTCCTCCATCTCTCCCAGGATTGCCCCTATCTCACCAACAACCAGTTCAAACATATTGATTTTTTCATCCAATATCCGCAGTACTTGTTCTTCTAATGTCCCCAGGACTGCGAAGTTGAAGATAAAAACCTCTCTTGTTTGCCCGATTCGATGAATTCGTCCAATTCGCTGTTCAATCATCATGGGGTTCCATGGAAGGTCAAAATTAATGATTGTGTTGCAAAATTGGATATTCCTGCCTTCCCCACCAGTTTCAGTGGACAGCAACACCGGTACCTGCTCACGAAAACATTCAATAGCCTTATCCTTTTCCACACCACTCATGCTCCCATCAAAGCGAGTAAACTGGATTTTTTGTTCCGTGAGTAGTTGATCCAAATGAAATAGCGTGTCTCGATGATGAACAAAGACCATTTTCTTTTCATCCGGGTTTTTCTGTAACAATTCTATCAAAGAGTGCTCTTTGATTCCCTTGTTGAGCAACTGATAGCGTTTCCATAATTTATGCCAACGGGGGTCTTCCTTATTTTTATCAACAAAACGTTTGATGGCCGCAGCCGCTGTCACTGGAGAGGAACCTGCCGCACTGAGCATATGGTGCAATGCCATTCGCTGTTTCGAATTTTTCTGCTGATGGGTTTCCTGGATCAACTGGCTCAACTCCTGATAGCACCCTGCTTCTTCCTTTCCTGCATCCAATCGCATCATCAAGGCATTTCGGTCAGGCAAGCGAACATCCACAATTGAACGTGTATTCCGTACCATAACATCACGCATTAAATCTCTCATCTGTGTTCTATTTGCAGGAATTCTAGGCTTGCCTGGAGTCATGTAAACACTTCGAAATTCTTTTTCTGTTTTGAAAATCCCTGGTTTTAGCAAAGTCAGCAAATTATAAAGCTCAACCAAACTATTCTGAACAGGGGTGGCAGAAAGCAACAAAAGAAATCGCTTATTCAAAGCATCGACCAGCTTCCAGTTATTGGTGTTTCGGTTTTTCAAATGATGCGCTTCATCAACAATAATCAGATCAAACTGCTGTTTTTTTAAATACTGCAAATGCTCTTTTCGACGAGCAGAAGCAATAGAAGCAATGACCTTCTCCTGCTTCCAGAAATTCTCAGGTTCTGTACGCAGTAAAGAGTTGTAGCTGGTTTCAAAAAGGACTCCAAACTTCGATTCCATTTCCTCCTGCCATTGTCCAACAAGAGAAGCAGGCGTCAGGATCAATATGCGTTTTACCATGCCCCGCAGCATGTATTCTTTCAGCACCATTCCGGCTTCGATCGTTTTGCCAAGCCCCACTTCATCAGCCAGCAACACTCGACCTCGAAACTGTTTCAATACCTTGCGCACCGTCTCAACCTGGTACCAGTAAATATTGATATTATGTAAATGAGGAAGGCACAGTAGTTCATCAAACCCTTTCAGTAGATTGAGATGGTAATATTTCGACCGTAAATGATACCATGCGTATTTTTCTTTGCTGGCCTGTTCCTTCTCTTGAATAGTGGGTATGCCATCTAGAAAGAATTGAAAGTGAATCGGAATATCTGTTTGTGGTTGGAGCAAATCGTACTGTTTTTTCAATGAAGCAATAAAATCATCCTGCTTATCTACCACCACAGTTGCTTTTGCGGGCAATGATTTGGATTTGATTTCTTTTTGTTTTGATTTGGATTTTTTATTTTTTGCAGAACTTTTGGCAATTTTCCGGCCATGGAAAATGACTTCTCCCCATTGACTGAACCAGGATCTCAAGACACTCCCATATCGACTTGCATACATGAGTTGATGCGGAGTCGTAATATTTTGTGATTGCAAAATCCCTTTTGCTTTTCCAATTCCCCCTTTTTGCGCCCAGGCAATGGCTTCTAAGGCCAAATCATCAGAAAGGGGTCGGTACTGTTTCCGGAGACGTTTTTGAAAATTTAAGGCGGAACTGGGCTTGTTTTCCAGCAAAGCGGCAAGGGTTCCCATGTGGAGTAAATCGGGCTCACCCGGGCACTCTTTCAGCGCCTCACCCACTAGGGAAAAAACTTGAGCCTTTTCACGTTTTTCTATGATTTGCTCATCAATTTGTTGTTTCCATTGTGTTAGAGCCGTTTCTTCAGCTTTTTTTTGAGATGTCATCAATCGATCTGGTTTGAAGTTAATCCAGTGCGGTGTTATGGTGGCCTGTTTGCGAAAAACATTACACATCTCTACCAATTTATCAAGAAAGACGTGTGAGGCAATGTTTCAGCATCGTTATGTTACAAATTCATGAACTTTATCCAGAAAACTCTGGGAATTCTTTTGGATTCCGGGTCGAGCCCGGAATGACATCGTTTTTAACTCCGGATTCATATTTTTAATACGAAACGATTGAAAAACTGGAACAAATGATGAAGAATCGAAAATGACAAAAAGCAGCGAAAGTGTCTATTGAAACTCAGGCTTTGAAAACTTTGAAGAATGGGCAAAGAATGACTAATCCATATGAACGTTTTAATGCAGAAGACCTGATTCTACGAGATGAACTGGCCATTGACAGAACTCTCTTAGCCAATGAAAGAACTCTGCTAGCCTATTTGAGGTCTGGTATTGGCCTCATGCTGGCTGGCGTAACGTTCATTCAATTCTCACAGGATCAATGGTTCAAGATGGTAGGAATTTTTTGTATACCTGCGAGCATCATCATTATCATTATTGGAGGCATCCGATATCGATCCATGAATTCTAAGATCATGCGGGCCAAACGCAATTCAGACTAGATTTACAGCAAATTGTATTTCAAGATACACCGTATGGCACTAAGCCCATCCTTCCAGTTAATTTTCTTACCATCAGCATAGGTTCTTCCGGCATAGGAAATCCCCACTTCATAAATACGACATTTCAGCTTGGCGACTTTTGCGGTAATTTCAGGCTCAAACCCAAAGCGATTTTCTTCAATAGAAATTTGTTGGATGATGTCTTTTCGANAAGCTTTATAACAGGTTTCCATGTCCGTTAAGTTTAGGTTGGTCATCATGTTGGAGAGGAGAGTGAGGAACCTGTTTCCAATAGAATGCCAAAAATACAGGACCCGATGGGAATCACTGCCAACAAAACGTGACCCGTAAACAACATCGGCCTTGTTATCCAAAATGGGCTGAAGGAGCCTGTTGTATTCCTGTGGATCATATTCCAAATCCGCATCCTGGATCAGGACAATGTCTCCGGTGGCTGCAGAAAAACCGGTTCTCAGCGCTGCTCCTTTGCCACGGTTGAGCGCATGATAAATGACTTGATCGACTTGGCTCTCGACGCTCCTTTTTAAAACGTCAGCAGTACCGTCGGTAGAGGCATCATCCACAATGATGATCTCTTTGTTTTTCACAGGAGCCTCCTTAACAGCCTGTATCAATTTTTCAACGGTTTCAGCTTCATTAAAACAAGGGATAACAATTGATACTTTCATGATTTCATCCTTCAAGTGATTGTAAGATTTCTTTTCCACCATTATCCAGTATTTGTTGTGCAATCGAATTGCCCAAAGATTCTGCATCAGAACGATTGGATGCAGCCTTTCGTCGGATAACGTGTGTTCCGCAGGGACTGGCGACCAGAGCAGTGAGCCGCAGTTGGTTCTCAACAATTATACAATGACCCGCCAGTGGTATTTGGCAGTTTCCTTCCAGCGCTTTCAAAAGGGCCCGTTCGGCGTCCAAACAATCAGCGGTATTGATATCGTGTAAATGATGGAGGTATGATAAAGTTTTTTTGTCCCCAATGCGGGTTTCTATTCCAATGGTTCCCTGGGCAACAGCAGGCAACATGATGGAAAATGGGATGGACTGCCGAATATGCTCAGACAATCCCAGGCGTTTCATTCCGGCCACTGCCATGATGGCAGCATCGTATTCGTGGTTGAGAATTTTTTTCAGTCGTGTGTCGACGTTACCACGCAGGTTTTTGATTTGCAGGTCTGGACGAAATGCTTTCAGTTGTGCTCCTCTCCGTAGTGAGCTCGTCCCGATGACTGCATTTTTCGGCAATTCATCGAGGGTTGATATTTGGGATGAAACCAGCCCATCGTATGCATTTTCACGCTTGGTGATGATTTGGATCTCCAAGCCATCGGGCAACAGACCAGGAACATCTTTCATACTGTGTACGGCCATGTCGGTTTGATTTTCCATCATTGCCGTTTCCAATTCCTTGACAAATAGTCCTTTACCTCCGATTGTTGACAAGGGGCGGTCCAGTATTTTGTCTCCCTGGGTTTTAATAATGACTAACTCAATATGAATCGAGGGATGCCTGGCAAGAATTTGATCTCTAATCCAGTTTGCCTGCCAAATGGCTAATTGACTGCCTCGTGTTCCGATACGTAGTGTTTCCATAGAATATGCTGTCAGTTTTAAAAAAATAGGGTAATTCTTTCAAGGTGATGTTGATTTCTTTTTAATCAGTTGGAGAGAGGGGGTGGACGATGATTCTTCTACAGAAAAATGAGGTGGTGATAATTCAAATAATTGGTTTAATATATCCAGATAAAGATAACCATCCTCTTGGTTACTAAACTTTCTCAGGTTACAAGTGGGGGTATGTAATAATTTGTGCAGGATGGTATGAACCAAGCGCTCCACTTGTTCTTTTTGCTCGGGTGATAGTGTATTTAATTTCTGAAATGCTTTCTCCAATTCATCAAAGCCGATCTGATGGAAAGAATTCCGCAATGCTCGAATGGCAGGAACTGCAGATAGTGTTTTGAACCAGTTGTTCAGCTTTTCAGCTTCTTCTTCAATAATATCTTCAGCCAATTCTGCTTGACGCAAGCGTTCTTTCCGATTGTCCTCAATGATATTTTGTAAGTCGTCAATATCATAAGAGTAGACATTGGCAATTTCATTGAGGCGTGGATCAATATCTCTGGGAACTGCAATATCAATAAAAAACATCGCCCGTCCTTTACGCCGTTTGATGCTCTGTTTGACGATATCGTAGTTGATGATGAAATTGTGCGCGCCCGTTGAGCCGATAATGATGTCGGCATTATCGAGATAATTCGAAAGTTGTTCGAATCGGATGGCCGATCCCTGGTATTGTTCAGCCAGAATGACAGCATTGGAAAACGTGCGATTGGTGACCAGCAGCTTGGAAACTCCATTTTTTATGAAATGTTTGGCGGCCAATTCCGCCATTTCTCCGGCTCCAATGATCATGACGGTTTGTTCAGAAAGGTCACTGAAAATACGTTTTGCCAACTCGACTGCCGCAAAACTGATGGAAACGGCAAAATGGGCAATTTGTGTTTCAGTACGGATCCGTTTTGCTGTTGAAAAAGCACGGGGAAAGAGTCCTTTAAAAAATGAACCAATGTATTCATTTTCCAAAAAATACTGGTAGGCGGTCTTGACCTGGCCTTGAATTTGAGGTTCTCCAATGATCATGGAGTCTAAGCTGGAAGTCACTCGGAATAAATGTTTAACGGCTTCTTCATCGTATGCTGGATAACAAAGTTCCTCGAGCTCTGGCAAATTATAGTGTGCGATCAGTTGTTTTAGAAGAATGCCTAACGTAGATCGGGTGTTCGGGGCAACAAAATAAAATTCGGTACGGTTGCAGGTAGAAAGTATGGACAATTCCTGTAAAGCCAGATCACGGCAGAGTCTATCGGCCAATTCCAGCTGGTCGGTTTGTGGTATCGCTAATTGTTCCCTGATTTCAATGGAGGTCTTTCGATAGTTCCATCCTAATACAGCAAACTTCATGAGTTTGGTCCATGTGCTATATAAATTGATTCAACTTGTTGAAAACGGTTGCCTAATTTTTTCATTCAGTTAAAATTTGTAGCTCTTTTGTCAATAATTCGCAATTTCGAAAAAATAAGAATGATACATTTTTTTAAAAAATGGATAACCCCCAACCAATTAACGGTTCTTCGTATTGCCCTGATTCCTGTCGTTTATTTCATGGTCACGTTAGATACCAGGAACATGCTTTTTATCGGATGGATTCTATTCGCGTTTGCCTGTTTTACCGATTACTGGGATGGTCTGTTAGCACGGCATACAGATACTACCACAGATTTCGGCAAATTACTCGATCCGATTGCAGATAAGATTTTAATAGCTGCTATTTTGATCCTTCTTGTCTCGATGGGAAGAGCTCCTGCTTATTTGGCAGCAATCATTATAGGACGGGAATTTGCTATCTCTGCCATGCGCTCTATTGCCGCATCAAAAGGAGTTGTCATTCCCGCCAGTTCTGGAGGGAAAATCAAAACCATCTCCCAGATGCTGGCTGTGGGCTTTTTGATTATCCACTATGATACTTTATGGATTCCCTGCCATGCTGTGGGAACGGTGCTGCTCTGGATTGCCACAGTGATTACATTATGGAGTGGGGTAGACTATTTTCTCGCTTTTCGTAAAGTAACGTTAACAGCTTCAGAAACCTGACTTGTCTGCCAATAATTTTCACAAAACTATCAAGTTGTCATGTCAATAGCGATATCCCAGTCTTTCCAGACCGCTTCGTATCCAGAGGATTGGAGGATGGATGCTATTTTTTGCGGGGAACGGCTATCCTCGATGGTGAATTGTTCCAATGCTTTTTCCTGCTGACTGTATCCTCCCGGGTCTGTCTTTGAACCTGCACTCATGGATGTAATGCCCAGGGCAACCACATGATCTCTGAAATTTTCGGTTTCTCGAGTCGAGAGAGACAGTTCCACATTTGCATTAAAAATACGGTAAGCACAAATCAATTGAACCATTTGACGGTTACTCAAGATCACTTGGGGTTCTATGCAGCCTGTTGCCGGCCGAATGCGAGGAAATGAAATGGAGAACTTTGTTTTCCAATACTTCTTTTCCAGGTAATCCAGGTGCAGGCCCGTGAACCAGGAATCCGTCCTCCAATCGTCCAGTCCTAATAAACATCCCAGTCCGATCTTGTGTATTCCTGCTTGCCCTAGGCGATCAGGTGTGGTGAGTCGGTACTCAAAATCACGCTTTCTCCCTTTGGGGTGATAATTCGCATACAGTGGGCCATAAGTTTCCTGATAAACATACACAGCACTCAAACCTGCCGCAATCAACTGACAGTATTCTGATTCTTTCAGTGGCTGAACTTCCATTGAAATTTGGGAAAAAAAAGGACGAATCGCATCCAGGATTTCCTGGAAATATGACAAATCCACATGGGTTGATTCCCCTGTCACTAAGAGAATGTGATCAAAACCATAACCTTTGATGATGTCTACCTCAGAAAGCACTTGTTCAGGGGTCAGCGTCAGTCTGTTTATTGGATTGGTCAGACTGAATCCGCAATAGGTGCAAATATTCTGGCACTCATTGGATAAGTAGAGAGGAATGTACATTTGAATAACTTTTCCAAACCGGCGTTGAGTGATTTTTTGACTCAGCACCGCCATCTCTTCTAAGAACGATTCTGCAGCTGGTGAGAGAAGTGCCATGAAATCATGTAAATCCCGTTTCCCTTTTTTGTGGAGAGCAAAGCGAACATCAGCGCCTTCTTTTCCATAGATTTGCTGAGAAATTTCTTCCCATGTGTACTGCCCAAAAATTTCCTGAAAAGTCATGGATTTTTCCTATGATGCATTTAGAAATTCTGTCAGAGACGTGGCATTTGCGATCTTGGTGACAGGGCCCAATCCGGCTTCAAAGGCATTTCTTCCTGCAATGACAGCTTGCCGAAATGCATCTGCCATCATAATGGGATTTCTTGCAACTGCAATGGCTGAGTTGACAAGTACGGCATCAGCGCCCATTTCCATCGCAGCGGCTGCATGTGAAGGGGCCCCCAAACCCGCATCAATAACAACGGGTACATTACTTTGCTCAATAATAATTTCTAACATGGCTTTGGTCTCCAATCCCTGGTTGCTGCCAATAGGGGCTCCCAGTGGCATGACCGCGGAGGTGCCCGCTTCTTCCAGCCTTTTACACAACACCGGATCAGCATTGATATACGGTAAAACAATAAAGCCCTTTTTGGCAAGTTCTTCGGTGGCTGACAAGGTTTCGACAGGATCGGGTAATAAGTACCGCGGATCCGGATGAATTTCCAGCTTAACCCAGTTGGTCTCCAGGGCTTCTCTAGCCAGCTCGGCTAAAAAAACGGCTTCTTTGGCTGTGCGGACCCCTGAGGTATTAGGCAGCAGATTGACGTTCTCTACATTCAAATAGTTGAGCATCGAATCGTCCTGTCCTTGCAGTTTCACTCGTTTGAGCGCAACAGTTACCAACTCTGATTGAGATACCACGAGAGACTCGTGCATGACCTCATTGGAACTGAATTTTCCCGTACCAAGAAAGAGCCTGGAATGGAATGACTTTCCTTGAATTGTGAGCATAGTAGTTCTTTCCTTCAATTATGGGTTAGCAGGGTCACGGACATAGATTTCACCCCCTTTTTCAGAAAACTCTGCTGCTTTTTGCTGCATGCCTGTTGCTTGTTCTGCAAAATCACGAACTTGCTGAGTGATTTCCATCGCACAAAATTTTGGACCGCACATGGAACAGAAATGGGCTGTTTTGGCTCCTTCCGCAGGAAGTGTTTGATCATGGAAATCTTGAGCCGTATCTGGATCCAGAGAAAGGTTGAATTGGTCTTTCCAACGAAATTCAAATCGGGCTTTACTCAAGAGATTGTCTCTCAACTGCGCGGCAGGGTGTCCTTTTGCCAAGTCGGCTGCATGTGCTGCAATTTTATAGGCAATCACACCATCTTTTACATCTTTTTGATTGGGCAATCCCAGGTGCTCTTTTGGAGTCACATAACACAGCATCGAGGTTCCATACCAGCCGATGTTTGCTGCACCAATGGCAGAAGTAATGTGGTCATAACCTGGTGCAATGTCCGTAATTATAGGGCCCAATGTGTAAAACGGAGCATCCATGCACAGTTGTTGTTCCAGTTCTACATTTTCTTTGATCATATGCAAAGGCACATGCCCCGGACCTTCGATCATGACCTGAACATCATGGCGCCAGGCCATCTTGGTTAGTTCTCCCAAGGTCTTCAATTCGGCAAACTGGGCTTCGTCATTGGCGTCTGCCAAACAACCCGGTCGCAATCCATCACCCAGGGAAAAGGCCGCGTCGTATTGTTTCATGATTTCACACATCTCTTCAAAATGAGTGTAGAGGAAATTTTCTTCATGGTGGTGCAGACACCATTTTGCCAGGATGGAACCTCCCCGCGAGACAATGCCCGTCAGGCGTTTAGCCGTCAAAGGAATGTAGCGCAACAGGACACCAGCATGGATCGTGAAATAATCCACCCCTTGTTCTGCCTGCTCAATTAATGTCTCTTTGAAAATATTCCATGTCAGCATCTCAGGCCTTCCTCCTACTTTCTCCAATGCCTGATAAATGGGGACAGTGCCTACTGGAACAGGCGAATTTCGTAGAATCCACTCTCTAGTTTCGTGAATGTTGTCTCCTGTAGAAAGATCCATGATTGTATCGGCACCCCACCTGCATGACCAAACAGCTTTTTCAACTTCTTCTGTGATATTGGAGTTTCCGGCAGAATTTCCAATATTGGCATTGATTTTGACCAGAAACTTGGAGCCAATGATCATGGGTTCTGTTTCTGGATGATTGCGGTTATTGGGGATGATGGCGCGTCCTGCCGCGACTTCTTCTCGTACGATCTCTGGAGTTATGGAGGGTGCTGGCATTTTGATACCAAAACTTTCTCCCTGGTGTCGGATATCCAGTTCAGGAAATTTTATTCGCATTTCTTCAATTTGCTGATTTTCTCGAATCGCAATGTATTCCATCTCCGGGGTGATAATGCCCCTCCTGGCATAATGCATCTGGGTGACATTTTGTCCTGATCCATTGTTGTTGTTTTGCCTCTCTCGGATCCATGGTTCCCGAAGTTTGTTCAGTCCTTTTTCGACTTCCGTTTGTATACCAGGGTCCGTGTATGGACCACTCGTATCGTAGACGGTAAGAGTCATACCCTTTGAGGACGTGTCCTCTTTGGCATTCATTTCCGGCTCAAAAACTTTGATTTCCCTCATGGCCACTTTGATGGGATGTATGGTTCCGGGAACATAGATTTTTTTTGAGTTAGGAAAAGGTTCTGTTGTGATTTTATTTTTTTCTGGAGTGCTCTGCCGGTTGCCCTCATCCATTTTATCCTCCTTGTGTTGGTGTGATGATAGTAATCTGGTCATTGTGTTCTAATAATTTTTCTTTCCATGCTGCTTGGGGAACAATTGCTTCATTAATGGCTAATGCTAAATATTTTGAAGTATTTTTTTTTATTTCAATGAGAAGCTGCTCCACCGTACAAGGAGACTGAACAATAATTTTTTCTTCATTGATATACAGATCCATGATCCTCCCTGTTGAGTTTAAGGCATATTCAGGCGCCTGTTAAAAAAATGAGGCAGAGGGCCATTCCCTTTTCCAATTTTCCAATTTTTTCCGGCAAGCAGTGCCCCTGTCAGGTAGGCTTTTCCCTGCTGGACGGCGTCCGTCAAAGACGACCCTGCTGCTAAATAAGCAGCAATAGCCGCAGAAAGAGTACAGCCGGTACCATGGGTATTGAGGGTTTTTACTCTTTCATGGGTAAACCAGTTGAAAACAAATTCGCCTGTTCTTGTTTTAGAAATTAAACAATCGCCGCATTCATTTCCTGCGGTATGCCCCCCTTTGATCAAGACGGCGGAAGGGCCCATCTCGATGATTTTCTTTCCTCCCTGCTCAATTTCATCTCTGGTATGAAGCGTTGCTCCTGCCAATGATTGAGCTTCTGCCAAATTTGGAGTGAGCAGCGTGACCAAAGGAAAAAGTACCTGAATCATTGTTTGTCGTGCCTCTTCGGTCAGCAATGGCGTGCCGGAAGATGAACATAAAATGGGATCAAGCAAAATCCATTTTCCTGAGAATACACGCAGATGGTGTTGAATCGCGAAAATAATTTCGGTTTGATACAACATTCCAATTTTGATCGCATCGATTTGAAAATCATCCAAAAGCGTTTTCAGCTGCAGGGAAACAAAGTCAGCGGCAACCGGATAAATTCCTTCCACACGGCTCGTATTTTGTGCTGTTAGGGCCGTGATGACTGATAACCCGTAACTTCCCAAACTGGCAAATGTTTTCAGATCTGCTTGGATTCCAGCACCACCGCCACTGTCGGAACCAGCAATGGTCATACAGACAGGAGTCCTGCTCATTTATTTTAAATCTTTCTGCAGCCGACCAAATTCATGGACGTATTTTTCAGCTTCCTCATGAATGTTCTCAGCCTGCATGATTCCTCGAATTAATCCAAAACAACCGACTCCTGTTTGTGCGATCTGGTATAAATTATTCAGTTCAATTCCTCCTATTGCAACAATGGGTAATCCTTGAGCCTGTAAAAGAATCTGAGTGAGAAGATCTATACCCACAACATGGTCTGGGACTTCTTTGCAGTCGGTTTCAAAAACAGGGCCCACGGAAAGATAGCTGATCTTTTCTTCAAGGGCTTTCTGTGCTTGAGCATAGGAATGAGAAGATTTGCCAATGATTTTATCACCTATAATCGACCGGGCCTCTTGCACACTCATGTCATCAGGGCCCAAATGCACTCCATCGGCATGGCTTTGCATGGCTAAATCAGGGCGATCGTTGAGGATGTATGTGACATGATACTTATAGGCCAGTTCACGTACCCTCAAGCTCAATTCCAAATGCTCTTTATCAGAAAGATCATCCTTGACCCTGAGCTGAAACAGGCGAACTCCTCCGAGAAATGCTTGTTCCACCGCTTCTATAAAAGACGGAATAGAGCGGTGGAAGCGTAATCCTGCTACCAGGTAAACACCTTCGATGGACATGTTTTTTCTTATCAGAAATGAAAAAAGTAATGACCTGAAAAATACTAGAGGGAGAAAACAGGAAGTGGAAGTAATTTTTTATTCAAAAACTACTAAGCAGCCTTTGAGCAGAGTGTTCAAAGGATGTAACTTCAAGTCGACGTCCCTACGCTGGCATTAACCAGATCAGGTTCGGCGAGTGTGATCTCAGCATAAAGCACCCCGCGTCATTTTTGTGAAATTGTCCCTTTTTCTAAAAAACAGTCAAGTCTTCTGTTTTTAAAACAATTTTTTCAAGCCTGAAAATCATTCGAAGCCTGTCATTTGAAAATATTCTATAATTCGTTTTTCTGACCAAACGTAAGATTTGCAAGGCCAGCTCCCGCTAATGAAGCCCACATGCCCGCCCGCGGGTAAAAGATCGAGTGTGATGGAAGCAGAGAGATCTTCAGGTTGAGGAATCGCCTCAGGTGTCATAAAAGGGTCGTCTTCTGAGTGGATCATCAATGTGGGGATTTGAATATCGCGGAGGTATTGTTTGCTGCTGACTACCGAGTAATAATGGTCCACATTCTCAAATCCATGTAAAACGGCCGTTACCTTATCATCAAACTCTCTAATGGAACGGATGGAGCGGATGGAAGTGGGAGGAAAAGGAGGAGGGAGCTGCTCAAATTTCCGTAGCGCAGATTGACGCAATTTTTGCAGTAAATGCCAATGATAAATTCTAGAAAACCCATGCTCCAATGTATGAATGGCATTGTGAAAGTCAAACGGGACGGAAACAACGGCTGCCGCATGCAAGGGCGTTGGTGTTTTCTGTTTTCCAGACGAACCCAGCCATTTCAGTAACACATTGCCTCCCAGCGAGTAGCCAATGGCGGCCAGTGCGCAGTCAGGCTCCCTTTGTTGTAAACATTGTATCAGGTAATCCAAATCACCAGTATCCCCTCCGTGATAGCTGCGAGCCTGGCGATTGGGTTTTGTGCTGCAATTGCGAAAATGCATCAACACACCACGCCACTGCATCTCGGTGATTGCATGTAAGATACCCTGGGTATATCTGGAGTGAATCGAACCTTCCAGGCCGTGCAGCACAACCACAATAGGCCCCTTTGTGCCGCCAGCCCAATGTAAATCTACGAAGTCCCCATCGGGTAATTCCAACTGCTCTTCTTTAATAATGATTGCCGGTGTTTTTCGCAGCAGAGCGGCCCATAATGTCTGACTGTGCCCGTTCGGCAGCCACCAGGCTGGTTTATAAGGGTGCATCGTGGAAAATTGAAAACTTGATTTGTTGTTTGCCGATCAATATAATATTAATTTTATATCCTCTCCTGACACATTTCTTGAATGCGTTTGTATACACAACTCCCTGAATAAACTACCGCTAAATTCTTAAGGAATCAAGCAATCGCCTATGATACTTCGTACACTTTGGATTTTTGTACAAGTGATGGCAGCGACCATGCGCATTACGATACCCACCGTATATGAAACACAGCGTGGGAAATATCGACGTGAAGCGGCAGATGCCCGTTTGGCTTGGTGGTCTGCTAAGGTGTTGGGCATTACTAAAGTGTCTCACACCATTTTTAATCCATTTCAAGTGGAGTTGAAACCAGGAAAACCTTATGTGATCATGAGCAATCATGGGAGTTTTTACGATATTCCTCTGGTGTATACAGGATTTTTGGGGAGTATTCGTATGCTGGCCAAAAAAGAACTGTTTCGGATTCCATTTTTAGGAAGCGGGATGGGTGCCTCAGAATTTATTTCAGTCGATCGTCATAATCGTCAGCAGGCGCTTCTGGATTTGGAGAATGCTCGCCAAAAAATGGTGAGCGGCATTACTATCTGGCTAGCTCCTGAAGGGACACGCTCTCGTTCCGGAAAGTTGCAACCCTTCAAAAAAGGAGGGTTCAAACTGGCGCTGCAGATGGGGGCAACCATCATTCCCATGGGAATTCGCGGTACCCGGGAAATCATGCCTCCTGATTCCTGGAGTATTCATCCGGGAAAACATGTGGAAATCCATATCGGTGAGCCCATTGATACAACGCCGTATGCTCCTGCAGTCCGTGATGAACTGATGGAGAAAGTAGCACAGCAAATTCAGAAGCTGGCCAACCTTGAAAGGCAAAAGAAACATTCTAAATAGAAAGAAGATAAACCATGACTCGCATTGTTAAATGTACCCGTGAGACAAAAGAAACCTCTGTTGAGTTGGAACTGAATCTGGATGGCACAGGGCAGTATGATATTAATACCGGTATTGGATTTTTAGATCACATGCTGGAGCAGTTGTCCTTTCATGGTTTATTTGATTTGACCCTCCGCTGTAAAGGAGACTTGCACATTGACAGTCATCACACCACAGAAGACATTGCTCTGACCCTTGGTGACGCATTTTTACAAGCATTGGGGGAGAAAAAGGGTATTCGTCGCTACGCTCATGCCTATATTCCGATGGATGAAGCATTACTTCGTACAGTAGTTGACCTCTCGGGTCGCCCTGAATTTCACTTTCAAGGAAAGTTTACGCAACTTGCATTAGGCGGGTTAGCAACTGAATTGATTCCGCACTTTTTCAAATCTTTTGCAATGGCGAGCCGTATTACTTTGCATATGGCTATTTTGTACGGAACAAATGATCATCATACGTGTGAAGGACTTTTTAAGAGCCTAGCCCGTGCTTTATATGATGCAGTACAGATAGATCCCCGAAGGGAAGTCGCAACGTCAACTAAAGGAACTTTATCGTAAATTGTTTTCCAGCAGCGATTCATAAATGGAGCAGTAGCTATGGTAACGCTGCTCTGTGATGTGTCCTGTTCGCACGGCATCTTGAATACCACAGCTGGGTTCATGACGATGGGAGCATCCTTTATATTTACACTGGTTTCTCACGGTCTCAAACTCAATAAAAAACTGATCGAGTTCTTCGGGCGGAAGCTGATATAATCCCAATTCCCTTATTCCTGGTGTATCCACCACATATCCTCCTCCTGGCAAAGGAAACATCTCGGAGATAGTGGTCGTGTGCTTTCCCTTGTGAGAGGTACTGCTGACACTCCCGATCTTTATTTCCCAGTTTGGAAATAAAGCCTTAAGTAAAGAAGATTTTCCTACGCCAGAATGCCCAGATAATACGGAAGTTTTTTTTTGCAGCAACGCCTTTAACTCATCCAGTCCTGTTTGCTCGGCAGCACTGGTTTGTAAAACAGAATATCCCAGGGATTCGTAGGGCGCTGTGATTTCCATGATAAATTGTTGATCGGATAAATCGATTTTGTTGAGGACGATGACGGGCTTCAAGCCTCCTCGTTGTGCTGTGATTAAAAAACGATCCACAATGCCTGAACGGAAAGGAGGGTCTTTAACGGAGGTAATGATCAGCAGACTTTCTATATTACTAACCAGCACCTGCTCAACTTTCCCATCTCTTGCAGGACGGGATAATTTGCTGTGGCGTGGCAGTATTTTATAAATCCAGCCCGCATCTTCTGAAGCATCCAGATCGATTTCTACTTGATCGCCGACGGCAACACTGTTCCCATATAAATTTTTTTGAAACAGATTCCCCTTGATGCGGCATAGATGGATCGTTCCCTCTACATCTACATAATAAAATCCTTTCATTCGCTTGAATACCGTACCAACCTGTCGACTCATGCTGTTATCTTCAGAAGGTTCTCCTTAATTTGGTAAGGTGGTTGCATATTATGAATCACTATCAAATATTTATTTATTTTCCTATTTACAACAAATTTCTATTTACCGAGAAAAAATGCCTAGAGGTGGATTTCGCAAGGGGGCAGGTAGAAAACGTGAATACCAGGAACCAGTACAAAAGATTCTTCTGGGATTGCCCCAATCTGTTTTAGAAAAGCTTGATGCTTATGCAAAATCGCATCAGTTGTCACGGCCCAAAGCCATTGCTTTATTGTTAGAAAATCAGGAAATTGCAGAAGGGCCTGTTGTAGTTCCTGAATCAATTCCGAAAAATAAGTTGCTGGAAGAATTGAAAGCTCTTAAAAACAGCTTACATTAATCAGGCAATTCCTGTTGTATTCTGGAGGCAGATTTTCTACAGTTTTTTCAACAGTTCCACAATAGACGTGTGTCCCTTTTGGGAGGCCCATACCATGGCTCCGTTGAGATCGGCTCCTTTAGATGCCAGCAGCCGCATGGTTGCGATTCGTCCTTTACGGCTGGCAAGAGTTAAAGCAGTCCAGCCTCCCTCGCTCACAGTGTTCACTTCAGCTCCTCCTTCCAGTAATGCTTGAACCGCTGTATTATGTCCATTCAAGGACGCCCACATCAAGGCGGTCCATTTTTTATGATCCTTAAAGTTGATATCTGCTCCCTGACTCAATAAATAGCGAATCATATCAACTTGCCCAATGGCCGCGGCCCACATGATTGGAGTCTGTCCTGTTATTTCCTGGATATTGACATCGGCACCATGCTGGATGAACAGTTTTGCCATTTCCACGCGATTCTCCAAGGCTGCCCACATTAAGGCAGCCTGGCCCACGTTATCTCTTGCATTCACATCAACGCCCTTGGCAAGATATTGCCTCACTTCATTCATATTGCCTTTGCGAGCGGCTTCTCTGAAGGCTTCTTCATCCTTACTTTGACATCCTGTGGCCCACACGGCCACAAGTAACACAATCCAAATCCATCCTCTCTTTTTCACAGATAACCTCTCATTTAAAAATCAAAAATTTTTGTTCCTGTGGACGAACCTGCCCAATGACTCGCGCATCCATCACTCCTGCTTTGTGCAATTCTTGTATGATGAATTCGCCTTGTGCAGCGGGTACAGAAACCAATAATCCTCCACTGGTTTGAGGGTCTACAAAAATTTCTTCATGCCAGGAAGACAGATTTCCGACAAACCAAGTGTCGGCAGAAACCTTAAGCCTATTGGAACGATTCACTCCTGTGCTCATACCCCGCTTATACATTTCCAGAGCTTCTTGCATCACTGGTACAGACGCCGTGTC
The DNA here is from genome assembly GCA_015231885.1 of SAR324 cluster bacterium. Classification (GTDB taxonomy): domain Bacteria; phylum SAR324; class SAR324; order SAR324; family NAC60-12. The sequence continues at coordinate 43,235 of JADGAT010000004.1, forward strand.
GATTTCCAGGGTGACAGCAGATGCTTTTGCCATTTCCATAGAATGGCCTGCCAGGCCAAAACCTGTGATGTCCGTAGCCGCATGCACATCAAAGGAAGACAATACCTCTGCTGGCACTTTATTTAAGATGGTCAGAAGCCGCAGGCATTTTTCCATGGCCTCTGGAGAAACCCACTTTTTTAAATTAGCATTGAATAAAACTCCACTGCCGATGGGTTTTGTCAAGATCAGCACATCGCCAGGCTGCGCTCCTGCATTGGCCCAATAGCGTTCAGGGTGGACGATTCCTGTCACGGATAATCCAAACTTAGGCTCTTCGTCTTCCACACTGTGCCCTCCTGCTAAGACGGCACCCGCTTCTGTGATTTTATCCAGGGCGCCCTCAATGATTTCAAGCAGGATCTGTTGATCCAGTTTGTCAGCAGGAAAGCCAACCAGGTTCAAGCAAGTGATCGGTTTTCCTCCCATTGCATACACATCGCTCAGTGCATTGGCGGCTGCAATTTGGCCAAAGAGACGAGGATCATCCACCGGTGGTGTGATAAAATCAGCAGTGGTGATGAGTGCCATTTCATCATTTAAACGGTAAACGGCACCATCATCGTTATTCTCAAATCCTACCAGAAGATTGGGATCCTGCTTTTTGGGCAGTTGATCCAGTAATTTCTGAAGCCCGACCGGACTTATTTTTGCTGCTCAACCACATGTTTTAGCAAGGCTGGTCAGCGTTGCTTTTTTCAATAATTTATTTAGCATAATTCTTTGTATTATTTACTACAGAAAGACGCATTCGCACAAACCCAAATGCTAAAAAAATCAACACGACGAATAAACCCACTCCCAAATAAATATAGATCGTTTGGCCCATGGGGATGGCACTCAGATGAATTTTCAATTGAGGATTATCCAGCGCCTTCATTTTCCATACCTCAAACTGTGCAGATCCAAAGGATTCCAGACCAGCCTTTTTTAAATGAGGAGATTCTATCTTAATTTGCCCGGCAGGTATCAAAATCTGTCCCTTCTGCAAAGAGTAGCGGTATTGTTTTTCCAATTGATGGCTGCCAAAGGGAACCGCAATGTTGTATTTAAAAATCAAGGTAACGGGGCCTGGTGCAAATTGCCGAATAATCTGCAATTGTTGACCGGCCAGTTGATATACATCCTTGCTGGAAGACGATTCGTGTATTTGACTGAATGCCTGGTAAGCATCCGGCAGTTCAAAGACCATAGGGTTGTTTTGTGTGTCAATGACATCTGGACCTGGATTCACAATCCGCAGAACTTCGGTGATTTGCAGCATTTCCATACCAGGCTCAATGAAAACGGCAACGCTTTGGAGTTGAAGGTCCTTGGTTTTTTCAGAAACCCCCGGAACAATGACATTGATATCAATGGTTTTTTGATCTGGTTGAAGAAAGAAAAATTTGGAACTGATCAATTCCCCCTGGTATCGACTGCCAATCTGGTAAGCTGCCTCGGTTTCTGAGAGCAATCCCTCAAATTTAAAGCGTCCCGCTACTGTTTTGGTGCGGGCAAGCGGTCCATCGGTACGAAGCTGCCCTTGTTTGTCTAATGTGAATTTTAAAAGCACCACCGCAATATCATCGTCTTCAATAATTTTTCCCCCAGAGTGTATAAGACGGCCAGTCACTTCAAAGGTCGTTTGGGCAAGCAGACCAGGAATCTCCACGATGCCAATAAAGACGCAAACCAGGAAAATAATTTGTTTGTACTTCCAATGCATAAATCAATCATGTTGAGGGAACAGCCTGTGTCCCCAATGAATCCAAAAAATCAAGTAGAAATGGTGTTTACATGGAGGATATGCTGCTCTGTTGATTGGGGACATGTTGGTCAGCCATGGACTCAGGGCTATGCTCATGAACTCCGCATGCTTCGCACCCTTTGCTCCATTCCTCAGTACCATTCTGAAAGCATTCTTTTTTCCAGATAGGTACTGTGTGCTTGACCGTATCGATGAGATAGCGGCTGGCGGCATAGGCGTCGCTACGGTGGGAAGTCGCCACGGCAATGGCAATGGAACATTCGCTGATGCCCATCTTTCCAAAGCGGTGAATGACTTCGACAAAGTGCAACTCCCAGCGTTGTTGTGCCTCTTTGACAATATCATCTATCTGTTTCAATGCCATCGTCTCATGGGCTTCGTATTCCAGAGCAATGACTTCTTTTCCATTGCTGTGATTGCGCACATCGCCACAAAACAAAAGCATAGCTCCTGCCTTGGGATGATGAGCACGGAATCGCAAATTTTCCAAATCAATAGGGGTGCGTGTGACCAAATTCATGTTTCTGTCTTTGTTTAGTTCAAGAACATTCATATTCATACGAATTGACAAAAAAATCCAGCTTATTGAAAATTCGATTGTTTTTATTCGCCTTCTGTCTCCAGGCTTTTCAACAGATTGGCATACAACCCTTGTGTGTTGATCAATTCTTGATGGGTGCCTCTTTCTGCAATTTTCCCTTCCTGCATCACCAGAATGAGGTCTGAGTGCTGAATGGTACTCAAGCGGTGGGCAATGGCAATGACCGTCTTCTCTTGAAAGACCTTCTCAGTGGCTTTTTGAATCAGGTTTTCGGTGACAGAATCCACGGAGCTGGTGGCTTCATCTAGAATGATCATTTCATTGCTACCTGCAATGGCACGTGCAAAAGACACCAGCTGTGCCTGGCCTGCTGACAGGTTTTTCCCATTGTCCAAAATGGGAAAATCATAATCCCCTGGCAATTGCTCAATAAACGAATGGGCATATACATACTCTGCGGCTGCTTGAACTTCCTTTTTTCCAATGCCGGGGCGGTGCAACCCAATGTTGAAAGCGATACTCTCATTGAAAAGATAGACGTCCTGCTGCATCATGGCGATTAGTTGGTCCAGTTGGGCTCTGGGAATATCAGAAAGCTCCACACCATTGATGGTGATTGAGCCCTGGTAGTTGGTATAATTTTTTGTCAATATCCGTACAATAGTTGATTTTCCAGACCCAGTGGTCCCTACCAGTGCAAGCCGATCCCCTTTTTTGATTTGAAAGGTAACGCCTTTCAAAATATCAGGCCCCTGGCTGCTGTATCGGAAATAGACATTGTTGAAACGTAATTCCTGAAATTCTCTGAGAGTTTCCTGATGGGCTGTACTGACTGATTCCACAGTGTCTTCGGGTGGTTCCTGGAATAAACGATGGATGTGCTCCAAGGCCGCTAATGCGCGCTGGATGGCAGAAATTTGCTGAGTGAATTGGCGAATGGGAATAAAAATGCGATTCAGGGTATTGATGAACCCGATCAATATCCCGATAGTTATAAAACCTGCTAGAATTTGCCCGGAGCCGTACCAGATCATCAACCCCAGGCTGATGGAAGTGATTCCTTCAATGATGGAAAATAAAGAGGCGTCATAAAAATTACTGCGGGTTTGTGCTTTTAAAAATTCCCTGGTTTTTTCTTTGTAGCGTCGAATCACCTTGGTTTCAGCAGCATACAGCTGGACGGTTTTGACCCCATTCAGGCATTCCTGCAAGAAACCGGTTGAATCGGCCAATGCTTCCCTGGTTTGATTATAATAATAGCGCAGTTTGCTGCGTAAAAAATTACTGATCACATAAATAACAGGCAGGAGCAGTAAGATGACCAGGGTCAGTTTCCAGCTGATGTAAAGCAGCAAAATGAAAAGGGCAAGGGTTTTGACAATATCTGTCAAAATAGAAAGCACCCCCACAGCCATTGATTCTCCCAGAGCCTCCATATCGCTGGTCAACCGTGTCAAAATCACACCAACAGGATTGTGGTCATAAAAGATGCGGGGAAGCTGCATGACATGGGCAAAGAGTTCTTTACGCATATCGGAAATGCCCATCAAGCCAGCTTTTTGCAAAGCATATGTGTAGATGGCATCTCCTATGTATCCAATCACTACCGTTGCTGCCAGCAGAAAAGCCATCTGGTACAAGCCTTCCAAATTACTGACCATCACATAGTCATCCACAATTCGAATGATCAGCCAGGGCTGCATTAAGGTAGCACCCACAGCAAATGGAATCGCAATCAAACTGAGAAAGACTAACTTCCAGTAGGGAATGAGGTACCGAAAAAAAATTCCCAGCAGTATCCAGTCTTTGGGCGGTTTCACAAAGGTTTGTGCTGCTTTTTCCGGCTTTTTGCGATCCTCAGTCTGTTCCGGTGCGGAAGAGATCGGGATGGCATTTTTTTTTGTGTGCTGTTCTTTCATGTTGTCTTTATGAAGTTGTCATTTCATTTTGCAGCATCCAGGTTTTCTGGTAGTAGCCGGGACGGCCCAGTAATTCAGAATGAGTCCCCTGGTCTACTATTTTGCCATCTTCCAGAATCAGAATCCAATCCGCTTTTTCCATAGATTTGGCCCGATGAGAGACAATCAGCAGACTTTGGGCGTGCTGTTTGCGAAGAATTTGTTGTAACAAAAAACTCTCGGTTTCGGCATCAACGGCAGAAAGGACATTGTCCAGGATCAATAAATCGCAATGGGCAATCATAGCCCGCGCCAAACTGATCCGCTGTTTTTGTCCTCCGGAAAGCATGATTCCTTTCTCTCCCACCAATGTCTTTTCTTGTAAAGGAAAACGCTGAACTTCCTCACTCAAGGCACACTCAAAGAGCAACTGCTCCAGGTTGGCGGATTCATTGTCATCCTCATGTTCCTGTTTTCCAAATGTGATGTTATTATCCACCGTATCAGAAAATAAAAAAGGATCCTGAGTGACCGTTCGGATAGATCCGCGTAGATCTGAATTGCTCAAGGTGTTGATGTCCTGACCACCTATCCATACTTGCTGATCACCAACCGTCAGATAGCGGTTCAAACAATTAACCAGAGTGGTTTTACCGGAACCGATTCGTCCCAAAATTCCAATGGTCTGGCCTGGAAGGATATGAAAATCAATACTGTGTAAGGTGGCCTGGTCCTGTCCGGGATAGTGGTAATTCAGGTTGCGGATTTCCAATCCTGTGCCAAACAGAGAATGGGACTCTTTGGCAGGGAGTGAAGGGATCTTATGGAAATGACTTTCTTCTTTCATGATGGTCTGCACACTTTCCAGTCCCACCATCCCCTGCTGAAGCATCGTACTCACCCATCCCAATCCCATCAAAGGCATGGTCAGTAAACCCGCATAGGTGATAAAGGCTGTCAATTCCCCAATAGTGAATTGTTCTTCAATGACAAAAATACCGCCAACCAGCAAAATGAGGGTTTTGAGAATATTTTCCATATTGTTCAAAACCGAGATCAGAAACGAACGTACCCAGGAAATATTCAAAGAGCGTTTGAGCATTTCCTTATTTTCTTTGTCAAACTCGTTCTCTACCCATCGTGCCATCCCAAAACTTTTGATCACATCAATTCCTGATAAAGCAGAAACGGTGAACCCGGAAAGATCCTGCAGGGCTACCATCCGTTCCCGCATGTTTTTCACAAGATAGCGCATTCCGATCCGGACTATGGTAAAGACCAATATGATGGGAATCACACAGTAGAGAGTCAAGCGAGGCGAGAGCTTCCACATCATGAACGGGGTCAGGGAAAGGGCAGAGATAATGTTGAAAGCCTGCATCATGGCAAAGCCGCAAAGCAGGCGGATGCCGTTGACATCATTATTGAGCTTCGAGATGACAGTACCCGAAGGATTTTTGTCATGATAATCTTTTTGCAGCTCCATCAGCTTGGCGAACATGTCATTTTTGATCTCACACTCAATGGCACGTCCTGGCGTGAAAAAGAATATCCGTGATAAGGTGCGAATGACAATCATACTGATGGCCAGTCCCATGATAGTCATGATGTATTCTGCCAAAAGCTCTTCATTCTGAGCCAGCTGATCAGAAAGGAGATCCATGCTCTTTTGGATGTATTCCGGGATAATCACGGCAACCCAGTTTGTCACCACAATAAAAAATACCCCAAGAGCATAAGACAAGGTGTGAGCGCGGATGTATTTCAATAAAAATGAAATTTTCTCCATTGATGAGGAGGATACGGGTCAATTTTAATGGTGACAGAGGCATGCGACCTCTGTCACAAAATCATGAGAACGGTAGGACTTATGAAACTTTACAAAGAGAGGCCAGTGCTGGTTTCTTGATCATGTCTTGTTTGATTTTTTGAAGAAAGGCTTTTCCTGTTTCCTGATCCTGAACCTTTTCTTTAAAAATTTGATCAAAATTCGATTGGAGCAATTGAGCAAGCGCTCCATGTGCTTCAGGAGAGCAATCCATCAATTCAGCCAACCCCGTTAAATAAGGGCCTTCTCCTCTGGCAGCATCTTCTTCCAGATTGATATACGTTTTTGTGATATAAAACTCCTGTAATTTTTCCTTTTGAACAACACCGCTAAAATCGCATCCAGAGGTTTGCGTAACGACGGATGTTATATGAGATGTGCCATTGGTGGTATAGGCAAATGTTTGTGAAACGATACTTTTGTCTTTTAAAACGGTGGAACCCAGCCCACAGTCCGCATAACTCGCAAATGCTGATGTCGAGTAAGTGAATAAGGATACAATCAATAACAGTAAAATTCTTTGAATCATCTTTTCCTCCGAAAATTATATTCATATTTATTTAAGAAACGCGTTGACACTGGTTTTGAAGACTTGGGTGGTCAAGGATGTTGGTGATGGTTTGTAAAAATGTTTCGATGCGTTGTTCTCGATTGCCTTGTTCTACAAAAATTTGTTCGTACTTTTGCTGTGATAATTGAACAAACTCAGGTTTTGCATCCACAGAACATCCCATTACTTCAATCAATGAATTCAAATACGCCCCATCTCCTTTGGCGATTTCTTCTTCCAGATTAGTATAGGTCTGACTGATGAACATTTTTTGTTGTTCAACTTTAACAATACCCGAGTTGGAACAGCCTAATGTGCCTGTTGAAATAGCAAACAAGTTGGTTATTCCAAAGGAACTGTCCGTGATAGTGGCTACAGTTTGTGATAGTAAACCATTACTGCCTTGAAGCACGGTTGGTCCTAAACCGCACGAATTTTTTGCGCTAGCACTCATGGGTACTAAAATGAATACTAATAACACAATGAATCGGCATATATTCTTCATATATTTCCTTTCACGTTAAGGTAAAAATTCTTTTTGATCCAACAACCCTCATGCATTAGAAGATCATCGCCCGCATAAGGTTCAAAAACAATTCGTTTCTCATTCAAATGAGTCGAAAAACAAACCCTGCACTGGAAAATCCGTCAACGTATTGAGCGAAAGAAAGATGTTTCATCTTGATTTGAGTGCACAGGCTTATAGAATGCAATTGTCATGCTGAGAACACAAAATCAAGCCAAAGTCTATTTTTTGCTGATATGAAACGTTTTATCTCTGGAATTATTCTCATCTTGTTTAGTTTTCCATCTTTTCTCCAAGCAGAGAATTTTTTTACGTATCTGGAAAATCTTCAAAAAATTGCACAACAAAGAAAATTGTATGAAAAACAACAGTGGCTGCGCTTACTCCATTACACTCCATTGAAAGTGGAGGGTGAGAGTGAAATCGGAGACCCTCGTTTTTTTAATGCCCGTGATGGAGCAGACCATCCAGCACATGAATTGTATGAAACTCTGGAAGCCATTTTTGATCCGGTGTTTGAGCGAGGGAATGGCCATGGCATTTGTCGTTTCCCTGCGCGTTTTTATTGGCTCAATCAGCAGCTGCACTTTGATCCTCAGTACTTACCACCAGTTGATTGCAGAAGTTACAATGCCTGGCGAAAACTGATTGCTGCGAAATCGGTCAGTGTTGTTTTTGCTTCCTCGTACATGGGAAACCCTGCTTCTGTTTTTGGACACACCTTTCTGAAATTCAACCAAAAAAAAAGAAATCCTTCGCTGAATTTATTGGCCCATGTGGTCCAGTTCCAGGCCATTGTTGATGATCAAATTGGTGTGCTTTATGCGTTGAAAGGGTTGTTTGGCGGGTATGACGGTTATTATGCCCTCAACCCGTACTATACTCCCATTCTTTCAAATATCGAATTTGAGGACCGCAGTATTTGGGAATATGAATTGAATTTGACTACAGAGGAACTGGAGATCCTGATCATGCACAGCTGGGAAATGGCGAACTCTTACATCCCCTATTATTTTACTTTGGAGAATTGCAGCTATCGCACTTTAGAATTAATAGAAATTGCGGCACCTCAGTATCCGTTGAAATCCCCTTATCATTTATGGGCTATTCCTGCAACGACTGTACGTGATGTGATCGATCAAAAAGGATTGTTTGCAAAAATGAATTATTTTCCTGCACGCACCAGGCAGCTTTTGCAAAAATTCAATACGCTCACGGATGCTGAAAAGGACATCTTACTCACACTTGTCGAACAACCCGAATGGGTTCAATCGGAAGCCTATTCTCTTTTACCTGACGAAAGAAAAGGGTTGATTCTGGATACGGCGCTTGATTATTTACGCAGTCGCTTGAACGAAAACCAGGATGACCTGGAATCCGAAAAAAAGCGTCGGTATCTCCTGCGCGTACGCAGCCGTTTGAAAAACGTGATGCCTGCTCAATTACCACTAACTCAAGAAAAACCACTGCAGGATGGTCATTCTGCGAACCGAGTCCGATTGGGAATTGGCGGCAACAGAGAAGGAGTTTTTCAAGAATTTGCGATTTGGCCGGCGTATCATGATATTTTAGCCGATGAGTCCGGCCATCTGGAAAATTCACAGTTGAGCGTATTGGATGTGAGAGTCCGACGTTACCCCAATAATGAATGGACCATGCATCAACTGGATATGACCAATGTGATCAGTCTGACTCCTCTTAGTTTGATTCGGAGTGATTGGTCATGGCGTGTTAAAACCAGTGTGGAACCTTCTACAAAAAGAATGTGTCGTGTTTGCCGAAAAGTACTGGGGCAGGTTGGGCTGGGATACAGTTGGGAAATACATTATTGGAAAAAAGCAGTCTCCTACTTCATGGGAAATGTGACTGCGGAAGTGGACACAGCCTACCATTATGATTATATGATAGGAACTGGTATGTGGGGAGGTGTTTTGTTAGAATGGACACCTCAGTGGAAAAGCCATCTGGAAATTCAAACGACGCAGGGATTGTTGGGAGATCCTCACTATTATATTAACGGAAAAATACATCAAAGGTGGACCCTGAATCAAAATAAAGATTTACGAGTCGAATTGAATTTTGGGCATTTTGGAGAACTATTAATGGCCTTAAATTTCTATTATTGATGAATTGCTTTACCATGAAAATAAAAGACGCATTTTGGCTGCTTGTTTCCTTAGTATTGGCCTTGATTCCGGGTTGTAATCAGCTGTTTTACAATCCCACCTCCTTGGAATACTTGACGCCTAAACAACTTGGATTTGCTTATGAAAATGTTTATTTTCACAGCCAGGACGGCACTAAGCTCCATGGATGGTTCCTTCCAGCCCAATCCGGTAATGCCAAAGGCACCATCATTCATTATCATGGCAATTCTGAAAATTTATCCCATTATTTTTTTCATGTATTCTATTTTGCGCAGCGCAGTTATAATTTATTCATGTTTGATTACCGGGGGTATGGAAAGTCCAGTGGAGAAGCCACTCCTCAAGGAGTGTATGAAGATGCCATTGCGGCTTTGAATTATGTGAAAAACCGTCCTGATGTTCATCCGGACAAACTGATTGTCTTTGGGCAAAGTTTGGGAGGAGCACTGGCATTGAGGATGATGGGCGAAATCAAACCAGAAGGAATTGTGGCTGTGGTGACGGAAGGAGCTTTTTATGCGTATCAGCAAATTGCAGAAGAAAAAATGCAGGAAGTGTGGTTCACGAAGTTGTTGAAGTACCCTCTGTCCCTGCTGTTATTTGATGATGATTATGCGCCTGCTCCTGTGATCAAAAATATTGCACCAGTACCTTTATTGATTGTTCACGGCACCCGGGATAATGTGGTGCCTTATCACCATGGGTCCCAGATTTTTAAAGCAGCTCAGGAACCTAAACAGATGTGGACGATTGACAATGGAAAACATGTACAAATGTTGACAAAGTACCGCAGCATTTATCGAGACCGTTTAATTGCTTTTTTTGACAGCCATGTGGATTAAACTCTCTCGATATAACTCAATTCAATCAAGTATAAATAATTTTTTCCCTGACTTCATTTCAGAGGTTTGTCATGCCGACTCTTTATTACTCCAATCACTTGGAAAATCTGGTGGTTTCCCTTGCTGAAAATTCTGGAGAAACAGATCCATTTGAGCCCATTTTTATCATTGTTCCCAACTTTAATTTACAAAAATGGCTTTCGTTGGAGTTGGCGCAGGTCAAAGGAGTTGTTGCCAATTATCGTTTTTTGCCTCTTGAGACAGCAATTGCCGAGGCCATCCTGGATCTTGATAAAGCAGTGCAGGAGCAAAGACCCTTGTCAAAAGAAAAGACTCTGCTCCGCCCCGTTCAGCTGCAGCGTTTGATTATCCAGACACTGACAGATGTCCTGCAAGAGACACAGGAGGGAGATGATGGGGTGTGGTCATCACTGAGGGTTTATCTGCAGCACCATACGTCCCCTGAGGAATCCATGGAGAAGCGTCTGTTTCAGTTGTCTGCTCGCATCACTCGTCTATTCCAGGATTACAGTTACCATCGTCCCGATTTGCTACAGCAGTGGGAAAATGGGCAATTTTGTTTTTCGGAAACGATGGCCGCAGCAACAGAAAAGTGGCAGCGCCAACTCTGGCTGGAGTTGTTTGGTGACACCCCTCGTTCTTCCCTGGTGACATTGTCCCACCTGATTACTCATTACCATCCGGTTGTCCCTGCTGTCAAAAGCAAGCTGCATATTTTTGGAATTTCTTATATCTCCCGGCTCCACCAGGAAGCCTTGTCCAAATTGGACTGCCAATATGATATCTTTGTCTATGCACTCAACCCCTGTATGGAATTTTGGGAAGATTTAAAGGCCGATTGGGAAGTGCGGCGTGAGGCACGTAAAAATATTCTGGTGTATCAAAAGGATCCCATCAGTATGGAAGAATTTGAAGCAGGAGGATTGATCCAAAATGAAGAGGACACTCCTCTTCTTCAGGCATGGGGACGGCCTGGAAAGGAAAATATTCGCCTGCTCAACGAGTGGACAGGATGGGTTTTTACAGAAAAATTTGTTGATCCACGACAGTCCGTTCCTCCCACTCTGCTGGAACAGGTTCAATATGATATTCTGGTACGCGAACCCAGGCGCCGTGAACCGATGCATAAAAAGCAGGACGAGAGCATTGAGGTCATGGCCTGCCCCAATGTCCGCCGGGAATCAGAAATTGTTGCCAACCAGATATGGGACCTGGTGCAAAAAGATCCGACACTCAAATTCAATGACATTGCCGTGGTGGTGCCGGATATGGGAACCTACCAAGCTGATCTCGAATTGTGTTTTACCAAACTGCACCAGCTTCCTTACAGTTTGATTGATGGCACCGTTGATTCGGCAGGGCGCTTGGTGGAAGGATTTTTAAAGCTGCTCCAGCTGGGATTTAGCGAGTACAACCGTAAAGATTTATTTGAGATTTTTTGCCATCCGAATTTTATGGCACGTTTTGAAAAGGACAATGTCGATGTGAGCCAGTGGCTGTCGTGGGCAGATGAATTGGGAATTTTTTATGGCATCAATCGTGAGAAAAATAAGGAAGACGGATTTCATTATGTTAATAAGGATCTGTACAATTGGGAACAGGGATTCAAACGCTTGACACTGGGTATGTATCTCCAGCAGGAACAGGAGTGGAATCCTCTGATATATGCGGTGTCTGGGGATAAATATATGCCCGTTGCGCTGCACAGTTCCCAACATGATGAAGCCGTGCGCTTTATGGCCATTGTGCGCTCGTTGATTGCTGATACGAAAGACATGCCGGGCTGGAAAATGAGTGCCACAGCATGGGGACGGTACCTGGCACTCCTCGTAAAAACCTACCTAGGGCCTATCGATGCTTCGGAAGATTCGATATTTCGTAATATTCTCAATAGCCTGTCGGATTTGGAAGCACTTGATCAGGTTTGTGCGGATCCTGATAAAGAGATGCTGAGTTATCGAATTGTCTATGACTTTGTAAAGCAGCATCACAGTCAAATTTCCATCAAACGAGGATTTTATTTGGCAGATGGGGTAACCATTGCTTCTTTTTTACCAATGCGTCCGATTCCCTTTCAGGCACTGTTTGTGATGGGACTCGGCGAAGGGGTGTTTCCCAGGCTGCTTAAAAAAGACAACCTAGACTTACGGGAAGCTCCGGTGCCTTTGAAAAGTCGAGTGTTGGGAAAACATTTCAGGGAACGGAGCATTGGTGATGTTTCCAATGCGGAACGCGACAAATACATGTTTCTCGAAGCTCTGATTTCTACTCGAAAATACCTGTGCTTGAGCTATGTCTCACGGAATATCCATTCCGATGACCTGCTGGAACCTTCATCGATTCTGCAGACCTTACTCGGTGTGATCGAATCTCAATATTTACCAGCCGATGAAAAATTTATTCCCCAGTCCTACCCTCTGAAAGGGTATTCTCTTCAACATTTTCCCGAATTGGCTTCAGAGGCTCATAATGCGCGGGGGGGGCTTGTCAACTACGATGTCCATGCTTTCCGGCAAGCACGTGCGTTGCAGCTGCGTAAACAATTAGAAGATAATTTGAGCAATCACTTTCATAGGTCGGTAGCTCTCTCGAAAGAACGGCTGCTGCATCAGGCCAGGAAATGGCAAATTACCAGTGATGTGTCCGCTCATTCCCAAGAACTACTAACTGAGACTGAAGCAGATGAACTGGAAACCATTCCTCTTTATTTTTCCCAGATCCGGGCTTTTCTAGAATGTCCGCTGCAGTCAACAGCGCGTCGTAAATTGGGAATCATGGAAGAAGACGAAGAAGATCGTTCCGAATTGATTGACGAGCCCTTTGAAACACCGTTTTTACAGGAAAATGTACTCCTCAAAACAGTATTTGCTCATGCCGTGGAGAAAAAAAATCCGGATTGGGCGACACTGTATGAAAAACATGCAGAAATTTTTGAACTGCAGGGAAAGATGCCAACTGGTGAATTCAAGGAATGGAACAGGACTCGTCATCTCCGGCAGCTGGAAGGCTGGCAGGAAAATTTACAGCAAGCGATGGCCCCCCAGCAATCCTGGTCGAAGTTGGTAGAAGGTGCTCAGATTTTCCGTTTTGGGCGTCCTCTGGAAGGAGAAAAATATTTTGAGACCCAAACCATTTTTTCTCCAATTTCTTTGGAAATTCAGAGGCTCACTGGTAAATCGGTCAAAATTGAACTGCAAGGCAATACGCAATGGTGTATTCCGCGGAGTGAATGCTGGTATTCCATTTATTTGAGCAACCACACCAAACAATTGTCAACACGACATTTTCTGCGCGGTTTCCTGGATATGGTTTTTTTATCAGCATCCGGGCAGGCTCCTTCTGCATCTACTATGCAAAGTTTGCTGATGCCTGCCGCCGCTGGAGAGCATCAAAGACAAACCCTGAAGGTTTTCAGTCAGGAAAAAAGCCAGGACTACCTCTGTCAACTTATTGGAGAGATGCTGGATGCCAATTATGCGTTTTTGATGCCCATTGAAGCCATTATGACGGTTTGCAAGAAGCAAATCCCTGATTCTGAAGAGAATTTTCAGCAAATGCTGAACCAGGAAATTCAGAAACTCGTTGACAATCCTCGCTCCTCCTTCAGTTCCAAATGGGGTCCTGTTCAGGATCTTTCTTCTTTTGGGCCTCCTTCCCAGGCCTACTCCCTTTTCCAAAAACGATTTTCACCTTATTTTGAAACTTTGGCTTGAGTGGTCGCTTTATAATCCCATTTTCAATAGTTCAGACAATTTTTTTTGGTACGGTTTAGAAAAAATAGACAAGAATATTCAAGAGACGAGTTCATCAATCAGACCAGGAAAAGCATTTTTGACAAGCTCCAGATGATCTTCGTTGAAACTTTTTCCTTCCAGTACAAGGATGAGCGATAGCAGCGTTTCATTATCTATTTTATAGCTCTGGGCCTTTTTAGTTTCCATTTTTCGAGCAATATTCTTTTTAGCCGTTCTAAAAGTCAGGGGTTTTTTAATCGGCTGGGGTTTCGATCCGCCCGCTGAAAGTGCCTTAAGTTCCGTTTCAAGAATCTTTCTTTCATTACCGGCAGGCGCATTGAGAACGGCTCGACAAATTGATTTAGCCCGGGCCCAGGATAACTTTCCATCTTCAAGAAGTTTTCTGAGTCGGTGATCCATTCCCGGAGCATAACGGATAATATCTTCTATCCATGAGACGCTCCTGTCTATAAATTCCGATATCCTCTCCGTCGACCAGTTCGCATTATTCAGATAGATCACAATATCGAAAAAATCCGTTATCTTTGTGTCCACTCTGTCTGCATTGAGTTTAAGGTTCAGGGCTTTGATTTCGTCAAATTCTCCGCTCACGACTCTGATATCTACTCTGTCAAAATAACCAGGATTCTTTTTTCTTATACCGTTAATAGCAGCGAGACGATGGAATCCACCTATCAAATAAAACTCATGCGGTTTCTTTTCCCATACGACAAGAGGTTCGAGGAGCCCATTTTTCAAGATATCCTCTTCATAGTGGGAAACTTTCTGCAGGTTCAAGGCTCTATGATTGCTGATATCGGGATGTGACTGAATTTTGTGAATTTCCGTATATTCATATCTCTTTGTTGTAAGCATATCTTATTACTATGGATGGAAGTTAAAATTAATTGCAGCGGCTACGGTTTATTTCGTATTTCAGATCAAGTTGTATAAAATAGCGAAAAACATCTATATTGTAAACTTCGATATTCGCAAAATTCCCGATCTTGCAAAATCTTGGGCATGTGGACTGCTGGAATTTATCTGTAAATTTATATGCGCGTTCCCCGGATTTGAGTCTTGAGTTTTCAAACGCCGACCCATATTGTGGAAATATCATGTAAGCATACTGAACGGAATCTAACACTATCTTCATTTTTTTCGACAACCCATGAATCTTTCATTTTCTCAGCTGTTATGGCAGACCACAGAGTCTGAATCGAAGCCTCAACAGATTGCAAATCTATGCCGAGAAATGAAAATTTCTCCGACCTTTGCTAAAATTTTAATCAACCGCAATCTGTGTGAACCAGAAACGATCCATCAATATTTAAATCCAGCACGTCAGCAATGCCATGATCCTTTTTTGATGCATGACATGAACAAGGCGGTCCAACGCGTTTATTCCGCCCTAAAGCGCCGTGAAAAGGTCGTTATCTATGGAGACTATGATGTTGATGGAACGGCAGGAACCGTCATCTTGTACAGGTATCTCAAACGTATTGGGCTCCGCATCTATTATTTCATTCCCCTGCGTTTGAAAAATGGTTATGGCATGACCGAATCGACCTTGCTGGAGCTCCATCACAAAAAAACAGATCTCATCATCACAATCGACAATGGAATCACCGCAATTGCAGAATCACGATTGTTACATCGGCTTGGGGTAGATTTAATCATTACAGACCACCACCAGACCTGTTCGGAACAACCGATTGCAGAAGCCATCTTAAATCCCCAAAAGCCCGAATGCCCTTATCCTTTTGAGGGATTGAGCGGGACGGGAGTTGCTTTCAAATTTCTGGAAGCCTTTGATCAATTTTTAACTGAACAAGGGTATTGGGATCTATCAGGTTATATTCGTCCAGATTTGCAGAGAGATTTGGACTTGGTGGCTTTTGCGACAATTGCGGACCGGGTACCCTTGATTGATGAAAACCGGTATTTTGTAAGAGAAGGATTGGAAATGATCAATTCCAACCCTCGTCCCGGCTTACAAGCATTGATCAAAGAAAGTAACATCAGGGGATACATCACCCCAAACATCATCAGTTTTAAACTGGCCCCCAAAATCAATGCTGTTGGACGATTGAGCGACCCCAACCTGGGCGTGCATCTGCTGCTCTCGCATTCACAGTCAGAAGCCAGGCAGCATGCGGTGAAGCTCATTCAGATCAATACAGAAAGGCAGCAAATCGAGTATCATGTGCTCAAATCAGCATTGTCCCTGGCAGACCGTCAACAAGATCAGGATATGATCATCCTGGTCAATGAGAGCTGGCACTCTGGAGTGATTGGGAGTGTTGCCGCAAAAATTGCGGCACGTTTCCAAAAGCCCACAGTGATTGTAACATTGTTTGAAGACCAGCTGGCGATTGGATCTATCCGCAGTGTCGGAAATTTTGACATCTGTTCTGCGTTGCAAGACTGCAATGAGTTGCTGGACAAATTTGGCGGGCACAAAGCAGCAGCAGGTATCAGCCTACAGACAAAGCACATTGAAGTGTTTTGTAAACAATTTAGGCAAACCATCCCCTCCGGCTTTGCAAAAGCAATGGATCATGAAGCTCTAAAAATTGAGGCCTGGGTCGGGTTACAGGATTTAAAAGATGGTCTTGTACATGAGTTGCTGCAAATGTCACCATTTGGTTCTCATAACCCTGAACCCATATTGGGAATCAAAAAAACACGTTTAAAAGACATCACGGTTTTTGGCAACCAACATCTTAAATTTTGTGTGAATACTGCAGAGATGGATATGGAGGTCTTTGCCTGGGATCACTCCGATTGGCAAACCAAACTGGAAGGGCTATTGGATCTTGCTATTATTCTCCAAATGCACCATGTCTCTCACAATGCACCATTACAGTTCAAAGCCATTGATATTAAACCAACGTCATAAAAGGCACCAATGATCGTTGAAGCAGGAATATGGATCAGCCTACTTTGTTACTTAGCAGGCTGGAGTGCCCAATTTTCTAAATTTCAAAGCACAGTAAATATCCCTGAATTGTCGGGGCTTCGTATCTTGCAGGCAGGCTGCATCATACACTTCGCCGCAATCTGCTATTTCTTTTATAAACACTCATGGCCAGAAACATTAATCTCTGATTTTCTCAACTTGATTGCCTGGATTCCAATTTTTCTCCACCTCCTCACAAGAAAATACATCACCAGCAAAATCAGTACAACGGTCATTCCTCCTTTCTCTATTGTTCTGTTACTGATCTCCTATCTGCTGCACGCACAAAGTATTCCGACTCTTGAATTAATTCGCGAAGCCCCGCTTCTGAACCAGACCTTGTTGATCACCCATATTTCAGCACTCATTGCAGGATATGTTCTGTTTGGTTTTTCCTGCATTTCCAGCATTATTTTTCTGTACCAGGATCATCAAATCAAAACCAAACTTGTCAAGCTGCTGGTCAATCAGTTTCCATCCTTATCCACTCTGGATCAGACGAGCTATAAATCGATCATCATGGGTTTTTTTTTTCTAACCATTGGCTTGATATTAGGCATCATCCTAAGCATAGACCTGCAAAGTTCCCGCAGTATTTTACGCTTAGGATTTTCCATCCTGATTTGGCTGCTTTACGCTTTTTTTCTAATGGAACGTTTCTTTCAGGGATACCAGCGAAGATTTTCAGCCATATGGTCGGTTATTGGTTTTTTTCTAGTTCTGATGTCGTTGATCATTGAATCCATGTATTTGGCCTAAACCTTTCCGAAATTAGAATACTCTATTTGAGCCAAGACACATTGCGTCATAAGCCGAACCGTTCATTAATAATGATTCCCACTTCATGACCCCACGAACAAAAAATAAACCGCTCCCTCTCTATAAAAAAGGGTTTCTGTGTATTTTTCTGATTATCGGTTCACTGGTTACTCTCACAGTGATTTTTACCGCATATGATCTGGACCGTCAAATCGCCGGTTTTTTTTATACACCTGAGGAAGAGTGGCTTTTATTGGAAAAACAGCCTTGGAAATGGCTTTACAGTTATGGAACCATCCCAGGATTATTATTTACAATAGGGGGAGTGATTGTACTTTTCTTAACTTATATCAGACCACAATTGTATTCCTGGCGCCGCTATGTAATGGTGATTGTTTTGACTTCTGTAGTGGGTGGAGGAATTATTGTCAATGGGATTTTAAAAGACTACTGGGGGCGGACCCGACCTCGTCAAATTCAAGAATTTGGCGGACGATGGGAGTATCTCGATGTAACCCAACCCGGAATACCAGGTAAAGGAAAATCATTCCCATGCGGTCATTGCACCATTTCTTATATTTTTGTCACCTCCATTTTTCTACACAGAAAGTCCCGGTGGATATCCTGGACCGGGACCATTACCGGGATCCTGTATGGAGGATTGATGAGTGTGGCCCGTATTGGCCAGGGAGGGCATTTCCCGACCGATACATACTGGGCACTAGGGGTGGTGCTTTTGACAGCAAGCCTGCTATACTACTTTATATTGCGTCCTCCGCATTACATAATTTATCAAACCACTCCTCCGAGCAAAAAAAAAGTGATAGGAATCAGCACAGGTACTATCTGCCTGATTGTTGTCATGGTTTTTCTGTTTTTGACTCGTCGTCCGGTTTTTGAGGACCATCAACATGGTTTATCTCTTTATCAAGATACAAAAGAAATACAGCTGCATACCAATATTGACCGAGGGGATATTAAAATCAAATCGGATGAAGGCAAGACTCCGCACATTCGTACAATCGTCAGGGGATTTGGCTGGCCGGAAGCCTACCATGAGTTACATGTCCAAAGAATTAGCAGACAAGGAGGGCTCTTTTATATTGATTACCAACTCATTGGACATGGCTACTTTTCTGAACTAAACATGGAAATGTCACTCCACTTGCCGGAGCACCTGCACAGCCGAGTCATTCTGATGCCATCAGAAAAAACAGAGATACCACAAAAGAAATGATATCAGGAGGGAGGCTCTAAAACAAAGACTGGGTCTGTTCGTGTAATTTATTTGCAAGAAGACGAGCTAGAAAAATACCATAGTGTGGATATTTTTGAACAGCAGTCATCCATTCCAAAGCATTAATCGCAACCAGTTGTCCTTCTGTTTTGGCACGGACTGTTGCGGTACGGCGGTTTCCCAGAAGAAATGCCATTTCTCCTAAAAAAATATCCGTATTGTTCAGGGTGGTGACTACTTTTTCTCCTGACAGGATTTCAAATTCTCCACCTACAATATAGTAGAGAGAATTACTTTTATCATTTTTCTGAAAAATAATATCCCCAGGTTTAAAATCCATCATCTGGCTATTCATGAAACCTTCCGGGACACTACGGCTTGGGTCTTCCGTGTGTATGATCACCAATTTGACTTCATTGCCCTTGTCATTATAAGTCAGCTCTTTTACATAATTACGGGTCATGAAAACCCCTCGCCCATGGAGTTCCATAATCGCCAATACATCTTCGGGATCTGGCAGCGTCGAAACATCAAATCCAGGACCTTCATCATTGATAACAAAATGTGATTCTTTATCAAAAATTTCAAACTTTAACTTCACACGTTTCGAAGCAATCGTTTCATCTTTGCACTTTTCTTCTATAAGCTGCACAATGTCTTTTCCGCTTTCCAGCCAATTGGTTTTCTCCTCATAATCAATTTCACAATTTCCATGCTCCACGGCATTCATTAACATTTCTACCAAACTGAACTTGAGCCCGTATTTGGTCTGTATATCAATCAAATTTTGTCCATATAGGAAACTGGAAATCAATTCGGCATAACCTTCCAGCAGCAATGGTTTGTTTTCAATGGACAATGTCCCTGTACGGCCTAATTGCTGAATCATGCCGGTCTGCAATACCAACTGCTGATTGTAGCTCAGGATATTGACAATATGGGGCAGCAATGTCCCCAGCTGAGTGTAGGTCATGACGGAAAAAATACCAGGATAGGCAGGAAGGTGTTCTGAAGATTTTCCAGACATGCCCAGAAAACGTACATTAAACAGGAGGGGGTCATTCACTATTTTTTTCACCATTCCTTCTTCTGTCATGCCGGGATCGTCGAGATCAAACAAAACAAACTGAGGGGCATCATAATAAAGGTGGTGTTCTATTCTCTCTTGATCTACTATATGATAAAACTCTAGATCCTCTTGGAATTCTGTTTTTAAGAGTTCCTGGATACTCTTGACCAGATCACTTTTTTTACAAAATACGGTAAAACTAATCATCTCTGAATAAATTTTTCTAAGTTGACAAATAATGCAAAGTTCAATAGCCTTATCATTCAAGTCCCCGCATTCATAGAATTATCCATGATCTGTTAACTGTTTTCATCACTATAATGGAGTCTGGAAGATGTGTCAAATAGTATTCCGATTCGTTCATTGAGCAAAACGCCCTACCATCCATAGAACCCATGCATGTATCCTGAAAAAACGGATTTTTCATTACAATCCATGGAACAGCTTCATCATTCATTAATGGATTTTGCTGAAAAATTCAGACAAGAAATTGCAAAAATCATTGTAGGTCAGGAAAAAACCCTGGATTTAATGATGGTTGCTTTACTTTGCAATGGACATGTCCTTTTGACGGGCGTACCCGGACTCGCCAAAACACTACTCATTAAGACAGCAGCCTCGCTGTTTCATCTGCATTTCAATCGTATCCAATGTACCCCGGATCTCATGCCTTCTGACATCACAGGAGTGGAGATCTTAGATGAGGCACATGGAATAGAACGCGGTTTTCGCTTTATCAAGGGACCTGTTTTTACCAACCTTCTGTTGGCAGATGAAATCAATCGCACTTCACCACGAACACAAGCAGCATTACTCCAAGCTATGCAGGAAAAGCAGGTAACGGTTGTAGGAAAAACATACTCTTTAGACCCCCCTTTTATTGTCTTTGCAACACAAAATCCGATTGACTCGGAAGGGACCTACCTCCTTCCAGAAGCACAACTTGACCGCTTTTTATTTAACATTGCAATGGATTATCCTTCTTTGAAAGAAGAAATGGAGATTGCCGCACAAACACAGCCAGCCTCTTTAACTCCAGAACCGATCCTTGCTCAAACCCGTCTGATCGAATATCAAAAACTGGTTCATGAGATGCCAATTCCTCAATATCTGGTACAATGGATTGTCACCTATGTGAGAGCCTCCCGCCCTGAGAAAGGAGCACATGACGACATCAGACGCTTTGTCGAGTGGGGAGCAGGAGTACGAGCATCACAAAACATTGTCACTGCCTCCAAGGCAAAAGCTTTATTATCTGGACATAATACTGTGGCAACAGACGATATTCTCGCAGTGCTGTATCCCATTTTACGACACCGAATCATTATCAATTTTGTCGGAGAAGCTGAAGGATGGAACAGTGACCGGATCATTGCCTTATTACTGGAACAACATCCTTTTACTGTATGAGGTTGTCACGAATATTGCAGTATTCCCTGCTGTGGGAAGCAATTGCCTATTCTGAAAACCAAATAATAACCGTAAACTTGATGTGAGTAAACAACCGTTGACATGGATTGAGCACATTCGCTCTCTTCAAAAAAATTTACAAAACTCGCCCTCTGCCTTTGTAACACAATTCAGCCTCCGGTTAACCGAAGCAGTCGAGCAGTTTATCAAAGAACAAGCCTCCCTTCCCCTCATTTCTCATCGGGAAACATCTTCACAAAAAGCCTTTATTCACGCACTCCAACTCTATGATTCGACCAGCCTCTTAAAGCTCATCGCCAATTATGATTCTGGTCAAGAAATACAAGCCATTGGCGGAGCAGCAATCAAAAAGACCCTTCACTCGCTTTACGTGATCCCCAACCTAGAAAACGTAGCTGTCACACCGATGGAAAAGGATACCCTGCTTGCTTATACCAACCAGCTGAGAACTCACCTGATGCATGCGTTATCCTGCTCTGTGGAGCATTTAAGCCAGCCCAGAACAATTGAACAAATACTGAACTCATTTGCAAAAAAACAGACATTTGATGATGCATACATAAAGACTTTTTTTACAGAGCGTCTGGAACTCCTGTTTTCTTCTGCTTATCAAACATACTTGATCTTGCGAAATCGTTACTTTTTGGACTATCTTCGCGAAAAAAGTGAAAATAAAAAGCAATCAGACTGGCTTCATGACATGCTGGATCAAATCAAAGACGTTTCAGAAGAAGACCTGGCGGTTCGCTTGACCAGCTTGAACTTCAGGACTGTGGAATACCTGGTCCAGTTAATACGCCAAGCTTTCCCCAGTAGCAATGCGCACCAGGAGCAACATGCTCAACCCCTAATTGAAGCAGTTTGTGAAGGAGACAATTTATTTTTTGATAAAACACCGGCGTTTTCTCCGACGATCTCCTCAAAATCCATCGTTCAACTATTACGCAACATTGAAAACATTCCTGTCACCCCTCCACTTGCCAAAGAGTCAACAGAAGATGGTACTCCGCCTTCCACACAAGCCCCCAATTACCCCCTTCAACGAAGCCCCTTTGAAGAACTATGTTTTCAATATCTGGAAGAAATCATTTACCTGGCAAATCATACAGAATTATTAACTGACTGCAGCGCGCCCTATTTATTCCCCAAGATAGAAGAATACATTTCAGCACAAAATCAGGTCTTCGAAGAATTTTTCAATAATGACTCGAATGTCTTAGGGGAGTTGACAAATTTCACGACGCAGCTGCTTCAAAGAACAGAATTAGAGAATCCCTTTGGTATACAAAAGGAAGAAATAGGAATCTTCACTTGGGCAGAAAGGGACTGGCATGTTACAGGAACACAGGAAAGAAATCGAGAATGGACTGTTTTACTCAAAAGCAGGCTGCCGCTTGCCATGCCTCTGAGCTATGGATATAATGAATTCAGGATTGAAAAAGGACGAAGTTTCATTATACAATTTGGAACAACCTACTTTGACTATGATTTGCCAAAACAAAAACAGCACCGATCTTCTCTTGCAGGCTATTTTAAAGTATTGGTCCGAGGAACACAGTTAGCCCCCAATTCTGCTGTAATTTACGCAGGCAATGATCCATTTTATAAACTAACGGACTCTCAATTACGGCAATGGCAGGGGCTCATCCTGCTTTATTTGATTGTCATACGGAACAAATATGGGATTGAGCTGCCAGAAGCGCTAAAAGACTATTTAGTGAGGAAAATTCCTCAGACTCTCACAAAAAAAAAGGTAGGAAGACGATCACTGTCTAAATAATTGTTGAATGTTCCGTCAATTGGGATATTTTATACAGTATAAGCAAGAAACATTTCCAAAGGCAGGGATATGACAAAACAAAACATAACTGATGAAGAATGGGGCTTTATCAAAAAACCTGTACAAACCAGGCAAGGGATCACCATCAGGAAGACATACCCTGCTAATGATCCAAAGTTAAAATCAATATTAGAAAACCCCGAAACCAGCAGTCAAGTGGTCAGTATCTTTTTTAAATACGATGACGGCCCTCCACGCACAGTGACTGAGGTAGAGCTGCTTATCCGAAATTGAACCAATTAGAAGGAATAATAAGCTCTGGCAACCACATGGATGATCAACTCATTTCTTTTCAAAGGAGCCTGATTATCAGCGAAGCTAAAAGCATCTCCGGGTTGCAGCAAGTTCAGTTCAAAATCTGTGTGAAAGTGCTTATCCATTCTCCAGGCAAAGGTATGATCCCATTCCACGCCAATGTTAGTAACCTGCTTGCCTATTTCATTGAATACAGGCTTCATTCGCTTCAACTGAAATAGTCCTGTTTGATAAGAAAATGGAGTTTCCATCAAATCCCAGCGGTACCAGCCTCCTAAAAGACCCGTATTACTGATCGAATGCCCTAATCCGGTTCCGCTTTCTAAACTATTCCTTTTTCCATTGAAATAAAAATTAGTTCCTTGATAACTTCCGGGTACAATTTCATAGTAACTGTTCAAGACCCTTAAAAAATTATCACCGTCTACGTCGGTATCCAATTTTTCTTTGTCTCCTGTAGCAAACATGCCTCGAAAACCAAACTGGTGATTATCCAGCTGATAGCTCACTTCTAATTCACTCGCCACTCCAGCTAACGAGCGTTTTGCCACATCAGACGACTTGAATGCAATCGAATTCTCCCCTAAATCGGGTCTTTCTCGTACTCCATCTTCATCACGAAGCAGATGATAATGGCGTTTTCCCTGATTAGCAGTTACATCAAACCTTACAGAAAGTGCTTTTCTTTCCCAGAGCAAACGGACTCCAAAGTACTCTTGTCCAATAGCATCATAAAATAGGGGTCTTCCCTGACGATCTGCAAATTGCCTGGAAAGCGCCCGCGTTTTTTGTTTTTGAGTGTCATTGTCTGTCGCATGCGCCAACGCTAATTCCTCCAGCATGGCTTCATTTTCAAAAGTAGGTATATTCAATGTACCAAGTGGAATATCGCGCTCCGTATAAAAAATTCGAAAAACTTCCACCTCCAACTGATGAATGGTTGAGTTAGCCGCATCCTCCACTTGAAAAACAGGATAGCTCAACGAGCCAAAATACAACCAGTCGGCAGGATGTTTACCTAGTTTGGCTGCTCCGATTTCATAGCACCATGTTCCTAATTTACAATTTTGTGAAATACCAGTCAGCACTCCTGAAAAAACCTTACCATGCCGATCACCAAGGTTGAGATAATGTTTCCCCAGTTTGAAAACATTTTTAGGATTTGAATTGTATTCCAAATAAGCTTGACGTGCACCAACACCTGTAATTTGAGCATCAATATTCTGTTCATGGTCAGATTGAATTTGTGACCGTAAGTCTCCACCCTGAAATGGTTTCTGTTGTGTCTCCATCTCCAAATTAAGAGACATATTGCGATTCACTGTGGAACGTAATTGAATTCTTAGTTCATGATGGAAAAACAAAGTATCTTGTCCATCCTCTTCTTCCCGATTTGGAGGAAATTTACCACTGTTTTTTTGAGTGGCATATATCCGATAGTCTCCTGTCAATTGGAGCCCTGGAGAAAAGGCCCACCGGTCTTCTCTTTCTGTCAGATCTCCTGGTTTGAGAGGAATAAAATTTGATTGAGCAAAAATACTGGAATTTCCACCCCATCCCAGGAGAATCAAAACCAAAAGTAAAAAAAGAGAGCTCTGCCCTGGTGAGTGATTGACTGCTGTCCTGCTATCTAATGGAATAATATTCATAAATGTTATTTCAAAATATAAATGTGTTTTAAATGAGCGAATTGAAGCGCTTGATTTATAAAGAAAAAGCCGTTGTTTCTCAAGCGTTTTTTATGATAAATCGGAAAAGACTGGTCTTTCTGCCATACTTCTATTAGGTAGATAATTTTAATTTTCTCTTGCCTTGGTGTCTCAGTAAAGTTTAATAGCATGCCCTTATACAAAATCTGGCAATTGCCAACTCCTCCTAAACATGATCTGGTCGAACAACTCAGCCAAGCATTTCAGCTATTCCCACTCGTCTCTTCCATTTTAATCCGGCGCGGCTATACCACAGTCGAGGAGGTTGAGGCATTTTTATCCCCTCAACTTTCCAGATTACATGACCCGTACCTCATGCGGGATATGAAAGAGGCCGTTTGTCTGTTGAAACGCACTATCTTGTCGAACAAGCGTATTGTCATCTTAGGAGATTATGATGTGGATGGTATCACAGCAACCACAATGATGACACTGTTTTTAAATGAATGCGGTTGTAATAATACAGATTATTTCATTCCGAATCGTTTTGAACATGGATACGGTCTAACACAAGCCAGTGTCGATGTTTTGCTGGGAATGAAGCCCGATTTAGTGCTGACCGTCGATAATGGCATTACCGCAGTCCGTGAGGTACAGCGACTTCATGAGCATGGCATTAAGACATTGATCACCGACCATCATTTGCCCTATCAGGACAATATTCCGGCAGGAGTGATTCTGAATCCGAATCATCCGGATTGCAACTATCCTGATAAAAAAATTTCAGGCTGTGGGGTTGCTTTGAAACTATTAATGGCAATGAGAAAAGAATTCAGGGATAGCCAATACTGGTCCAGTCAACGACCAGAGCCTAATCTAAAGTCATACCTGGATCTGGCAGCATTGGGAACTGTCGCTGACGTTGTTCCCCTGGTCAACGAAAATCGTCTTCTTGTGTATCATGGCATAAAGGTGATGAATACCCAGCCCCGTTTTGGCATTCAAGCTCTTGCACAGCTTAAAAATGTAAGAACCATCACTTCTCAGACATTAGCATTTCAATTTGCACCCTTGCTCAATGCTGCAGGAAGAATGCATGAAGCTTCTGCAGGAGTGAAATTATTGCTCAGCACGGATCTGCACAAGGCTGCGGAGATTGCTAAATCACTGGATCAAGTTAACAATGAACGTCGTACCAGAGAAGCACAGATGCTCCAACTCGCACTAGAACAGGCAAAGGGACTACAACATAAAAGCAGCTTGGTGGTGACCTCGTCAGAATTTCACGAGGGAATCAGTGGAATTGTGGCAGCACGACTGATGGAGCATTTTTATAAACCCGCATTTGTATTTGCTGTAAATGGAGAGTTTTATAAAGGATCCGCACGCTCCATTCCTGAGCTTCATATTAAAAATGCTCTCGATCAGTGTCAAGGATACCTGGAAAAATATGGAGGACATGCTGCGGCTGCAGGTTGTACAATTCACCAATCACGATTTGAAGCATTTACCAAAAAATTTGAGGCATTGTGTCTCGAAGAATTGACACCCTCCCCACAGCCTCTGCTGCAGCTTGATGGGAAGCTGGAGATAGAGATGATAGGCTGGGATTTAATCGAACAACTGGAACTCCTGCAGCCTTTTGGCGCGATTAATTCACCGCCTATTTTCTCCATTCCGGCACCTCAACAATCCTATCAGATTATAAAAAGCACACATGCCAAATGGAATTTTCGAAGGCTGGAGATTATGGGATGGAATTTAGCCAAACCCTTTTACGAAAATCCTCCAAAGAGTTTAGCTGTTCATTTGGGTATCAACGAATTTCGTGGAGAACGAAAAATTCAATTAGTCGTGCAAGCATTCCAATGAGGACGCTAGTTCATCAATGAGCTTCTTAAAATGCGGAGTTGCTTTAAAAATTCACGGTTTGTTGTAATGTGTTCAGCATGCTCAATGTGACGAAGCAGCATACTTCTATCAAATTGTCGGTCTGTTCTGTGAAGCTGCTGTTGGGTATTTTCCACCACCATTTTTGGCAAAACATCAAACAGTACATCACGCTGCTGCAGCGCCTGAGCGACTTGTTGGTCTGTTTTTGTATTCATTGCTGCTTTTTTCAGCAGTTCAACGGCTGCTAGATACGTTTCAATTTTCAAATGCAGACTATGGTGTCCCTGGACAGAACGTATTTTTTCTACGGCTGCTAGATAATACTTATCATACTCTGTATCCTTGGGCATCGGTTCCAATGCTGGATGCATCATCGTTTTTGCCTGGCTGATCTCCACAAAATCCGGACGCTTCACCATACTCTGATCGGTTACAATGAAAAAATTTACTTTAACCGATTGGCGGTTGGTCACTTGGATATACGGAGGCAGCTCAAAAACATCTGGATTGATTTGCGCACGCAAGAATACACGGTTTTGATGGGCAATGTCTGTAATAATATTAACATGCTGCAAATACTCCAGGGTCCGAATTTCAGGAATTTCCTGCACTTGTTCTGTATTAGGAAATAGAACATGAATATAAAAACGGGTTTGCCGCTCCCCTGTTTCTGGGTGGCGCATGGTCTCTTCTACAATTTGTATTGGAAATAAATCGGGAGACAAGGGCATGGGCTGATTCAACAGAACTTCTACACCAAAACTCCAAATATTTCGAATTTCATCCTCCACTTTCTTTCGAGTCGCTTTCATTCCCTGTACCTGAAATGCCCGATTCAGAATAATATCTGTTGGTCCAGGCTTTTGGATAAATGCTCCATTGTGCATGAGTTGATAAGCACTCAAATAAGTCAGAATTTCTCGAGACCCATTCTTGAATTCCAGGACGTAACGAAATCGATTACCCATATTATCGGTAACAAATAAATCATCATCTTCTGGTTGAATCAGCCGAAACCGACGCATTGCAAATTTTAAATTTTTCTCAGCAAGAAGATCATGCTCTTTATAGGTTTTCACAAATGCAGAAGAACTCAAAGCAAGACGATAAAACGCATTTTTGTCCAGTACATAAAATTCGGTGCTTTCATCTGATGGAAATACCAACACCCTGTTATTAGCAAGGACAAGCTGATCATTCAACGCCCACTGGTAAATGCGATCCATCAACCACTCATGGCTGGAACCATCATCCAGGATGACCTGAAGATAAAATTCATTAGGAGTCCGATTTTTTACAAATGCAGACGCAATACGGTGAGAATTGAACACCCCTTTGTCAATCACTTTGGCCAACCTCAGCGCATTTTCCCGTGTGGTGTACTTTGGGAATGCATTCACCGTATTGGACATCAGCAACAAAATCAAAATAATCCAAATTTTTTTCATAGAAACCTTGCCCCAATCATTCAAAGTTGGCTCCCACATAAATCTCCACATCCAATCCTAGTCGCCCTCGACGCTCCAAAGACATCTCCTCGACAACCTGTTCTCCTGGAATCAAATGAGCCAGTGCCAAGGCCGCCGTCAAGTAATTGGGACGAAAATAAATTTTTGTTTTATGCAGGATCATTTGCTCTTGCACAGAGGAAATATTGGTAATATCTAATTTCATATCTAATCGGTTCTCCAATGCTCTGCGCTGGTGGCGATCCATTAAAATAGCAAGGCGCTGCGCCGCATCTTTCCTTGGGGACGCATTTAAAATGGAGAGATGTAATACCGATGGCCTCTGAAAAACCAACATAGCTGAAACGGGATGCAAGAGAATTTTATCCGTGTCTTCCATTCCCACCTTCTTTGGCATACTCATTTGCTCCTTTGTCTCCGAAAGTAAAGGTGCCTGCATTCCCTCTCTTTGCGTATTCACTTTGCCGGCAGACCCTTTCTCAATAACTCGATAAACAATTTGTTGTGAATTGGTCCTAGATTCATCAAAATTTAAGAGAACAGGTTGACTGGATGTCACTAATAATTTAGCCTGAAAGTCGAAACCTCCTGCACCATTTTCCAGAATATCTTCTATAAACTGGATTGATTCCAGAACATCTCCGGATCTGAAAGAGACGGTCGGAGGTAAGGTCACATTATTGAAAAAGCCATTTGGAATAGAAATTGTCGAATGGAGAGAGTCTTCTTTTTGAACCACCTTGATGGAGGACAATAATGCAGGAGATATAATGCCACGAATAACCAGGAAGGCTTCTTTTCCTTCTCTAGAAAGCTCAACTTGATCTAGTACATGACCATCCATCATTCCGTTCGACTGGGCATGTACAGGAGTCCCCCATAACAATAGGATCAAAAGTCCTCCCTGGAGATAAAGTAACCAATGCTTCATGCATATCCTTTCTAGTATTCACTCTGCGCTAAGCCAGACAACACTAACCATGCAGCAGAATTATAAACATAACTTAATTACAGATATACAGAAAGTATGCCATGCTATTACTCTGTCGTCCTTTTTTGGATGGGTGAGTACTAGATCACTCTGATTTGCCTTTATCTGTTGCTTTCCTTCGTTACTCCGCAAGACGAAAATACGTTGTCCCAATGTTTGCGAAGATTTTTTTGCAGAAGGCTAAGGAATGACTCGGCCAATCATGGAAGTGCATGTACTCTTTTATAAGGAATGATCAATATCAAACTTGCTTTACAGGCTCCTGACAGGGTTTTCAAAAAAGGGCATTGTAAAAAACATTCTGGAATCTGAATTAAAACTATCACATAGCAGTAGACCGTTTGGACTTGTGAAAAAATAACTATCCAAACTTTTCGATAAAATTTGGAACAGCAATGTAATTCCATTTGGATAGAAATGAATCAAACTGGATCTTTATGGTGTCTTTAAATTCTTGATGGTATTTTCTTTTTGTCAAATATTGTTTTTCAGTAATACAGGTATCCGAATCAGGGCAATCGCATTAAAATTTTGTAATTAGGGAGTCATTGCTATCAGGCTTCGTTATTTCTCTTATAGTTCAAGAGGTCCACTGACTCCGATCATGTACCAGGGAAAACAGAAAAAGACTCTCGATGCTGCAAGATTTCCATCTAGATTCAAGGCGTTTTATCAGGTGCATAGCTTGTTTGTAATACTTGAGCATCCGCAGCAGAAAGTCTCTCTCCTCAATCCGCAGCAACGACATAGCACAAACAGTCGCTTTCGGCTATTTCGGGGTTGGTGGTCACCATGAACAATTTGAGGGGGCGAGCGGCAAACAGGCAGCCGTTGTGCTCTGTAAAATAGTCGTGCAGCACATCCTTTCCTTCCGCATCATAAACGGCCAGCATTTTCAAACCGAGAGGACCCAGCCAGCCGAACATTTCTCTAGGATTCAAGATACCAAAATTATATTCTTCCACTTCTTCGGGCAAAGTCAATTCAACATCCGGTTCAGGGCTTCTCGCATAAGCGACTTTTGCTCCATCGCGCAGCTCGAGACGTGCCGGATTGTTCAGCACATCGCCCATCCATACGCCATCAAGGGAAAGCACTGATTCCGCAGTCGCATAACGCTCTAGCCCTTTCAGAGCAATGGCGTGAGAATCAGGATCCCTGGCTCCTCCGCATTCTATAGTAATCGTGGGGAAATGATTATCTGCCATTTCCATGAGTGTCCCCAGGCGTAGATGGGTGATCACCAGCGTATCGGCAAATAAAGAAACCAGTGCCTTGTGTGTGTCATCTTCATGAAGTGACAAGCCATAGGCCGGCCCTCTGCCCGAAGTATTATGGATATCAATCAAGGCTTCTGGTTTGGCGTTCAGGAGTTGTTGCATCAAGGATTCGGCAATCTGTCCTTCCTCTCCATGAAAAGGAGGCAGAAAGCAGCGGTTCAAATCCTGATGACATGGCAATGCCCGGTGCGTGAATTTTGGAGCAGCCAGTGCCGCATTGACAGAACCCACAAAGCACAGTAAATCGACAGCAGGCTTTTGCCCGGAACGAATCCAATGACGAACGGCTCGCACTCCTGAAGGCTCATTGCCATGCAGCAGGGTAGAAACAGCACGTATTCGGGAATGGTCTTCTCCTCGCAAATACAATAAGGTGGGGCCTCCCAGTCTGGACAGAAAATCTTCGATGGAATTGCCAACGTCCGTAGGCAATGGGTTCTCCCAAATTCGGACAGGAGTAGAATTCTGAATCATAGTCTCTCTTAATTTGATCAAGAAAAGCGCCCTACACGCAGTGGATGGAGGTCAATTGCAGGTTTTTTATTCAAAAAAATCTGAGCTACCAGCAATCCGGTAACGGGAGCCAGGGAAATACCAACCATTGCATGACCAGCCGCCACAATCAGGTTCGAAATGTTCTCAGCCCGGCCAAGG
Source organism: SAR324 cluster bacterium (assembly GCA_015231885.1). Classification (GTDB taxonomy): domain Bacteria; phylum SAR324; class SAR324; order SAR324; family NAC60-12. Next base: position 74,600 of record JADGAT010000004.1, read on the forward strand.
TAAGGAAGCCCATCCGGAGTACAAGGCCTCAAGCCTGCCCATATTTTGGCATGGGCCAGATTTTCTGAGGCAAATTCTGGTAAATAGCCTGGTACCGCATGCAGAATTGCCTGAACCCGCTGCTGGTTGATGGAGGAATCCATCCCGGCCAGCTCCAGTGTCCCTGCAAAACGAAGCCGCTCTCCCAGAGGAGTGATAGCAACCTTCGCCTCCCTCAGCAGCAGGGGAGTGGACATTATTTTCTTTGCAGGTTTGATCGTAACACTATACCCCTTGGCTGGCTGTATCGGAATTTTGAGCGGTATACTCTTCACAATTCCAGGCGACCAGGAACCACTGGCTAAAATCACTTGATCCGCGATGAAATGACCTTTAGTCGTATGCACTTGACTGATGGTGCCATCCGAATTTTCAAAACCAACAACTTCAGTATTCTTATGGAATATCACTCCCTGCTCAGCCAAAAAACTGGCTAAATTGCACACAAAGTCGGCTGGATTCAAATGAGCATCCTGAGGGTAGTACAACCCACCAGTCACTTCCATTTTCAGATTTGGCTCCAGCTCTTTGATTTGTCGGATATCCAAGAGTTCTATCGGCACACCCAGCTCGTTGGCTATTTGTGCTTCAGCATGAATACTCTGGGCACCTTCTTCTTTATAAAGCAAGAGCAAGCCTTTTTTGTCAAATCCAAACTGCATTCCTTCCAATTGCACCAATTCTTCATACAAAAAACGGCTGACTTCTCCCAATTCATAAAGCAATGGTGCCACGTCGTTGACATGGCGTTTATTGGCAAACTGGCAAAATTTCCATATCCAGGAAATCAAATCCAAATCAAAACGAGGTTTGATATAAAAAGGACTCTGGGGAGCAAACATCCATTTGAGACCTTTGCGTAATGCTTCTGGTGAGGCAAGCGGGATGAAATGACTGGGCACCACTAATCCTGCATTCCCATAAGAAGAGCCTGCGGCAATCTCGTCCTTTTCCAATAGTGTGACTCGAACCCCTTTTTTCCAGAGATAATAGGCACAGCACACTCCAATGGCGCCTCCGCCAATGACTAATGCTTCAGTTTTAACTTTCATGCGTTTCCCTGTTGACTACCGCTATGCAAAATATCGAAATTTTGTGATCAGGTAAGGAGAGATTTGTGCCGCCGTGACCAAAGAAAGCGATTGCCGAAACAGCTCCATTTCAGCATCCGAATCCGCAGCCCCAGATGTTCCTTCCAAAGGAGAAAGATAGACCAAATCGTTTTTATCCAGCTGCATTGCTTCAACCACTTGAGTGGTTGCCGTCTGATGTACCTCTATTTTTTGTGCACCGACCCCAATCAAAACCGTGATAGCACAGCGAATTCCTGCAGATTTTTGGTCACGAACAACTTTGAGCAGATGAGAAATGTCGGCACTTTTGTGAAAACTTTTCCTCAATTCCGGATCTCCTGTCTCCAAACCAATAGTAACATGCCCTAGCCCTTTATCAGCTAAAGCGTCATAGTCCTCTGGCTTTCGTTGAGGCGAATGATCGGCATCATGGAATGCGGCAATGCCATGAGGAAATTTCCCAAAAACATCATTCACCATCTGCAGGCATTCTAATATTTTTTTTTGAGGCATGGACAAAGCACTGGCTGCCCCTAAAAATAGTCCTTTTTTTCCATTCAAGGCTTTACCGAATAAGGCTTTCACTCTTGTTATGTGCTCGACAAAGGCTTCTTTGTTCAGAACCCGGAATCGCTGCCCTTGATAAAAAGCACAAAAAGTACACTGGTTGTTAGGACATCCTAATGCAGGTAAAAGGACCAGATCCTGATATCGATCCGGAGGCAAAATTTCAATAGTTTCAGGATAGGCATTCTGAAATCTAGTCATTTCTTCAGCATACCTTTCGGAAGTCCATTGCAGTGCTTGCTGGACACGCTCCATAAAAATGGAATGTTTTCCCTGTTCTCCATAAAAAGTGATAGGGAATGACGGATTATCAGCAGCCCCCCCTACTTTTTTTAGGAAGTGCAGAATTTTTTGATGAAGGTCCTCTGCCTGCTCACTGGAGCAATCCGCATATCCCCTTCCCTGGCGCAAAACCACTTCTCCTGCCATGGTCCGGCGATAAAAATTTTCATCATCTCGGAAAGAACCCCATCGGCCTTCTGCATCCAGACGAATGATCCGCCCCTCAGACCATTTCAATTTCAGGCTATGATTGGTAATTCTTGCACTTGGCATACTTTTTTCTGGATAAACCTTTCTGGTTCCTATTCAAACAGAATATATTAGCACAATTGTCAAATTTTGTTATCCGAAGATTTACGTACCTGTCTGTAGTATTCCACAGTGTCTTAGGAATGCGAAAATAATAACATGCGAAAGTTACACAGGATTTTCATCGAGATTCAAGGCGTCTTATCGGGCGCATGGCTTGTTGCTATGTAACCGCTAAAGCAACGCAGAAGATCGTTGAACAGGCAAGTAGATTTGCTAAGTTATTGTTTGAGCATTCCTTAACATTTGTAAGTGGAAAAATGTACCACTATTTGACGTTGTAAAAACAGCTTAGTTTTTTCTCTGATAAAGAGGATCTCGGGACAACAAAATCGGAATTTCCCAGAGTGACAGGAGTCAGCAAAATACGGCCGGAAGGCCAAGTAAAAATCTTTCAGGTGAAAGCTCAATTTCCGCATATGGAGTCAAACAATTTCAGCAGTACCTAATCAGAAACCATAAATTAGTATGGTAAATTTCAAATCTGTCAAGGTTATTTAACTGAAATATCAGGACATTTATGATTTACGAATGAGAAAAAAATAATAAAAGACCTCCTCAAGATAGAGGATCTTTGTTATGTAAATAAAATGCGATAAACAACAAATACTTCATCAAGAGGAGGGATCATGAATCATCTGGATTTAACCCCAAAACCAAGGCGTGGTTCTGTCTGAAAGATCACATGGACTTTTTTATCTGCAAGAACAGGATTATTCGAGCATTGCCGGGATCGTTCCACATATTCTTGTGCCATCATGTCCTCCGGAAACTGTTCTAAACATTCGGAAAACAAATCGATCGCCCTTGTCCATTCCTGATCATGAAAGGCATCCACTCCCTGCTGAAAGATATCGAGAGTTTGTTCCTTCTGCAGCTTGATTTCTTCCAAATCTGTATTATAAATCTCATAGACTCCCAGAGGATCTATCTCCGGATGAAGCTGAATGTAGTCTAATTTTCTACAATAAAACGCATGATCCGTTGGTAACAGTTCGAATACACGTTGAGAAATGATGATTTCCCTTTGGTAAATTTTTGCGATCGTTGCCAAGTCCCGAGAAATCCCAATAGCTTCTCCCATCAGGTTGAGATCCATTCGTGTTTCATCTCCAACCGTTCCTATTTTGAGTGGGCCATTATGAATTCCAATATTCAGCGAAACCACAGGAAGATCTTCCTTCGCACAGGTTTCATTGAATTTTTGTATTTTTCGTTGTATTCCAATTGCCGCAAATATGGCATAAACAGCTTCAGTCGAGGGAGAGTCCAAGCCAAACGATGCAATGATCGTTGATCCAACAAAGCGATCAATAAAACCGCCATTACTGACAATAGGTTCATGCACAAAATTAATATAAGTATTGATAAATCGGAACATGTCTTGTGGAGGCAGCGAAGTAATTGGAGTACTGGACGCCAAATTAATAAAAAGCATCGTCGTCTGGAAATCATCCTCTAAGGCTCCTAGCCGGACAGCATTAAGACCTCCCCGTGCCATTTTCGCCAAAAACTGTTTGGGGACAAATTTTTCAAAGGTTTTGGTCAATTGAAGGTTCTGCTTACGCTCCGCCACCAAGTTGTTCCACATCTTCATAAAGGATTCTTCTAAAACTTTGATTTCATTGTGTCCTTTTGTTTGTGTGTCCACTTGGGGGATATCCAGGTTGTCAAGGTGAAATTGGCTTGCCGCACTAGTCAGTCGACTCAATGGGCGAGTCAATATCCGATGACTGGCCCAAAGAAAAATCCCCCACAGGGTTATTGTTTTTAAGACCGCAATGACGATGATAGAAAGAAAAACAAAGCGTACTTTTTGAAAAACAACTTGAGCGCCAGAATAAAGAGTAATGGTACCCAGGTTATAATCCTCCCCATCTTCTTGATAAACAAGCGGTGCTTGATAATCAATCACCCGTAAAGGCCGCGTCTGTGTCTCTTTTATTTGCAGATCTCCTTCTTCTGTGTGAGAGGCATCATTCACATTTCCATCCTGATCTAAAAAAATACCGGATGCCGTCAATAGTTGTCCTTCCGAGCCTTGAACCTTAACTCCTATGGCTGCCGGCATATTCAAGATACCTTTCAATGAAGCCTGTTGCTGCAAACGGTCCTCCTGCCAAAGTGCTGTTTTCAAGGAAAAGGCAAAACCTTCCTGAATATTTTGTAAATCATATCTTATTTGCTGCTCCACCGTCAGATATTCTAACCCCATGTGGAAGAGTGTTAATACAACCGTAACGATGCAATAAAAACCAAAAACAACTTTTAGTAAAGCCATGCCAATGGAGCTCGTCAACCCCACTTCAATGGTTCCAACAGCGTGAGGGTCCGCTTTTTGATTGTACTTGGAAAGCTCCTGTTCTTCTTTTTGACTTAGATTTTGTTTTTGATCCGTATATCGCTCAAAAAGAGTTTTTTGTTCTTTATAAAAAGCGGTTTCTAATTGAGTCTTCTCTTCACTAATTGCTGATCTAAGTCGATGGATTTCAGTTTGTGTATCGACGGGCAGCAAAAAATTAAGGCCACAGGCATAGCAATTGACTTTTGAAGAATCCGTGATTTTCTTTATGGTTTGTGTGGAATGACATTCGGGACAGCTGATTTTCATGAAATATCATATTAAATGATTATGTTCTTTGGTTTGCGAGGGTAACAAGCCCATCGCCTTCGTTTAGTTCAAAAACTTCGCTTTTATATGGCAGGAGATGAATACCATAATGCTGTTCTTTATCATCCCACTCCTCATTCAATCGAACCCCAAAACAAGTTTCCCGGCGCATTTGCGCAACCTTCATACAATTGGCAAAAGAGATCGTAACCGGCAGGCGTTCAAAAAATAGATTCACGGGCTTGACATAGATGCAGCAGCCTTCAATCTTGAACAATTCATCATAGATTTTTTTTACTTCCAGTTCTTGAGAAAGCTGGGCAAAAATTTTAGAGATGAACTGATGAGGAATGATAAAATCACGGGCACCCGTTTCAACAATGAGTTCTGCATTTTCAAAATCCATTACTTCTGTAACCAGTTTTGTTGTGACAGAAATCCCATTTTCTTGTTCCAGTTTTCTAAAAAAATTCCGAAATTCGAGAAGCCTGGATATGGTATTGGCATCCACTTCTTCACTGTTTTTTTTATCTTCTGCTAAAAAAATAACACTGTTATAAGTGTGAGGAGCCAAATCAACCAGATTTGAAGGATTATGCAAATCAACTTCCATCACTTCAATCAATAAATAGGGGTATTGAACCTGTAATTCTTTGGTAGCCTGTTGAATCTCCTCATTAAGCGATTCCACAACAATATGGATGATAGAACGGTCTACCGTATATTTAGCAAACTCGTCTATTAAAGAAAGAATTTTATTGTTCCAACCAACCACCATCAGATTTTCCACACTCAATACCGTTTTTTTAATAAAAAATTTTGGTTCTTGAACTGATACTACCTGGTGATGGTAAAAATGAATGGAAGAATCATCTTCTGCTAAAAAAATCCCAGCTTCCTCATCACCAGGGATGTAATCGGGATGAGGATTTAACACAACAGAGCCATTCTGCTTGCGAAAACCAAGCAAAGCACTTTGGATAAAATGAAACTGCAGCTTTCCATAAGAGTGCCCAAGCCATCCTTGGGGGAGATGGTAAAAATAAATTTCGTTTCCTTCAAATCCAACCATATCCGAATAAACCGATGCCAACCCAGTCGATATGGTAGTTTGAACAAGGATACGGGATAAAATATCATTGGAGTCCAATGTTTGAATTGTTCCCGGTACCAGATTTTCAGCAAGTCTTCGGTTGGTTGCAGAATAAATTTGTGCTACCACCGGAATCATGTTTTCTTCACCTACCAGAGAAACCAAAGCCATCAGAGCTTTCAACACCCGGGAGTCGCCAATGTTCTGTTCCTCCAAATTACCAGCAATATGAGCTGAGTTTAAAATAATAACCGTTTTTGCTGTAGTCACTCCAGCACGCTGCAGAGCCTGAAGATTTGTGGTATTTCCTGTGCGTGTTACCAAATGGGTGTTTTGAAAATTCTTGACTTTCTCCTGTAGGAAATCATCCATTTCTTCTTTTGGTTTTTCCGACAAAATGACTAAAACGGGATGATCTTCAGACTCATTGGCTATGATCAATTCTAAAATAATGTCCAGCAACGGTTCGCCAAACCCTAAAATCAAAGTATGCCCTTCTTCCAAAACCACACTTTTTCCTTTACGCAGTTCACGTATTTTCGCATTAAAAAGACCCGTGATAAAGGCGACCAAACTGGAAAAAATGACCATACCTGCAATGACTGTCACAAAACCAACCACTTTATTCAACGCATGGGTTTGAGTGTCTCTAGCCATACCGGCCAATCCGATTTGCAGGACAACCTGCCACACTTGCTCGGCAATCGAAGACAGGTTTTCATCAAACCAAATCAATCCGACAGTAATGCGCAATACTGCTAAAAAAGAAAAAGCCAAAAAGAAGAAACCCGCAAGGATCACTAAAATAGATCCTCCCCCCTTGGCCATAAAATTATCCAGCTTATAGGAGAGCTTCTGTTTGAAAGATATCTTTTTGTTGTGTGCAGAAGAGGAAAACATAGAGGAGGACACTCACAAAGAATGAGAAAAAAGTAACTGTTTAATTGACATATTTTTTAGATATTTTTTCAAGTTTACCGTTGGCTTTTAACTCATCAAGAGCCTTTTGCAGCTGGGTTATAATCTTATCATCTGTATCCTTATGAAAAGCATAATAAAGATATGATTTCTTGAGAACATACACTGCCTCAAATTCACCAGGATCGAAACCCAATTCTTTGATATACCATAACCCGACAACATGCCCGTATGCCAACATATCAACTTTATTTTTTTCAAGCATCCGAATTCCACTTAATCCTGAATTAGTCCGTTCAATCCTATTTGGAGGCACGCCTAATCCCAGTAGTATCAGTTCTCCCGCATCATCTCGTATTGCAGCCGTTTTTTTATATTCATTGCTATTCAACTCATCAACGGAATTGAGTTTAATCCTACGGCTTTTTTTAGCAAGAAGGACAATATTAGATGGGCTTAAAGGGCCAACCCATTTGAATAATTTTTCCCTTGCCTCCGTACGTGTCGTCGAAAATAAAGAGGTATTTTTTTTTTGTTGAACAATCTTGTACCCTCTTGCCCAAGGCCATAGTTTAATATCCTCAAGAGTTTTCTGAGAACCTACTATTTTGAACATTTCGACCAGGGCATCAACAGCAATTCCTTGGATTTTACCATCTTTTTTATAATTGTAAGGGGCATAATTTTCCGTGATGAACTCCAAATCATCAACAGACTGAGCAAAAAGAGAGGTTGATACACAGGCAAATCCTAACAACAATAATCCAATTTTTTTCATGGTTTTTTCGCTATAAAATCATTTTATATCAACTCGCATTGTGTCTTGCGATCAACTGCTGGCCTTGTTTAACTTGCTCATTGAAATAATCTTTCGTTTTTTCCGGATTAAAATCCAATATGGTGCCACCCAATTCAAAGTGCTGAACAAAAACGTGGCCCAGTGCGTAAGTGCAAGCAGCTGAGGTTAAAGGCATTAAAACCACCCCAGCAATCTGTCCGATCACTGGAATGAATTTCAACAGGCTTCCCAGGCTGCCATAAATCGAAAGAGAGGCTACTGATCCGAGTAAAGTTCCGATATAAGCACGGCTTTTTTCCTCCGAATACTTCACGTCATATAATTTAGAAAGAGACTTCACCATTTTTAGCTGAACCGCACTCAAGGCGATCGTATCCAGGATTGGAAAAGGAAGTATACCCACCCCTAAGGAAAGGAGCATATAATTGGAAATAATGACACTGGCTTTTTCTTTAGGAGACTGAATTATCGTGTATTGCTGCTTTCTATCGCTTACGATCAGGGGATCGTTTTTTTCATTTTGGATAAAAGCAATTTTTTTTTGTCCCGCAGACGTCGAAATAACAGTTCTCATGGATATAGCAACATCCACCTGTTGAGTATCCCCTTGCCACATGCTTCCTTGATCCACAGAAATAGAAGTTTCCTCCACTGGGTCTACATCCACTTGTTGAGTATCGACCTGACGCCTATCTCCTTGTCCCACAGGAACAAGAGTTGCAGCCTCAATTTTCTTAGAATCAGACAGGGTACTCTCATTCAAGCTTTCCAGTACCGAATCAAACAAATCATCCCAATTTTTGGTTTTGAATTGATTTCTGTCCATATCATTGTTTTGTGGAAAGATCCTCGTTGTGCTACCAAAAGGTTCTTAATCGTTCCCAGAATACATGTTAATCTTGAGCATAAGGGATAAATTGGCCATACTCCATTTTTAAGACACGGTCTGCTACATGAAAATATTTATCGTCATGGGTGGCCGCTATGATTGTTTTTCCCTGTTTTTTCAAATCAGGTAAAATTGTTTCATAGAAATACTTGCGAAATTGAGGGTCTTGATCAGCCGCCACTTCATCCAAAACATAAATTTTTTTATCCTCTAATAAAGCAGCAACCAGGGCTAAACGTTTTTTCTGCCCGGTGGATAAATTAATATTTGAAAACCCACCGTCAACAAATCGTGTTTTATTATCTATTTCCATCAAACGTAACAATTGATTCACTTTACTTGGTTCAATCCCTTTCAAACCATACAAACGATCAAATAAATGAAAATCCGTAAAAATAATGGAAAATAAGTTGCGATAATCTGGATAATTGTAGGAACCCACCCTTATCTCATCCAGAGTGATCGATCCCTCCATAGGATAATACAAACCCGTCAATAGTTTCAAAAAAGTAGATTTACCGCTGCCATTTCCTCCCACAATAAACAAAATCTCGTTGGAATTGATTGTGAGATCACACGGCCCGACGGAGAAAGAAGGATTGCCTTCCGGGTCTTTATAGTGAAACTGAAAATTGCTTAGTTGGAGCTGCTGAAACCCTTCTTTCTCAGCCAATTCACTGTTGCCTGCAGAAATATAATTGTCATCTTCTACATTTAATTCTTCCTCAAACCGATACAAATTTTCTATGGCAACCGTAGTCCGGGAAAAAATCGAAATACTCCCCAAGATATGATTGAAGGGGCCAACAACATAAAAAATAATTGCAACAGATTGTATAATAGCAGGCTCTGGAATCACAATGTATCTTGGTAAAACAAAAATGATAGAAATAATTAAAACATGCACAAAGGATAAAGAAAGAATCAGATTTTTGGTCAGTTGGAAAAAAAACTTGATTTTTAAATCTGTCGTTTGCTCAGAAGCAGGGCTCAGATAGTGGTTGTACAAATCATCACTTTTTGATTGGTTCATGCGAAGTTCTTGGAATCCATCCAGCATATGGTTCACAAAACCAAACAGCTCCGTTTCTTTCTGTGTAGATGCATGAACCAGCGCCTCTACCTTCTTTTCACTAGCATAGTAAATCATGCCACAGATGGCGAATATTCCTAAGGTCATTAAAAAAATTGGTATGGAAATAAAGCCCAAAAACAAGATGGCAAACATCACCATTACCGCGGCTTGAGCAGTATGAATCATCGCACCAAACCCCATAGACACTTCCATGGTATCCTTGGTCAGCCGAGTATGAATAAAAGCCCTCCCCAAGTCTTCCACAAGCATCAGGTTCGCATGACGAAGCTTATCAATAATACGCATACGGACATCACTCACTGCCGTTTCAGCAAGGACTGCAGCTTTGATGAGGCCATATTTTTTAGAAATTAAAAATATGACAAGTGCTCCAAGATACAACATGAAAAAACGAAAACTATTTTTTTCAGGAGAAACTGCTACTGCGCAAATAATTGATAGAATAATCGCATTGATGACTCCAGTAAAAAATATCATGAAGGTAATATGATTCACCATCTTTGGTGAAAATCTTCTAAGCAATTTAATAATTTCCATAGTCTTCAATTAACGAAACTTTGGTTACTCTAATAGAAAAATTAGAGAAGATTTACAAAGGACAATCTATGATAATATATCAGGAGGGCGAAAACAAGGATGTATAGGAGAGAATGGATTAGAGCCTGCCTCTTTTCAGAGGCAGGAAATATAAGGATGCTTATTCCGAGTGTTGTTCGTCGTAACCTTCGTACTTGCCGATTTCAGCGATGTCATAGTCTTCTGGATAAAGCTTCATAAAGATCTGGTCGATGATGGTAAATACATCCATCTCTTTATTTTCTTCTTTATGATACCGGGTGCGATTCGTCAACACCACAATACTGACCTGTTTTTCTGCATATACCCCTGCGTATGCAGAAAAACCATAAATTTCACCAACATGCCCCAGCATTTCACCTCTCTTGATCACCCCCATGCCAATTCCCATTCCAGCGTTAGCAAGAGTAGACTGACTGCCAGCGTTTAAAACGCCTTCATACAGTGAATTCAGTCGTTGTGATTGCAATGTTGCACTAAGAGCACGTCCATTTGCACTAAAAGCAGCCTTTGTCCAAGCCAGCAAGTCTTTTGCATCTGTAAAAACAGCACCTGCCGCCCAAAGCGCAGAAGGATCAACATAAGGGACCAACTCTAACACAAAATTACCATCTAAATCAAAGTATCCTGATGTATAATCTCCAGGAAACCCATCGCCTGCTGTTTGAAAAAAAGTATTTCTCAATCCAAGAGGAGAAAAGAACTCTTCAAACAAAATATCTCCAAGAGGTTTGTCTTTTTCTTGCTCTAAAATCAATCCTAATAAAAGATAATTGGTATTGGAATAATTAAAATTTTTGCCAATGCTATCACTACTACAAACCGGTCCTGCATCAATGGTCATTGCAATGAACTCTTCACGGGTCCACCTTCTGGCAGGATTGGCTTGAATACCATCTGAAAAGTCTTGATGACTTGTATAATTGTTAAGACAACTGGAGTGCATCAACAAATTCCGAATAGAAATTTCATTTCCATTGGGTATTATGCCTGGCAGCCACTCCTCTAGCTTATCATCCACATCAAATTCTCGCATTTCCTCAGAAAGCTTCAAAATGGAGCTAGCCACAAAACTCTTTGTAATACTTCCAGCACGAAACTTATCATCCACATTCATTGGAATTTTGCGTTCCAAGTCCGAATAACCACTTGCCCCAAACCATGCTTGTTTACCAGGTATCCGGATTCCAACAACCACTCCTGGAATTGGAGGCATCAATGAATTTTCAGGATTAGTATGCACCCCAGGCAAAAATGGTTTGCTTGTCGCACGCTCCAGAACTCCTTCAATTTGGCTAATGGTTTCCTCATCAAGAGGTATGCCTTCATACGCTTCTCGATGAGGGTTGGGATTATCTCTATCTACCTCATCTAACTGATAGCATCCATTGACTAACAGCAATATGATTATTAGAACACCCATACTGCCGAAAAATGATGACTTAACTTTTTTCATTACATTCATGTTTCCCCTCATCTTGGAGTTATCGATCTGAAGTAAAACAAACCTTCTCTTGTCACTTTAGAATCTTATCAGTTGAAAATGATTAGTCCAGAGTGTTGAATAGCTAATGCGTTCCAATGTTTTAGGAGCCTCCCGCAGAGTTTTCTGTTCTAGAACCAAACAAAATCACCCCTATAAAGGTCAGAAATGGAGTAAAAAAAATAGCACTTATGAAAATTCCCCAAGATCCTAAACGAGAATTACGCCCAAGCCATGCAACTAATATACATAGAGTGATATAGACGCAAGCACCTACTATGATGACACCAGCCATATTGTCCTGCTAATATGTAGTCTTTTTATAATTCTCTGGTAGAATTTAGTCTTAACTATTGAAATCAACTTGCAAGGAGGAAGAATATGGTTTACAAAAATTTTCCTCAGTCTTCCCCTGGCCATTCATTCAATGACAACAAAATACTGTCTGAACTATAAAAAAATATTATGTTAAAAGCTAATTCATGGATTATCACTCCAAAGCCTGTTCCTAAGGCAAAACTTCAATTATTTTGTTTTCCTCATGCAGGAGGAGGAGTTGCATTCTTTTCTCAATGGATTAAACACTTGCCGACAAACGTTGAAGTCCATCTCGTTTTGCTCCCTGGCAGAGAAAATCGTTTCAAAGAATCGCCTTATACCGATATTAATCTTTTGGTCCATGACTTGAGTGAGGTGATCTCAGAATTTTTGAATATCCCTTATGCTTTTTACGGGCACAGCATGGGAGGGTTGATTAGTTTTGAATTAACACGTTATTTACGCCGATGCCAACAGCTTTGTCCTTCACACCTTTTTATTTCAGCCCACCGTGCTCCCCAGATTCCAGCACGTTTCGCACCCCTTCATAAACTCTCTCCCGCAGATTTTCTAGAAACTCTGCGACTCCTTGAAGGTACGCCCGATCAAATATTAGGCAACCGGGAGATGATGGAACTAATGTATCCCACCCTGCAAAGCGACCTTCAAATGTGTGAAACCTACCAGTATTCGCCGGAACCTCCTCTACAGTGCCCCATTTCTACCTATGGAGGAGTAGATGATCCTAGAGTCTCCTCACAAGATCTTGAGGAATGGGGAATTCAAACCTACTCCGATTTTCAATCAAATATACTGGCAGGAGGGCATTTTTTTATTCAAGATTCCCAGAAATTATTTTTAGAAATGCTTTCACAGGAATTAAATCAATTGCTTCTTACACTTGAATAGACTTTTTTTAAAAACGATACACCAAACGCATTCTTGTGCCAATCATTTCTGTATTCCGATCAGGATTGGCAGCGGTCACTTTATCAGGTCTAACTTCTGTAGAAGTTCCAGAAACAGCCAATTTTAAAGCCGCCCCTCTTCCAATCGTCTGATGGAAGGATGCAAACCACTTGGAGCCACTCTCATCTGTTTCCATCTTGCTGCTGCCAGACTCAGACTCGATTGTATCATCTGCATGATGGTAAGCTACCCCAAACCATCGTTTGGCATTAACATAAAATGTAGCAAAAACTCCATATGTCACAGAACTCAAGTCTTCCTCTTTAGAATATTGAATATCTGTTGTTTCCTTCTTGGAAGCATAACTGATACCAATCATACTGCCTGTTTCTCCAATGACTGGTATCTTTGGATCAACATATAAACTCAAACCGAACCCGGACATTTTATGCACTTCCACGGGAGCTTCGATTTTTTGGCCTTCTGTTTTTGTTTCTTTATCAATTTGATCTCGTTTTGTTTGTGTTTCCAAAGCACCAACAAAATTAATAGCTCCAAATTTTGTAGCTAAAAACGGGCGTGCACCAAGGACATTTTGACTGCCTTCAATCGTGTAAGGGACCCAAAATTGAAAATTCGTATCTCCTGATTCATAGCCTAGAGAAAATCCGTAGCTGGCCGCATCAGAAGCACCATAGCCTTTTGGACCATAAAAAGCATGCACCACTAATGTATCTTCCCCAAAAATATAAGCATCCTCCAGGTCTTCTTTTCCCAGTTCAGCATAAAACTCACCTTTACTGAGTTTGATAAGTGATTTAACAACATCAATGGTATTATCCGTTTTAAACTCCATTTCCGTATCCCATGAAGCTCTCCAATCATTGTCGATGTCTCTTTCTGCAAACATGGTTACTTCTAGAACACCATTGGACTCAAAACTTTCCCTAGCCACTGAAACTTTTTTTCCAGGAGCTTTTTCTTCATAATCCACATTCAAATAATCCATATCCAACATAGCACGACTTTTGATATCAAGTGTTCCAGGATAGTCTTGAAATTTAAATTCAGTCGCAGATAACGATGGAATCAAAAAACTGATGGTGGTGATCGCACACAATAAAATTTTGGTAAAGCTACGTTTCATGTTAACTCCTCAGTAGATGAACTCTTTCAGCACTCGTATTCGAATTACTTAATTATGATGCGGATTGCTTAAAAAAGCTGCGCCTCCGCTTTGCCTTATTTGTCTATTTCAACTGGAAGAGCCAGATTAGATTCATCGACAAAAACCAGCAGAAATAAAAAAGCAAGAAAAATTGAAAGGCCCCTCTCTACTGAACTCTGCCAATAACAAATTCTGTATTTCATGAGAGGGGGAATTTTTTATGTGAAAAACTTATTAATTTTAAGCCGTTACCGTTTTCTTTAAATTGGCGGCAACTTTTTTTCCTTCTTCGAATTGTTGCATGAAATAATCACGCACTTTGTCTGGGTCAAGATCAAGAAAGGTTCCACCAGAAGCAAAATGGACTAAAAATACTTTGCCCAATGCATAGGTGGTTGCTCCCGCCACTAAAGGCATTCCTGCTACTGTTGCGATAGCTCCAATGACAGGAATAGGCTTCATCAAACTAACCGTTGACATTCCCAAAACTCCTGTGCTCACCCCACCTACTAGCGGTCCAATAATATTTTTTGCACGATGCTTAGAAAACTCTATACCATAATGTTTAGAAAGCTCGTTAACCATCTTCAACTGAATGGTACTCACAGCAGCCATATCAACGATAGGGAAAGGCACCAGACCAGCTCCCATTGCCCACAACACATTTTTATTAATAACACCCTGTGCTTTTAAATCGTGCTCTGTATTATGAATATCGTGCTCTGTATGCTCCACATGCTCTTTCGCATTTTTTTTATCTTCCATAGTTTCCCTTTCTATTTAGATGAGTACCAGGAAACATTATATAATATAGCTTCCCGATTAATTTATCCATATGTATAGTGTTTTTACATAAAAATCACAAATATTCTTTTAGAAAAAATGAAATTTATTTAAAAGGCTCTAGCGTGATGTTCTTCTTTAGATTAAAATGGTCTTACTTTGACCAAATAAATCATCACAGAAGCCACACAAAAGATTCCTATATGGACAAACATGGCAAAAGGTTTGGGCAAATCTTTATCATTGATTTGCCTGCCGTTGAGAAATCCAAACCCAATTAAAATCACCAACAGTACTAATTTCCAATGCAGCCATTTTCCCTGAGAAAAAGCCCCTGTGACAATTGCTAAATAAAAGCCCGTACCGATGGCAATGATTAAAATGGGATAATAAATAAACTTGTAAATTCGATACTGAATCCATTGAGCACCAATAATTTGCTCCTGTTTTTCCAAGCGAAGGCGAAAAATGACGGCTAATGATTGAACAAATTGCGTCCCTACTACCAGACAGATAGAAATGACATGGAGCATGACAAAAAAGTTATACATGAGTCATCAAGGAGGGGGGAAATGTGATGTGAGGTTGGGAGCTCAGAAACAGCTCCCTGAATAGAAAAAAAGAGTTGAACGATGACCTATTTATCTTCTGCTTTGGTATCGTTTCCAGCCTCTTCAGCAGACTCAGAAACAACCTCTGCCGTTGCTGGGGGCTCTGCAACTTCAGCCTTTGTTTCTTCTACAGCACTTACTGATTGCTCAGAAGCCGCAGATTTTGTCTCCTCTAATGTTGCAGAAGAGTCCTCCGCAACTTCTGCAGGAGCCGCTTCTTCGGGTTGGAGTTCTGGTGGTACAACCGTTTGTGATT
This sequence comes from SAR324 cluster bacterium, assembly GCA_015231885.1. Lineage (GTDB taxonomy): Bacteria > SAR324 > SAR324 > SAR324 > NAC60-12. The sequence goes on from JADGAT010000004.1 coordinate 90,380, forward strand.
CCAGAATACTCAAACCCAAACGGCGTTCCTCTGGATCAATTTTGATAACCCGTGTACGAACTTCAGTTCCAATAGGATAAAAATCCAGCAATTTAGCTTTTGGAACAGCAGGATCAATTTCAGAAATATGTACTAAGCCTTCCACGCCTTCCAAAACTTCCACAAAAATTCCAAAATCGGTGATATTGACAATCTTTCCTGTCACATCACTACTGATTTGAAATTTCTCATCTAGGTTTTTCCATGGATCTTCTGTAAGCTGCTTGATTCCTAGTGACAATCTTTCCTGTTCTACATCAATATTCAGAATCTTCACTTCAATTTCGTCCCCCTTCTTCACTAAATCAGCAGGACGCCTTTGGCGTTGACTCCAAGAGATATCAGAGATATGCACCAAACCATCAATCCCCTCATCCAACCCTACAAAAATACCAAAGTCCGTGACATTACGCACATTTCCGCTGACAACGCTGCCAACAGGATATTTTGCCACTGCCTGCTTCCAGGGATTCGGTGTTGCCTCTTTCATGGAAAGGGAAATTCGTTTGTGCTCTACATCTAAATCTTTGACAATGGCTTCCACTTCATCCGCAAGGCTGACAAAACGAGAAGGATTGCGGATCTTTTTGGTCCAGGACATTTCAGAAACATGAATCAACCCTTCTACCCCAGGCTCCAGTTCAATGAAAGCTCCATAATCGGTGAGACTGACAATTTTTCCAGAAATACGAGTACCCACTGGATATTTGTTTGCCACAGCATCCCATGGATTTGGAAATTTTTGTTTCAAACCAAGAGAAACCTTTTGCTCCTCATTATCATACTTCAAGACAAGAACTTCTACTTCATCCCCCATTTCAAACATTTCGGAAGGATGAACAATACGACCCCAAGTCATATCTGTAATATGGAGCAACCCGTCCACACCGCCAAGATCAATGAATACTCCATAATCTGTGATATTCTTGACATGCCCTTTCATGGAGGCTCCTTCTTGCAGAACTTCCAGCGTTTCTTTCCGCCGTTTTTCGCGATCAATTTCTAGCAGAGCCCGACGAGATAAAACAATATTACCGCGTTTCTGGTTGAATTTGAGAATGGAAAATTCAAACTTTTCTCCAATTAATTTATCCAGATTGCGCACAGGACGCAAATCGACTTGAGAGCCTGGTAAAAATGCTTTGATTCCAATATCAACCGACAGTCCGCCTTTAATACGGGCAGCAATTATTCCTTCAATGGTTTTCTGCTCTTCATAAACCTGTCCTACGGTCTCCCAAATACGTAATTTCCTGGCCTTTTCCTTCGAAAGTAACGTTTCCCCATCATCCTCTTCCAAGGCTTCTACATAGACTTCTACCGGATCATTCAATTCAATTTTCTGCTCACCGCTTACGTCTTCAAATTCTTCAATGGGAATCCGGCCCTCTGATTTATAGCCAATATCGACCATTACGAAATCTTTGGAGATGCGGGTCACTTTACCTTGGGCAATACCGCCTTCTTTTAAATTACCTAAGGTTTCTTCGCATATCAAATCAAAGTCGATCTCATCTTCAACGAAAGTAATGGAGAATCCCTCCAGTGTCGCATCTAATAATTCATTTGTTTCATTTGTGGGTTGTTCAATATCCATAAGTTTTATATTACATGTTCGCACATTCTGTGCGGGTTAAAGGTTAACATTCCGGGGTTTCTTGGCCCAAACAGCAGTATTTTAGCCTCAAAATACGCTATTGTTCCGCAATGATTATCAACAAGTAAATTGAATATTTTAATCAATCAAATTTCTAGTGTCAAATTAATTAAACTTATACTGACATTTTAATGGTTTCATTTTAAGGTGCAGCACACTTTTCAATGACTAGAGAATTTGACAAGACATGAAAAATACTTTTGCAGCATTGTTCAACCTGGAGAAGGGAGAAGGAAAATTAGTCATACTAATTTTCCTTTTTTCTTTCTGGATCGGGTTTCCCAGAATATTCACAACGACCGCAGCACAAGCTGTTTTTCTGGAAAAGTTTGATGCTCAATCTTTACCCTATGTTTATATTTTTGCAGCATTCGTCAATGTAATTGTAGGAGGGATTTATCTAAAATTACAGCAAAAACTAGTATTCCACAGGCTGCTGATAGGAACTCTGGCAATCATGATTGCCGTTGAAGCAACTTTGAATATTTTGGTAAAAAGTATTGGTGAGCGGTGGCCTGCCCTGCTGTTTGCTGTATGGAATGAAGCGGAATTTCTTCTGTTGGTGACACTGTTCTGGGCGTTAGCAGCCAAAGTTTTCAATGTTCGTCAAGGAAAACGACTCTTTGGATTAATTGGAATGGGAGAGGTTCTCACAGGAATTTTGGGTGGGTTGGCAATTCCCTTGATTGTGAATTGGATCGGAACCATTAATTTATTGTTCATGTCCATAGGAGGACTGGGAGCTGCTATTTTGACTTTTACGATTCTGCAAAAGAATTTCCCAGAAAAATTGAGACGATCCCAACGCATCGAAACCCAGGCATCTACTCAAGAAAAGCCATCACTTCCCCTGAAACTAATTTTAAAAAGTTCTTACATCCATCTGATATTCAGCCTGGCTACTTTCACGATCATGTCCGATTATATTGTTTCCAATGCATTTTTTGATCGGGTATCCTTCCGGTATCCCGACAAAGATCAATTGGCGAGCTTCATGGGGCTTTTTTATTCAGCAAATTCTTTATTGAGCTTAATTATTGGAGTTTTCCTTGCTGGAAGATTGTTGAGCCAATTTGGAATTTTATTCGGTTTGATTGCAATTCCAGTGACAGTCGGGTTGCATGTATTACCCATCTCGATTATAGGAACTGTTGCAGAGCCAGGTCTCATCGTCTTTTGTTTGATGGTTTCAGCAAGAATGTTCTTTAGGACGGGTTATTACACACTTTACAAACCGGCCATCACGACGCTTTATCAACCTCTCATTACCAGTCAAAAAGAAAGAGCGCAGGGATTTGTTGACAGCGTTGTTGCTCCGGTGGCAACAGGAGTAACAGGAATATTTTTATTATTTTTCAACAAAGTTCTGTATTTCAATGCAGTCCAGCTGAGCATGGTAATCACAGTCATTTCCATCTTATGGGGGATTTGTGCAATATTGACTCGTCAACAATACACCCAGTATCTTTCCAAAGCATTGGCACGCCGAACATTAAGTCAGGATAGCTTTTCCCTGCAGGACAGTGCCAGTCTCCATATCATTCAAAAAGCCCTGCAAAGTGCCTATGTGCCTGAAGTCATTTATGCAATTGGTATGTTGGAAGAAGGGCAGCCAGATGGTCTGGACCTTTATTTTCAGAAATTATTACATCATCCCGAACCTCCAATCCGCCAAGAAATTCTGCAGCGCATTGAACATCTTCATCAAGAGACACTATTGAAGTCCGTTGTTGAACTATTGCAACAAGAAAACAATTTACTTGTCCAAGCAGCAGCAATTAAGACAATTGCGGCATTAGACTCTGATAATGCGACCGAAAGGCTCCAGCCTTACCTGGAAAGCCGTGATGAAGATGTTCAATCAGGAGCTATCGTTGCATTATTGAAGTATGGCGGCATTTCTGGAGTTCTGGCAGCAGGAACCAAGCTGATTCAATATGCAGAGTCTTCACTGGCAGCAGAAAGACGATTTGCAGCACAAGTATTGGGAGAAGTCAGCATCCAGGATTTTTACCAACCCTTGATCAAGCTTTTAGCCGATACCGATAAGAAGGTGCAACAAGAAGCGATTGCTGCAGCAGGCAAAATAAAACATCCTCGTTTATGGCCAAAAGTGATTGAACATTTAGAGGATCAAGAATTACGGAATGGAGCAACAACCACGCTCGTCCTTGGTGGGGATGGTGTGGTACTCTATCTCGAAAGTAGTTTCAGCAAAGACAAACAAAATCAAGACCTGCGTATTCGCATTGCACAAATCTGTGGAAAATTGAAGGGACAGAAATCCATCAACTTTCTAAGAAAACATATCGAATTTCCTGATGAAGACGTGCGCCATCCTATCCTGTTGGCCTTAAAAGCTTGTGAGTATCAATGTTCTGCAGGAGAAGCGGTTTTTCTAAAAAATATGGTCTTTGCAGAAGTTAAAGATGCCGCATGGGCAATTGCCGCATCTATCGATATTGGAGCCAGTGAATATGGGAACTTGCTGCAAGATGCCTTGATGCGAGAAGTCCGACAAAACCGTGAACGCATCTTTCTGTTGCTGTCTTTCATCTATGGTTCCCAACGTATCGCACAAGCATGGCAATCCATCAAAAGTGAGGCCAGTGAAAAAAAGGCTTATGCATTAGAGTTGATTGATAATATCATTCCTCAAGAGTTCAAACTGGTAATATTTCCTGTCATTGAAGACATTTCACTGGAAGAGAGGATGAAGCTGCTGAACACAAAATATCCACAAAAATTGATGGGAGTGAACGCGCGTTTAAAAGAAATTGTTGCACGCTCGGATCAGTGGACGACAAGCTGGGCTAAATGTTGTGCCGTCTATATGATGGGAAAACTGGGATTCTCTGAATTTTACGGCAGCATTGTTTCCATTATCAACAACCCTGCAGAACCTCCTTTATTGTTAGAGCACGCCATTTGGGCTCTCGGCCAGATCAGCCCAGATAACATCGCACCATTACTCAATCCTTTATTGAGCCATCGGTCTTCTCAGGTAGCACAAGTTGCTCAATACACTCTTGATCAAACTGAAAGAAAACTATGAGATTAACCATTGAAAAGGTATTACTGTTAAAATCGGTTGCCATGCTGGCAGATACTCCCGATCATATATTAGCGGAGCTTGCCTCGATCTTGACGGAGATATCGGTTTCTAGCGGAGAAACGATCGTCAAAGAGGGTGAAATAGGAACCTCCATGTACATCATCATTGATGGCAAAATCGGAGTTTATCGAAATAATAAGAAACTGGCAATCTTGGGCAACCGAGAAGTTTTTGGCGAACTGGCAGCCCTTTCTCCTGAAGCAAGAACGGCAACAATAGTGGCAGAAGAAGACACTCAGTTATTTCGTTTGGATCAAGAAGCCCTCCATGAATTCATGGGACAATACATTGAAGTGGCCATTGGAATCATCAATGTCTTGTGTCAACGACTACGTGAACAATTTCAATCCAAATAAGCGCTATTGTTCGGCCACATTTTTGCATTTCTTATTTCATATTATTTCCCAGCAAGCTTTCCCTTATAACTTTTGGAATAAAGGATGTCTTCATGAAAACAGCAAAGGTTCTGATTTTGATGACAATAGGATGCCTGCTTTACAGCAATACAGTTTTTGCAGAATTCCACCGGATTCGTTTACTGGCACCCGTCTCCGAACAAGGAGAATTGGACGTGGGAGATTCGGATGCAACCATTACTCAAAATCCTACAACTTCCGGATTTGGTCTGTACTATGTAATGCCCTTTGGGTTGGGGATTGGATACTCCACACTTTCTACAACAGCAGAATCAGAATTTGATTTCCAATCCATTTGCTGTCTCATAATCCAATCAATGCAATACGACAGCAATTTTGTAGACATTTCTTACACAATTGGCGAAGCATTCAGTTTCACTCTGGGTGCAGGTCTGGTAATCGACGGAAGCGCGAAACTTGATTACGAAGCTGAGTTTATCTCCTCTTGGACTGCACTCACTGGAGATTCTGATTTTTCAAGGAATTTCAACGCATCGGATGCTTCTGGAAACTCCTGGTTTGTGCTGGCGGGAATGGAGTTTGAGCCGATGGAGCTAATATTGGGCTACAGAGCAAACAGTCTTAGCTATAAATTTGATCTGGATGATATTATCATCAACAACAGTTCCACCTTCACTCATAAACTAGAGACAGCCGAGATTCTGGCAGGAATTGGGGTGGTCTTTTAGTTGTGAAAAATTTCAGGCAGACACAAAAAAGGGACTAATCGGACTCCGTGTCAGACAACTTTTTCACTTCATTACGAAAAGCAGTTCGCACGGAGAGATAACCTGTCAGGATTCCATCTTCGTAATTGAACACGGGATCCAGATAAAGGTCATTGAAATCCTGGGGATTGCGAATATCTTCAGGAGTTAAATTGGGATGAACCTCACAAGCCACTTTAAGTGTTTTTTTTTCTTGCATTTCAATCATTTGGTCCAAAATCATTTCTAACGAGTCTTGTAGGGAAGACATGGGGGATTACTCCTCAAGATTAGATTTTAAGGCAACACGCAATTTAACAATAGTTTTGGTTCGAATTTGAGAGACTCTCGACTCAGACACTCCTAAAATTTCTCCAATTTCTTTTAAGTTCATTTCTTCCATGTAGTAGAGAGAGAGGATCAGCTGTTCTTGCTCTGGCAGCATCTGAATGGCATCTGCCAGTTTTCCTTTCATTTCTCCTGTAGAGAAGGTTAAAAAAGGATCTTCTGCATCAGGATCTGCCAGAATTTCATGGACATCCTGTGAGTCATCTTCATCTTTTTTACCAAAATTTTCCAAAGAGAGCAAAGGAATCGGACGGGATTTTGCGAGAAATTCATGATATTCTTTCAGGGACATCTCCAGTTCACTGGCGACTTCCTGATCGGTTGGTTCCCTGGCCAGTTGATTCGTCAACAGCGTATAAACCTGTTCGAGCTTGCTGGCGGCACTACGCACCGAGCGTGGAATCCAATCCATGGAACGCAGTTCATCAATAATAGTCCCTTTGATGCGAAATTCGGCATAGGTTCTGAACTGCACCTCTTTGGTTTCATCAAATTTATCAATTGCATCCAACAATCCAATGGAACCCGCTTGATACAGCTCGTCACGATCCACCCCATCAGGGAGCCTGGCAGCCATTCTATTGACAATACGTTTGATTAAATGCGCATGCTCTAATACCAGATCTTCTCTGCTTTTTTTTGCTTGCTGCGCATACGGATTTGGTCTCACGGTTGTTCACCATTCACAGAAGTTAGTTTTTCAGCCTATTTTTGTCTCTTCCAATGCAATAAGCGATCCCAAAAATTTGGTGCAGATCCTTTCACATCAAGGCTCGGCAGTGTTGTGGCATCTTTTTCTATCTGCTGAGCAAGTGCATAAAAACATTTGCCCGCAGGAGATTTTGGAAATACCTCCAATAAAGGTTTCTGCATCCGTACTGCTTTGGTGAGCATCGGATCTTTGAACACAAATCCCACATAGTTGATATTGATTTGTAAAAAGTCGTGAACCACTTTATGAAGGCGTTCAAATACAGCCTGTGCCTCTTTACGAGATTCTACGGCATTTGTGATTAAATTGAATTTGCGCACATGGTATTTTGTTGCCAAAATCTTAATGACAGAATAAGCATCCGTCATTGAAGTCGGTTCTGGAGTTGCAACCAAAATTATCTCATCCGCAGTTGCATTGAAGCGCAAAACATTCGAAGCGATTCCCGCTCCAGTGTCCACCAGAAGATAATCCATCGTCTGATCAATTTCTCCTAGTTTACGGAATAGCTTGACCTGCTCATCCCGACTCAACTCGGCTAATTCACTGAGTCCAGAACTGGCAGGCAAAATTCGTATATTCGCCGGACCATTGACAATAATGTCATTGATGTTCTTCTCCCCGGAAAGCACATGCTCAATATTATAGGGAGGCGAGATATTCAACAGAACATCAATATTGGCAAGCCCTAAATCCGCATCAAGAATGAACACCCGACGACCAAGAGAAGAAAGGGCATAAGCCAAATTAATCGTAATATTGGTTTTACCCACCCCGCCTTTTCCACTGGTGATACTGATGACGCGGACACGACGTTTCTTTTTCTTAGTGTTGCTTTGTTCTTTGGCAGCATCAGAACCCACGAGCTGACGTAATGTACTGGCCTGATCCATTATCATGGTTATTTTTCAAAAGGAAAGGTTTGGTAAATAAAGACTCAGTCTCCTGCAATATTTAACAAAAGATCGACCAAGCGTTCTTTGGTAGCTGCTTCAATATCTTCAGGAACCTTTTGGCCAGTAGTCAAGAAAGCAATCGGCTTCTTAAAGCGAATCGCATGGTTAAAAATACAACCATACGATGTACTTTCATCTAATTTTGTAAAAATCACGCCATCCAGGCGCATCTCACCAAATTTTCGAGTGATTTCAGAAATTTCATAATCTTTTGTGGTTGAGCTCAAAACAAGATAATTATCCACCCGGTGATTACTCTCCAAGAGCTCTCGTAATTCGAACATTTGTGCTTCATCTCTCTGTGAGCGTCCACCCGTATCAATGAGAAGCACATCATAATCTGAATATTTTTCAATGGTCTGATTGAGTTCTGCTTTGTTGGCCACTACTTCCAGGGGGACATTCATGATCTTTGCGTACGCCCGCAGCTGCTCAATAGCACCAATACGAAAAGTATCAACCGTCAACATGGCAACTTTGTGTTTGTATTTCAAAACCTGCTCAGAAGCAATCTTTGCTGCCGTAGTTGTCTTTCCAACACCAGTTGGTCCAACCAACGAAAAAATTTTTTGTTTTGTACCTTCTTTTGGAATACCATTGGTTGTTTTAATAATCTTCATGAGCATGCGAGCAATGAAAATTTTTACATAAGGAAAATTATTCAGTTCTTCTAAAGGAATACTTTTTTTTGCTTCTTGAATCAATCGACGCGCAAATTTTTCTTCCAATCCATTGAACACCATTTGCTGGAACAATACTACCAAATTCTCGGATAATTCTTCATCCCTCAGTTGATTCGATTGAGCAGCAAGTGTCTGAACCATGTGGCGAATTTCCGACATATCCTGCTGCAATTGTACCGTCGTGCGGCTTTCAACAGAAGGTTGCTGCATACCCGCAATCATATCTTTCAGCTCTTGTATCTCCTCACGAATAGGTAAGAGCATGCGTTGTGTTTCTTCATGATTACTTCGGGAAAGGCTGGGCGATGGCATTTTCTTTTCTAATGTTTCAGGGATGCCATATGGAGAAACTTCTGGAGATTTTTTCAAGACAGGAGGAGGGCTGGGCTGCCTCTGGGCTGTTTCATCACGTGCCGCAGTCACTTCCAACATACTTTTTCCAAAAAGACCAAATGAGTTCTTACTTTCTTTGACTTGCCGAGTAGAAACAATGATTGCATCAGGACCAAGATCTTTTTTAATTTGCTGAAGTGCCTCCTGAATGTTATTGACACGATATCTTTTCAGGTTCATTTTTATTATTTCTTAGAAGTTTCCCCCCTGTTTCACTCGACAATTCCCAAGCTCTCAATCCTGACATCTGGTGAGATTTCATTATGAGAAAGAACCACCAGGTTCGGAATAAAACGCTCTGTCAGTCGTTTCACATGGGGTCGAATCAATGGGGAACATAGTAAAATAGGCTGATAACTATTGATGGCAAACATCTCCATCAGCCCTTCGGTTTTATTAATAATCGCCTGTGCCAACTCTGGATCCAATCCAAGGTAGGTGCCATGCCCAGTGTCTTGAATCGCCTGTGCAATTTGATCTTCAATTTCCTGACTCATGGTAGTTAATGGCAGTAAACCATCAGCCGTCTGATACTGACGAGTAATCGGACGTGACATCGATTGCCGGACATATTCTGTTAATAAATCAGGATCTTTGGTCAGAGGTGCCATATCGGCCAATGTTTCTAAAATAGTATGCAAGTCCCGAATAGAAACCTGTTCTCTCAACAAATTCTGTAGCACTTTCTGAGCAGCTCCCAGTGGCAATAAGTTTGGAATTAATTCTTCAACCACTTTAGGCTCATTTTGAGCAAAGTTATCCAAAAGACGCTGTGTCTCCTGGCGCCCTAAAAATTCATATGCTTGTGATTTCAAAATCTCTGTAATATGAGTGGCCAGTACAGTCGGTATATCAACGACTGTATATCCCGCAAATTGGGCACGTTCTTCATCTTCTGGGCTAATCCACATGGCGGGCAGACCAAAAGCAGGCTCAACCGTATCAACACCAGCAATCTCTTCATCCACATCCCCTGTCTTCATTGCCATGTATTGCCCTACCATTAACTCACTGCGTCCTACTTCAATCCCTTTGATCGTAATGGAATATTCACCAGGAGCTAATTCCAGGTTATCTTTGATATGCATAGGAGGGACAATGAAACCAAAATCTAAAGCCACTTGACGGCGAATGGATTTCACCCGTTTCAACAGCTCACCATCTTGTTCTTCATCCACAAGCGGTATTAAACCATATCCAAGTTCCAGGCCAAACATGTCAATTGGAAGCAAAGACGCGATATCTTCTGGTTCTTCATCGATTTTTTGCTGTTCTTCCTGGGCCACTTGCAACTGTTCTTCCTGGGTCACACGTTGATTATGTTGTTTGGCCGAGTAAGCCAATGCCCCAGTGGCAAGAGATAGCATTAAAAATGGAACGGTCGGTAAACCAGGTACCATGGCAAAAGCCAAAAGGACCATGGAGGCAACAAACAGAGCCTGTACATTATTGAACATCTGCTTTTGCAGATCAATGGAGAGTTTGTTCTCTGCAGAGGCTTTAGTCACAACAATACCGGCGCCAACAGAAATGATCAATGCCGGAATTTGGGAAACCAGACCATCACCAATGGTTAAAATAGCATATGTTCCAAAAGCATCGGCAGCTGACATGCCGAATTGAGTAGTCCCCACCAGGAGTCCACCAATGATATTGATCGCGCTGATGATCAAACCCGCAATGGAATCACCTCTCACAAATTTACTGGCTCCATCCATAGCACCATAGAAGTCGGACTCTCGCTGCACCAAAGTACGGCGTTCTTTTGCCTGCTGCTCGTCCACCAACCCCGCATTCAAGTCCGCATCAATCGCCATTTGTTTTCCAGGCATCGCATCCAACGTAAAACGTGCGGCTACTTCGGCAATGCGCCCGGCACCTTTTGTGATGACAACAAAGTTAATCAACACCAAAATCAAGAAGATAATAATCCCGACAATTTGATTCCCTCCTGCCACAAACTCTCCAAAAGCTTTAATCACGCTTCCGGCAGCATTAGGTCCCTGGTTCCCATTCAGTAGAATAAGACGGGTCGAGGCCACATTCAATGACAGGCGGAAAAGGGTTGAAATGAGAAGTATGGTCGGAAAGGATGAAAAATCCAAGGCAGTGGTAGTAAAAAGAGCGACAAACAAGATCAGTACAGCCAGTGTGATACTCATTGCCAACAACAGATCAATCATCAGCTCTGGCAAGGGAAGCACCATAATCAATAAGATGCCAATCACCCCTGCCGCAAGAAGCAAATCCGAGTTCCGTGTAAGACGTCCAACGGATAACTTAGTTTGTGATGCAGCCACGTTTCCCTATTTTTGAATAAATTGCACTTGGTTTGGTAAGTCTGCTCAATACCATCTCAATATTGACCAAGATGATACCAATTTGAACATCTTTTTGAAAAATACCACAGTTTTGACCAACTAGGAATTTATTTCCTGGTCAAGGAGTTCTGGTCAAAATTGAATAAATTTGAGCTTAATCAAGTGGAGCGTTGTTTTTTCCGGAGGCGGTAAACATATGCCAGGATTTCTGCAACTGCTTTAAAGAAACGATCCGGAATGACTTCCCCCACTTCTACATCTCGATACAATTCACGAGCCAAAGGAGGTCGTTCGAGGACAGGAACATTATTTTCTTTAGCAATCGCACGCATTCGAAGGGCAATATAATCTGCACCTTTTGCGGTCACTTGAGGAGCCACCATGTTTTCCCGGTCATAGCGTATCGCAACCGCAAAATGGGTAGGGTTGGTCACAACGGCATCTGCCTGCGGTACCTCCTGCATCATCCGGGCACGTGACATTTCCCGCTGAACCTGACGAATTCTACTCTTGAGTTGAGGATCCCCTTCGGTTTGTTTCATCTCATCTTTGACTTCCTGCTTAGTCATTTTCAACTTCTGCTCATGCTGCCAGCGTTGATAAAAATAATCCATCACAGCCAGTACCATTAATGCAAGAACTATTTTTCCAGTAACCCTGGCAACCAAACTGAAATTGTAGGTAATAATCGAATCCGCAGGAATAATGGACAACCCCATCAGTTCTTCCAATTCTTCTTGAAAAGTGATGTAGCCAATATATCCCAAAACTATCATTTTGAATAAACTTTTAAATAACTCTGCCAAGCCTTGGGTGGAAAATATGCGTTTGATCCCATTGAAAGGACTGAGCTTATTCAATTTAGGCTGCAACGGTTTGATGGTCGGACGAAAACCAACCTGAAAGACTGAAGACAAAATGCCAGCGATCATCGCAAATAAAGCAAAGGGAAGAAAAATGGGGCTGGTGACACTCAAGGCTTTGCTCAAAATCTGGGAAATAAAAGGGATGGTGAAATCTTGTGTGTGAAACTGTGTGAACGAGTCTGAAAGAAACAACAGACTTTTTTCGAGCATATACGTGCTGGCAGCATAGAGTATCATACCCATACCTGCTAATGTTGCAGCAGACGACACTTCTTTGCTAAAGGCAACCTGACCTTCTTTCCTAGAATCCTCTCTTCTTTTATCAGAAGGAGCTTCTGTTTTTTCTTGACCATCGTTTTGCTGTGCCATATTTACTCACAATCGTTATGTGCGCATTAAGCGAATAATCGTGACAACCTGATCGTCAAACATCTCAAACAACACGCGTACTGCTTGAACAAAAAACGGCATACCAATGGATAATAAGACAAATCCCAATAAAATCGAAAATGGAAATCCAACCACAAAAATGTTCATTTGGGGAACAGCCCGTGCCATAAAACCCATGATCACATTAGCTAAAAACAGGGATACAATCAGGGGGGCTCCGAGCTGCAACCCCAAGGCAAAAATCCCTGCTGATAACGCAATGATTTCCTGTACCAACCCTTTTCCCAACTCGATAGCACCTGGGGTTAAAAAAGTGTAACTGTGTACCATTGCCTGAATCACAACATGATGCGCATCAATTGCTAAAAAAACCATGGCGGCGATGGTATATTCAAACTGGGCAATAATAGAAACCTGCTGTTCTGTTTGGGGATCCATGACATTGGCCATGCCCAATCCCATTTGCAGGCCTGTCAATTCTCCGGCAAATTGAATTGCCGCAAAGAGCAACTGCCCCACCATTCCAAGCACCAGGCCGATCAAAAGCTCACCTGCCACCAATAACAGGTAATGAGATACATTATTTAGAGAAACGACAATGGGAGGTACAAAAGGCTGGAGGATGAGCGCAAAGGCAAGAGAAATGACCACTTTAATCTGGGTGGGGATATTGCTGTCTCCAAAGATAGGAGCAGTAGAAACAATCCCACTGACACGGATCAAAACTAAAATAAATCCTAATAATTGTGATGTATTATAATTCAGCAGATTTGCCATCACATCCTCCAGTGTATGGGAAAACTGGTTGGGAAATACAAGGGACCCCCGATTCTTAAAAATAGATCCCCGACAGAAGGAAAATGGCAGGCAAACTATTCTTCCATGTATCGCAAAGAACCCTCTGTATCATCCGTTGAATAGGATCCTTTATTACGTTCTTCTTCCTGCTTGCAATTGATGCATAACCTGGCAAATGGAACAATCATCAAACGCTTTGGAGCAATGGTCTCTCCACATTCTTCGCATTCGCCATAGTCATCATTCTCTATGCGCACCAAGGCCTTTTCGATCTTGTCCAATTTTTCCCGTTCCCGGTCTTGCAGGAGCATCATCAATTTTCGATCTTGATCTTCTACTGAACTGTCAATCTCGTCTCCAATATCATGGTCCAGTGGTACATGATCTTGAGTTTTAAGGATATCTGCAATGATGCTCTCTTTTTCCTTGAGCAACATCTCCTTGATTTCATCCATAGCCACACCCTTTATCTAAAAAATCATCCATCTCTATATAAATAAAATATTACCACAAAAAAATTGTAGCAATAGCACTGACAAAATTTTTTTGAAAATACTAGAAAAAGCGTGTTTTTCTAGTGATTTTTCCTCAGGAAGTCAAGTAAATTCAAGGAAATCACTATCTTTTATGCAAAAATACTGCCGCAAAAAAACCCATCATACTTGATGAAGGAATGACTTTATAGCACCCTTTTTCCGTCACAAAAGAACGATAAGAGTCCAGTATTGCTGTATTTGTGGCAAATGGAAGTATTATAAAATCTGGATTTTTTTCTAAAAATTTTTGTACCTGCTGTTCATTTTCTTCTATTTCCAATGAACATGTCGCATACACCAACACTCCTTCCGGTTTCACAAACCGAGCAGCATTTTCCAGTAATTGCTTTTGCAGCGTGGTTTGACTCAACAATTCCGATTCAGAAGCAATCCATTTGATATGGGGGTTTTTTCTAATCGTTCCCGAAGAAGAACATGGCACATCCAGCAAAATAGCATCAAACTTTGCAGCAAAAGGCAAAAAACGACCATCAGACACTACAAACACTGGGGGGTTGCGCTGCAGACGCTGCATGTTTTGACACACTTGTAACAAGCGTTTCCTGGAAACATCATTGACAACCAAGTTTGTCACATGCGGAGCCGTCTGGATCTGTATGGCTTTCCCTCCAGGTGCTGCACACACATCCAGCACAAACCCTTTCCAAAGGTTTTGAGTAAGCTCCAAAAAAATCTGTGAAGAAGCATCTTGAACATAACAGGCGCCCTTAATGAACACCGAAGAAATCAACAAATCTGAAGTATTTTCTACAATCAATGCCTGAGAAACAATCGGGTGGGGAGTCGCCAGCACTTTCTCTTCTTTAAGCATTTGGTAAAGTTGCTGAGTGTTCCATGGAGCCACAGGGCGAATGGTAATGCCTTCAAACGTGTTATTGGCTTCACAGATGGACTGAACATCGTCATTGGAATAGGCTTGTCGCCATCGTTCTACCATCCAGTCCTGATGTGATGTCCGAATTGGCAAAGGATGAACCTGATAAGAATATTTTTTTTCCAAATCCCGCTGCAAATTCCGCATGACCGCATTGATCAGAGCCTTTTGGGGAAGCAAGCGAAATGGAGTTGCCAACTCCACGGTCTCATAAATACTGGCACGCACGGGTATTTTGTCCATAAAAAAAAGTTGGTAAAGCCCCAATGTCAAAATGCCAATCACCGTACCTTGTAACTTATGAAACGGCTTATTCACTCGCCTCTGGATTTCTGTTTCCAACAAACGCTGATGGCGAACCATTCCCTGCAGGAGGTGGAAATAAAAACGACGGTCCTGGTCTTTTTTTAATTGAGAAGGAGGGGTATCGGGCAAGTAATGTTTCTTTTTAAATTCAAGAAAATCCTGTACTACTAGAAAACGAACACGATCGTAAGCCATGGTGAGACAAATGTGAAAGCTTGAAAATTCCCAGGAAAAACAATACTATTGGTGGCAACCTTAGCATCTAATTGCATAAAAGCCCATCTATTCTACCTTCCAATTCCTGAAACTATGCACCACAAAAAAAAATATCGGGACATTTCTTTTTTAGCGGCAAGTGCCTTACTGATCATTTTTATTACCGTTAAACTCAAAGAGTTGAATGCGGCACCACAAGCTCCCATCTGGGTTACAGCAGCAGGAGACCTGCGTGGAGAAATCAAACCCTGCGGATGCAGTGCCGATGGAGATCTCGGAGGGTTGCTGCGCCGTGCCACTTACCTGGAACAATTGCGTCAGTCCGAACCATCTGCCATGTATCTCGATTTGGGGAATAATTTTCCTCTGCCCTCCGAACAAGGACGCTTGAAAGTTGAGTTGCTCCAAAAATCCCTGCAGGAGCTTAAACCATCAAGCATCCTGGTGGGGCCCAATGAATTATTGTATGAACGTCCCTTGCTGGACTACAGTCTGCCTTACCTCTTGACAAATACCAGCGAATCATGGCCTGTGAAAACCCTGCATATTGAAAAACTAGCAGAAAAAAAGATTGGAATTTGGGGATACCTTTCACCAGAACAGGTTTACCAAAATGAAAATGATGAACCATGGGTTTATCCTGTGAATGATCAAGTACTGCAAGCATGGAAGCAAGAGCGAAAAAAACATCAAGTGGATTATACCATTTTGTTATTTCGCGGTAATGAACAGGAACTGGAAACGTTTGAACACAGCCATCTGTTTGATATGATCATCACCGGCAACAACAATGATGATGAACTGCATCAAATATTGGAAATGAAAACAAAAACAAGCATCTTCTCTTCTGTGCCGACTAAAGGACAAGGAACCCTGGAAGGACAGATCAATTTTTCAGGAAAAGCAGTTCATTTTGAGGTGCAATGGTTACGGGACACCTACCAGGACCACCCCGATATTCTTCCAATTTTTAATGCGTATGAACAGCAGGTCAAAGAATTATTTTTTACAAACCTTGATCGGATGGAGCAACATCAGCAAGACTCCCCGTATGCCGGAGCAACCAAATGCAAGGAATGTCACCTTGATGCATACAATACCTGGAGTCAAAGTCGCCATGCCCAAGCCTTTTCCACACTGGAAAAGGTCAATAAACATTTTGACCTGGAATGTCTCCAATGCCATGTCGTCGGATTGAACCAAAAAGGTTTTTTGAGCCCGGAATTGACCTCGAGTCTGCTCAATGTACAGTGTGAAAACTGTCACGGAGCATCCAAAGCACATGTCAGTGATCCCCCCAAAAAAAGAACTCCTAATAAACCGGCAATGCAGGCTTGTGTTTCCTGCCACAAAGGCAGTCACTCGCCAGCTTTTGATTTTTCCAAATATTGGCTCAAAATCATTCACCAGTAAAAAACTATCCAAATGAACATCCAAAAAATTTATGAAACCATGGAATATGGTCCCGCACCCGAAAGTAGAACAGTCGCAGATGAATGGCTTCAGCTTAGAAAACACCAGTTTGACCTCTTCATTGCGGGCACATGGCAAACTCCCAAAATCCGCAAATATCTGGAAAGCATCAATCCGGCCAACAAAGAATTTCTTGCAAAAATCGCCGTTGCAGACAAAAGTGATGTAAACAAAGCTGTTTCTGCTGCACGAAAAGCCTTACCAGGCTGGCTGGCGATTGGCTCTCATGGAAGAGCCCGTTACCTGTATGCTATCGCTCGGCAACTTCAAAAACATGCCCGCCTGTTTGCCGTATTGGAGACACTGGACAATGGCAAACCGATTCGAGAATCCCGTGACATTGACATCCCGCTGGCAATACGTCACTTTTATCACCATGCGGGCTGGGCACATCTCTTGGAAACTGAATTTCCTGATCATCAGCCAATTGGAGTAGTTGGACAAATCATTCCCTGGAATTTCCCACTGTTGATGCTTGCCTGGAAAATTGCACCTGCCCTTGCCGCAGGAAATACGATTGTTCTCAAACCTGCAGAATTAACATCCCTCACAGCACTCGCCTTTGCCGAACTATGCGAAAATATTCAACTTCCCCCAGGAGTGCTGAATATTGTTACTGGTGGAGGAAAAACTGGAGAATGGATAGCCAAGCATCCTGATATTCAAAAAATCGCGTTTACTGGCTCGACAGAAGTGGGACGCATCCTTCGCCAGGTGACTGCGGGAACTGGAAAAAAACTATCTTTGGAGCTTGGTGGTAAATCTCCTTTTCTTGTGTTTGAAGGTGCTGATTTAGATGGTGCTGTCGAAGGAATTGTGGATGCGATTTGGTTCAATCAGGGACAGGTTTGCTGTGCAGGTTCCCGGCTTCTTCTCCAAGAGAGTATCGCAGAGAAAATGATTGCCAAAATCAAAAAACGCATGAAAAAATTACGAATTGGCAATCCCCTGGATAAATGTATTGACATGGGAGCTATTGTGGCACCCACCCAGTTGAGAAAAATCAAACTGCTACTGCAAACAGGAAAAAAGGAAGGCTGTGTCCCCTGGCAGCCTTCTGTGGCCTGTCCCAAGGAAGGCTATTTCTTCAGTCCTACCCTGTTTACCGATGTTTCTCCTTCCTCCACCATTGCTCAGGAAGAAATTTTTGGTCCGGTGCTGGTCAGTATGACGTTTCGGACGCCTGCTGAAGCCATAGCATTGGCAAATAACACAAGGTATGGGCTGGCAGCAAGTATCTGGAGTGAAAATATCAATCTTGCTCTTGATGTTGCTCCAAAAATAAAAGCAGGGAGCATTTGGATCAACTGTACCAATCTTTTCGATGCCGCTTCAGGTTTTGGTGGTTATAGAGAATCCGGTTTTGGAAGAGAAGGGGGTAAAGAAGGGATGTGGGAATACCTCAAACCGAAATGGGAAGCCGAATTTGCCAATAAGGAACCTTATCGCTCGGCATCAAAGGCAAAAAAACAAAATAAAAATTCAGCCCTGCTGCTCCCCATAGATCGGACTGCAAAAATGTATATTGGTGGCAAGCAATCTCGACCGGACAGTGGATACACCACTCCTGTTCATAGTCTCTCAGGGAAAATCCTGGGAGCAGTAGGAAAGGGAAGCCGTAAAGATATCCGGAATGCTGTTGAAGCGGCTCATGCAGCCAGTTCATGGGCTACAACAAGCGCGCACGCACGTGCTCAAATTCTTTATTATATTGCAGAAAACTTTGAGATACGCAGCAATGAGTTTGCAGCAAAGATATCTCAAATGACCGGAATCAGCAGCAAAGCAGCTCAACAAGAAGTGGATTTATCAATCCAAAGGATCTACACCTATGCGGCATTTGCAGACAAATATGAAGGCAGCGTGCATCACACTCCATTCCGGAATGTAACTCTTGCCATGCCAGAACCCATTGGGGTGTTGGGAGTCATTTGTCCTTCAGCATCTCCTTTACTTGGTTTCTTGTCAACGGTATTGCCTCCCATTGCTATAGGTAATTGTGTTGTTGCTGTCCCTTCCGAATTTTTTCCATTGGCTGCAACCGATTTTTATCAGATTCTCGACACTTCCGATCTTCCAGGAGGAGTGCTCAACATTGTGACAGGAAACCAGGATACCCTGGTCGAAGTACTAGCAAATCATGATGATGTCGATGGAATTTGGTATTTTGGTTCCAAAGCAGGAAGCAAAATGGTGGAATACGCATCGGCAGAAAACATGAAGCGTACCTGGGTGAACTACGGAAAACACCGGGACTGGTTCAACAAACTGCATGGAGAAGGGGAAGCCTTCTTGCGTCACGCCACCCAGATTAAAAACATTTGGATTCCTTATGGAGAATAACGTTACAGCGATTCTTTTCTAAATTCACTGATATCAATCCCAAGTTGATCTGGTCCAAACCCGTGAGGCAATAGTTCGGAAATCGGCATCACCACAACCTTTGATTTGTCGCCAGTAGCCATAATCACTTTCAGATCATGCTCAGCGATTTGGCATGCTTCAAAAAGCATCTGCCGGCATGCTCCACAGGGAGAGGTGACCATATCTACTTGTTTGACTGCTTCAAAATTTTCAGCACGGCCAATAATGGCAATGGCTTCAAATCTGCGGAATCCCATTGCGTTGGCACGAACCAGAGCCGCTCTTTCTGCACAGAGACAGGAACCATAAGCCGCATTTTCCACATTAGCCCCGGTAATGATCTCTTGACTCCGGGACAAAAGAGCCGCCCCTACTGAAAACCTGGAATAGGGATTATAAGCCTTTGTCAGTGCTTCTTCTGCCGCATCCAGTAATTGTTGCTGCACTAAAGACAAAGTCTGGTATTCCATTATTTCAGTATTCATCAAAACCCTTTAATTCTTCTTGAGAGTTGACAGAAAGAACTGCACATTTTAAAGTTTGCTTTTGTTGGTTGAACCACATGCTGAGAGCTTATCAACTTATTCAAAGTCGTTCAAGCGGCTTGTCCGTTAGAAAACGCAGAAAATATTTCAAACTGAACGCTCATTTAAAAATCTATAGCAATTGAAGGAAAAGCTAGGGGAAAATACCGGAACAAATGGTTTAACTTGATCATGCAGCAAGAATTTTTTATAGATATGGTTTTTTCATTATTCTCCACATATCAGACTTCAGGTTGAAAAATAATGGCAGTATCCATGACAGGCTTTGGATCAGGCAGTGTCCAATTAGAAAACTGGCAATGCACTACCGAAATGCGCACGGTCAATAATCGTTTTCTCGATGTCAATATTCGCCTGCCAGCAGGTTTTCAACATCTGGTCGCACCCTTAACACAGGTGGTCAAACAAACTTGCCATCGAGGGAAAGTAGATTGTACCATTATTTTGTCCGTTAAAAACCAGGAAAACAGCCAATTGTGCTTGAATGCGGCACTGGCTAAAAACTATGGATCCGTTTTAACAGAATTTGAATCTGTGACCAGGATCCCCGTGCGCATCGGTTTATCTGATTTGCTGAAAATTGATGATTTGATTCAGGTCCCGCAACCTGATCCGACATCTGATTTTTTTTCCACCCTCATCCATGATTCTCTGAAATTAGCGCTTGAACAATTACATGTCATGCGTCAGAAAGAGGGAGAAGCCTTAATGAAAGACATCAAAGGGCGTTTGGTCAGCAGTACTGCGTTTTTAGAGGAAATTGAACAAATCTCTCACAGTCTGCCAACTGCCTACTATCAGCGTTTGTGTGAGAAGCTCGCGACCCTGGATGACAAACTAGAGTTTGATCAGGAGCGTATTCGCCAAGAATTGGCCCTTTTTGCAGATCGTTGTGACATCACAGAAGAAATCACTCGATTTCGTACCCACCTCGAACACATCGATGGGGTACTCATGGAAAATGAGGTCGGACGTCGTGCTGATTTTTTACTCCAGGAGTTCAATCGCGAAATCAATACCATTGCTTCTAAGAGCAATAACGCAAAAATTAGCCAATTGGTTGTTGAAATCAAAGGGCAGCTTGAAAAAATTCGTGAACAGATTCAAAATATTGAATAGAGGTTTTTCTTGTCTGTGTTTTCATTCACTCTTTTTCTAAATTATTATGAAAATTACACTTGCAGGCGTTCCGGGATCTGGTAAATCAACGCTGCGTAAGACGTTGGCACATCGTTTCAAACTCGACATAAAGGGGACCGGAGATTTTATGAGGAAAAAGGCTCAGGAGCATGGGTACAATGATATCACCTCCTTTGTGAAAGAATATGTGAGTCAACATCCGGAAGTTGATCGAGAAATAGACGAAGCGCAAAAAAAATTTGGCGAGGAGAATGATAACTTCGTTTTAGACGCCCACATCGGTTTCTTGTTTGTTCCTGATTCGATTAAAATATTTCTCCAGTGTGATCCTAAGGTCATGGCCAAACGCATTTTAGATGCAAATCGTGCAACAGAAGCGGCAAGAGACTTACAGGCGGCAATAGAGGCCACACAGACACGCATGAGTTCGATGCGGGAAAATTTCAAAAAGCTTTATGACGTTGATATGCATGATGAAAAAAACTTTGATTTTGTGCTGGACACCACCAAGCTGACACCCGAAGAAGTTTTTCAAACTGTGGTCGAATATATTGAATCCCGCACTTCATGAACTCTCATTAATTCTATAAAAGATTGGAGAGGTTTTTAAATAACCCTTGTTTTTTGAATCAAAACTGCTAGTATTTTTTGTTTATCGGGGTATAGCGCAGTCTGGCTAGCGCACCTGCTTTGGGAGCAGGGGGTCGTCAGTTCGAGTCTGACTACCCCGACCATTTTCTTCCAGACTTATCAAACACTTACCGTTTTCTCTCCTTTTCTTCTGACTCCTAGCGTAGCAAAATCATTTTCCATCTGCCTATTTTATTCCAATAATTTGCTTCAACGGTGGAATAACACGTTGAGGCAGCGCTTGGCTCGATTCTTAAGGAAAACACTTTCGTTTTCAAAGAAAAACACATTTCACAAGATTGTGCTGAAACTC
>JADGAT010000050.1 GCA_015231885.1 SAR324 cluster bacterium
TCCGGTATATTTTTGTTGAGGTTCTTCAATTCCTCTTTTGTCTCATGAAGTGCTGCGGTCAATGTTTCTATTGCTGCCAATAATCGGTCTTCATTCATAATTGCCTCTTTCTTAATTTTTTATTCTTCAGCAAAATGGATTATTCTTTCATGTCAATATCAGATTAGGGGTCAGAAGTGAAGGATTTGAAGTCATTATTTTTTCTGCTTTCCTCTTTTCAGCGTTTTGCAGTATGCTTTGGAAATTATTTGTTTTGCAGAAGCAATGTGAACCATCAAAACAAGGAGTACCATCATGACCCTGTCATTCCAACCATATTATCGATTTCGAAGAATAATCCTGTCTTTTTTGCTGATAGCGGCATGGGGAATTCCCTTTATTTCCGCAAAACAATACACGTTGGATGAGCAGCAAAATATCAATATCTATAAAAACAAAGGGCCGGGTGTTGTGAATATTACCAGCATCACCTTAAATTATGATTTCTTTTTACGGCCTGTTCCTGCGGAATCAGGATCAGGATCGGGATTCATCATTGATGACCAGGGGCATATCTTAACAAATTATCATGTCGTGGAAGGTGCACGCAAACTGACCGTAACTTTGTCGGACAATACGCAGTGGCCCGCCGGAATAACAGGTATTGATCCCAGTAATGACCTGGCAGTCATCAAGCTGGAAAAATATGCTGGAAAATTAACCATCCTGGAGCTGGGAGATTCCTCTGAAATAGTGGTGGGACAGAAAGTGTTGGCGCTGGGCAATCCATTTGGTTTGAAACAGACATTGACCACGGGTATCATCAGTGCGTTGGGAAGGACTATCGAAGCCCAGAATGGCCGTAAAATTGAAGGGGTGATTCAGTCGGATGCCGCCATCAATCCTGGCAATTCAGGAGGTCCCTTGTTGGATACGGAGGGAAAAGCCATTGGCATCAATACTGCTATCATTGGTTCTGGAAATGTAGGTATTGGGTTTTCTGTTCCCAGTAATACGGCTCGCAGGATTGTTCCTGATTTGATTGCTTATGGATATGTGCGCCGTCCCTGGCTTGGTGTGGAGAGCATCCCAACCAGTAATTTAAAGCGTCTTGGGTTGGATATTCCCGATGGTATGCTTGTGACTGCCCTGGTGGAGAGAGCTCCTGCTCATCTTGCGGGTTTGCGTGGCGCTCAACGTGATGTTCATGTGGGCAATTACCGGATCCCATGGGGCGGCGATATCATTACCAGTATTGATGGGACACCCGTCCGGGGCTTCGAAGAATTGGCGGATAAAATAGAGTCTTATGCTCCGGGGGATACCATCACTGTGCGGTATATTCGTAATGATCGCCCCCACAGTATTTCAGTCAAATTACAGCAGCGGCCTCGGCCTCGTTAACAATTCGCAAAAAAAAAGCTCAAGCAGATACGAACGGCCAAGACAAATTACCTGAAGCACATGGTTTAGAAATCATGCTTTAGAATTTCCATGGTCCTGCGGCATATTTCTTTTCCGTAGTCTGTCCAGATTCCCTGCCCCCAATAGCGGTAACAACTGGTTTGGGAGGCTAATAAATGAAACAGGGCATTGCGATACGGCTGGGTATTGGAGGATAATTCATTTTTCAGGATGACTTCGTGAAAATGAGAACTGACCTCTTCCATAGGACCCAGGACATTTTCATACCCCTGCACCCAGGACAGGTTATTTGTCCAGCTCCCTCCATCCATATGGAATTGATGATCCTCCTTTTTTAAATCGTTTATCGTTTGATTTAACTTTTCTGGACCATCTCCGGGATTAAAACGATCCCAGATTTGTTTTTGTTTTAAGGGCTGGAGTTTTGGCAGATCCTCTTTTTGAACACCGGAAGCAAAGAGGTGTTCCAGATATTCCGTGCCATTCATTAGAGGAACGTCTGATCCGGAGGATTCTCGAACAACCTCAAAATATTTGTCTGGAAATTCATTCATCATCACTCCTCCATTTTCTCCATCTGCAATTTGAGTGACCAGAGGAGGAACGCTTTTGTTGTCCAGTTCCCATCGATTCAAACTTTTTGCCTCATAATAAGGCTGCATTTGACCGACCAGTTTGGTGTCGCTGCCCTGTGTTTTGATAATGGCGATGATGCTGGCCGACTGCCCCTCGGAACTGGTGCATACTAGCTGATGAGGCAGGTGTTTTTGTTCGGGGCCATTTCCATTTTCAGGTTGCTCTACCGTGTGTTCCTGAACCAAAACCCACTGGTATCCGCATTCCTTTAATGTTTTCACAAATTCGTAAGCAACATCCGGATGATTGGGAAGGGCCATTTCGGAAGGTGAGAATCCACGCACTCTCCGCAAAGCATCGAAACCAAAAATTCCAGCAAAGTGATGCTGCCAGGCTTTGACATGGAGACGAAAATCCTGAACTGGAGTGGAAGGCGCTACTGCGTGCCCCCAGGGGCATCCCAACCATTCCACCGTATGCTTGTACTCCGGGCGGCAGGTGATGGTTTTCAGGGAATCGATGACATCGTCGAGTCTCATGTGTCGCAAACCATGAAAAAGGACTCCGGAATATTCCAGCATCACTCGTGGCTGCCGGCCTTCTTTGATTAACTGGGGAATGAATTCTCCCATCCGCTTGTAACACCATTGAAAGACAGGAGCATTGTGGTTGTCGCCAATATTCTGGTGGTCCATCATATGCTTCAAATTACTGATAATCTCTGCTGTCTTCAAATCCCCACCACCTGCAGGAATGAGTGGCTGCTGCATGTGTAACGCAATTGCACAAACGCTACGGATTTTACTGAAGTCGATGAGGCTCTCCGGTAGATAAATGAGATCTTCCGCACTTTCTTTGATGACTTCTTCAATCATCTTTTCTGATCCCGAAATATTGGGAAGCCCATCAATAGTTTCAGCCAATTTTGTCATTATTGTCTCCTGTTTGAGCTGAGTTGTTTAAAAAACAAAACGCGCTCCGTTCAATTAAATAAACCTTTCACACCATCAGTCATGGTAGCACGTCCAAAACCGATACGGAAGCAATCAAAAGCGGATTGTGCTAACTTTGCAGCGCAGATCAAATTTTTATTGAGCATTTACCTTCAATAATGCGATACTTTTCCCTCGAATCAATTTTCTGATAGGGATTGACTCATCGGGAATCTCAAAAATGGAATCAGACCATCCAATAGAAAGGACAGAGTAATGAGTGATTCTAAATTAACAATTCTTATTGTCGACGACATTCCGGAAAACATTGCTGTCTTGATAGGGCTTCTCAGCAAGCAGTACAAAGTGAAGGCCTCAACCAACGGATCAGAAGGACTGGAGCTCGCATTTAAAAAACCACCCGATTTGATTCTTCTGGATATTATGATGCCTGAAATGGATGGTTATGAGGTCTGTACCCGGCTAAAAGGCAATCCAACAACCCAGAAAATTCCCATTATTTTTCTAACGGCCAAAGCCGAGGCTGCTGATGTGGTCAAAGGGTTGAGGCTGGGAGCAGCCGATTATGTAACCAAACCATTTGAACCCCAAGAGTTATTAGCCCGTGTGAACAATGTTGTTGAACTGACTCAACACCGGCTGCAACTGGAAAGCCTGATTGAAGAAAAAACCACTGAATTGGTACATGCTCAAAAATTACAGGATGCTGCAAAATCATCAGCAACCATTCAAGCTTGCATTGAGCACCTTCAATTATCCATTTCCAGTCAAACTAAATTTATCAGGCAAGTGATGAATTATTTCAATGGTTGTTACAATAATATCTGCAAAGCCCATCAGCTTGATGTGAACATTTTTGGCATTTGTATCAACGAAGCCGTTACCAATGCGGTGGTGCATGGTAATTTGGAAGTTCCTTCTTCACTGAAACAAGAAGATTGGAAAAAGTTTGAAGATCTAGTCGATGAAAGAGAAGCTGATCCTGAATATGAAAACAAAAAAGTTACCATTGCTTATCATGTTGATGAATCCCAAATTAAAATTGAAATGGAAGACGAAGGAAACGGTTTTGATCCCTCCAATCTGCCTAATCCCAATGACCCCGAAGCCATGTTAGCCAGTGGAAGAGGAATATTACTGATTCGCTCTTTTATGGATGAAGTGAGCTGGAATGAGAAGGGCAATAAGATCACAATGATTAAAAAGCTGGGGATAATGTGAAAAAATTTGGGAATCCTCATAAAGAAAAGTAATACTGCAGGAAAAAGGTGTGAAACTGGGACCCATGCAGGACATTGTTGATGCTATGGCCCGTGAGCAACGGAGAGTATTGGCCTTGAGTGATTCGGTATTGGATAAGAAAATTATTTGTAATAAAATAAACAGTGCCAATTCCGGCTATCAGGGAATCTTCACGAAATAGTTTGTCTGAAGCTTCCACTTCTGAGACACCCTCCGCACTTGCCTCCTGATTTGCCTTCAAAATCAAACGTATTTCTAATGCCTGGACTCCCAGTCCATAGTGAACATACAAGTCTTTGACAATTCGATTTGAAAAAAAATACCAAAAATTATTCTGAATGATTTCTGCAAAGTTGAAAGGCTGGTTCTCAAATTCCAAAGAGTTCCTTAATTCCAGAATCGTGACATGCCGTGAGTATTCTAAAATTCGTGATTCTGTAAAATGTCCCAAATTGAAAGCAATTCCATTGGTTGTTGCATCATTATTGACTCGTGATTTACCGTTCCGAAAATCCAGGCGAACCTGACGAAATCCCACTCCGAAATAAACTCCTTGAGTTCTTGCAGAAGATCCTTCTGTGATGAATTTAGGATCAGGACTTGACATCACCCCATGTGTCCCAAAGCTGCGTTCTTCGATGCTTTCAGATTTTTCCTCATCGGCCCA
This sequence comes from SAR324 cluster bacterium, assembly GCA_015231885.1. Classification (GTDB taxonomy): domain Bacteria; phylum SAR324; class SAR324; order SAR324; family NAC60-12. Next base: position 4,843 of record JADGAT010000050.1, read on the forward strand.
AACGGTTGTAAACATAGCTGCGAACCCTATCAGTACGATGAACCATGAAAGGCAAAAGAAATCGAGATAGCGGCTGTTATGTGTTGCTGTGATCATACAACCTTAAAAGTGAAATTGTTGCTCTGGTAAAGGCAGTACCTGTCCCAGCGTGATTGTCAGCGAAATAGAAGGGTCAACAATCTCTTTGACCTCACCACCACTGGTCACCGTCCGCTCTGCGGATTCCTTAAAAATCAGTCGAACTATATAGCAGCGGGGATGATAGTTGACAAATAAGGCATCCTCAAACAATCGTCTTCTCAATGCTTCTTCATCGGATACATTCAAATTGAGTTTCCCATTGAACCCAAAAGACAAGTCATCATTTGCTTCAAAGATACTGCCAAAACTCAAAGTGTTTGTTTTTTCGTGAAAAATATCATCGGGAGTCCTATAAGAATTTTCATTGTTGTGAAATCGAATCAAGGCTTGGTTGTTCGGACTGACACGAACATTGAATGTTGCTTTTGATTCAACAACACGACTGTCCTGATAGTTGTAGCGTAGAAAAAAATCTACAGAAAACCGGGGTCCCGGGTGCAGACTCCATTCCACTTCCAGTGGCAGTAAGGATTCTCCAGGTTCTGTTTCTTGATCTTCAATCAAGGGACCCTTGGGAGCATAGTTTTTATCGAAATGAAATAAATTGATGCGCTGGATGAGATTCAAACGGGAAAGCACCCAGCTCGAGCTTTCACTGCTCGATTCTTGTCTGTGAGAAGAGTGGCGTCGCACCCCTTTTTGTGTGTATGAGAGGATCAGCGCTTCTTGCTCAGGAGTCAATTGACGTTCCAGGATGGTGGTGAGTTGAGATAAAAATTCACTTTCCGATAAAAATTTTTGATTGACCATCTGTTTCAAATGGCTAAGCACCGTATGATCCAATTGACGATCTTTCAGAAGTTTCATGGAACGTTGCGTCAATGTGACCTCTCGGGCCTGTAAGTGTTTTTTGGCCAACAGCAGGTTATCCAAACGAAAAATCAAAAGTTGTTTTCCAGGAATAGAATCTTCTTTATCAAAGAAATCAACAGGATCCGGATCAGGGTTGCTGAGAGTGGGAAGCACAATGGGCCGGGATTTATCCTGGTTGACATCTCCACTGGATTCGAAAAGAACCCTTGGGGTGACCAAGTGCTTGAAGCGGCTGAAAATTTCATTACGAACGGTCCAAATTCTTGAAAATGTTGTCCGGATTTCGGCTTCCATGACATCAATTCCATGAGAAAACTCTTTATTTTCGCGTGGGTCCATAGCAATCTCTAAATCTTCATAAAAAACTGTATTCCCCGGGTTATTGACTTGATAATATGACAACCGTTTTCCGAAACTCAATGTCGCATCGAATGATTGCAGCAGAGAAAAATTATAATGGAGACGTGGTATGATGATTTCACGCCAGCCTACCAATCCATCATCCCTGTGGAAACGTGATGCCACACCACTGGTCTCGAAAATCAAAGGACTGGACCACAAACGATCACTATATTGGAAGGCTATTTCGGGTAAACGCTGAATTCGGGTTTCAATGAAGTTGCGGTTCAAAATAGCGATTTCTTCATAAACCAGCTCCCTGTCAATTAAAATAGAAAGGTCTCCCTTATCAAATTGACGGGAAACACTGACATTGAGATGCTGTGCATAATTAGGGTTGGGTTCTCGGATGCGCTCATACTCACGTTGAAACTGACTATCACTGAAAATTTGTCCTGCAACAATGAATTGTGTACGGTCTCCCATGGCCTGGCTGTGATTGAATTCCATTTTAAAACGGAGAGGCCGCAAGTCGGCACCTGAAATTTCTTCTTCTTCGAGTCTTCCACTTTCCAATGCCGGATTACGTTCATTACGTTCCCGTATTTGCCAAAACTTCAATTCACCACGAAGCCCTTCTCGGAAGGCATATTGGTATTCCACTCCAGCACCAATGCCGCGTTGTTCTATATAATCTGTCAAAATAGTCAAATCCTGGTCATCTGCAATTGCCCAAAAATAAGGTATTCGCAATTTGAAGCCCAAATCGAATTTTGCGGATTTGCTGTTCAACACTTGATAGTCCGGGGCCAAAAATCCCGATTGCCGTTTAGAAACGGTGGGCCAAAGCAGGTAGGGGAAATAGAAGACCGGGATGTCATTGACCAGTAAAGTGGCTCCTTGTGCCGATGAAAAATTTTCTCCTTGATAATGAACCTCTTGCCCTTTGATTTGCCAAGCCGGTTTGTCGGTTTCACATGTGGTCAGGGAACAGGTTTTTGCAATAAAATGCAGTTTTCCGATTTTGTGGAGTTCTTCTGCCGTCAAATAAGCCTGTGTGGTTGCATCGAATAAAGCCACATTATAAAAAATGCCTCGTTGTGTTTTCAGATCAATTTCCAGACGATCTAAAATGGCGATCACACGAGAGTCTATGAATCGAACAAAATGAGTTGCTGTCAGCTTCTGATTTTTTCGATCCAGCTTGATTTCTCCTGCTTCCAGATGGATGTCGGCCCATTCCAGTGTGGCATTTGTGTAAGTGTACACCTCATTGGTCTGATCCAGGAAGTAGGACTGGGTTTGTATTTTCAGATCAGAGGAATCTTGCGCTGCAACCCGGGAGGTTTTACAGAAAAAAATCATGAATACCATCATGATGAAAAAAAACTTGATCGGCAAGCTGGATGGATTGTTGACGGGTTGACGCACCCATCGAACTGCTTCGAGAAACACTTGTGGGAATGGCAAAGAGTCCCATTGTAAGTGTGCTGGTTTATCTCGACCATAGGAAAAAAAAAATAATGGTACTTGATCAAATAAGTACATGAGGAAACGGATGGTTATGATCTTTGTAAATAGTCAATGGCATAGCGTGCAGCAACTTCATAGCCACAGAGTCCCAACCCAATCACAGAGCCTATGGCTATATCAGAAAAATAAGAATGATGGCGGAACGGTTCTCGTTTGAATACATTGGAAATGTGGACTTCGATGAATGGGATGTTGATTCCCAATACCGCATCACGCAAGGCCACACTCGTATGGGTATATGCTCCTGGGTTGAGTATTAAAAAATCAGATCCCTGCTGAGTGTGAAGCCAGTCAATCAATCCTCCTTCAGAATTGGATTGAAACGCTTCACATTCGATTTGCTGGTGCTGAACGATGTCAATGATCTTCTGCTCAATTACAGGGAGTGTTGCTGTTCCATAGATATTGGTTTCCCGTGTTCCTAATAAATTCAAATTAGGGCCATTGAGCAGTAAAATTTTTTTAGACATGATCTCCTTCTTCTGTCAGGCAGTGATGAAATGGTCAAACTTCTCCCGATAATCAGCAATTGCTGATTCCACAACATGTTCAGCATGTTCACGGCCATACGGTTCACCTACGGTGACAGGGGAACCCTCTCTAGGAAGAGACTTGTAAGTACTGAAGTAGTGGCGTATGCGTTCTATCAACGAATCTGGAAGTTCCGACAGGTCTTTGATATCAGCCCAGATGATGTCGTTTTCTAAGACAGCAATTATTTTATCGTCTGCCTCGCCTCCATCCAGCATGGGGATGCCTCCAACAACACGTGCATTCAGAATGACTTCAGCACGGTCAATGGGACGTTCACTGACAACGCAGATATCCAGAGGGTCTTCATCCCCGCCTTTTGCTTGTGTCATCAAGGCTCCAACACGCCGTCCACAATAGGTACGTGGGATGAATCCGTACAAGTTCGGGGGTAACGATGACGTCCGGTGGGGGCGGTCGACTCTCAGGTAGCCCGTGGTCTTATCCACTTCATATTTGATGTGGTCAAACGGTGTGATCTCTATGAACGCATGTACCAAATCTGGGGGATTCGGCCCTACATCGACCCCGTGCCATGGATGAGGTCTCCATCGAAAGAAAGAAGATGAATCAGTCATACGCCTGCTCCTTGAAAGGGTTGTGTTTTGAGATAAGGTTGGGGTGAAAATTTTTCATTTCTGCATGTTAGCAAAACTTGGTTAAAGATGATATGGTTTAAAATAGCAAAGTCATTCCCTGGTTTTTTTATTTTTAACTGAATCAGTTATTGTCTAATTATGCATAATGTTGATAATTTGACAATGATCTCAAGTCAAATGTGATAATCCTTGTCAAAAGCTTTCTGTTTAAGCGCATGTCTTATTTTTTATATGATGGCTATTTAGAGGTAGGGAAGTCTGCTTGCCTGTCTGGAGAAGAGGCTCAGCATCTTTTGCATGCTCGACGTGTTAAATCAGGAGAATTTTTCGAGCTTCAGGATCTAGCGAAAAATCATTTTCTGGTCGTTTTAGAAAGGATTTCTCGTCAGAAACTGTTCTTCAAAGTAGAAAAACAGCTTTCCGTTTTAGAATCGTCACCTCTGCAACTTGAACTCATCGTGGGACTGCCAAAAGAAAAAGCCCTGGACTGGATTATCCAAAAAGCAACCGAACTGGGAGTCACAGTTTTGTACTTTTTTATGGCACGCTACACTGCGAAAAGCATTCCTGCTTCCAGGCAGGAAAAAGCCTTACTGCGGTGGCAAAAAATTGCACAGGCCGCCTGCAAACAGTCCGGACGGTCATTACCGCCTGAAATCGTGTTATTCAACAACTTAGGGCAGGCATTGGAGTCGCTTGCGTCATCCCCTGCGCAATGGGTTCTTACTACAGAACCCGGCTTTTATTCATCCCCTGCTACGCTTATTTCTGAGTTTGCTTCTTCTAAAATCCAGCGTTTTATCGTTGGTCCAGAAGGCGGTTTGCATGCTGAAGAATTAGAGTTGGCCTATCAGCATGGCATGCGTTCTATGTCGCTGGGGCCTAGAATTTTAAGAACAGAAACGGCGGCCATTGCAATGATCGTTATTTTACAGTTTTTGTTTGGAGATTTGAGTCAAATAAAAAATATTCATTCTAACATATAATCTAAATAAATAATATATAGACATTTGTCTTGATTTGACAGTCAATTCTGATTACTCTTAATTGAAGCTACGCTCGCATTGTTTTAAAATAAAAATACGAAAAATACAGATATGGAGCTGATATGGATGCAGAAATGAAAAAAACCGCCTTGAGGATGGTTCCTTATGGTTTATACATTCTTACCGCTGAGGATAAACAAGGTCGAATGGCAGCTTCGGCAGTCAGCTGGGTAACCCAGTCTTCTTTTGACCCTCCCCAGATAGCAATTGCAATCAAAGAAAATTCTTTGACTCACAATATTGTCAAAGACTCTAATGCTTTTGTGCTGAATATGCTCCGCAAAGATCAGGCTTCCATCGCTCCTACTTTTTACAAGACTCTTGAACCAGAAGGCAATACAATCGGAGGAGAACCTTTCTTCAAAGGTAAAACCGGTTCTCCAATCTTTCAAAATGCACCCGCATTTATTGAATGCACGGTTGTGGGAAGTCTCGAAAAAGGAGACCATTCTGTTTTTGTAGCAGAAGTGGTGGATGCCGGAGTGAGGCAGCAGCCAGAAGGACGACCGGATGATTCGATATTGTTGGTCAAGGATTTAGGAGAAAAAACCTTTTATTCTGGATAGTATGAACGAAGCAGAATTGGTTTTTGCCTATCATGAGCGAAGCAAACATGATTATTACCGCTCTGCGCCCTCATTGGGATATTTAGATTGGGACAATCAACCCGACCCTTTTCGACGTTTCATTAATGCTCCTTTGCATAAACTGACATTACCAGAGGAGCAATCGTCCATCACATACCCTCAACTCTATTTTCCTGCTAATGTTCCTTCCCGTGAAGTTTCGTTAGATTCCATCTCAGAACTCTTCTTTTACTCATTGTCCCTTTCTTCATGGAAAGGATATGAAGGGACTCGCTGGGCTTTGCGTGTCAATCCTTCCAGCGGCAATCTGCATCCGACAGAAGCGTATTTGGTCATTGGGCCAAATCATGCACATCATTTACTTTCCGGGACATACCATTATGCTCCCAAAGAACATGCGCTGGAATGCCGCACCGAGTTTTCTCAGGATACCTGGAGTCAATTAGTCATGAAGTTTCCTAAAGGTAGTTTTTTTGTGGGATTGTCTTCCATTCACTGGCGAGAGGCATGGAAATATGGTGAACGAGCTTTTCGCTATTGCCAGCATGATGTTGGCCATGCACTGGCTGCTCTTAGGCTCTCTGCCACTATGCTGGGTTGGAACTGTCACAGGCTGGAATGTGTATCTGATCCTGAAATTGCTCAATTGCTGGGATTGAATCGTCATGATGAGTTTGTTCAGGAAGAATATGAAAATCCAGATTTGCTGGTAGTGATCACCCCAACCCATCAAAGCATCCAATTAGATCTCAGCTTCTCTACTGAAATGTTACAAAGCATTGCAGCAGGCACATGGTTTGGGAAAGCAAATCGTTTGAGCGAAGATCACTATCCCTGGGAAGCTATTGAAGCGGTGTCTCAGTCTTGTCACAAACAGAGTAATGATGAGAATTTGGACGAAATCTCAAAGTGTTTCAAGAGGCCGTGTGTTGATATCACCTCACCAACAGATAATGACAAGGCAGAAGGTGTGGCTAAGCATTCAGCGGGGAGCATTATACGACAAAGACGCAGTGCTGTCTCCATGGATGGCAGTACTTCCATATCGAAGCTTCAATTTTATGATATATTGAGTCGCCTGGTTCCTTCCATATCACCTTCTCCCTGGGACTGTACTGCTCAGCCTGCTTTTGTTCATCTCGGACTTTTTGTACACCGGGTGGAAAGCGTCCCCTCTGGCTTGTACATGCTGGTTAGAAATCCTGAAAAAAAATCATTGCTGCAATCCTGCACGCATGCCCATTTTCGGTGGAGCAGACCTGTTGATTGCCCGGAAGCCCTGCCTCTTTTCTTTCTGGAAGAAGGGGATGTTGAAGGCCTTGCCTCTTCTTTGAGCTGTGGACAGGACATTGCAGGATCGGGTGTGTTCAGTTGCGGAATGCTGACAGAATTTGAAACACCAATCCACCAATATGGTCCCCACTGGTATCGCCGCCTTTTTTGGGAAACTGGAATGGTTGGGCAGGTGTTATACCTGGAAGCAGAAGCACAAGGAATCCGGGGTACTGGGATTGGCTGTTTTTTTGATAATCCTGTTCATGAAACCTTTGGATTGAAAGATCGCACCTTCCAAAGTCTGTATCACTTTACCATCGGAGGACCAGTGGATGATAATCGATTGATGACTCTGCCCGCTTATTAGAGATAGCCGCTTGCTTTGGCTTCTATTTGCAGAGCTTCGAAATCCTGCATCACTTTTATTTTTGCATCATATTCAGAAAGTCCTCTTTGTTCCATCAAATATTGCTGTAAAGCGTATTCCATATAAATACGATATTCCTTTTGGTATGAATTTTCCAATTCCATGGGTTTTCTCCTTTGGTGTGCTAGCGTTTTGTTCCTCCTCCCAAGCAAGGAGGGGACTCGTAGACTTTCTGCTCCCCCTTATTCCATTTTGAAGGACAAGAAGTCTGAATTGAAAGAGCATGCACTGGACCAGCCAGCTCTTCTTTCAATACCTGGTGTATTTGCTGATGCTGTTCCATCAACCTTTTTTTTTCAAATTGTTCGGAGACCACAATAACTTTAAAATGAGATTCTGAACCTGGTGGGACATTATGCTGGCTGCTTTCATTTTGAACGTTCAGGTATGTGGGGGAAAACGCCGTTTCCAGCTTTGCTTCGATTTGTTTTTGTACTGTCATTTTTCCTCTCATCGTTGTGCCAATTGCTACTTTCAAATCTTATTTTAAAGAAAAAAATCTTAAATACAATATGAATCTGGAGTTGAAAACGATGTCATTCCGGGCTCGACCCGGAATCCAAAAGAATTCCCATAGTTTTCTGGATGCCGGATCAAGTCCGGAAGAATAAATCATTTTTGTAAAGTATTGTTTTTATAAGATAAATTTTAACTTCGGATTCTCATAATACAATCTTATTGTTTGTATTGTATCAGTTTAAGTTCAAAAGCACGCAATGTGAAAAACAATAATATTGCAATAAAATGATCTTGGATCGGATTTATGTTGAACGAGCACTTTGGTTTTCGTATATTGTCATTGTCCACAGCAATTTAATAACCACCTTTCATCGAATAAGGAGAATATCATGACAATGACAATTGAAATTTCAGCATTTGCCAATGGTGCAACCATTCCAGGAGAGAATGCCTTCTGCGTCCCTGCCGATGAAGGGCATGTTGCCATGGCGCCAAACCGTAATCCAGCTGTACGTTGGTCTAATGCTCCCGCAGGCACTAAATCTTTTGCACTCATTGTGTGCGACCCCGATGTTCCTTCTGTTGGAGATGATGTCAATCAAGAAGGCAAAACGGTTTCTCGTGATTTGCCTCGTGTCGATTTTTATCACTGGGTGCTGGTGGACATCTCAGCATCTTGCAATGAAATTCCAGAAGGGGCTGATTCTGATGGAATCACGGCTCGTGGTAAAGATGTAGGGAAAACAGAGTATGGAGTACGCGGCATCAATGACTACACAGGCTGGTTTCAAGGGGACCCCGACATGGGTGGCGATTATGGTGGTTATGATGGTCCATGCCCTCCATGGAATGATGAACTGCTGCATCATTATCACTTCAAAGTGTATGCTCTGGATGTCGAAACATTAGGCCTTTCTGGGAGTTTTGGTGGCGCTGCAGCCGTCAAGGCAATGGAAGGGCATGTTCTGGCAGACGCCGAATGGATAGGGACTTATACGCTCAATCCTGATGTTAAGTGATATCAGGAATGTTGTTTACAACAATCATAGATAGTAAAAAACTTTTCAGCTGTCAGCCTTTGTTTCAGAAGACTGGCAGCTGGACGCATAAATAAAGGAGAAAAAAGATGACATCCATTTTCACAAAGATCATACAAAACAAAATTCCTTGTGAAAAAATTTATGAAACGGAGAGTGAAATTGCTTTTTTGGATATATCCCCATGGTCTTACGGTCATACCCTGATCGTTCCCAAACACGAAGTGGCCAAACTGGAAGACCTCTCGCCAGGAGACGCCTCAGCCTTGATGGCAACTTTGCAGACAGTAGCAACGGCAATCAGCAAAACCTATGATGGCGCGGACTATAAAATATTGCTCAATAACGGAGAAAATGCGGGACAAGAAGTGCCTCATGTTCATTTTCACATCATACCATGCCCCACAGGCTTTCGATTTAACTCTCGTACTCGCTACAGTTATGCAGAAGGAGGGATGGCACAAACAGGTGAAAAAATCAGAGCATTTTTGAAATAATAATGCCAAAGCCCAAGAAAAAAAAACACCAGCCTGAACTGAATTCTGTAAGTTCAATCAGAGTCACTATTGCTGGAGTGGGTGCTCTCATTCTGTTCACGTTGGTCGCTTATTATCCAGCAATCGAGGCCGGCTTCATCATTGATGATGATAAATTTTTCCTGACAGACCAAGTTCTCAAAGTTCCGGAAGGCCTTTGGGAAATTTGGTTTGCTCCTTCAAAAAATAATGGGGTGTGGCCTTACATTCCCATCACACGAAGCACCTTTTGGCTGGAGTATCAGCTATTTGGCCAGATTCCTCAGATTAGTCATTCTATTAACATTATCCTGCATCTGATCAGTGCCCTTTTGCTTTGGCTGGGGTTGAAGTACTGCAAGGTTCGTGGTGCCTGGCTCATAGGAGTGCTGTTTGCGCTTCACCCGGTCTATGTTCAATCGGTGGCTTGGATTACAGAAAGGAAAAATGTAGTTTCTGCCATTTTTTATCTTTTATCCTTCTGGAGTTTTTTTTATTTTGATCAGAAGAAATGCTGGCGCTGGTACGGGGTCGCTTTATTTTTGTTTGTCTGTGCTGTATTGAGCAAAACATCTACGATCATGCTGCCTCTTCTTTTGATTTTCTGTCGTTTGTGGTTGGGCTTCACCTGGAAAAAAGCAGATATGCTATCCTTATTGCCCTTTTTTCTTGTTGCCGTGGCAATGGGATATTTTCGGATACAGTTTGAACTCCTCTTTTTTGGAGCATCTGATTCTCAATTTTCTCTAAGCTTTCTGGAGCGTTTGATCATTGCGGGGCATATTCCATTTTTTTACGTGAGCAAGCTGCTCTTTCCCTATCCTCTTATTTTTACTTATTCCAAATGGAATATTGATCCCGCTCAACTGGCGATGTACATGCCTCTGATGAGCCTGCTAATAACGGCAATGATATTATTTTGGAAGTATCAGGACGGTTGGGGAAAATCTCTTTTTCTGGGATTGGGAGGGTTTTTGGTGAGTTTGTTTCCTGTCTTGGGATTTTTCAATAATGCCTGGACGCAATTTTCTTTTGTCGCAGACCATTGGGTGCATTTGCCAAGTATTCCCCTTCTCATTCTTTTGGTTCAGTGCCTCTTGTTGTTGTTGAAGGCAATTGAGCAAAGGGAGAAGGCTCTTGCTCTATATGTCAATACGGGACTTTGGGGTGTGATTTTTCTCATGTTGGGCGTCTTGACCTGGCAACAAACAGGGTTGTATCAAAATCATAAAACTTTGTGGCAAGGGACCCTCGAACACAATCCTGATGCCTGGATTGCTTATCAGGAGCTGGGGCGGGAAGCATTAGAGGAAGAAAAGTACCAACAGGCTCTTCATTTGTTTGATAAAACCCTGACTTACAAGCAAAATCATATTCACACCTATAACAATCGGGGAGTGACTTATGTCCATCTGGATCAATACCAGCGGGCCATTGACGATTTTACAAAAGCTCTGCAGATCAACTCGGAGTTTGATGAAGCTTACCATAACCGAGGCTTTGTCTATGCTCATCTAAACAAGTATGAACAAGCGATGGATGATTATAACAATGCGTTACGGTACAACAAAAACTATGTTGCGGCTTATTACAATCGCGGAAACCTCTATGGCATTTTAAAACAACCTGAAAAGGCCATTGAAAATTATGATGCCGCTTTGCAAATCAACCCAGACTATGCGCAGGCTTATCAAAATCGAGGGCTGTTGTATATGCGAATCGGCCAGCAGAAGCAGGCTTGTATGGATTGGGAAAAGGCGTGTCAGTTAGGAATTTGTCAATATTACCATCTTGCTCAAAAAAGAAAAAGTTGTTGATCCTTTGAATTGTAAGGGGTTGGGCGGTTTTTTTAAAAAAATAAAAGAAAGGGTTGAAATTTATATGATGAATTGCTAGGTTGTTTTCTCGCACAGCGGGGATGAAGCTATCAATTCAGAGAAGAGGGTCTGCAAAGGAATGTTGCCGATTCGTGATTCTTGTTATTGATAGTGACAGCAAACATTAATATTTTTCAAGGAGGAAAAATGCAACAGCTTACCATAGGAAACCATACCCTTGACCTGAATTTGATCAGTTATGTGGATTTAAACTATAAGGTTCAAGGAGGATCCAGCCGAGTTGCCCTGGGATTAGCCCGGGACCAAAACAGCCGAAGACACGGTGAGTTGGACCGTTTGTTTTTTGGAGATGACGAAGCTGACCAGCTGAGAAGCTATTTCAAAAATCCAGAAAACCAACAAAATCACTTCATTGTTTTTCCCACATAGTTCATACTTTCTTGTGGTCTCATTTGCCGTTTCAGGTGCAGGCAAATGAGACACGTTCCTTACGATTTTCTCATCGTCGATAGTTCCTCTCATGGAGCAAAGTCCTTATGAAGACCACACCTTCTTCGACAGGTGAACTTCGTCGCTTATGGCGACTGATCGCTCCGTTTAAAACTTGGATTTTCTGCAGCATTATCAGTATGTTGGGATATAATGTCTTCAATGCTGCTCCCGCCTTTTATGCCAAAGATATACTGGATGCGCTTGGTGAAGATATAGCAATGAAGAACTATGTCTATGTGGGAGGGGGAATTGTCGTTGTTTTTGGTCTCAAAGGTTTTTTTGCTTTTGGGCAGGGGTACACGATGGGGTTTATGGTCCAGAAAATTCTGTTACGTTTACGGTCCCAGCTCTTTGAACATCTGCAAAACCTCTCTCTTTCCTTTTTCGCAAAACAAAAAACTGGCGATTTGATGGCCAGATTCACCAACGATTTACAGATTTTGCAAGCAGCCTTGAATGTCGGCATTACGGGTCCGTTTAAGGATATTCCCTCGGTGTTCTTTTTTCTGGGCATCATGATTTATCGAAGTTGGCAGTTGGCGCTGCTGACACTGGTGATCATTCCGGTGGCATTGGTCTGTATTCAAGTGTTTGGTAAGCTCAACAAACGGGCGGTGCAGGAACGTCAAATGAGTTTCGGAGAGCTTTCCAGCGAACTGTTGGAAAATATGACAGGCATGCGCATTGTGAAAGCATTCAGCATGGAACGTTATGAGGTTGCGCGTTTTGAAAAAGTCAATGAACACTTGTACCGTAATTACATGCGGACCATTTTTATTACGGCCATTTCGTCTCCGTTCATTGAATTGATTGGTGCACTGGCAGGGGCCTCCATCATGGTTTATGGAGGTTATCTCATCCGCGAAGGAGTGATCACGATTGGGGACATGGGATCATTTTTTCTCAGCTTTTTCATGTTGAATGATCCGGTCAAGAGCCTCAATGGTTTCAATTTGAAACTGCAGGAAGGGTTGGCTTCTCTCCAACGAGTTTTTGTTGTGTTGGACACAGATCCTGAAATTACTGAAAAAGAAGATGCTATTGCGATTGACGCGTTCCATGCAAAAATTGAAATCCGTATTGAAGAGTTTTTTTATGAAGGAATGGAGGAACCGACAATCAAGGATCTGTTTCTGACAGTCAACAAAGGAGAAGCCATTGCATTTGTCGGAAGCAGCGGTGCTGGAAAAACCACTCTGGTCAATCTCATTCCCCGTTTTTATGATATCACCAAAGGGGAGTTGTGTATTGACGGTCATGACATCCGGGACTTGAAAATTCCGTCACTTCGCAACTTGATGGCCATTGTGACGCAGGAAACCATCCTCTTCAATGATACCATTGCCAATAATATCACATACGGTCACCCTGAATGCCCCGAATCGGAAATGCTTGAGGCCGCTAAAGCGGCCAATGCTCATGATTTTATCCAGGCTCAACCCCAAGGGTATGACACGGTGATCGGAGAGAAAGGAGTCAAACTGTCTGGTGGACAGCGCCAGCGTCTGGCTATTGCCCGAGCATTACTCAAAGACGCTCCCATCTTGATTCTTGATGAGGCCACTTCTGCCCTGGACAACGAATCCGAGATTGAGGTACAGCAGGCCATTGAGCGTTTGATGCAAAATCGTACCACTTTCGTGATTGCCCATCGTCTTTCTACGATCCGCAATGCGAATCGCATTTGTGTCCTGGAAAATGGTCATTTGCTAGAAATGGGGACTCATGATGAATTACTGGCAGCAAAGGGGCGTTACCTCCAGCTGTATGAGATGCAGTTTCAGCTTTAGGAAGACGAAAATGATGACATACGAAAGTTACGAAGGATTTCCATCGAGATTCAAGGCGTTTTATCGGGCGCATAGCTTGCTATGTCACCGGTAAAGCAACGCAGAAGATCGCTGAAAAGACAAGTAGATTTGCCAAGTTACTGTTTGAGCATTCCTTAAGGAATGAGAGGGAGGCTGCTGTTATTGGCTCGCCGCCTGATCGATTGCTTGATCAACCATCTTGTTGATAGTGCCGTCCTGTTGATACTGCTGGATTCTCTCATTGACTTGAGGAAGAAATTTTAAAAAAGGTGACTTTTTAGAGAATGCAAACCGAAGCGGTGTTGAATCGATGGGGGTGGGCAAGGCTTCCACTTTGTCTTTATATCCAAGCTGAATTGCTTTGATCATAAAAATATATTTAGGGCTCACTGCGTAATCGGCACGTCCTCTATCCAACATCTGGATCATTTGTTCTTCTTCAAGCACTGGAATCAGGTTGAGCTTAGGAGTGAATTGATGGAGTTCTTTGCTGATACTGGATCCAATGATGGTCAGCCCGTTCAATCCGACTAAATCCGTTAATGTTTCAAAAGGAAATAGTTTTCCTTTGGCAACAAAAACGACGGTGGGTACTGCCACATAAGGTATGGAAAACTCCATGATTTTGGTTCGTGCCTCTGTGTGAAAAATGGTAAGAATCACATCCAGTTCTCCCGATTCAATATAATGGATAGCACGCGGCCAAGGCAAGGCCTTAGGTTCAGTCTTTAAGCCGATTTCAGAAAATATTTTTGATGCCAGGTCAATGACGGGGCCTTCCAGAGTGGAACCCTTTGCCTGTGCCCAAATGGAGGATGGCGCAAATACGGAAATGGTGTCGTTGGATTGGGCTGTCCCGGCAAAAAAGAAGGAACAAAGTGTGGATAAAATAAGATACTTCCAGGTTTGTATTCGCACATTCCCCCACTCATTGATGTGTTATTCCCGTTTGTGTTTTACAAGAGTTTTACCAGACGTTTTCAATAGAATCAATGCCAATTCACGATAAAAGAGAATCTAGTTTGAAATCCTGCGAACAGGTGCTAGAATGTCTTGAAAAAACGAAGCATCTTGCATCTGGTATGAAATGATGATTTAAAGATGAGTATGCTATGGCCTCATATTTCACTTGGGGTGGGAAAAGATTTTTTTCATGGAGTGTAAATGTCAATAGAACCCAATCAAACGCTTGAACATGCGGTGATGGAACACCCAAAAGTGGATATAAGGCATTCGATCGCCACTCGGCTCTTAAAGTTTGTATTTGGTGTTTATTTCAGCTTCGCCGTTGTGGTCACAGTTGTCCATGTAGTCAATGAATATCTTCATACTAAGGGCGAGGTTCAGGAAGAAGTGAAAAAACTGGCGCAGGCCTTTGAACCCGGATTGGGGGAAGCTTTGTGGAAATTTAATAAATCGGGGGTCGAATCGACTATTTTTGGAATGCAGAAAATTGACAGCATTTCCGGGGTGAAAATTATGAATGACCAGGGAGAAGAGGTCGCTGCCAAAGGTATTATCAAGGATGAGGACGGAACATTAAAGTTTGTAGACGGCAATGAAAATGCCCAAAAAACCTCTGCTTTTTTTACGGGGGTATTTGGCTACGATTTTCCGATATACCATACGGACGCTGAAAATATTACCAGTGAAGTGGGTTATGGAACCATCTACTCAAGAGAACATGTTATTATTGAAAGGGTTCAGTATGGGGTTTTCTTGATTATCATCAATGCTGTTATCAAAACGGCGGCCTTGTGGTTGATTTTTCTGTTTTTTGTGCGGGTCATTGTCGGACGTCCGCTGGAAACACTGACCAGGGCTGCAGAACAAATCAGTTTGGACCGTTTGGATGGCATTGAAATCAAAGTGAAAAGCAAGGGGCGCAGTGAACTGAAAATCCTTGAAGAAGCATTCCAATCCATGATCCAGAGACTCAAAGCAGCAAAGTCGCAAATAAATGAAATGACGCTTAACTTAGAAAACAAGGTAAAAGAACGTACGCAGGACTTAAAGCAAGCTCTTGAACAGCTTAAAGAGCAGCACACTCAGTTGAAAAATACTCAAGATCAACTGGTTCACTCTGAAAAAATGGCCGCTGTTGGAACATTAGTCGCTGGAGTCGCCCACGAAATCAATAACCCGGTTCACTTCATACTGATTGGTTCTCAAAATATAGAAACCCATCTCAACCAACTCAAAGAGTACATATTCGAGATTGCTGATGATGAAGCCAGCGAAGAACTTAAAAAAATTTTTAATAAACGGTTTGATCGATTATTTCAATTTTCTGAAACCATTATCAATGGCAGTCGGCGTATCAAGGCAATCGTAGGGGACCTGCGTACCTTTTCTCGGCTGGAGGATGCCGAAAAAAACAGAGTGTTTATTGTGGACGGTATCGAATCAACCATACGCTTGATTCAAACTGAATATAAACATTATGTTGATTTCCAGTGTGATTTTCAGGCCAACCCTGAAATGGAATGTTGGCCTACCCAACTCAACCAGGTCTTTATGAATGTAATGGCTAATGGTTGTCAGGCAATCCGATCAAAGCAGGTGCAATCCGGGAACCATGAAAAAGGTATCATGTTATGCCGTACTTTCATCGAGGACAATCAATTGATCATCGCTATCCAGGATACAGGCTGCGGCATGTCAGAAGAAGTCCGGAAAAAAGTGTTTGAGCCCTTCTTTACGACAAAATCGATAGGTGAAGGGACGGGCTTGGGAATGTCCATTTCCTACGGGATTATTGAAAAGCATCAAGGAAAAATCGAAGTGGACTCTATTATTGGGCAAGGCTCTACATTCACCATCTTTCTCCCTCTTCCTTCTGAGATGGAGAAAGCCAATGCAAGCAAACCTTTCCCTGGATAAACCATGGTTTTTTTTAACACAGACAAGTTGAAACAGACCTCTGTTGTAAAGGATCTTTCGAACCAGCCGACCATTTTGGTCGTTGATGACGAGGAAAATAACCTGGTCAATCTCAAAGGTGCTTTAGAAGAAGATTACTGCATTATCACGGCAGCGAACGGGAAAGAGGCACTGACTATTGTTCAGTCAGAAGATAATCCTGAAAAAATCCGTGTGATCATCAGCGATCAGCGGATGCCTGAACTCACAGGCGTGGAGTTTTTAGAAAAAACGATACCAATCATTCCTAAAACCATTCGCATCATATTGAGCGGCTTTTCTGATATCGATGCCATCATTGATGCCATCAATAAGGGACAGGTTTATAAATTCATTCGCAAACCTTTTGATCGTGAGGAATTGCGGGTGACCGTCAAACGCGCATTAGAGTTATTTGAACTGGAAGATCAAAATGTACTGCTGACAGCAAGTAATCGGAAACTGGCAGAATTGAATCAAAACAAAGAAAAGCTGCTGAGGCATTTGAATGACATATACGAAAAAGATCTCAAATCGGTCACCACTCTCCTGGATCAAGGAATTCAAGGTGCCACTGAGCAAGATCAGGAAGCCCTCCGTGAAATTTATCGAAAAGCTCATCAAATTGAAGAAGCACTGCGACCGGTGACATCACTCTACGTATCAGAACAAGTGATTAAAAATAAAAGAATTTTGTTAGCGGAAAACGATAAAAAACAGCAAATTCTCGCAAAACTGGCTCTGGGAGGAACTGGAGTGGCTATCGACATAGCATCCAACCTGGAAGAAGGAGAACGCCTCATCAATAAACAAAAATACGACATCATTTGTGCCAATGCTGACCTGATTGCTCTGGTTGATCAGGGCAGAGCCCAATATCCTGACAGTCATTTTGTATTCATAACTTCTGAAGATGCGCCTGCCTATCTTTCCACCTTACGAAAGTATCCTTTTCTATCAAACATTGTTTCCCGTAATGACGAAGATCGGACCTTCACCCTGAAAAATATGTTGACCACTGTCAGTAAATTACTCAACAAGGATTTGTTTGGATTAGAAAAATATTTAAACTGGGGTGTGGAGGTGTATCAATTTCCTATTGTCAACAGTACAATCCGGGCTGGCCTTATAGAACGCATGGAAGTGGATTTGAGCAGGCTGGGAGTTCGTAAGAAATTATTGGATCAATGTTCTGCTGTGGCAGAAGAGCTGTTGCTGAATGCTATCTACGATGCACCAACCAACACCGAAGGTAAATCAATTTATAATCATCTGTCCCGTAGTGATATGGTGGAGTTGAAGCCAGAAGAACAAGGCATTTTCCGATATGCCTGCGATGGGCTGCTGGTTGGTATTTCTGTGGAAGATCCTTTTGGGGCATTCAGTCGAGATGTCATATTGGATTACCTGGAGAGCTGCTATGAAGGACGTTGGGGAGCATTGCAGCAGGACAAAGGCGGGGCAGGGCTGGGACTGTTTCAGAGTTTGGAAATGGCTGATTTGATTGTCTGGAATGTCAAACCCAAAATAAGAACCGAAGTGATTGCTTTATTCAATATTGCCCCCCAGGTCACAAAAAGCAGAAAGACGACATCGTTCCATTATTTTTCTGGATGACATTACGAAATGACGGATCACCTCCAACTTTGTTCAAATTGTCACCTTTTACGTAATATAAACTTTAGAGGAACATGATACCAATTGAGGAGCAAGTTAAAGCAATTAAAATCAGCATCAAAGGAATTGAGCATGAGCTTAAAAATGAATCAATCTTTCCGCCTGTCAGAAGAGAACTGGTGCGACGAAAACAATGTCTTGAGAGTACGGTTGAAACATTAATGACGCTGGAACCATTGCTTGCTGCGTACGAAACATTAGATTATAGAGAAACTCCCTAATCTGGTTGCTGCCGTGCCTATTTGTTTGTCCAGTGCCAGAAAGTTTCCTCTTTGCCGTCTTTGAGCTGAATGCCTATTTCATGGAGGCTGTCCCTGATATAATCTGAAGATTCATAATCTTTATTGTTACGAAATCGTTTTCTGAGGTCGATGACCAGTTGCATGACTTGATCCAGATGTTCACCAGCCTTTGTTTCTTCTTCAAGCGTTTCTGGAATCAACCCCAGGATGCTTCCTCCCATCGTAGAAAATAAATACTCTGCATCCACGACAGCATCCAGGTTGGGTTCTTTTTCACTCAATAATGTATTGGCTTCTTTGGTTAAGTCAAATAGGACTGCCAGGGCTTGTGGAGTGGAAAAGTCATCATCCATTGCCTGATAAAAGTGTTCTTGGAACTTCTGAAAATGCTGATGCTTGGGCTTGGGGTTTTCTGGTAATTTTTGTCGTAAGTTCCTGGTAACCTGATGAAGCCGCTGGAGTGCCGATTTTGCCGAATGTAAAGCTGCTTCACTGTAATCTACTACGGAACGATAGTGGCTGGCTGCAATGAAGTAGCGCACGGCCAGTGGCCCATATTGATCACAGGCATTTCTCAATGTTATAAAATTTCCCAGTGATTTAGCCATTTTTTGACCATTGATGGTGAGCATGTTGCTGTGCATCCAGTATTTCGCAAATGCCTGTTCCAAACAATGAGCTTGGGCAATTTCACAATCGTGGTGAGGAAATTTGAGGTCCATTCCTCCTCCATGAATATCAAAGGAATCTCCTAAATATTTAGTACTCATTACGACGCATTCAGTGTGCCATCCAGGGTAGCCCTGACCTCTCCAGGGATCTTCCCAACGCATCAGGTGCTCTGGTTCTGCATATTTCCATAAAGCAAAATCATTGGGGTTGCGTTTTTCAGAACGGGTCTCCACACGGGTGCCGCTCATCATGTCTTCAGGAGTGCGATTGGACAGTTTGCCATAACCCGGATACTGCGATACATCAAAATAAATGGATCCATTGACTTCATAAGCATATCCTTTTTCTACCAGCTTCTTAATGGCATCCAGTTGCTCTGGAATATGACCTGTTGCGCGAGGTGTGATGTCGGGCCGCTTCAGGCCCAGTTCATCCATGAGGTCCAAGTAGTTGCGTGCGTAATATTCGGCAATTGCCATGGGTTCCTGATTGGCCTCACGGGCTTTTTTGAGAATCTTGTCCTCCCCTTCGTCCAGATCGTCCACTAAATGCCCCACATCGGTTATATTTTGGACATAAAAGGTTTTGTAATCACAGAACTGAAAATAACGCAGAATGATATCAAAGCTGATGTATGTTTTGGCATGTCCCAGATGTGGCTCGCTGTAAACGGTGGGACCACACACGTAAAGAGAAACATGCTTGGGATGAACAGGCATGAATTCTTCTTTAGATTGAGAAAGGGAATTGTATAATTTTATTGACATAGTAAATTACTGGAAATTGAAAATGTTTAAAAAGTCTCGCTTCTATAGTTGCAATTGTGTAGATTAAAGAAGAATTGAATTCTTATGTTGGCATTCATAATTCGCTTAGCGTATTGATATGATGTGATGAATTACGAGTTGAAGAAAGGTTTCGTATGACGACAGTGATCTCATTTGCAAGTCAAAAAGGTGGAGTTGGTAAAACCACATCGGCGATCAATTTATCAACAGCTTTTGCTGTTGGCGGCTATCGTGTCCTCATGATTGACCTGGATCCACAAGATTCTGTTAGTGCATCATTTGGAATCAAGACTGCAAGCTCATACGGCACCCGGGAGCTGTATTGTGATCCCAGCACACCACTGGATGAGCTTTGTACAAAAACACGCCATGAAAATTTAGATTTTATTATGTCAAATATTTCATTGATGGCAGATGAGTACGAGGTGATCCAAGTGGCTGCCGACCTTTTTTATCTCAAACAATGGCTGCAGTCGGAAGTCGAAGGTAAGTATGATTTTGTTATCATTGATTGTCCCCCTTCCATGGGATCACTTACTGTCAACGCTCTGGTAGCCTCTGACCTGGTAATCATTCCACTCCAATGTGAAGCTCTGGCCATGCAATCGTTGAAACGATTCTTACGAACCTTCAAAGAACTACAGACTAAAATTGACTCTCATCTGCGCATTGCTGGAATTCTATTGACCATGTACGATCGACAAATCGAGGTACATCGGGTCATTTCTCAGCAAGTCTATCACTACTTGCAAGGTTCGGTGTTTCAAACCATTATTCCCCGATGTGGTGAAATCATAGAGTCCAGTGCTGTAGGAAAATCAGTCATTAACAAGAGTATCTCGTCTGTTGGATCGACTGCTTATATTCGGTTAGCCAATGAAATTCTGGATCGTTTCAATATCCGTTAATGTTTCATTCCAAGCAGCTGGAGACCTTTGGCATAGGCTTCTTGTTTGAAAGCAATGATCCGTTCGACAGCCTTTTCTACAGGAACCCATTCAAAGGCATCAAATTCTGCGGGATGTTCTTCAAAAGAAATAGAAGGTGTCCCCTGGTTGAGAAGGACAAGGTACCAGCGTTGTTTTTGCCCTTTGTACTTTAGTTTCTTTTTGTTTTCCTGCTTCCAGTTTTCAAACACCCACTCAGGAAATTTATAGTGAACCCGTTTTTTTGAAACCTTGAGAACCGTTACATCATTTGTCCCAATTTCTTCTTTTAATTCACGATAGAAGGCTTCTTTTTCAGTTTCTCCAGAGTCGACACCTCCCTGAGGAAATTGCCATCCTTCTTTTTTTACTCCAATGCGATGGAACATCAAAACCTTGTCTTGCTGCTCATTCGTAATGACAATACAAACATTGGGACGATACATGAAATATTTTGCTGACGAGAGGGCTTGGTAATTTTCCTGAAAACAGCTATTATTCTAGAGTGATCATTAATCAACAAGGCAAAAATGAGGGTAATATGAACACAGATATAGAACAATCCATTCATGAAGCATCCGAAGCAATATCAAATGCTGATGCCATCTTAATTGGTGCGGGTGCTGGAATGGGAGTGGATTCAGGATTGCCTGACTTTAGGGGGAAGGAAGGATTTTGGAGGGCATATCCTGTTTTTAAAAAATTGGGGTATTCTTTTGAAGAAATGGCAAACCCTGCCTGGTTTGAGCATGATCCCCAACTGGCATGGGGATTTTATGGGCATCGCCTCAACCTTTATCGTGCAACAGAGCCTCACATGGGATATACAATGTTAAAAAATTGGGGAGAGCAGAAAAGTGGTGGTGTTTTTGTCTTTACCTCTAACGTGGATGGACAATTTCAAAAAGCCGGATTTCCTGATTCGAATGTTTATGAATGCCATGGCTCTATCCATCATCTGCAATGCAGCGGACCATGCTGTAATGCGATTTGGAGCAGCATGGATGCTAACCTGGATGTTGATGAAACCACGCTGATGGCCTCATCTGCCCTGCCTCGCTGCCCTACTTGCTGGAAGCTGGCACGTCCCAATATTCTGATGTTTGGGGACTGGCACTGGAACAGTGATCGGGCATCTGAACAACAAAATCAGTATTCCGCCTGGCTGGAAAAACTGAGCAGAAAATCGTTAGTGGTTATCGAATTTGGTGCAGGGAAATCGGTACCGACTGTCCGCCATCATTGTGAATCCACTGTTAGAGCACTTCAGGGAACCCTAATTCGGATCAATCCACGTGAATCAGAAGGTCCTCCAGGAACGATTTCTTTACCAATGGGAGCATTAGAAACGTTAGAGCAAATCCAAAACAATCTGAGTCTGTGATCCAAAAAAATGTTTTCTTCGGACAAAGTGGTTTACTTTGATTACAATGCGACTGCTGTTCCTCTTCCACAGACACATCGCTTAAACATGGATATTGTTGACAGGTGTTTTGGCAATCCTTCCAGTCCTCATCAGTGTGGCCGGGAAGCAAAAGATCTGCTGGAATCATCGCGTCTTCGTATTGCTCAGCTGCTGGGCGTGAGTCCACAAGAAATTTTATTTACCAGTGGTGGAACCGAAGGAAACAATACCATTTTACGCCAACTGGCATTACAGATCTCCCCGCAGCATGTGATTACTTCACAAATTGAACATCCTTCCATTTTAGAAACCTGCCGGGTATTGGAACAGCTTCCGCAAATCGAGGTGACGTATCTACCTGTGACTGAAAATGGAGTGATTGATCCTGAAATTCTGCTAGAGGCGATTCGACCGGATACCTGCTTAATCTCATTGATGACGGTGAATAATGAAACAGGTGTTATCCAACCCATGGAACAATTGTCCTCCATTGCTCAGGCGCACGAAATTCCTCTGCATACCGACAGTGTGCAGGGGGTAGGGAAAATTCCCATCAGCTGGGCTGAATGGGGGGTTCATTATGCCACAGCGACTGCTCATAAATGGGGAGGCCCTAAGGGAATTGGATTGTTGTATGTGAAGCAGGGGGCCTCCCTGGAGGGTTTGATTACAGGAGGAAAACAAGAACGTGGGCGCCGTGCTGGAACAGAAAATGTGATGCTTATCCATGATTTTGCAGAAAGTTTACAATGGACAATAAATCAGCAGGCGGCTGTTAGCACACGTTTGCAATCATTCAAAAAACAGATTATTAATCAGTTGGAAACAACAAATGGGTTTTTTATCAATGGTCAAGTGGACTCCTGTTTACCCAGTACCCTGAATGTTGGATTTGAGGGGGTGAGTGCAGAAAGTTTGCTGATTTCTCTGGATTTAGATAATATTGCTGTTTCTACAGGTGCAGCCTGTTCTTCTGGAGCCATTGAAGCCAGTCATGTCCTACTGGCCATGGGACTGGACCGTAAAAAAGCAAAATCATGTTTGCGCATCAGTATGGGATGGAACACCATACAAGAGGAAGTGAATTATTTGATGGAACGGATTCAATTTCATGTAAATCGTTTGTATCAAAAAAATAATGCCAGGCCATAGACTTTATAGAATCACGGGTATGCTCATTCCTTTGTTGATTATTTTGCAGGGATGTGATTCTATTTTGAAAAATTATTACCATGATTGCAAATCGGATATTGAATACTATCGTAAAGCAATCCGAAAAATAGGCCATTATAGTTATCGTTATGATGATTATACGGAGTGTATTCGGCCATTTCATTTACAGCGGGACATTGAAGAATGGCAACCTCCTTGAACTATTGCTTGCAAGTGACAAGTATTTTTATTACTAAATTGCCATGTGAAAAAAAATCACTACACCGAAATTCGCATAATGTGTCATGATGCAAAGGTCGGTTTCAGAAATACATGACACTTAATTAGGAGATATCAATGAACATCTATGTAGGAAATTTAACTTACAAAGCAACTGATCAGCAGCTGCAAGAACTGTTTGGGCAATATGGAACAGTGGAGTCTGCACATATAATAATGGATAAATTTTCAGGTAAATCCAAAGGATTTGGATTTGTTGAAATGCCTGAAAACAGTGAAGCAACTGAAGCCATCAATGCGTTGGATCAACAAGATTTCATGGGCCGTAATCTGAAAGTCAATGAGTCACGACCCAGGACTGATCGTCGACCCAGAGATCGTCACCGTTAGTGGTGAACTCCAATTTGTAGAGAAAATGCTTACGGCCGTGATACGATTAACCGCGGCCAAGGCAGCATTCCTGTATGAAACACGCGAACAAAATATTTTATCAGGAATAACTTAAAAAATCACAACTTCAGGATAAAGTTTTTGTAAAGTAAGGGTGGTGCACAGTTTTAAAAGATCGTTCAATTTGGTCGCAGTTTGTTGTTTGGAAGCATACTCATCATCCCCGTGTTCCCATAACTGCTCAAATTGACCCTGGTACTGACTCAGTATCTGCTGAATGGTATTTTTCCAGTGCTGTGAGCTTTCGGAGTCTTTCCATTCGCCTCGTCCTCGTCCGTAGTGAGCGACAGCTAAATAGCTCAACATTGCCAGTTGGACTTGCTCCAAAAAATGATTTCTTGTCCATCGCACGGCATTGTTGTTTCCTTGAATCAGGTTGTAGCTTTTGGCCAGAAGATAGGTTCCGGTTCCTCCTCCAATTGCACCAAGCAGGGCTCCTCCAAAAAAAGATAACCCTCCCGCAAGAATATCAGCAATCAGCCCAGTCGCCGCACCCGTTGCCGCTCCTCCAAAAGCAATCCAGATGGATTCGTTCACATGTTCAGGAACCCTCAAATTGTTTTGGGTGAGTGATTGTGTTTTTTTTGCCGATTGTCCTTCCAGTTGATGAAGGTGGATGAGGTTGTTTGTTGTTTCAATTACGCGTTGGGCGAGCCTCTCTGACATTTCCCGGTGTGCGTGTTTCAACTCTTTTTGACGTTCTCCTGGGACAAGCCCTACTTTTTCGAACAGGGATTCATCTGAAACCGTCGTGGAGTCATAAATGGATTCAGTCAGATGACGGGCTAATTCCTTAATAGAGGAACGGAATACCTGAAAGTTTTCTTCTTTCCAGGCAGATTTTAAACGATCGTAGGTGGTTTGCTGTTCCAGAGGAAGTAACGGACCAATGGTATTGAACAACTCTCCTTCCTGAACCCAGCAACGTGTAAAGGCATCGAGACTTAAGATGGTTTTAATGAAAGAGTAATTTTTGAGTGGTTCATACCATTTTTCACGTTCTACCGTATCATCTTCGCTTGCCCTGGGAGTACCTGTCTGGTTCAACAAGATGACAGTGGGTTTGTTGATCCATCCTAAAATTTTCATTTCTACTGGCAAATAGGGAAGCCATTCCGGATCACTTTTGGCATCCACCAGGTATAAGACGATATCAGCCGTTTCCCTGATATTTTTTACTGCGAGCTGGCTGCTCCACAAAGTCGATTCAGTTTTTGCCGTTGCTGTTTTTGTTAAAAAGTTTTCAATGGGGGATTCTGTCGTATGCAATTCTTCGACGAATTGGGATTGGATGAATCCGAATCCAGGAGTATCCCATAGAACCAGGCGATCTTCTTGAATTTCAAACATGGTGTAGGATTCACACTGATGGGTCACATGCTCACGGTCGAGTACATCGCCCACTTCTTGACGCAGTAAGGTTCGGGCAAGAGTTGTTTTTCCAACATTGGTATGAGAGATTAAACTAAAATTTATTTGCATAGAAGAGTTACTTCTGGATTGACTTCAACAAGCCGTACTGCTAACGAGAGTTGGTCCAAACAGCGTTCCTGGCTTGTTTCAGATGTTCATTCATATCTGTTGTATGAATATTGTCAAAAATAAAACATGGCAGGTTCATATCACAAAACATGGTCTCCCAGGCATTTTTCCGTTCTTGAAAACGTTTTTCAAATTCTGGAAGCTCCCTGATTTTTTCAAAACGGTGGCAGTCCAGCAAAATTAAAAACGGGTTGTCTGCAGACGATTCCATGAGTTGTTGTTTTATTTCTTGTACGACTCTACCATGAGCGTCTTTTTCTGGAGTGGCATTAAAATCGAGAAGCAATACCACATGAGAGGAAGGATTGGCAGACAGTTCAAAAAAACTGGTTTCTTCTCCGTACGGAATCGGATCTTGAAATTCTGTCTTTGCTGCTCTCGCCCAAAGTCGGCATAGTAATTTTCTAAGCAACTCCCGGTTGTTGATTTCTAATGGTATGGCATAGGGAATGACTACAATGGATTGGGAATCCTTCAACTGAAGTGCCGTTTCCTGATAATAGGGAAGAATGTCCTCAGGAAGCTGTACCGAATTTTGGATGGAGCGAAGCTGCTGATAGGAAAAACTAGACAGGAGTATGCGTGGTAAAACAATATATAAAAACGTGGTAATGGTAAAAAGATGAATCCATAGGGCTGCATTTTCTCCCGTAGCATCAGGCCTGCGTAATGCCTCAAGTGGTTGTCCGGGAGGAATTCCTATGTTACTCAGCATCGAGGCTGGTCCTAACAGGATTTCTAATCCTTGCTGTAATGCGGCAGGAGTCAAAAATGTGCTTTGCCAACTCGCCTTATATTCAAAACTAATCCCATTGAAATACATGCCTCCAATCACTCCCATTGCCATGACGGATGCTCCCAAATGCAGCAGGAACGTGATTTGGCACAATTGAATGGGGGCGGTCAATTTGATCCATTTCATGAGAAAGTGGGATCGTATTTGAAAGGCAAGTTGTTCCTTGTTTTCAACAGGAGTGAGGTGCGGATGCCTCAATTTTCGATGTTGAAACAGTTGATGAACTTGATACAGGAGGTGTGGCAGCAGTCCAAAAAAATAGTGATTTTCTGGCATGGGGTGCAGCTTATGCCGCAACCACTTTCCCAGGAAAAGCACATAGATTATCAGGTTCCATAAGTACAGTCCCAGTAATGGGAATGCCACCAGATTGATGAACTGATCGTTGCCCAGTTGATTTGAAAACAATCCAAGAATAAAAGCGATGACAATAATCAGGATTCCCAAGCCTTTTGCCCTGGGAACAGCAGGGGGGAGGGATATCGTTTTGAACAAAGACTCATTGGAAAGGAATGCATGAAGCCTATTAGCACGCTGGTGAAGGAACTCTATTTGAGAGCTTTCCAGCCTTTTCAGTTTGGACTCTTCAGGCTGAATTCCGGATTGCAGTGTTGCTTGACGACGATTTTCCGAAGATAAGAGCAATCCTGATGAATCACAAATCTCCAAAGACTGAATCAACAGCAATTTTTGGATGGCATCCAGAGTCATGGATCGTACTTAATAAATATCTCAATTCAGTAAAAATCGGGTATTTGGGAATTTTTCAAAGAGGTCAGTGATGATGAATCCCCCCAGGTCCATGGACGTGACCATGTTGTAATTCCTCATCCGAGGCATCTCGAATCTCAAGAATCTTTACATCAAAGTTCAAGGTTTCTCCAGCAAGCGGATGATTGCCATCAATGGTCACATCATCCCCTTCAATATGGGTGACTGCAAAAATCTGCATTCCCTCATTGGTTTGTGCTTGAAACTGCATTCCCACCTCCAAAGCGGGTGCATCTTGAAACATCTCCTTTTCCACCACTTGCTTCAAGTTGTCATCTCTAACACCGTAACCTTCTTCGGGTGAAACCGATACTTGGAGGGAATCTCCAACCGATTTTCCATCCAGTTCTTTCTCCAAGCCTTCGACCAGGTTGCCAATTCCATGGATGTAACACAAAGGTCCATGGTTATCTGAAGAATCCATCAAGGTACCTTCACTATTGGTCAAGTTGTAATCGATAGAAACAACAGAATTTTTTTTGATTTGCATAACACTCCTTTCATACTTTGTCTCAAAAGTAGGCAACACGTGATCAATCCTTTTAAGGCCTTGGCATTGCGTCATTTAATGATCTCAATCCACAGGGTGTATGATTTTTCTGAATTTGTCAAATCAATCAAGAAACTGCTGTTGTTGCCTTTCGTGTTTTCATGGAAATATTAAACTCAATTTTTCTGAAAAATTATTTTGAGGAAATGAGTCCACGGAAAAGTCGTCCTAATAAATCAGCTCCTGTGATGATTCGTTTTTCTTCATTCCAATAAAGAATCAAATCATAATCAATCACATCGTCTTCTGGATGTTGAGGGTAGACTTTCAGTTTTTGAATGACCGGCCCCAGTTTGGTAGAAGAGTCGGTGACCACAATCGGACGATGGCAATAACGGTAGGGATCCACATCACTAGTTCCGTACAAGGCTTCTATCAAAAAAGCATCAGCATTTAAAACCAGCCGAGGGACTTCGTCAGGATCTGTGAGAATGACCCATTTTTTTTTAGAGGCATACACTTGTTGTAAGAAGGAGTCCGATGGATTTTTAGTGATTTCAGGAAAAACAGGAAGGTCGACTTGGATTGGCAAAGTGATGATGCTCATAGGATGAACCGTTTCTCCCTCCTCAGTGATTTTAAGATCATCGAGTTTTAAAAAATTAAGTGCGCCCAGTCCTTCTAATTTTCCAATATCTGATTCTTCGGCATGTGCATGTTTTTTCAGTATTTGCTTGAAACTGCTTTCCCTGATATATGACCCCCCCTCCGGGCCCAACCACCAATCCAGCAATTTAGCAGAAGGCTTGGCCACCGGCCATAAGAGCTTCTTGTAGATCTTTACCACTGGGGCCAGGGAAGCCCCCACCCGTAAAGCATGTCTGGAAAAATAGGCCTGAGGAATGATTTCTCCAAAAAATGTGATGCCTACTGTAGAAAAAAGGAAAGCGCCCACTCCCGATAATATTGAGTCTGAAAGAATAGTCAATAAACAATTCACACTCACATTTCCCCATAGCAAGGTCGTGAGCAGCAGGTTGAAATCCTGGCGTAATTCCAAAACAACGATAGCAGAAGAATTACCAGATTCGGCTTCAGCTTCCAACCGTACACGGTTGATACCCAAGAGTCCGAGGTTGAGTCCTGAAAACATAGCTGATTGTGTCAAGCACAACCCAATTCCGATCCAGATGACCCAATTCATGCTGTTCTCAGTTAGAAATTCGTTACTCAATGCACTCCATATGATAGCTTAATTGTTAAAGGAGAGATTCTCCAGAATGATGTTGACTTCAGTTTGTTGCAATATGCTTTTGTGACCAGGTCTTTGTTATTTAATAAGTTGGGCTCACAGGAATATGAATCCTTCGTTGAGAATTAGTCAAGATTAAGTTGATCATTCTTTATAGATCATTATAACTTGCAGTGGTATGTTCAGATGAACACCTCACTAAATCAAACTCATAATGAACTGCTTTTGAAAGTAAAAATCTCTGCTGGGTATTTTTTTATAATATCAGCTGCCTCTTGCTGGGGGTTAATTGGAATCTTTTCAAATCTTGCATTTTTAGAAGGGATGAAACCCATAGAGGTCGGATTTTGGAGAGCATGCCTTGCCTGGGTCTGTTTTGCTGTACATGCTGTTATAAAAAAAGAGACAAGTTTTGATAAGAAGGATATCCCCTGCTTTCTGGTATTTTCTGTTTTTGGTGTCTCTCTCTTTTATATTTCATTTCTGGTGGCGTTAAAAACGGGGGGGACTGCATTTGCAGCAGTACTTCTTTATACGGCTCCTGCCTGGGTGATACTTGTCGCCTTATTTGTTTACAGAGAAAAACTGACCTGGGTAAAATTGATGGCGGTGCTCCTGGTAATTGTTGGGGTTTTCTTAATCTCAAAAAAAGGTGGGAGTACAGGTTCGATCGGGGCAATTGCTATTCTTTCGGGGCTGTCTTCTGGTTTTTGTTATTCTCTCTATTACACGATGGGAAAGTACTTTACGAAAAAGTATTCGTCGGCCAACCTGTTTTTATACGTTCTACCTCTTGGGGCTTTGGGGATGCTTCCTTTTGTTGAATTTGTGCACAAAACTCCTACTGCCTGGGCTTCTCTGCTAGCCGTTTCAACGATATCCACATTTATTGCCAACTATTGCTACTATCAAGGATTGAAATACCTGGAAGCCGGCAGGGCTTCCCTTGTTGCCACCCTGGAACCCGTTGTTGCTGCAGGTACTGCTTATATTTTTCTAGGGGAATATTTTACGATACCGGGCTATTTGGGGGCTGTTTTGATAATTGCCGCAGTGGTTGCAACCATCTACGAATGATGAGCGGATGGGATGATGCAGGTCCTCTTGATATGCTCATTGCGTCACATGCCCTAATCAGATATGAATGATTTTTTTAAGGCTCTCCATATTCATAAATTGCTTAAAATGACGGGCCAGTAAATCATATTGGCGGTCTTTGAAATCTGAGGCTGATGGGGAGATTTGCTCATGATTTTGATAAGACGGAGCCAACGAAGATAGAAAATTTTCTAGAAAATAAGGAGAATCAAACAATCCATGCAGATAAGTTCCCCATACTTTGCCGTCCGGACTGCAGGTCCCATCGACATCATCTACGATTTTATTATTGCGTGACTCAATCCGAATCAAAGGAGCTTGTTTTTCTCCAGTGCTGCGAGTGATTCCCATATGGATTTCATAGCCTTCAACCTTGCTTTGATAGGGCAGGAAGATTCCGGATGTTCGGGAAAGCACTTTTTCCGCCTGCAGGGTGGTTTCTTGCTCAAGAAAACCAAGAGCCCTTGTTTCTCCTGGTGATCCTTCCACGCCATAAGGGTCATTCACTTGTTTCCCCAGCATTTGATACCCTCCGCAAATACCAATGAGTTGCCCCCTTTGATTGCGGTAGGTTTGTAATATGCTTTTCCATTGACTTTCTACCAGCCACTGAAGATCATACCGAACATTTTTTGTGCCAGGCAGAATCACGGCATCGTATCCCTCGAGTTTTCGGGGAGACGCAAGATAGTGCACCGTGACCGACGAATTTCGCTGCAATGAGAGAAAATCGGTAAAATTAGAAATATGCGGCAAACGGATGACCGCCACATGGATGGTGTTTTTGTCGGGCATGGCTATGGGATCAATCAAACTGTCTAAAAGCACAGAATCTTCAGCATCAATCTCGATATCATGATAGTAGGGAATCATTCCATAAACAGGAAGCTGCGTTTGTTTCTCAATATATTCGATTCCTTCCTGAAACAGGGAGGAATCCCCACGGAATTTGTTAATCAGGAAACCATGCACCCGTTTTTGATCTTCAGGCGGAATGACGGCCAGGGTTCCGATCAGTTGAGCAAAGATTCCTCCCTTATCGATATCCCCCGCCAAAATAACAGGAGCATTGGCCGCATGTGCCATTTTGAAATTCACAAAATCTTTTTTTCGTAAGTTGACTTCCCCGCAGGAACCGGCGCCCTCCATAATAATAAGATCGTATTCATCTCGCAGGCGGTTTAAGCTTTCAAGAGATTTCTGAAACAGCCCATCGGTGTGCATGTAATAATCTCTTGCCGTTTGACTGCCGATCACTTTTCCCTGGAGTACAATCTGAGCTCCCATATCTGAATTTGGCTTGAGCAATACCGGATTCATATCGGAATGAGGATCAATTCCTGACGCTTCGGCCTGCACAACCTGAGCTCTTCCCATTTCATCCCCTTCTGGCGTCACAAAGGAATTATTGGACATATTCTGTGCTTTAAAGGGTGCCACTCGGATTCCCTGGTTTTTGAAAATCCGGCACAGTGCTGTTACGATAATACTTTTTCCTACATCCGATCCTGTTCCTAGAATAGAAAGACAGGGGGCCTTTGCAGGTGTCATGGGGGGCTTGCCATTGATTTTGTAGAAAACAGATTTTGTACCAATTCTATTTTTCATTATTGTGTCTCAGAATCCTGAAGCGCATACAGCACTAAAATGTCTTTAATCTATCACAAGTTGCTGTCGTGTGCGATCAATATATTGTTATTGACTCAGCCCAGTGTTCCTTCGCATCTCTTGCTTTTCAATATCATCGAGGATCTCTATCACTTTTTCCCGTTCATCTGGATTGTTTACCGTTTCATGAGGACTTTTTCCACCAAGAGCACAGTAATGTGGTGCTATAGCGGTTAAACCTCACTTTGAGGCAACGAATTTCTAGGAAAATAAACTGGAAATGGAGGTGACTTATGCTTTTTAAAACGATAGTTCAGCTAGAAGTTTTGGCACAATTGGAAG
>JADGAT010000051.1 GCA_015231885.1 SAR324 cluster bacterium
TGGGATCCATGAATTTAAGGGAATCCAGGGCCCCTTCTTCCTGATGGGCTTTTAAGTTGTCCACAAGATCACGGGCTTTGTCGGTTCCCAAAGCCTTGATCAATGCATTTTTAACAAAGTCTCCGCTGGCGCTCACTCCAACGCCGTCATCCTGGATGACAGATTTGCGGTAAAATTCTTCTAAAACCAGATCCAGCTCTTCCGGAGAAACATCGGTAAAACGAGTCATGTAATATCCAATTTGCTGAATTTCCACTTCCTCCAAATTTTTCAATACTTCGGCAGCATTTTCTTCTCCCATGGCCAGCAGCAAGATTGCCGCTTTCTTTGGCCCTGTTAATTTTCCTACACTCATATCATTCCACTATGGATTGTGAAGCACGCACCCCCTTACAACCAATAGAAAGAGGAAGTAACTTTTGGACTAGTACTTATCTACTATCCCAAAACAGCATTAAATGCAACGTGTTCAATTATTCAATGGTCAGACAGAATTGTGTCAGAAGGTTGTGCTTGTGTAACACAATTCAACCGACCCTGTTCATGCATTTTATGAGCCGATGTGGTATAAAAATACTTAAACTCATCACTGAGCGTTCGCTAATTTTAAGTTGAGTTTAAAAAATTGTCCCTAAACCGATAATAGCAGTTTGGGAACAATCCCATCCGATCTAAAATTTTTATTTGGGGTTGTGATCAATCATTGAGATAAAAAATCGTTCAGTATACTCTTTGAAAGAATCGTGTTTGTGCCAAAGACGGCTGTACTTGGTTTCTGAAAATTTAGTGACGTTGCCGATTAGTCACAAATAATTTGAGAGAGTTTGCAAGAGTACCTGATATGAAATTGTAGAATTGGATATCCGATTCAAATATGGGCATGAGGTAAAATTACTATCCGTATCAGGCTTTGCTGTTTTATTAATGGATGAATCTACATATTTTTACTAATTTTGGAAGGAGGCGAGGGCATCTTTTTCTGTAACATATACAGGGATGATCTCGTCCATGCGAGTGGCTTTCAGTACGCCATTGATCAACTCGTTACAATGGCAAATAGCCAGGTCAATCTGCTTTTCTTTAGCGTGTTTGTATAATAGTACGAACTGTTCTAACCCGGCAGAATCCAGCCTGACCGTCTTTTCCAAGTTGATTATGAATGTGTGGGAAGGATGGCTGTTTATTAGTTCAATAGTATACAACCTGAGTTGGAGAGAATACTTCTCTATGAGATGCCCCTCAATATCGAGAATACAGGTATCCTCTTTTATACGATGTTTAAGTTTCAGAACTTCCCCCTGAATATTGATGTTTCTGATGATTGCTACAGTCTGACAAAATGATTACACAAAACAGAGGTTTTGTACATAGAGAAATTTACGTAATCTGATGAATTAACACTTGCACATTCTTATCTTCTGCTTCAATGGTATGGATTTATTTCCGGTTATCAACCCGCTTTATTTGAAGATGCGTATTTTGCTAGATCAACAGCTAAGAAAGATTTTTTGAAATACAACAAAGGCATTCTCCTGCTATCCATGTTTGCTGCATTTTTGTGTGGTGCCAACTTGTCCGTCATCGGTCCACTGGAAACATGGATGATCAAAGACCTCTCGATCTCTCATGGCCAGGCAGGCCTGATACAGAGTTTATTTTTTATAGGAAGTTTGCTGGGAGCGATCATGGCAAGCTGGTTGTTTGGAAAGTTGAGACAGAAAACTTTTGGCTTGCTCGCCCTGTTTTCTATGGGGGGCGGTTGTCTCATCTCGGGTGTTCAGTTGTACGAATCATTGATTATCGGGCGAGTGATTGCAGGCGTTGGCATCAGTCTAACCGCGATATTTTTTACTAATGTCATCGTGTCTCAGTTCGAAAAATCACAAGCATCCCTTTTGAACTGGTTTCATGCTTCTCTTGCGTTAGGTGCCGCATTGAGCATTGCCGCAGCAAGAGATATTGCGGTTTTATTTAATAACTGGTCAATCCCTTTCTGGATGGTGGGCATTTTCTCCTTTTTGCTGCTGCTGCCATTGAAACATTGCATACTGGCTGACATGAGGGAAAAAGAGCACATGGATAGGGTCGCCATCCGGCGTATGTTTTCTCACCCAGTGCTTCTGTCATGTTTCCTGGTCATGGTCTGCTATGTGAGTGCGGAGCAAGGAGCATTGACGTTTTTTGCCGCCTATGTGGAAGAAGAAAAACAGCTGCCTGTTGCATTTTCCACCTTGGCTGCCAGCTTGTATTGGGCTGGTATGATTTTAGGAAGAATTGTTGCCAGTTTCATCAGTCTCAAATTTGAAGAAAGGCTTCAAATCATAGGATACACAGTGGTTGGAGCGTTTTTCTTATTGGTGTGCCTGTTTTTATCAGAGCAATTTGGAATATCCATTGCTATTTTTTTGGGAGGCGTGGCAGCCGGGCCTATCATTCCTGTGGCAATTTCTCATGCGGTTCATCAGATGAAAGAACTTAAAGGAGGGGTAGTCAGCGTCAGTAATGCTGCCTGCTGCCTGGGAGGAAGTATCGGTCCGGCATTAGCCGGTTTTATAGGCAGTCAGTATTCCCTGCTTTTTGGCCTGATGTCAGTATTTCTAATCTTGTTTTTCAGCGTGATTCCGTTTTTATTGATTCCTGCTAAAAGAGTGCCTTCATAATATTGACACAAAAGAATCTAAGTCTGCCAGGTCTTACTGTTTTCCAAGTATGTTGTCCACTCAATAGAATAGTAATTCGCTTCTTTTCCATAAAAATCAGCAACGCTGTCTGGTGTCATTCCCAATTTTTTCAGGATGGCCGCAGAAGCAAAATTTTGGGGAGCGGTCACGCCGTAGATAATAGGGAGTTTTATCTGTTGAAAGCCCAGGTGGATACATTTCCATGCTGCTTCCGAGGCAAATCCCTGCTGCCATTGGGATTGTATTAATCCATAGAGAACCTGTATGAACTTTTGACCCCGCACATGCTCCAATCCGCAATATCCTATTTTTTGATTGGTGGATGGCCAATGAATCATGTAGGTCCCAAAATGATATCTTTTCCAATGTTCGATGCGGTCAATAAAAAATTTTTGTATCTGCTCCATTGAGTAGGGTCCTCCCATTGGCAGAAACCGGGTGTGTTCCATTACAGAGAGAAAGGACTGAAAAAATTCAAAGTCTTCATTTCCTATTTTTTTCAATAGCAACCGGGAGCTTTGGATTTCATGCATGGGATGTCACTCGTCGCGGTGCACTGTTTCCAGGGAAAAAGCCGGTAGGCAGACAGCAATATATTCGGCTCCATCAACAGCGGGAGTACTGTATTGAACCCACTCTCCTTTATTGGCAATGAGTGCTTCTCCAGCATGAACTCTGATCACTTCCTGCTTTGTATTGACCTCTAATACTCCTTTTAAGACAACGGTGTATTCATCAAACTCTGGTGTCTGTCCAGGCTCTTTCCAACCTCCTGGACTTTTCATTCTGGCAATGCTGATGCAGTCCATTTCAGAATTTACCATTCCAATGAATTCTTCTATGATTTTTGGCTGATTTCCTGCTGCTTCAATAATAGATGGGGATTTGATCAATCGAGGCATGGGTTTTTCCTTTCATACGTGATATAGTGTTGAGTAACCAGCATGATTCAAGTTTTACTGAAGGATAACGATGGAATCTCCTGCAAATAAGCTCCGTTCTTTACTGGAAGATGAGAAAATTCTTCTGGTTCCTGGCTGTTACGATGCGCTTTCTGCAAAATTGATTGAGAGAGCAGAATTCAAAGCGGCTTTCATGAGCGGCTTTGCGGTATCGGGTAGTCTTTTGGCTTTGCCCGATACCGGGCTGATTTCTTATGCCGAACTGGTTGCTCAGGGACAGAATATTTGCTCTGCAGTTTCTATTCCAGTTTGTGGTGATGGGGATACAGGATTTGGTAATGCCATCAATGTTCAGCGTACGGTGAAGGGATATGCACGTGCAGGATTTGCCAGTGTCATGATTGAGGATCAGGAGCATCCGAAGCGTTGTGGTCACACCAGAGGAAAACAGGTGGTTTCCCGTGAGGAAGCCTTTATGCGGATTCAGGCTGCGGTTGATACGAGAAATACAGAGGACGATATTTTGATCATTGCCAGGACGGATGCACGTGCCACTCATGGTTTAGAGGAAGCACTGGTACGCTGTCAACGATTTGCAGAAATAGGTGCTGATATTATATTTTTGGAGGCTCCGGAGACGGTGGAAGAAATGGAAATATTCTGCCGTGAGACACGGGGTTATCCCATGGCAAATATGTTGGAAGGAGGGAGAACTCCTATTCTGTCCCCAGAGATTTTGCAGAAAATCGGATACAAATTGGCGGCATATCCCCTTGTCTTAATGAATGCTTCGATTCAGGCTTTGCAGGCGGCATTGCAGCAACTGAACCAGGGCAATATGCCAGACAACTGTATCTCTTTCGAGGAAGTGCGATCTGTTGTTGGTTTTGAGGAGTACCATCAAAAAGAACAACAATACAAGGAGATACCGAAATAGGCTGCTTAAAAATGAAAACTTTCCAGCTTATCATGGGCAAATTTATCCCGTTCCGAGTAAGCCGCATCAACTCGATTATTTGCAATCATCAGCGCTTTGTGCTCAGCCGACCCAGTCTCCAGAGGCTTGCTTTGCGAGTAGTTTTTTAAAAACCCCATGTACTCTCCTGCTTTTTTGTAATCTTTGAAATACAGGGCGATCAAAGCTAATAAAGTAGCAGCACGTATAATGTACTCTCCATCCAAATAACTAAAAACCGGTTCAATCGAATTGATTACTTTTTTGAGGTTGTCTTCTGCCTCCTTGCGTTTCCCTGCCGTCATGAATAATTCTGACTGAATCATATAAAGCGCCACAGTTTTGAGCAGGTGCAAATTGTTGGTTTCTATGGAGGACAATTGCTGGTAAGTGATAATTGCTAAATCGTAAGAAAGAATGGAATCTTCCAGGGGGCGTGATTCAGAAAAAAAAGTTTCTCCGTGGGTATTGAATAATTTTTCTCGCTCTGAGAAAGTCTGCTCCCACTTTTTGTCGAGATATTCTACATTGAAGGCTTCTTCTGGATTGCTGTCGCTTTTGAAATAATGGAGGTCATTGCTTGCAAAATAGCATTTGGGGCATACAGCTGTTTGGATGAGGTTGAAATCACAATGATCTTTTCCTTCCACGGGTTTGGTATAGATAGTAACACCAAAAATATTAGACTGGGTTTTCATGGATTTGCTGCGTAGTATCCAAAATGGGATATCCGGCTGGTTGCAGACAAAACACTGAACATATTTTCCCAACAATGAATTATTGGATGATTTGAGTTGTTTGCTGGTACCTCGATTGAATAAATTACGATGCTGATGCTCATCCATTTTTGCTTCAATTACTGTCTGCGGGCCCATTTTATAATTATCTTTGGAAGCAATTGATAAATTTTTTAAACGGTTGTACTCATTTTCGACTTCCATCTTTTTTTGCACCAAATTCAACATTTGCTTGGTAAAGATCCCATCAAATCCCAACCGGGTGCAGGCATATTTGAAATAATCAGCTTCTGACTGCGTGAATTTACTATCGGCCAAGGCAATTTTTGAGAGTACGATCAGAATATGGAATGCCTGTTCTCGGTCAATGGTCCCAATATAGCTAAGTTCTGCATTTTGCCGGTCCTTGATCATCTGTACCAGACGCTCCGCTTCGTCTTTATCAGATAAATACGCAAGGATAGTACGCAGGTAAGCAATTTCATGGTGATCAACATGCCGGTCTGCCAGGATCATTCCCCGAATGGCATCAACAAACCAGGCAAGATTTTCTGCAGATAGTGATTCAATAAAGTTTTCATCCAACTCTGTACTCAACTCATCTATCATTATTTTACCATATTTGAGTGCTTAGTTTATTCAGTCCATTGTCTTTTAATGATTGTATTGCAGTACACCTGGAGAGAATCAGGATCATGCACATAACTTGTCAAAGCAAAAGATACTGCACTGAATGCAATACTGTCCCAATCGATCTCGTCTTTATGAAATAGCTGCACATCTTCACTTTCTGGACCTGGTGAAAAATTGAGGTGTTTCAGTTTGGCCAAGAAATGCACGTATATCTGATTAATGTGGGGGAGACTTGAAATCGCAAATATCCGCGAGATCTCTACTTCAGCTCTGGCCTCTTCCCACGTTTCTCTGACAGCTCCTTCTTCTAGTGATTCTCCATTTTCTAAAAAACCGGCAGGCGTTGTCCACAGTCCATATCGCGGTTCAATGGCACGCTTACACAGTAAAATATTATCCTCCCAATGGATAATACATCCTACAATCAGTTTGGGGTTTTGATAGTGCACCATACCACACGATTGGCAAATATGGCGTTCCCGATCATCATCAGGAGGAATCCCTAATTGAACAGGATGTCCACACTTGCTGCAAAAATTCATGAATCCTCTTATCATTTTGAAGGAATTTTTGTTGTGTATTCAGAAAAGAGACACTAAAGTTAGGATCTAGCATGATCCTGCTTAAATTTCAGGCGAAAATGCTATATATTGGGCCCAATTACAATGTCCTTTTTTCCTAATCCTAATATGCTTTTGTTTTTCGAGACAGTCCAGCCCAAAACATTGAATTGTGCCTGGAAAACAATAACACGGACAAAGTTCAAAATCGAAAAATATGTCGAAACGCCACATCACCCTCTCACTGCGTATTAAGCTCATTTGTATTGCGGTGCTGGCAGTTTGGGGTGGAGGAACGATCAATAGTTTGTATATTTCTTACAGAGAAACCATTCGCAGCCGTGAGGGAATTTCTCAGCAGGCTGTATCAATTGGGGAATACATTGTTTTTAGCAGTACACCCGCACTGGTTTTTGAAGACCGATCAGCCTTGACAGAGGCCTTGTCCGCATTGCAAAAAAATCCTAACCTGGCATACGCGATGTTTGTGGATGCGGCTGGGAATATTTTGGCAAAAATCAACCACCATCCCTTTGCCTTTCCTGAACCACAAAAGCAGCTCCAGCAAACCACTGTAAAGTTTTCCGACCAACAGGTTCATGTGGCGATTCCAATACAGGACCATGAAGAAACCCTGGGAACCTTTTATTTGGGGTTGAGTCTGCAGAGCCTCAATGAACGGATCAAAGAAGATGGAATCATGGCTTTTGGGCTGAATGTTCTATTGGCGTTTGTCCTCACTCTGGGCATGATGTATTTTTTGCAGCGTGTTATTTTTCGTCCTGTCAACTATTTGTCCGAAAGTACAAAATTCATTTCCGCAGGAAACTTTAAAATTCAAAAACTGACTAAAAAAATCAAATCAGGGGATGAACTGGGACAGTTGGCTGGTTCATTCCAGGAGATGGCAATCTCTTTGGAGGAAAAAACCAATGAGATCATTGAACAAAATCAAATGCTGAAAGACAGAGAGCGCAGCTT
Source organism: SAR324 cluster bacterium (assembly GCA_015231885.1). Classification (GTDB taxonomy): domain Bacteria; phylum SAR324; class SAR324; order SAR324; family NAC60-12. The sequence goes on from JADGAT010000051.1 coordinate 7,450, forward strand.
ACAAAAAATTAACAACTTCCTTTCTACTTATTTGCCCAGACAGTTTGTCCAAAGTGTTTGGGAACATAATCAGGAAGAGGGAGTCACAGCGCCAAAACGGGAAAGGTTGACCGTATTTTTTTCTGATCTGCAGGGATTTACCAACTTAACCGATCAGTTGGACCCGGAAGCTCTGTTTATGATGCTCAGTGAATACCAGAATGTCATGAATGAGATTGTACTCAAATATGATGGAACCCTCGATAAATATATGGGAGACGGGTTGATGGTATTTTTTGGAGCACCACAAAGTCGAGGCCCGCAAGAGGATGCTCTGCGGTGCTGTTTGATGGCTATGGAAATGCAGAATGCGATGGATGGCTTGCAGAAGTCCTGGTTTTATCAAGGCATCGAATCCCCTTTAGATCTCCGCATTGGGGTGCATACCGGGTTCAGTACAGTTGGCAGCTTTGGTACAAAATCCCGCCTGGATTACACGGCAATCGGGCCTGTTGTCAATATTGCATCACGCCTTGAAAACTCTTGCCCTCCAGGGCAAGTGAAGGTCAGCCATCAATCCTGGGCCAACATTCGAGCATTTATTGAAACAAAAGAGACTGCATCTATCACGCCAAAAGGACTGAAACGTCCCATGAAAACCTATGTACTGAATGGTGTGAAGTCTGATTTGCTGGAATTATTGAAAGAGTACGAGCTCTCAACGGTGCTCTGTGAAGTGTGTCAAACTTCCATGGAAGAAAAGGCCCTCCATGTGTCATAACAGGCAAGGTATAGTGAGAAAGACGATTGGGTATTTCTGGCCGATCATTTTTTCGTTAGGAATTGTGTTATGGCCTGGCAACAGCGGGGCAGTAGAAAAAATGGATTTGCCCATTCAGCTACAGTTCAAACTGTTAATCAAAGCTGCCACTTATAACCGTGCACAAAGTATAAAAGATCCTGAAGTTTTGAGAGTGGGTTTGGTTTATTCACAACAATCTAATTCTCAGCAAGTTGCCCAGGAGGTGTTTGCTTTGTTTGGCACTGTGGAAACCAAAGTACGCCAGTATAAGCTGGCAGTCGTCCCCATCGAATTTCAAAATACCCGTCAATTCAAGCAGGATACAGAGGGTTCCAAAATACATATTTATTATATTACTCCGGGCAGCACATCCCACCTTGCATCCATTTTAGACATCAGCAATCAACTTAAAATTTTGACCATGACTGGAATTTCAGAATATGTCCATCAGGGAGTCGCTCTTGGGGTTGCTAATAGCGGATCCCGCCCTGAGTTCATATACAATGGGGAAACGGCTCGCAACAGCGGAGCCGATTTCCATTCTAATTTTTTGCGTTTGGTTCGAGTCATACGAAGGTAATGTGATGAAACAGTTCATTTATTGGCTTTGCTTTTTGGTGTCCATCTTGATATTCGGAATTCCTGTGATGGGTCAAGATACCATTCCGGCCAAAAAGACGCAGGAGGAGCCCCACTCAACGAAACATCCCTGGGAGAATTGGAAAAAGCACATTAGCAAAAAATGGGAAAAATTCCATGAAGCACATCAAATGGATCAATTCTTTGATGAGGAACTCGAAGATTTGTTGAGTACAGAGTTGGTAACCATCACCTCCCGGCAGGCACAGACGGTAGATGAAGTACCCAATATCATCACCATCATCACTCAGGATGAAATTCGCCAGTCAGGAGCACGCACACTGGGAGAAGCATTGAGCCTGGCGCCTGGCATTCATCTTCGCCACGCATCACCATTCAATGCGGGAGAAACCGTCCATGCCGAAGGATTTGTGATGAGGGGAACCGTCTTAGGCGGCTCCAAACATATCTTATTTTTACTGGATGGACAGCGCCTGAACGATTCGCAAAGCGGAGGAATTACCAACACACTTGGCGTGATTCCACTGCACAATGTCAAACGCGTTGAACTGATCCGTGGTTTAGGTTCCGCCCGTTACGGCACAAGCGCTTTTACGGGAGTGGTCAACATTATCACCAAAAAAGGAGATGATCTGCGAGGGGGAGAAATCACTACTTCTGTTCATAGTCATGAAGGATTTTCCCATAGCCTTTTGATTGGAGATAAAAAAGGAGATTGGACGGCATCCTTTCATGGTTTCTATTCTAATGATGATGGCCAGGAACATTCGCTAAAAAAGATAGATGGAAACACAGAAAGAATTCGTGATGGAAGGGAATTTAAAAATATTGCCCTGGATATTCAATACAAACAGGCCTTTTTCCATTTTCATCATTATGAACACGAGACAGATCCTTTTGTCACATTTGGGCGGGCCAATCTGGAAGATGAAAAATTGACAGAAACCAATGGCACTTCCACATTAGCCAGTGTCGGCTACGAATGGGAGTATTCGGCAGGATCATTTCTACTGGATTTTCAGCATTCCCGTTTCATTTCAAAATTTTCTGGTATCCAGGCAGAAAAATTGGAGGTTGAACAATTACTAGATGCCTCAAAAAACATTACAGCCAACAACCTGAATCAAATTTTTGGTGGAAGAGTGTCTGATGACATCCGCTTGGAAATCAATCTACAATGGCTTCATCGTTTCTCCAGTGATCACGTTTTTGAGTTGGGCATTACCTCGACCAAAGAAATTTTAGTAGAAAGCTCATTGATTGATAACGTGGATGCAAAAATAGCAGAAAATGGATTAATTTTCTTATCGGGAACAGAAGGTGTGGTAAAAACAACCATTTCCCGAGATCGTGAGCGACATATCCGCGGTATTTATCTACAGGATAACTATCGTGTTAATCCAGAAATCTCTGTATATTTGGGTGCCCGGTATGATGATTACAGTGACTTTGGTAATACCTTCAATCCCAGGGCAGGCTTGGTTTATCGATATTCTCAACAGCAAATGATCAAAATGGTTTATGGAACGGCATTTCGAGCCCCGTCGTTTCAGGATCAATTTGATTTTCGATCAGAAGGTGGATTAAGCATTGTTGAGAATGACCTGGACTCGGAAAAAATAGAAATGACCGAAGTTCAATACCAGTATGGAATCTCCAGCATTTATAAATTCAAATTCAATATCTACCATGGTTGGGTAAGAGATTTTATATTTCCTCCGGATATCGAGAACGAACAAGATGATAAAAATGATGAAGAACAGACATTAACAAATAATCTTGATCTGCAAACAAGCGGGATTGAAGCAGAATTCCGAATCGAACCTCGTCCGCAGCACTACCTGACCATTAATGTGTCCAGGGCATTCCTTGAAGTGACACAAGATGGAAAAAGACAGCCCGTGTGGGACAATAATTTATTACCACAAACGATATGGAACCTGATTTATAACTTGCCTTACCAAGATTGGTTCAATGCCAATACATCGATTTCCTACCGCAGTGAACAGGTTGTCAATCCTGAATTAGATGAAGCGTTACCTGCCTACACGGTGTTGAATTTTCATGTGCTCATCCGTCCTCCAAGGATGAATGCAACAGAAGTTTTTTTTGGAGTGCGTAATTTAACGGATGCAGAGGCTTACTCTCCTTTGCATAGTTTGAATAATTTTCCAGAGAGAGGACGCGAGCTACTGGGAGGAATTCGTGCAGCGTTTTAAAGCTGAGTTATTATCGAATTATTTGCCAGTTGCCCCAGATATTCAAAGGCAACCAGCGTCATGTCATCGTCAGGAGGTTGGGCTTCAGCAAAGGCATTGATGTGTTCTAAGAGCAAAGTCAGCAGTGAATCCAAATCATGATCCCGTTGATTTTTTAAAAATTCGACCAATCGGTTTTTAAACATATTTCCCTGGCCATCGCACCTCTCAGTGATGCCATCCGTATACAAAAATACGCGATCTCCAGATTGTAATGAATAATGAATTGCAGCTGCCGTGAAATCCAAATGAGTAAAGGTCCCGAGTATCGGGCTTTGTGAAGACAGCAAAACGGGATCATTGCTATTGGCTGGGATAATAATCAAAGGAGGATGTCCTGCTGTAATAGCATAAATCTTTCCTTTCAGAGTAATTTGTACAAGGGCTGCGGATAGAAAACGATCATTCGGTAATTGCTTTTCCAGAACTTCGTTAATGAATTCCATCGTCCGGACAGGCGTTTCATTTTTGTGTTGATTCAATAAAATATCTACCATGATTGTGGTTAATGCCGCAGCAACCCCGTGTCCGGTGCTATCCCCAATAAAGATATTGAAGCCTCCAGTACTGTTCGAATAAAGCTTGTACAAGTCTCCAGAAACATGGGAATGGGGAAGGTAGCGAATGGCCATTTTCAAAAAGGGAGGAATAGGAGAATTGATAGACAAATGGCGCTGAACAGCAGCAGCTGTTTTCAAATCCTCGATCAACTCTTCATTTTTTTCAGCAAGTTCCCGAGTTTTGGTTCTGAGGGCAAGATGAGTTTTGATGCGGGCTTTGACAATATCCACAGAAAACGGTTTGGTTATGTAATCCACTGCACCTAAGCCCAATCCTTTTTTTTCATCTTCCAATTCGTTTTTAGCCGATAAAAAAATAACGGCGATATCCTGTGTCTGTTCGTTGGATTTTAGTTGTCTACAGACTTCATAACCGTCCATTTTCGGCATCATGATATCCAGCAAGATCAAATCTGGAGAATACTTGGTCGCCCGCCTGACAGCCTCTACTCCATTTTTCGCTGCAATGATTTTATAATCTTGTTCCAGGTTTTTGTGGAGTACTCCAATATTAAAACTTTCGTCATCAACAACCAGTATTTTAGGTTTATTTTGATCCATTGTTTATTCCTCAAGAGCGATCTTCAGTTCGCTTGCCAGGTTAGTCAATATTTTTTGAGCCATCTCAAATTCATAATCATGTAAAAGTTCCTTTATCTGGGATAATGGCTGACAATAAGGGGTTTCATGCAGTTCATTTTCTATTTCTGCTAAGATAGTCACTCCTTCCAGATCGCCTTCATCCAAAAAACTGTTCAAGTGCTTGAAAAGCAGAGAGAGAACATCAGCATCCACCTCCTTTTCTTTATCATAGGTGGTGAGACATGGAACATTTTTCTGAGAATCCGGAGAGGGCTTGGATAAGGATCGTGTACTTTGCAGCACTTCTGTGAAGTGCACTTCAAAGTCTTCTAAAATTTTCTTACTTTCAATTAGTTTTTTTGTTTTTGCCGCATTTTCCAGTGTTTTAGAAATCGAGTGTAGTGTTTCTGCACCAAGGGAACCAGCAACGCCCGCCAAGGTGTGGGCCGCTTGCTGAATTGAGAGGAAGTCTTCCTGTTTGAGGGCGGATTTCAGTTCATTCACCAAATGAGAATATTTTAAAGGAAATTCCTGTAAGAGTTTCACATAAAATTCTTGGTCTTCACCAACACATTCCAGCCCTTTGGCAATCTTAATTCCTGGAAGATGGACAGGTAAGGCAATATTCTGTGTGATACTTTTGTATTCTAAGGTGCTGAGAACTTTTAACAGTTTGTCTGGATCCAATGGTTTATTCAAGTAACCATCAAAATCAGTAGGACCAAATTTTTCATCCACTTCTTCCCTGGAATATGAAGTCAGCGCTATGATTTTTGCATGTTGATAATTTTGTTTACGAATGACTTTTGCTGCTTCAATGCCATTAAGCTTCGGCATGTCAATGTCCATCAAAATGATATCAAAAGGAATCTTTTCCGTTTTTTGTAAGGCTTGCTCCCCATCTTCGGCTACCTGAATGGAAGCTCCTAACTGCTCAAGGGCATGAATGCTGGAGCGTAAATGCAAAGCATTGTCTTCAGCCAGTAAAAAAGAAAAGATCCCAGGTGGGAGCGTTTGGGTTTCTTCAGCTATCTCGCTGTCAGACGAAGAAGCCAGTGGAATGGTAAACCAGAATTGACTGCCAACTCCTATCTTGCTTTGCACTCCAATCTCTCCATGGTTTTTATTCACAAATTCATGGCATAAAATCAGTCCTAATCCGGAGCCGGTTTCTTGGTTGGTGCCTGGTGAGGACGCAACTCTTTCCTCCAGTTTAAAAAATTTATTGCAGATTTCTTCAGGTATTCCTACGCCTGAGTCAATGACACTCACTTTCAGCATATGTTCCAGCACTTGTGTTTCAATTCGGATTTTTCCTCCTTCCGGAGTGAATTTGAGTGCATTGCTCAGCAGATTACGCATAACTGTTTGAATCATTGCAGGATCAGCGTATATAAGTTGGGAGGGAGAGTTGTCCCAAATCATGGTGATGTTTTTTTGGAGAGCCTGACCTTTGTGCAGGGAGATGCATTCATCAATAATGCCTGTAACAGAGAAGTTGACGGGGTGCAACTCCATTCGTCCTTCCTGCTGCCGAGACCAGACCAGTAAGTCTTCCAGGAGTTGGTGCGTATTTTTTGTAGTCTTTCGTATCATACCAAAGAGTTGCTCATCTATTTGCTTTGGAGATTCCATCGTTTGGTTGAAAATAACGGAAAGACTGCCGATGGGCCCTCTCAAATCATGAGATATGATGGAAAAGAATTTATTTTTGGTTTCATTTGCTTTTTCAGCTTTTTTGCGGGCAATGGCAAGCTGTTCATTTTGCGCTTCCAGTTCTTTGGTTCTCTCGTGTACCAATTCTTCCAAATGATTATAGACTCTGGCATTGTTTAAGGAAATAGCAATCTGTGAAGAAAGCAGCTTAATGGTCTGCTGTTTGTTGGGAGTAAAGAGGTTTTTGATTTTAGAATGCTCCAGATAAATTATGGCGATCAATTGAGATTGCGCTGTCACTGGTAAAACTAGAATAGACTGGGGATTTGAGCGCTTAATATAAGTGTCATTCAAATATCGGGAAAATTGCTCCAGATTAATGGTCTGGTTTGTCCTGATCACATAATTGACCATGTCGAGAGATAAGAGTTCTTCGCTCAGCCCAATACTTTCCAAAATATTTTCCTGGCCTTGGATATTTTTAAAAGCCTCTATCATCCATTTCTGATCCTTCAAAATGAGAAAACCCTTCTCGGCTCCAGATACTTCGAGCAAAATTTGCATCATCTGCCTCAAAAGGTTATCAATTCGTGTTTCCTGAGCCAATATATTTTGAGAGTGGATGACACTCAACAAGTCCAGGTTGTCACGGCCGCTTTTCAGAAAAGTAGTGGGATGTTTCTTTTTCAGTGTTTCCAGCTTGCGCTCTGCTCCCCATATTTCATAGTAGTAGTAGGCTTGTTTGATATAATACTCACCAAGATCCGTATTGTTTATGGAGTACCAGAATTCCGAAAATCTTTCATAAATTAAGGCTGTTTCATGGGTAAATCGATTCTGCTGAGCCGCATTAGCGGCCTGAGTATAGAAATCGATCGCCTGCGGCAGGTTGCGCTTCACCAAAGCTATTTCCGCTTCCAGTAGGTACAGTTTGTGAAGAAAATTTTCTTTTGTTCCTTCATTCCATTCTTTCAGTTGCTGAAGGTCTTGTTGGAGAATGGATTCGTTATCTTCATGTTGATCCAGTGCCTGACAGAAGCTCAGGGCTCCATAAAAGATACAGGTTTGAGTCGGAACAAATCCGGTGATGTAGGGTAGAATTTTCCGGGATTTTAAGCTGAATTGATAAGCAGCCTCATATTCTCCGAACATGTAAGCCAACTGGGTTTTGTAGATGTAAAAATAGCAGAGGGCCATCACGTTCATTTCGTTACGCTCGATAAATTCTTCTTCTCTGAACTCTTTTTGACTCAACCGAGTGACCGAGCCATCCTTGGATTGTAGAGTCAGAACGAGTTGGTTATAAATGGAATACGGTCCCAGGCCATGAAAGTTCTGAGTTTTGTTGACAAAATCCAGTCCTTTCTCGACCTCCTGCAAAACACTGCTTAGCTGATCCCCCCTCTCCCATTGATAGGCAATGGTGTTATAAAAAATGAAACCAGCCATTTGAATATCTCCCCCCTGCATCAGGAGATGATGAGCGTCTCTGGCGATTTCCAGAGCCGTGTCATCTTTCATGGGCTTTAGCCAGTGCCAGCAAAACAGGACAAAGAGATGTTTTGCGTTTCCTAAAGAGCGCTTGTTGTTTCCTGCCACTTGCATGGCATATTCAGCATATTCATAACCGGTTCTATAATCATTTCGGATCATGATAAAAGGAGTAGAGGCCACGGACAAAGGATAACCCATTGCTTCAAACACCCCATTCTTGGTTGCCAGTTTCAAAGTCGCAAAAATGAGGAGGCTGGCAACCATTGGGTTGTGAAAAAAAGCAGCGGGTACCATGGCCAGGATCAATTCACAGATAAACTCCATTTCTTCAATGTTCTTTTGTTCAATCTTTTGCAGATCTGAAATTTGGTGGATACCAGCTTCTGCAAATGCGGCTTCGACTTGATTCAGTTCTTCTACCAACTCCTTGAAGTCTGTGTTGATATTTAAATCAAGTCCCAGTCTACCTAAAATGGATATCCCAAATTCGGTGGCTTTCTGGTATTTCCCCAACATGCTGTCTTGAGAGACTTTTGAAAAATAGTTTTCTTTGAGAGACAGTAAATTGGAATAATCAATCAATTTTTCTTCAAAAAAAGCATCAGCCTCGTCGAACATGCTGTTGAGATAAAGCGCAATATGGTATTCGCGATAGATTCTGTAGCAGAGTTCTTCCGGAAGCTTGGTTTGAAGAAGCTCCATCCCTTTTTTGATATAGATGAGAAACTCCTTATAAGCAGAGATTTCTTTACTTTTCAGTGCTGCAAGCAGGTAGATTTCAATATATTGTTCCAGATTTTCTTGAATGTATTCAAATCCTTTGTCCAAGTGACCCGTCAGATTAAAAATATCATCCAGGGTATGATACAGCTCATGGCTTATTAACATGTTTGCAATGGTGTAATGCAAGTGAGGCAATTCTTCTGGTTGATTGAGTTGATAACAAGCCTGTTGAATTCTATCATGAGCAAAATAGACACGGTGCTGTTTTTGATAGAGCAGGCCGTCTTCGACAGGGAGGGTAAGGACTTCCTGAACCTGTTCATCAGATAATCCTGAGACCACAGAGAGAATGTTCAAATCCACATTGTGCCCGGTGGCACCAATGATCTTTAAAATATTTAAGATGTCGTTCTGAAATTTTTGCAGCCGCATTTGCATGAAATCCACCACATTTGTGGAGACTTGCAGACTGGAAAGGTCTTCCAGGTCAATCGACCATGCATTTTTTTGAGAATTCCAAGAAAACAATCCCTGATCAGCCAGTCCTTTCAATAGTTGATGCACAAAAAACGAGTTGCCATGAGTTTTTTGATAGACGATTTGACTCAATGACATATTGTTGTCTTTCAGACTGTCTGACACCAAATCTTCAACATTTGCTGGCTTTAGGTCCTTTACATGAATCTTATGTATGGGAACTTCTGCTGTGGTCATTTCGTCTAAAAATTGTTGAAAGGGATGATGCTGGTCGACTTCATTGTCTCGATAACTCAGTACAATCATTAAATATTTTTTCTCATTTTGAAAAATAGTTCGCAACACATTGAGAGAAACCAGGTCTGTCCATTGGAGGTCATCCAAGAACAGGATCAAAGGCTGTTCTTCGATTGCGACAATATTCATCAACTTGAGAAAAATGTATTTGAATCGGTTTTCAGCTTCTTCTCCCAGTAGTTTTCCTACATCTTTTTGTTTCCCGACAATCAGTTCCAGTTTTGGAAAAATCGAGGTCAGGATTTGTCCCTGGTCTCCAATATGCTTTGTAAATTCTTTGCGGAATTGATCCAGGGTTATCTGTTTTGAAAGGAGCAACATGTCGAAGAGTTCCTCAAAGGCTTCGATGATGGCAAAGTAAGGAATATCTTTTTTGTATTGCTGAAATTTTCCAGAAATCAACAGACTGTTGTCCGGCTCTCGGACTCGAAAGAACTCTGAGACAATGGTAGATTTCCCCACCCCGGAGTAGCCTGCGATAGTGGTCAAGGCAATCTTGCCTGCTTTTGTATCTTCAACTCCTTGCTTCAGTTGTTCAATTTCTTTTTCCCGACCGTAAACCGTATCAGAGATTTTGAAACGGAAATCAATATCATGGCTGGCCAGTTCAAAGCAAGAGTCTGTGTAGTGTTCCAGGTCATAGAGAATACCATCAATGGATTTGTAACGATCGGCACTGTTTTTTTCTAAGAGTTTCTCTACGATTCGAGAGAGATTTTCAGGTATCTGTGAATTTTCTTTGTTCGGAGAAATCGGCTGTTTTGCCACATGAAGAGAAATCAACTCAGCAATACTGTTGGACTCGAAAGGGTATTTTCCCACTAATAAACAGTAGAGGAGGACTCCAAAGGAATAATAATCACTGGTTTGATGAACAGGGTAATCCACCTGGTTGGTTCGTTCAGGAGACACATACAATGGATTTAGAATCCTGCTGTTTGTCTTTATGAAGTCTTCGTCTATTTTGGAAGCAGAAGAAAAACCAGAAAAGCGTACTTGCCCTTCCTGATTGATAATTGTCTCTTCCAAAGAAAGATTGTTATAGAGTATCCCTTTGTCATGAATCGTCTTTAATGCCCTCAAGGTGGCTTGGGCAATCTCAATTTTTTCTTGAGAAAATGTTGTTTTTATAAAATGATCCAAAGGAACTGCGCCCTCATCACATTCCTGTACCAAAATGGTTTTTCCATTGAACTCCATTTTTTCCAAAAACGGAATAACATGAACCCCTGCCAGCTTATTGGTATTGATGAATTCCTTTTCTGCAATAACCGAATCGTTATATGCTTGAAGTACGAAGGATTGGTTCTCCTTTGTGGCAAGATACATGATTTTGTTGCCATGTTTTTCAACAGTCTTCTCAATGAAGTAATTTTCAATTTTCATTGCCGGGCCCGTTTGTTATTTTTTTAGAAACAAATACTATTTTTAGACGTTCATCAAGCTAGTGTGAATCTATATCACACTTTTTTACCATTGGTCGAATAATTCTATGTATCATCGACCTTTTTATTTACCATCATAATTCCAGCTTCGGTGTACCATTGCAATGATGAACATCCCCGGGAATAAGCCCATGTCTGAATATATCAAACGAATTGGAGCAGTATTTTATAGAAAAATTGGCGATTGAATTGCGATAAAATGTGATCACCGTTGATTTATTGAGTCAATATGTTAGAAAAGAACCATTTCGCAACACGCTCCATAACGATTCATTTATTTTAAATTTTTGAAACTGGCTGACTGACACATCTTTATGATCCCCTGCCAATCATGTGATGCATGCCGAATAGTAATGCAGCTTAAATTGCCTTTGCTGTGCCACAGAAGCAATAGCAGGATCAGGATCTTTAGCTGAGAGCATAGTTTCATCAATTCAATATCAGCAAATCTTCGATCTGCCAGAAAAATAACTTTCCCATCATTGGGCAGCGGTTCTTTGAAACGACTCAGTAATTGCTGATACTGAGCCAAGGCAATCATACTACTTTTATGCTCAATGACTTTCCAAACCAGTGGAAGGGCTCTTCCTCGATAAATGATCGATAAACGAATCGAACAGAATTTTTCAAAAAGCATACTGGTATCCAGAGCAAAGATGGTGATGTCTGGCTCTTTCCACTGTTTTGGATTGAATAGTCCCCATGTGCTATGATACAAATCTGACTAGGTTTTCATGATGGCCTCCTTTCTGATACTCGCTAGTTAGTAATGTGTGATAAACCCCAAACATTGATATGGCATGTCCAATACTGAAGAAATGTTTGACCGCGAGATGGTCGTTGAATTTCTCGAAGAATCCCTCGATCAGATTAGCGATCTGGAGAATAAATTAATTGAATTCGAGAAAAATCCGAATAATCTGAAATTGATCGATGATGTTTTTCGACCGGTTCATTCCATCAAGGGAACGGCAGGATTTTTCAAGCTGACAGGCCTTCAAAAATTGGCACATAAGCTGGAAAATGTATTGGATTTACTGCGAAAAGAAGAAATCTCCCCTTCTCCAGAAGTTGTTTCAGCAGAACTGAGCGGATTTGAAGAGCTGCATGCCATGTGTCAGCGGTTGGTGGACAATGATAAGGAAATCCTTGACCAGGACCACTACGATCAGTTGATCCAGCATATTGAAGCACTGAGCCAACAAAGACGTGACAGCAACACCGAAGTACTCCTCTATTTAAACGCTTTTAAAGCATTTCAGTCCTCACTTCCTGAAACAGTCCTCACTTCGTTATCATTCAAAATCTTATCGGAACATGCCGAACATCTAGATATTCTTGTACAAAAGTCCCTGGAGGATATAATTCCTCACTTTTTGGCGGCGTTCCAACAGTTCCAGGAAACACTTCCTTCTGAGATAAAAAGCTCTCCCGATTTGAGCTTATTGAAAAAAGAAACACGGCGTCTGGAAAGCATTGCTGTTGCCGCTAAAAAAGGGCCCGCATTTCGGAAAACAGGCGATTTTTTTTATTTGGAGATGGATGTTTCCGGAGAGATCAGTACCATCCAGGAAATTGCCAATCTTTCATTTGATGAAGCATTGCCCATCAATACAGCACAACGTTTGAATGATGCCTTAATCAGTCTGCAGGCCAAAGTCTCCGACGAAGCTCTTGCTCTGACAAAAGAAATACAACTCTCTCTGGTGCCCATTCTCAGTGGAATGGAAGATTTTGATACAGAATTCCAAAATCAATTGACGATTTCTGTCAAAAAACTGGTGTCGTTGATGACCCGCCCTGCCAAAGAAGAAAAAAGAGAGTCCGCAGCAGAACAGACCGAGGAGAAACCCGAAGAAAAACATGAAGTCAAAACCATGCGGGTTTCTGAAGATGAGGTTGATGGTTTTATGCATTTTGTAGGGGAATTGGTGGTTGTCTCCGACATGCTCAAATACATTGGCATCGAAATCAGTAAAATGCCAGGAATGCAGGATTTAGAAGAAAATTTCAAACAGGCTCATCAAACCTTCCATGCACTTTCCAGAAATCTGATAGACAGCCTATTGAAAGTACGTTTGATTCCTGTTGACAATCTGCTGAAAAAGGTCCCAGGCTTGGCAAGAAGTCTGGCAGATAAGGTGGGGAAAAAAGTTCGTGTGGAAATTCATGGAGGCGACATCAAAATCGATAAAAGCCTTCATGAATTGATGGATCATCCATTGACCCATATCATCCGAAATTCTTTGGATCATGGCTTAGAATCTCCAGAAGAAAGAGAAGCAGCCGGAAAAGAAGCCACGGGGCTGATTCAACTTGAAGTGAAGCATGATGGAGAATGGATTCATTTTAAGATCCAGGATGATGGTGCTGGTATTCAAGTCGATCGGATCAAGCAGAAAGCATTGGAAAAAGAATTGATCACTCCTGAACAGGCCGCATCTCTTCCGGAAGAAGAAGCGGCCAATCTGCTCTTTTTACCAGGATTTTCTACGGCAAAAACAGTGAGCGATATCTCAGGGCGTGGCGTTGGATTGGATGTTGTCAAAAAAAACATAGAAGAGGTCAATGGCCAGGTTTCCATCAGCAGCCAAGCAGGCCAGGGAACCACATTTTATATCAAACTCCCCAGCTCAACCAGCTTTGTGATTATTGAGGGCGTCAATACCAGTGTCGGACAAACCGAATATATTTTTCCGGTGGAGTGCATGCAAATGGCCTTCCAGCCTCAAAAGGGAGAAGTGTTTATGGCAAATGATATCGAAGTCGTTCGCCATAAAGATCGAATTTTACCTGTTTTGCGACTGTATAAAGTTTTCAAGATGAATCCAGACTTTGAAACTCCAGAAGATTCTATTTTCATCATCGTAGACCACCAAAAGCAACATTTTGCCGTCATGGTAGACAAACTGCTTGGGAAAACCCAGGTTGTCTTGAAAGAAATCAATTTAGGAGAACAAGAGGGGGAACACTCACAAAAAGATATCTTGGGAGGAGCCATCATGGGACATGGCAATATTGCTCTGGTATTGGATATTGAACAGTTAAAAAATCATTTAAAATAGTGGAGAACCGTCATGAAATTGTCACATCGGATCGAAAAAAATGTGTGCGTGGTTGCTGTAATCGGCAATTTTGCATTGAGTAACAACGATGAAATTTCTTTATATCTTGAGCCTTTGATTGAAAATCCTAACATCAAGATCTTGCTGATCGACTTTGAGCATGTCGAGGTTATAGATTCAAAAGGAGCCGGATTGCTGGCATCCGTTTTTAAAAAACTTTCAAACATCCAAAAGGAATTAGTTTTGTGTGAACTGAATATCAACTGCCACAGTGTGTTGAAAACGATTTCGCTGGATCAGATCATCGAAATCCATCAAACTCAAAAAGAAGCTCTCACCGAAAAATTATGAAACTCGTATAGTGCGCAAAATCCCATGCATTATAAAACACCCAACAATGGAGGAACAACATGAAACTTGGTACAAAATTAATTGGAGGATTTTTATTAGTAACCGCAATACTGTTGATAGTGGGTACGTTAGGCTACCGCAGTATATCCGATATGGAAAGTAAAACTCAGTCCATCATCGAGGCATCGCCATTGGTGGATGCTGCCATGGAAATGAAACTGGCAGTGCGCTTTGATATGCAGCTCATCATGGAACTTCTGGCAGCCGGCAATCCGGAAGAGCTTAATGAAGCCTGGAAAAAACATGAGGGAGCCATTGAGGAATTTGATCTCTATGCCGATGCGATCTTAAAGGGTGCCGAAACCCCGGAAGGAACGATCTATGCAGCAAAAGACGAGGCATTGAAAGGGATTGTCACACAAGCAGATCAATTCCATAACAGTCAATTTCAACCTCGCCTGAAAAAAATCTATGATTTGAGAATGCAGGATTTTGCCTTAAACAAGCAGCTGGAAGAGGTGATGGGGAAATTTGAGGGGGCCTTTGAGCAAGTCATCTCCTCGGCAGAAAATTTTGAGGGGAGAGTCAAAGACCGCATCGAAAGCGAAATTGCAGCAGGTGTTGCAGCGGGCAGTATCATGCATACCGAAAATACCTGGGCGGATATGGCGATGGAAATCAAAACGACCCTGGCCATGAGCCGGATTGCCATTGAAGAATATGCACAGAGCTTCGAAGCTGATGCTTTACCAGAAATTGAAAAAGAATATGTGGAAACCCTCGCTGAATTTGATGGTTGGATCAATGCACTGATGAATGGAGCTGAAACTGAAGAAGGAATGATTGCTGCGGTGAATGTTCCCGAATTGAAAAAAATGGTGTCTGCTTTAGATAAAATCCATGATGAACAGTTTCAGGTACAAGCGGCTAAATTCATGGAGATTCAAAAAAAGATGGCAGCTATCGCTGTTGAAGTCGGTATCGCCGACCAGGAATCCGATCAAATTGGTAGAAAAATGATGGACATCATTGGCGGTGTGGAAGACGGGAGCAAAAAAATAATTAAGGAGGCTTCCCTGGCTTCTCAAAATACGGCTTCTGGGGCAAAATCCGCGTCTATTGTCGGCATTGTAATTGGTTTCATTGTTTCTATATTACTTGGCATCATGATCACCCGCAATCTGACGGCACAAATCGGAGGAGAGCCTCAGGAAATTATGGAGATTGCCAGCAAAGTAGCCCGCTGTGAGCTGGATTTGCAGCTGCAGTCGACAGGCAGGGAGACCGGAATTTATGCGTCACTCAGGGACATGGTCGAAGCACTGCGTAAGAAAGTGTTGCTGGCTCAGGAAATTGCCAGGGGCAACCTTGCCGTTGACGTCCCTTTGGCTTCCAATGAGGACGCTTTGGGCAGAGCACAACAGGACATGGTCAACGGTTTGAGCGATACCCTCTCTCAGGTGGCCAGTTCTGCAGACCAGATGGTCAACGGGGCCAATCAGGTTTCGCAGTCCAGCCAAATCATTTCTCAGGGGTCAACAGAGCAGTCTGCAGCTCTGGAGGAGATATCTTCTTCCATGGAACAGGTCAGTTCACAGATCCAAGGGAACGCGGACAATGCCAGGCAGGCAAGCCAACTGGCGGTATCCGCCAGCCAGAAGGCTGAAGAAGGCAATGAGCAGATGGGACAGATGCTTCAATCCATGAAAGAAATCAACCAGGCCTCTGAAAACATTTCCAATATCATCAAAACCATTGATGAAATCGCCTTCCAAACCAACGTGCTGGCAATCAATGCTGCCGTAGAAGCCGCACGTGCTGGTGCTCATGGCAAAGGGTTTGCGGTGGTTGCCGAAGAAGTTCGCAGTTTGGCCGGACGCAGTGCCGAAGCAGCCAAAGAGACGGCTCAGATTATCCAGGATTCTGTTAAAAAAACAGAAACCGGAGCAAAAATGGCAGAAGGAATGGCCGTTTCTTTGAAGGAAATAGTCAACGGTTCCACTAAGGTGCTGGACCTGGTCAATGAAATTTCTACGGCCAGCATGGAACAGTCACGGGGAGTACAGGAAATCAACAGTGGGATTGGTCAGCTCAATCAGACCACTCAGCAAAGTGCTCAGGTTGCTGAAGAAACGGCCTCTGCCAGTGAGGAATTCACAGGACAAGCCGAGAGCTTGAAACGACTGGTCTCCAGCTTTACTCTGAAACGCCAGTCTTCTTTTATGCAAGGTCCTGTTGCTGTTGCTTATGAAGCCCCTGTGCAGATTCCAAATTTTTCAAAACAGTCCGCAGAGCCACAGCAGGCCCCTGACACATCGGGTGCTGATTTGATTTCTTTTGACGAGGAGGATACGGGCAAATTCTAGGGGAATGATCATCCCTTGAGCAAATTCAAAATGGCTCCGGGGATGGAGTCTAAATTAACAAGTTTTTCGGCTCCTCCCCGCCTGTAGGCTTCATTAGGCATACCAAACACAACACAGCTTTTTTCATCTTGAGCCATTGTCCGTGCTCCCGCCTTCCGCATGGCAAGCATGCCATTGGCACCATCACTGCCCATTCCAGTAAGAATCACTCCAATGGCATTGGCACCTGCATATTTTGCCACAGACTCGAACAGGACTTCTACAGAAGGACAATGCCCGCAAACTTTAGGAGCTTTTTTGCAATCGACCAGATAAATTCCTCCGGAACGGCGAACCGACATTTGATGTTCTCCAGGAGCAATCAATACTCTTCCTGGCAGAATACGGTCTCCGTTTTCGGCCTCTTTGACGTCTAAAGAACACTGTTCGTTCAGGCGATCCGCATAAGTTTTGGTGAAGACGGGTGGCATGTGCTGTACAATCACAATGCCCGGGATGGTGCTAGGAAGGTGCGGCAGCAGGCGAGAAATGGCTTCTACTCCTCCTGTGGAAGCGCCAATAGCAATCACTTTATCTGTGGAAACAGCCAATGCCTGACTTTTCTGCGGAGCGGGCCTGGTGGATTTGGGTTTATTTTTCCAGTGGCTGACATCAGCATCAGCAGCGATTTTCACTTTGGCTCTGATCTCCACAAGCATCTCTTCCAGACCGCGTGCTACATTGGTGCTGGGTTTGGTCACAAAATCCACGGCTCCCGCTTCCAATGCTTCAAACGTAAGACGCTGGCCTTTTCCAGTCAAAGCGCTGACCATGACAACAGGCAGCGGAAACTGGGGCATCATGTGCCGCAGGAACTGCACCCCATCCATTTTTGGCATTTCCACATCCAGGGTCAGTACGTCCGGGCGTAATTGAGCAATTTTTTCCCGAGCCATATAAGGGTCTGTGGCCGTCCCGACTACTTCAATTTGAGGATCTTCTGACAATCCGTCACTCAATATTTGACGTACGAGCGAGGAGTCGTCTACTACTAAAACACGGACTTTTTTCATGATTCTTTCAGTAATTCAACAATAGCTGCGGGGATGTCATCCAGGGCCATGAGTTTTTCTGCAGCTCCTCGCTTGTATGCTTCATACGGCATTCCAAAAACCGCGGAGCTGCTTTCATCCTGGGCCAGGGTACGTGCTCCAGCTTGACGCATGACCTGCATTGCATCAACCCCATCATCTCCCATACCGGTGAGCATGATGCCAATGGCTTTTGCTTTTGCATGTTCGGCTACAGAGCGAAACAATACATCAATGGAAGGAGAGTGTCCTGCAGGATTTTCTTCGGGTGTGCATTTGATTTGATAAAATTTACCAGAAAATTCAATTTGCATTTGCTGACCACCAGGAGCAATCAGAGCACAACCGGGCAGCACCTGGTCTCCTGTTTTGGCTTCCCGGACTTGCAAAGAACACTGCTCGTTCAGCTTGCTGGCATAGGCTGCCGTAAATCCAATGGGCATGTGCTGGGCAATCACAATACCTGGAGAAGTCATCGGAAGTTTTTGCAGCAGCTGACGGGTGGCTTCCACTCCTCCTGTGGAGGCACCAATGGCAATCAGTCTGGTTTCATCAACCGTCACCTGTGATGCTTTGGGAGCTGCAGTAGTAGATTTGGAGCAAGTTCCAGTTTTCCAAAAGCTCACGTCGGCTTTGGCCGCAATCTTGATTTTGGCAAGGATTTCCTGAAGCATCTCGTCGACGCCCCTGTCCATTTCTACACTCGGTTTGGTCACAAAATCAATGGCTCCTGCTTCCAGGGCATCCATGGTGACTTGTTTGCCTTTTTCCGTGATGCTGCTCACCACAATGACCGGCATCGGAAATTGAGGCATCAGATAGCGTAGAAACTGCACTCCTGTCATACGAGGCATTTCTACATCCAGGGTCAATACCTCCGGATTCAGTTTTGCAATTTGATCACGGGCATCATAAGGATCTTCTGCTGTGCCGACCACTTCAATTTCAGGATCTTCTGCAAGTCCACTGCTCAACGTATTTCGAACAATTTCAGAATCATCAACGATGAGAACACGAATTTTTTTCATGGCATTTCGAAGAGATGGGTTTTATCAGATGAACCAGGAATCTCCGGTTTTTGAACAGTTCGAGTCAATTTGCGTTTTTGATAAATGGCTGGAGCCACATATTCGTAGGGGCAATCATCTTTATCCAGCGATTCGGTCTGGCCTATAAAAAGATAACCTTGTTCCTCGGTGACATCATAGAAATTTTGAATCAATTTTTTCACTCGAGGTTTGTCAAAATAGATCATCACATTGCGGCAGAAAATAGCAAAGAATTTACTTTTGAAACTAAAATTGGGCTGGATTAAATTAAAACGGCTGAAGTGAACATAATTCCGAACCTCTGGTTTTATCTGCCACTGGTGGGCTGAAATCGACTGAAAGTACCTCATGCGCATCATGGGAGGAATATTTCTCAGGCGGTCTTCCGAATAAATTGCCTGACTGGCCTGGTTGAGCATATTGGTGTCAATGTCAGTGGCCAGGATGCCTATGTCCCATCGGGAGGTTGGTGTTTGAAAAAAATCTTCCAGCACCATTGACAGGGTGTATGCTTCTTCTCCAGAAGAACAGCCTGCCGACCAGATGTGCAGGTTGGGTGTATTGAGGGAAGGCGGTTGAGTGATCTTTTGGGGAAGCGCAAATTCTCTTAAAAAATCGAAATGCTCTCCTTCCCGGTAAAAAAAACTGTAATTGGTGGTAATTTGATTGGCCAGTGCCAGCAACGCTTTGCCGGTTTTGTCCTGAGAGAGGTGGTTATAATATTCTTCGAAACTGCGAAACCCTTGTTTCTGCATGAGGGGAAGCAGTCGAGTTGTCACTAAAACCTGTTTGTCATTCCCCAGTGCTATTCCAAACTTGTCATAAATTAAGCGGGATAAATTCTGGTAGGCCTGATTCGAAATTTGCATATTGGTCTGTACTTGTTATGTCATGATAATTTTAAATTTTTTTTCAAGAATGTTCAGTCCCCCCAGTCAATATTCCCGCTTTATTTACCATTCATATAATAAAGTGGGAATCTTAAAATTTACCCGTATCCTCTTCATCGAAAGAGATCAAGTCCGATCCTGCTGATGGCTCTTCTTTTACAGGTTTTGGTGCTTTAGAAATTTGATGAGTGATCGCTGGCAGTCGTTCTGGAGCGGCGGCAGTCACTGGTGGTGTTTGCGACGAAAATGCAGGAGGTCTAAAGGATTGTCCGCGCAGCTGAAAGCGTCCCACAAGTTGTTTCAAGTTATTGGCCTGTGAACGCAGCATGTTGCTGGCAGAAGCTCCTTTTTCGGCAGATTGAGCATTTTGCGCTGTTACTTGATTGAGCTGCCCCAAGCCCGTATTGATTTCGCTGATACCACGAGCCTGTTCGGTGCTGGCACTGGCAATTTCATTGACCAGGTCGGTCACTTTTACAGAACCTTCTACAATTTCTTTAAGGGATACTGCGGTTTCGTCCGCAATTTTTGCACCGGTTTCTACTTTTTTGATCGAATCTTTGATCATGGAGGTCGTTTCTTTAGCCGCCTCAGTGCTGCGCTGAGCCAGGTTACGCACCTCTTCTGCCACAACAGCAAAACCTTTCCCATGTGCTCCTGCCCGTGCTGCTTCGACGGCAGCATTGATTGCCAGCACGTTGGTTTGGAAGGCAATTTCATCAATAGTTTTGATGATATTTGAAATGTTTTCCGAGGCCGAATTGATGTCTTTCATGGAAGACAGCATGAGCTGCATCTGGGTGTTGCCGTCTTCAGCTTTCTTGCGGGCCGAATCAGCTAACTGACTGGCCTGTCCCGCATTATCGGCATTGAGTCTGGTTTGGGAACTCATTCCTTCCATGGATGTGGAAAGTTCTTCTAAGGAGGAGGACGATTCAGTAGCCCCCTGTGAAATATTCTGACTGGAATCCGCAACTTCCTGAGACCCCCCAGACAGCTCATCTGCCGTATTGGCAACCTGGTGCAAAACCTCATTCAGCTGGTTGATCATTTCCTGTTGTGCCTTACCCAATGCATCTTCAGCAGAAGAGAGAGAGGCATCGATACTGAAGTTGCCTTTGGCAAGCTGCTGAGAAATCTCAACCTTGGTTTTGATGGCATTGACCATTTTTTCAAGGGCCCCATAAACTCCCGTCATTTTTCTGCCGGATGAGGCAAACTGGACGTCAATATTGCCTCGCGACACTTTTTCGGCAATCTCTGCAATTTCTGCAGGCTCACCGCCTACCTGTGTCTGGATACTGCGTGTTATCATAAAGGCAAGAACGATTCCGATTCCCAAAGCAATCACTAAGATGACGATCACGGTTGTTTCTGCTTCTTTCCTGGTTTTCTTTGCATTTATATCAAATTCGTGACCTTTGTTGAGAGCAAAATTTTCTAAAGCCACAATATTTTTGTTGAGCATGGCCACATGTTTCGCTCCTTTTTCTTTTGTGATGGCACCAGCCTCTTCCCTTTTTCCGGCACGCATCAAAGCAATGACCTCATCGCGGATGGGCTTCCAGTCACGAAAAGACTGAGTGGCATCATTGACCATCTTTTTGTTGCCCAAAAATCGTTCATCCACTATTTTTAAGTGCTCATACACTTCTTGTTCATAAGAATCAACGGTATTGATGGCGGCCTGAATTTGGCTGTCATCTTTAGCCAATGCCACATCCTTCATGGAACGATGCATGGCAATGATACTGGCTTTTGCTCCAACAACATTGGTTGCCACCGTAAAGGGATGTTTATAGAGTTTATCGGTCAGACCTGCCAGTTTGTTCATATTGCTGATGGCAAGGATGGCGGCTCCCCCCAGTAAAATAATCGTCAGACCAAAAGCCAAAGCCAAACGGGTTCCAATGTTCATGTTTTGCATCGTTTTTCTCCATATTGAAGTTGATCAGTTGTTAATGACCAGCACTAGAGGATTCCAGTTGTTGAAATTCTTTAATTTCATCTTTGCCTAAAAGTTCGTTGACGTTGAGCAGAATATAGACCGTTTTTGCCGTTTTCCCCATTCCGGCAATGAAACGGCTCTGTGCGGAAGTATCCAGCTGCGGAGGAGGGTCAATGGCTCTTGTGGCAATGGTGGCTACGCCGGCAACTGTATCAACAATCAAACCCGTGGTCATGCCCTGAATATTGACCACAACAAAGCAGGTACGGTCGTCGTATTCTCTGTCTGCAATCTGAAATCGTGTCCGCAGATCAATGACGGGGATGACTTTACCACGCAGGTTGATCACTCCTTTGGTGTAGGGAGGCATGTGGGGGACCTGGGTGATTTGGATTTTGCTGCTCCGAATCACCACCTCCAGTACGTATCGGATTTCAATGCCGTATAGAGAATCTCCCAATGGAAATGTCAGGAATTTTCCGTCCTGGGTATCCTCTTCTTCTTCAGAAGAAAGAGGGGTTTCTAATAGTTCATCTGCCATAGTTTCTCCTTTATTTTAGCTAATGAAAATGATCACCCTCTTGCCCTGGGCTGAGTTGTAATTTTGGATAGACTGCTTGCATCCAGGATCAAACCGACCTGCCCATTTCCCAAAATAGTACATCCGGACAGATGAGGAACGTTTACCATAGCTTGTGGCAGCCCTTTCACAACAATTTGCTGCTGTCCTAATACAGAATCTACAAAAATACAGAACATTTGATCAGACTGCTCAATCACCAGGATCATTCCTTTGGAAAGTTCGGTGATTTTCGTGTCGAGGTGATAGAGCGTATGAAGACGTAAAATAGGAAGCATTTTCTCACGAAGACGCAGCATTTCAGTTCCGTCCATGGTTTTGGTAACTTGTGAATCCTGAGGTTGGAGCGTTTCTTTGATAGTCGTGGTTGGCAACGCATAAGAGGTGTTGGCCACACGAATGAGCAAGCCGTCAATGATGGTCAGGGTGAGCGGAATTTTCAGGGTAAAGATGGAGCCTGAACCCAACTTGGATTCGATACTGATACTTCCGCGCAGTTTTTCGATATTCTGTTTGACCACATCCATTCCTACGCCTCGACCCGAGAGGTCGGTGACGGCTTCTTTGGTAGAAAAACCTGGCTCTAAGATCAATTTCCAGACGTCTTCATCAGCCAGCGATTCGCCATCATCGCCAACCATGCCTTTTTCTTTGGCTTTTCCTAAAATGACATCACGGCTCAGTCCTTTTCCATCATCATCAATGATGATCCAGACTTCGTTGCCGACATGCTGTGCTTCGAGACGAATGGTTCCATTCGACGATTTGCCCGCAGCTTTCCGGTCTCCTGGCATTTCTACTCCATGATCCACCGCATTTCGGATGAGGTGCAGCAAAGGATCGGCAACTTGTTCTACCAGTGTTTTGTCAACTTCCGTTTTTTCTCCGACCATCTTCAGATCCACCTGCTTGCCCAGCTTCTTGGAGGTGTCGTGAACCACTCGTACCATCTTCTGAAAGACGGAAGAAACAGGGACCATCCGCATGGACATGGCTGTTTCCTGAAGTTCTCGAATGTAGCGGTCCAACTGACGGATCATATTTCTTAAATCTTCCAGCTCGTTACTCTCTAAGGCCGGATGGTGGGCAATCATGGTTTCAGAAATGACCAGTTCCCCAACCAAATCAATCAATTTGTCCAGTTTGTCCAGACCGACACGGATATCCTGAGCCTTGATGGAGGAAGGTTTTGCGGCAGGAGTTTTTTTCTGCCTTGTATTTTGTGTCTCCAGAGCCTTTTCCACATCCTGAGGATTGGCTTTTCCCATCTTCACCAGGATGTTTCCCAGGGAAGATTTCTGCTGATCGAGGGCTTCTTCGACATCATCCGGCTTGACAGTCCCCATTTCGACCATGATATTTCCAAGCAAGGTTGGATTGGCAGAAAAGGCGATCAGCTTGGTTTCTGTTTCCTCAAATCGCGTTGCGTCACACTGCAGTCCTTGTGCCAGGGCAACAGTCCCTTCACGCAACACATCAATCACTTCTAAAATCACTTGTGTGCTTTGTTCATCAAGGGTCAATTTTCCCTCTTTCATCTCTTCAAGAACCGTCTCGGCTTTATGGCTCAAGCGTTCAATCAATGCCAATCCTAAAAATCCGGCATTTCCTTTAATGGTGTGAAAGCTGCGCAAAATGGAATGTAGGTACTCCTGGTTATCGACTTCCCCGCCAAGACGTTCCAGAACTAAGATCGCACCTTCTGCCGTTTCCAGAAGTTCTTCAGCACTGCTCACAAAACTTCCCAGGCCCTTTGTGCTGGCAGGTGCTTGCGGGGTTTCTTCTTTTTTTTCAGGCTCAGCAGCTGGTGCCGTTAAATCTGGAAGATCGAACAAAGGAGATGCTTCAGCGACAACTTCTGCAGGAGTTGGTGCTGGTTCAACATTCGGTTTGGGGGCTGCCGACATTGAATCGGCTCCAGAATCACCGGTCAAGAGTTTTAGCTTTTTAGCTAATTGTGCAATTAAATCAGTAGCTTCTTCCTCAAATCCGGTGTCATGAAACTCTTCTTTTGCCTGTTCCAGCATTTGACGGATCACATCACAACTGTTCATCAGCACTTCCAAATAATCGGAATGCCATGTAGTTGGATCTTTACGAAAATGCTGCAGTAAGTTTTCTGCAGAATGAGTAATTTTTTCAATAGTACTCAATTGGAGAAAACCAGCACCGCCTTTCATACTGTGAAACAGACGAAAAATGTCATTCACCGTACTTTTGATTTCCTCAGAATCATCCGTTGATCCCAGGTTGATCAAGGTGGGTTCTACAGAATCCAGCATTTCTGTGATTTCGGAAACAAATTCCAGGATTTGGTCTTGTTGGTCTTCACTGATTTGTGTCATGGCCGCTTACTGATGAGTGTGTTGTCAGTTGAAAAAATCTATTGTCCTAATCAATCAAGCCCAGTTTTAATAAAGTACTGGCTATTTTTTCTTTTTCAATGGGCTTGGAGATAAATTCTTCACAGCCTTTGCGCAGAGAACGTATTCGCTCTTTCATCCGCTTTTCCGCGGTGACCATGATTATTTTGACTTCCTCTTCCTGCCCGACAAAACCCTTAGTATATTCCCACTCTCGAATCTTATCCAGTACTTCATTTCCACTGATGTCCGGCATGCCGATGTCCAGCGTGATCAAATCATAGGGCTGAGAGCGGGCATGAGCCATGTGAAAGGCATGCAGCGCGTCTTTTCCACTTTCAGCGATGTCGACTTGTCCATAGCCCGAAAGGATTTCATCTAAAAATTCAATACTCACCAGATCATCTTCCATGATCAGGACATTCAATGGTTTCATGCTGTTCCTAATGCGTTGGTGCGAATTCAGTAACTCATGCCTGACTCACATTTAAACTTTTTAATTCTTTTTTAGAATGAGTTATTAAATTAAAGAATTGATGATAAATTAACCCTCACGTATGTAGTATTAGATTTTTTAATATATGGCAAGAATTATAGGTGACTATATGAATCCGGAGTTGAAAACGATGTCATTCCGGGTTCGACCCGGAATCCAAAAGAATTTCCATAGTTTTCTGGATGCCGGATCAAGTCCGGCATGGTAAAACACTTTTTGTAAAGCATTGTTTTTATAAAATAAATTTTAAACTCCGGAGTCGCATGTGATTATCAATATTAAGGAATGCTCAAACAATAATTTAGCAAATCTATTTGTCTTTTCAACGATTTTCTTGATTGCTTTACCAGTTACATAGCAAGCTATGCGCTCGATAAAATGCCTTGAATCTCGATGAAAATCCTGCGTAACTTTCACATGTTATTATTTTCGCATTCCTAATAATTTTTTTTCAAGTATTTGAATTGACTGACTTTATTTTATAGCCTCATGTTTTCCCCTTTAAAATTTACCGGTATTTTCTTCATCAAATGCAATCAAATGTTCCCCAGAAGCGGGAGAGGCCTCACTCATTTTTGGAGAAGTGAATGATTGAGGTGTGGTCGCTGGAAGATGTTCCACAGGAGCTGGGTAGCTGAGCGCTCCAGAGAGCTGCTGCCGAAGTTGAAAACGTCCTACTAACTGTTTAAGCCTCATTGCCTGAGAACTCAATTCATCACTTCCAGTCGATGATTGTTCTGCCATTTGAGCATTTGTCTGGACCACTTGATTCAATTGAGCTAATCCTCTGTTGACCTCTACCATTCCACGAGCTTGTTCATTACTGGATGTAGTAATTTCATTGACCAAATCCGTAACCTTAGTGACCCCATTCACAATTTCATTCAATGAATTTGCTGTTTCATCTGCGGTTTTTGCACCAGTTTCTACCTTTTTAATGGAATCACCGATCAACTTCGTAGTTTCTCTAGCGGCCTCCGCACTGCGTTGAGCCAGGTTGCGCACTTCTTCCGCTACAACGGCAAACCCTTTGCCATGAGCACCAGCCCTGGCTGCTTCAACGGCGGCATTGATAGCCAGGACATTCGTTTGAAAAGCAATTTCATCAATAGTTTTGATGATATTAGAGATATTCTCCGAGGAAGCATTGATCTCTTGCATCGATTGGAGCATCGTTTTCATTTGCACGTTTCCATCTTCTGCCTGATTTCGAGCAGAATTGGCCAGTTTATTGGCCTGAGTGGCATTCTCGGCATTGGTTTTGGTCTGGGCACTTAACTCTTCCATTGAGGAAGATATTTGTTCGAGAGATGCCGCTTGTTCGGAGGATCCCTGGGAAAGAGAAATACTGGATTGTGCCAATTCTTGTGAACCACTGGTGACCTGTTCTGCGGAACTGGTCACTTGGTGCAGTACCTCATTCAAACTATTGTTCATTTCTGATAAGGCCTTGCCCAGGGAATCCTCTGAAGAGGCCAACCTTATTTCTCTGGAGAGATCTCCTTGAGCAATAGTCTCGGTTGCCTGGATCTTTTCTTTTAAATTCTGAACCATTGTGTTGAAAGATTTTCCCAATTGCGCCACTTCATCTCGGCCGCTGACAGCAACAGTCTTATCGACATTGCCTCTGGCCATGTCTTCTAAAATATCGACTAGCTTGGAGAGAGGAACCGAAATTTTTCTAGCAATGAAGAACGCCGCAAAGAAACCTAAGATGATCGCGAGTGCAGTGCCAAGTATGATTGCATAATTGGTTGTCTCAACCGTTTGTTGGGCTTCTTTGGCACGAACATCCAACAAACCCGCCTCAATACCAATAAATTCATCGATCCTCACCCGCAATTCGTCCATGAATTTTTTTCCTTCTCCTTTTTCAATTTGAGCGACTAAATCATCCATCGTAGCAGGAACTTTATTCACGGCATAGCGTGCATCAATTTCAGGTTGTGCGGCTTTACTGATCCATGACTGTACCTTCTTACTCAAGTTGTCCAGGTCATTTTCAGTCACACTACTTCCTCTTTTTACAAGGGTTTGTAACTCACTGAGATGTTCATTGAATGATTTTTCACCGCCAATGAAAGGTTCTAAAGAGGCATCCAATCCTGTCAATAAGAAACCCCGCTGACCTGTTTCCATATTCACCAAGTCTAGTGTGATGCTCAAAATTAGATATTTTCCAACATCGTTATTTTCTTGGGTAAATTTAGTATCTAGACTTCCCAGATCCCCTCGTATACTGTCGAATATTTCTTTCCCAATGATTCTAGCTCGGATTTTTTTAAACGCGTTCACAGTTTCAAGCCCTTCGTTGACTTTTTTTCTTAATTCAATTTGTGATTCTGCTGCATTTTTAATCCAAGCCTGGGCCAATTGATCAATGTTTTCCAGTCGTGAAACCTGTGCTGGATTATCACTGACCGTCTGCTTCAAATCCTCTATAATTTTATCAAAATCTTTCCGACCACCTTTATAAGGTTCGAGAAACCCTTCTTGACCAGCAACCAGGAATCCTCGCATGCCTGTTTCCATATTGACCATCGCCATGGTCATTTTATTTCCTTTTTCCATCACTTTATAGGTATGATTGACCCAACCAAAAATAGTAATGAGATTTTTGACGTCATTGAATACCATCACTGATACGAGAACCATCAAAACCAGCGTTGTGCCGACTCCAATAAGAATTTTCGTTCTAATCATTAAGTTATCCATCTTCACTCCAATTGATTATTCAAAAATAAGAATCGTTTCAATAAAACGAAAAAGAAATAGCATACCTGACTCATATTTTAATTCTTTTTTTTTAGAATAAGTTCTAAAAAAAAAGAATTGATGGTAAATCTCCCCCTAACATATGTCGCATTCGATTGTTTACTCAGAAACGACGGGTAATGCTTTTTAGAGTTTGAAAATAGAGGCCGGAAAGAATATTTTTCTAGCCACCAAAACTTAGAAACTTCTTTCCCTCAAAGGCCTCATGATTGTATCATTAACAAAGGTTTCCGGGTTTGTAAAACTAATGTGCAGGCGACGATCCGCTCCACATTTTTTTGCAGAGGCTACCGAGGCCGTGACTACAGCGTATTTTTTAAAGTTCTCAACAGAACCGCAGTCAATATATTTTCCAAGTTCAGAGTTGACCAAGACCCCTGATGCTAGTGTTAGCGTTGTTACCTGAGAAATATCTATAGTCGCCCAGTTGCGGTTCTCACAATTCTTCGTCCAACACTGGCTATGGCGTGAACAACGCTAAATCGGATTGGAATCAACACATCTGGGAAATGGAACGTCTGCGGTTCAAATGATTCACCTTTCCACAATACGTCAGGTGAAAGCGCATCACGCCAGTTTTCCATGTCCCGGGCGGCTACCATATACGGAATCATTTCCCTATTCCCTTTGAGTAGTTCAACCACGGCACAATCAAGAGCGAGCGGGTTTGTACTTGCGCCCAAGAGATTGAGTTCAACCGGATCACCGTTAATGGGGCCCCGTCCTTCATGACCTACAATCCCATCGAGAATGTTAATACTTGGATTGACTGCTGAAGCCATATCCAAGAGCATTGCAGCAAATTTCAGCTTACCATCTCCCAGGAACATGTGTCGTATGAATTTTCTTTTGCCCGTGACAAAACCAAAGCAGTTTTTGAGGGCACCAGTGAAATACAACTGTTGATGTGCTTTAAGTTTTGGTAGGTTAATAACGTGATCGGTCCATTGAAGATCCTCGGCAATAGTCCATTTCCTATCATGAACTGAGACCCTTGTGGTTTTATCGAGGACGGTAAAGGGCACGTTGTGCTTATTGCAAACATCCAATATCCCGTTTGATTTTGCCACTCGTCGTGCGTTTTCTAGGCAATTGGCATCACCAACGCGAATTGTGCATTTCTTATCCTTTAGCAT
>JADGAT010000052.1 GCA_015231885.1 SAR324 cluster bacterium
ACAAACCATCAACTGCAATGGGAGCTTTTCCCCGTGTCCCTACCCCAATGGTATAAATTTTTATTCCGAGTTCTTTGGCCGCTTCTGCCGCCTGCAGAGGCATTACTTTTCCTGCCGTATTTTCTCCATCCGTCATCAAAATTAAAATTTTAGAGGGCGCTTTGAGATCTTTCAGCCGTTTTGTGCCGACCGCAATTGCTGAACCGATTGCTGTAGCATCTCCGGCCATTCCAATGAAGGTTTGATCCAAAAAGCCAATCAACAAGTCATGGTCATGGGTGAGGGGGGCCTGGGTGAAGGCTTCTTCTCCAAAGACGACCATGCCCACCCGGTCATTGATTCGATTGGTAATAAACTGCTCCAGCACATGCTGGACTACTTCCAGACGAGTGACGTGCTTATCGTTGAGTTTCAGGTCCAAGGCACGCATACTTCCTGAAGTATCGACTGCCAGCACAATATCCACGCCTTCTGTCAATACTTCTGTGAATGATCGGCCAGTTTGAGGACGTGCCAGGGCAAAAATCAACAGAATGAGTGTCAAACATCGTAGTGCTGGAAGGATATAAGGATTGCTCCACCAGGATAGTTTTGCCAGGGAGGCCAGAGATTTCACTTCCGAATAGTGGATGAAAGGGTTTTTATTCCGTTTAACCAGCCACCACCACCAGAAGGGTAATGCCAAAAAAAGCAATAAAAACCAAGGGCTCTCGAACCTCATGAGACCTCCTTTTCTGGTTCGGATGCACTGCCTGCGACATCCTCATCTGAAGAATAAGCTGCTTTTTCAACCAATCCCACGACTTCGCGGTACGCCTCATCCATCTCTGCACGGGTTGGCAAAACTTCTGCGTATTTGATCAAGTCCGATCGTTGGGTCAGCAGCGTAATTTTTTGATGTTCTTCCACGCTGTAGGGTGTCTGTGTTTTCAGCAAGGGTAAAAATTCCTGAGTTGTCATGCTGGTAGCCGAAAAACTGAAGGCATTTTCCAGATATTCTCGAAAAATTTCTGATAATTGATAATAATACTGATGAACTTCCTGAGGGTTGACAGAAAAAAATTGTTCCAATTCTCTCAAACGCCGAAGTGCCTGTTCATGAGGAAGCTCTCTGGGAGTCAAAGACTCATCAGAAGCCCTACGTTTGTAAAGGACGTAGGCAATACCCAGGATGACTGCTGCAATAACAGGGATAACAACCCACAGCCACAGCATGGTAGAAGGTGGGGGAGGCAACTGATTTTCGATTCTTAAGGCAGGAGGATTTTGTGTATCAGAAGCAAACAAATCATGGACTGTAAACGTCACCGGATTGGTACGCCCTTGCAGTTCAGGTTCGTTTTGTTTCTTTTGCAAGCTTTGAATGGGAATCTCTGGAATCGTCCATGTCCCTTGCCTGACAGGCCATAATCGCCATGACCAGCGGATGGTATTGGAAGAGGGAGCCTGTTCTTTGTGGAAAGGCCACCATTTTGCCAGCCATGAGCTGTCTTCCGTAATTTCTGGTCCTGCCGCAAGCAGAGGATCGAGCAGTTCTATATCAATTTGCTCCGTATCCAGGTACTGTTTCAAATCAACAGGCACTAATTGGAACAACGCAGGGTAGGTCACTTCAATTTGATATAATAAAAAATTACCTGTGGTGGCGGTTGCTTTGTCAATTTGGGCTTTGACTTCTAAATTTTGGAATGCCTGTGTTCCTTGTATTGCAGCCAGCCAACAAAATATAAACAAAAATACAGCAATATGCGATGGTCGTCTCATTTTTGAAAATTTTGATTGGATAGAAATGGGTATACTGATTAACTGGCGGCCTCTGGTTGATTGCTCAAAAAACCATGCATGGCTTTGAGCATGTTTTTATACGGATCACGTAAGTCATCGGGGAGACTGTCCAGAATTTTTATGAGATTGGTAAAAAGAATAGGACGGAGCTCATTTGAATTTTCAATGTGCTCCAACTCATATTTTTCATTATCCACCATCTTTGAAAAATCTATATTTTTTAAAGAGCCTTTCTGTGCTTGCAGAGGATTGGTCCGGAAAATTTGTACATAGGGAGTTGGTTTGCCATCTCTGCTAAAGGGAGATCGGCCCACTGCAAGAAAAATATCAGGTCCTGTTCTTAAATAAACAGCTTCATCCAAAAATTCTTTAATTCCATCCTTTACTCCCATTTTATGGACTCTTTTTTTCAAGTAGCCCAGTTCTCCATAATACTGGATTATTGTATCCACAAGGACCAGAAAGTCATCATTCATACGCAGTCTCAGTCCTCCATGATCAAAAAAGCGCTGTTGAAGATTAGGGTAGGTGCGCTCATAGACCGTGCTCTTGAACTCTTTGCCATATCCAACCCAATCCACATCAACAGGATCGAGAGGACCTTCCAGGTTTCCTTCTGCACGTGGTGGTATTTCCGGTTCTGGCGGTGCTTCAGGGACAGCAGACTCTGCGTCAGAACCCTGTTCTTTTTTCTTGACTCCAATTCGCAGATTTTGCACCATTTTCCCCATCGCTTTAAAGAATTGAGCTGCCGGGGGTTTATCTTTTTTCTTGGCCTCAGTGACCTGAGCTTTCACGGCCGCCGCAACATATTTCTGATCAGCTTTCTTCTCCGCACCAATATCGGTAGAGCGCATATTGGCATTGGCCGGAGGTTTTCCTCTCAGCTTTTTGTCCTTACGAGTTTGGGCAATTTCAATGTGCAGTCTTTCGGCAATGCTGTTGATTTGGGCACGATTTAATGAATTGAGCAGGACTGCTTCCGAATCTCGTGCTTTCATAAGAGCCGTCTTGTCGGCTTCTTCTCCTTCAGGCAGGAAAGCTTCCCCATGGCCCATGGCCCTGTAATGGTTTTTTTTGAGCAGTAGCGACTTATCAAAAATCCGTTCAACACGATCCAAATTTGAAAAAACATTGTCTAATTGCTGATAAACTCTTGTTTTGATAAAACTGTACTGAGGAATTTTGGTCTCCCCTGTCATGTTTTGAATATCCAACCGATACAGTTCCTGATAAATCCAGTATCTCAGATATTTTTCTTTCCATTCTAAATATTGCAAAACGAACAAGTCGGCGTAGAGGCATAAAATAAAATTTCGAAATACCTCTAGAATTTGATTGTAATCGTTGGTTTCATCAAACAAAGGAGCTTTTGACGCCAGTGTTTCACGCACCTTGGTTGCCAGTTCAAGACCCGTGCTGGGTATTTGAGTTTGCAGGGATGGTTTAAAAAACTTTTTGAATTCACGCAGCGGATTCTCGGCATACTTCAGCAGGGATTCTTTGGCTTCTTTTTCCGCGATTTCTTCCATATCCTCAAAGATGCCGGTTGTATTCAGTATCATTTGCACGACCTTGTACGTCCCAAACATTTTTGCCCCGTAGATGCGCACCACTTTTTCTTTAGCCCGCAAATCGCCAATAAAAAGGAGCTTGATCATATCCAGTAACTGCTGGGGACTCTCATAAAACAAGTAGGTGGATTGAATTTCAGTAAATTGATCATCGGATAATTGAGTTTGGATGTATTTTTCCAGATCTCTGCACAATGCCAGTGCCGCATTGATGCTATGTTCATCAAATTGTAATTTATCAGAAGCCACAATATCAGAAAATTCTTCATCATCCAGGTCATCATTTCCCATCGCTTCCGGATTAGAGAGTTCATCCATCAGCTGCTGCTCCAATTCTGTAAAATACTGGAGCAAGGGCTTCACAAATTGCATTCGATAGCTGCTGCCCTCCGGTGAGGGAACAGAAAAAGGGCCTTCTCCCATACCCCCAAATGGGCCGTCCCCTGATTTGTGATAACCTTCCTCCATGCTGGTGGCACTCAACTCCAAATTTGCGTCTTCACCAACCCGTCTGTTTTCTGAATTTGATTCCACGTCTGTAATTATTGTCTCGAATTATTGAGTTCTGAAAAATGTAATATACAATTGATTGACCCGTATGTCCAGACTGCCTGACGATCTAAAGAAAATTCTTTATAAAAAAAAGAAACACCCTCCCATGATCAGTGCTGGCATTATGGAGGCCTTCAACAAAGTTGAGATGGTTTAAATGAGGAATTTGCTTTTTGCAAACATTATAGGCATAGCATGAGTTCTAAAATCAAATAAACATTGGATTGGTTTTTCGATGATAATCGTGCGTGACTTTCAAATGTTATTATTTTCGCCTTCCTAAAAACATTTGGTTCAGTATTTACCAGTTCAAACCTGGGAAGCAATGATTATTTTATTGAACCAAATATTTTGCATAGACTTCCATAAAACGTTTTGCGCCGTCTAAAGTTCCGACACTCAGGCGAAACATATTTTCAATAGGAGGGCGCATGGGACGCACCAGGATTTTATTTTGTTTGAGAAAACCAACCGCAGCGTTCACATCGTCTGGAACAACCAGCATGAAGTTGGCATCCCCCTTGTGAAATTCAACCTCATGTTCCCTGAAAAATTGTTCCAGGGCCGGTTTAGCTTCTGTGATGACTTCTCGTACTATTTCCTGCCAGGGACCAGGGTTTTTCAATTGTTCCAGGGCTGCGACAAGGGAGAGCATATTAACATCATAAGGCCCTCTTATTTTGTACAGGTGTTCAATGAAAAAAGGGTGGGCAACGGCATATCCCAAACGTAAACTGGGAATAGCAAATGCTTTGGAAAAGGTTCGGATGACAATCAAATTGGGATGTTCTTTGAGTAAAGAAACGCAAGTCTGTCCAGTGAACTCAAAATAGGCTTCATCCACTAGAACTGCGGTCTTCGGGTAGGTTTGCAGAATGGTTTTGATTTGCTCAAGACTGGCAGACGTTCCTGTCGGATTGTTTGGTGTGATGATCACAATCAAACGGGTTTGGGAAGTAACCGCTTCCATGATTTCGTGGAAAGGAAAACTCATGTCCTCATGGTATTGGGGTGAAATACATTTTGCTCCCAGGGTTCCTGCCACTTGAAAAAACATACTGAACCCTGGTTTTGCCAGAATCATTTGGTCTCCTTCTCCCAGCAAGGCACGGAGAATAATATCAATGGCCTGATCAGAACCGTTGGTTAAAATCAGATGATCAGATGGAACTTCAGTATATTTTCCCAGTTTTTCCAAAAAGTCACCATAACTGGGATAGGTCTGAAGACGATTGCTTTGAATGAATGTGATCAATGCTTCAATGACGTGGGCTGGGGGCGGAAGAGGCGATTCATTGAAATCCATCAATAGATAATCATTGGGATCGCGGCCTTCCAGCGGAGGACTGTATGTACCAAGCTGAAGAATAGGTTTTCGGATTTTCATAGGATCGCCGATGCTTTTAGGGTGACAAACAAAATGGCTTTTAGTAACATGGAGATCCACCTTACAGAAGTCACCGTTTTAGATCAAGCCAAGGGAGATCTTTTCGCATGAACAACGTCATTAATATAAATTTTATAAGAACCTGGTATCAGCATCTGGAAAAATTGATCAATGACCAACTGGACGATGGGGTATTTCCCGGAGTAGAAATCTTGTTTGCTGTCAAGGGAGAAGTTTGCTTACACCAGGCGTGGGGAACATTGGAAATTGGGAAAGGGGCATCCTCGCTGAATGCGGACACGGTGTTTGATATTGCGTCTCTAACCAAACCAATCGTAACGGCAACTGCCGTGTTGATGCTCCAGGAACGCGGCATACTGGATTTGGAGGACAAAGTTGCAGAGTTTATTACTGAATTTGACACCGAAGAGAAGTGCCAGATTTCTATCAAGCAGCTGTTGACTCACACTTCCGGTTTACCCGCATGGGTCGATTTGTATGGAGGGGCAGCCAACAAAGCGGAAGCATGGAAACAATTGATGGAAATCTCTCTAGAATACCATACCGGCAGCCAGATGGTCTATAGCTGCCTGGGCTTCATCATTCTGGGAGAAATCATTCGTCGTTTGACCAAACAAAGCCTTGCACAGTTTGCAAAAACCAATATTTTTGACCCGCTGCAGCTGGAATCGACTTGCTTTAGTGCGCACAAAAACCTGAAAGGAGAAGTGATTGCCCCAACACAATACTGCCCTTTGCGTAAATTGCTGCTGCGTGGTGTGGTTCATGATGAAAACAGCTACGTCTTTGATGAAGAAGGAGGCAATGCCGGCTTATTTTCTAAAGCATCGGAAATCTTCCGGTATTGTGAAATGATTATCCATGGAGGGAAATTTGAAGAAACGCGGATCCTTGCTGCTAAAACAGTAGAAAACATGATAAAGAACCATAACCGGCCAGGATTGCCTCCACGAGGATTGGGGTGGGATATGAAAGGAGAAGGTTTCGGCTACATGAGCTGTGGTGATTTGTTTCCCTTTGGCGGTATTGGTCACACAGGGTTCACCGGGACTTCCTTGTGGCTTGATGTTCCTTCCCAGGTTGTTGTGATCATCCTTTCCAATCGTGTTCACATCTCTCGCGAAAAAAAAATCAAAGAAATGCAGTCCTTCCGTCCAAGACTGCACAACATCCTGTTGTCCTCGCTGGAACCCTGATATTTTTGTCGTCTTCTCAATTGCATCAAAGTATAGTATTATTTTTCCTCATTCTTTAATCACCCACACAGCACCAATCGTGCTGCATGCATCGTGTCTTTTGCTATCTAAAACAAACGGGACACACAGGGGACATGTACCATCACCAAATAGAAAGTGAGACCAAATGAAGATAAAAAAATGGATAATTTGCTGGAGTACCATCATTTTTATGGCTGCAGGCACAATCCAGCCTGCAGCAGCAGAGACCATCAAAATAGGATTGATTGAACCATTTTCCGGCCCTGTGGGAAATGCCGGAAATGCCTTTGCCCAGCATATACAGGATCAGGTGAATCGTATCAATGCCGCAGGCGGGGTTCTGGGAGGGCAACTGCTGGAAGTGGTACGATTTGACAATAAAGTCAGTCCAAAAGAAAGTTTGATTCAATTGAGCAATGCCATTGATCAGGGAGTGCATTATATTGGACAAGGAGTGGGGTCCCACGTTGCAGGGGCTTTGATTGATGCTATTAAAAAGCACAATCAAAGGAATCCTGGCCAAGAAGTGGTATTTTTCAATTATGCGGCCATCACTCCGGCATTTACCGAGGAAAAATGTGATTTCTGGCATTTTCGCTTTGATGCTCATGTTGATATGAGGATGGCCGCCATCACAGATGCTATCATGGTCAGGAAAGACATCAAAAAAGTGTATTTGATTGGACAGAACTATTCTTTTGGGAAAGCAGTACGAGATGCGGCCAGAAAAATGCTGAAGGAAAAGCGTCCTGATATCGAAATCGCAGGTGATGAACTGCATCCTATTGCAAAAATCAAAGACTTTTCTCCCTATGTCAGTAAAATCAAACAGTCTGGTGCTGATATCGTGATCACCGGAAACTGGGGAAGCGACTTGTCGCTTCTGGTCCGGGCAGCCAAAGATGCCGGATTGGGGACCGAGTTTTTTACGTTCTACGCCAGTTCCCTGGGAGCCCCAACAGCTATTGGAGAGGCCGGGTATGACAAAGTGAAAGCCGTCTCTGAGTGGCACAACAATCTAGGGGTTGAAGAAAACAAGCCGGAAGAAATTCAGTTTCAGCAGGAATATGAAAAGAAATACGGCACCAAAGCTCCATTTTTATATGGCCGCATGCGAACGCTTGTCCAAATGTTTGCCAAGGCACTCAACCAAGCAGGTGAAAATAATCCGAAAAAAGTAGCCTTTGCCCTGGAAGGCATGGAACACGAAACGCCTTACGGCAAAGTGATGATGCAAGCCGCAGATCATCAACTCCTGCAGCCTCTGTATGTGTATACCTTCACCAAAGTAGGAACCAAGGGGGTCAAGTTTGGAATTGAGGGCACTCAAATAGGCTTTACCACGGATAAAAAAATTGAAGCGACCAGCACCAGGACACCATCATCCTGTCAAATGAAGCGACCTCAAGCATGATTGCCAAATGCTCGAATTTGTAACGTTCTCTCTGTTAAACAGCCTGGTCTATGGAATGCTCCTTTTTTTGCTTTCCAGTGGATTGACGCTCATTTTCAGTATGATGGGGGTATTGAATTTTGCTCATGCCAGCTTCTACATGATTGGTGCGTACGTGGCTTACCAGGTAAGCACATGGGTTGGGTTTTGGCCTGCGCTGCTCATTGCGCCAGGCATCGTGGGGATTATTGGCGCCCTGGTAGAGCGTTACGGGCTAAGAAAAGTCCATCAATACGGACAACTGGCAGAATTGCTGTTTACATTTGGGCTGGCTTTTATTATTGAAGAATTAGTGATCATGATCTGGGGGAGGGTTGGAGTTGATTATAAAATCCCCAGCTCTCTGGAGTTTACCCTGTTTGATTTGTTTGATACCAGTTTTCCTGCCTACAAAGCATTCATGCTGGTCATCTCAGTTTCTATTTTTTTGGTATTATATTATGTGCTGGTGAGAACTCGGGTGGGCTTGATCATTCAAGCCGCATTGAGTCATCCTGAAATGGTGGGAGCCCTAGGACATGATGTTCCTAAAATGTTCATGCTCGTGTTTGGAGGAGGCAGTGCACTGGCAGGAGTTGCAGGAGTGATTGGGGGCAATGCGCTTATCACAGAACCTGCCATGGCAGCTCAACTGGGTACTATCGTTTTTGTGGTCATTGTTGTGGGAGGAATGGGATCGCTGACCGGTGCTTTAGTCGCTTCTTTGCTGATCAGTTTTTTACAAACATTTGCCATTGGGTTTGATTATTCCCTGTATGACCTGGTGAACGCTATGGACACATGGCCTTTCCTCTCAGAAGCTGCAGGGCCATGGAACGATTTGCTCCATGTCAAAGTGGCCCAAACAGGACCGGTGCTGCCCTATTTATTGTTAGTTTTGGTACTGGTTGTTCGCCCTAAAGGGCTGATGGGAGTACGGGAAACATGAGCTCAAGCATCCAAAACCCTGGACCTTCCAAAATTCCGTGCTATGGTATTTGGTGTGTTTTTGCACTCACCATTATGCTCTTGCCTTTCTTTTTTACTTCCCGGTTCTCTATTTCTTTATTCAGCCAAATTGGCATTTCCTGCGTCTTTGCCCTTTCCTATAATATGTTGCTGGGACAAGGTGGGATGCTTTCTTTTGGTCATGCCGTTTTTATGGGACTGGGAGGATTCATTGCGGTGCATGCATTGAATCTAATTTCTGAAAACACCCTCCCTGTCCCCTTAGAGTTGTTGCCCCTGATTGGCGGATTAGGAGGAGCTTTTTTTGGCAGTATTTTTGGGTACTTGTGCTGCCGGAGAGAAGGAACTCCATTTGCTTTGATAACATTAGGCATTGTCGAATTATTTGCAAGCGGAGCACTGATGTTCCCCTCTTTTTTTGGAGGGGAAGAAGGCGTTTCTGGAAACCGCATGATCAAAAACACACTAACTGGTTTTGATTTCGGTTCTGAAATAGAAGTGTACTTCCTCATTGGATCCTGGACTTTTCTCTGTGTGCTGTGCATGTACCTGCAAACCCAAACGCCACTAGGGCGATTGGCAAATGCCGTCCGGGATAATCCCATCCGAGCTTCTTTCATTGGATACAACCCGTCTCATGTTCGCTTCCTGCAATTTGTCTTGTCTGGTTTTTTTGCGGGAACAGCCGGGGGACTGTTCATCATCCGATATGAAATCATCGCATATGATGCTTTAGGATTGGTTCCTTCTGGAAATGTACTGTTCATGACTTATATTGGGGGAGTGGGACACTTCATGGGCCCCATTTTAGGAGCAATCCTGATCAGTATTCTGCAGCTGGTTTTGATTCACTACACAGAAGCCTGGCAGCTTTATTTTGGGCTGTTGTTCATGGCCATGGTATTATGGGCCCCTGGAGGATTGTCATGGTTGTTGATCGTGCATCAACCCGTTTGGAAAGCTGGACTCATGAGCAAACTTCTTCCTTCTTATCTGCAGGCACTGGCAACAGGATTGATTTTCTTCCTGGGGCTGATCATTTTTATTGAAATCAATTACCACCTCTCTCTCAGTATTGAACCAGGTGCTCCATTGGAGTTGTTTGGGCTTGTTATGGATGGGCATTCTGTTGTCCCCTGGAGTACGGCCATTAGCTGTTTGATCTTGGGATTGTGGCTCTTTCGCCATTCTGTCAAGATGGTTGCTGCCCAATGGGATGCAGTGATGGTAATCATAACCAAAAAAACATTGGAACGATGAAATGCCGGCATTGACATTGAACAACTTGCACAAAAACTTTGGCAAAGCCAGGGTGATCCACGGATTGAACCTGACAGTCGAAAAAGGGGAACGCCACGCAATCATAGGCCCCAATGGTGCTGGAAAATCAACTTTGTTTAATTTGATCAGCGGTTTGTATCCCGTCAGCACTGGCGATATCACAATGAATGGAAGAACGATCAGCAACCTGGATTCTCACCTCATTCATCGCCTTGGATTGTCCCGCAGCTTTCAAGTGACCAATATCTTCATGGGGATGAGTGTTTTTGAAAACATTCGTTGTGCTTTATTGTGGCCGGCAGGATTGGGATATTCTTTCTGGCATCTTTGTGGACGCTTGAAAGGAGTCAATGCAAAAGCAGAAGCAATTATCGAAACAATCAATATGATGGAACGCCGAGATGTTCTTGCCGACGTTCTTTCCTATTCGGAACAGCGGACTTTAGAATTGGGAGTGACCATTGCCAGCAATCCTGATATCATTTTACTGGACGAACCCACGGCAGGAATGAGCCATTCCGAAACAGAACAGGCCGTGGCCTTGATACGAAAAGTGACCGAAGGCAAAACGCTATTGATTGTAGAGCATGACATGAGTGTTGTATTTGATTTAGCCGATCGAATATCGGTTTTAGTGTATGGGAACATTATTGCGACCGATTCGCCGGAAAAAATACGTAATAATCCAGCAGTTCAAGCAGCCTACTTAGGCAGCTCCATAAAAACGACGACATGCTAAAAATTCAAAATCTGCACACCTTTTATGGCAACAGTCACATTCTGCAAGGAGTTGATCTTTTCATTAAAAAAGGTGAGATTGTGAGCCTGCTTGGCCGCAATGGAGTGGGTCGCTCCACACTCTGTAAATCGATCATGGGACTGGTGCGTGCTACGGGTTCTATCTACTACAATGGCACAGAAATCATCGGGTTGCCCAGCCATCAGATTGCACACCAGGGAATTGGTTATGTTCCAGAAGATCGTTCCATTTTTCCGGGTTTGACCGTCCTGCAGAATTTAGAGCTGGGCATGAAAAATGTAAAAAAAACAGGAAGGTGGGGTCTGGATGACATGTTTCGCCTGTTTCCTCAACTTGAAGAACGAAAAAATCTGCAAGGAGAATTGCTGTCCGGAGGAGAGCAGCAGATGCTGGCGATGTGCCGGACTTTGATGGGAAATCCCGATTTGATGATGATTGATGAACCTACCGAAGGCCTGGCACCCAGATTAGTACAGGAAATTGGCGACTTTCTACAGGAAATTGCCGGACATGGTATTTCAACATTGCTCGTAGAACAAAAACTCTCAATCA
This sequence comes from SAR324 cluster bacterium, assembly GCA_015231885.1. GTDB lineage: Bacteria > SAR324 > SAR324 > SAR324 > NAC60-12. The sequence continues at coordinate 11,531 of JADGAT010000052.1, forward strand.
CACTCAATATTTCTCAACGTCTCTATATCATGGGGCATGGAAAAATTGTGTTTGAGGGAACCCCTCAAAACCTGGAGGATTATCCTCGAATTCGCCAGGAATGGCTCGAGGTATAACTTAAAGTTGTATTATACCATACTTTTTTGCTATGGTGATTATAGAGGAACTACTTGTTTGTTTTAACAAAGAAAAAAGTCCATGGAACAGACCTTATCAATTTTAACTATTGAAGACGAACCTTTGATCAGGCAGGGAATCGTAAACTATCTGGAAGATCAAGGCTATACCGTCCTGGAAGCAGGAGACGGCCAGGAAGGATTGGAAGTTTTTCGCCGTGACAAACCAGATATTTTGCTGGTTGATTTGCAGATGCCCGTAATAGACGGTTTTGAGGTTCTTGATGTGGTCCAGCAAGAATCTCCCGAAACACCCGTTATTGTAATCTCAGGGGTTGGGATCCTTCAACAGGCAGCACATGCCGTTGAATTAGGTGCCTGGGATTTTATAACAAAACCCATTGAAGACATGTTCATTGTGAAGCATGCCATTCAAAAATCATGGGAACGTGCCATGCTGGTTCAAGAAAATAAAAAATACCGGGAAAAAAGAAAACGACACACGGAAGAGATTCATGAACAGAAGTCCTGAATCATCTATCACGATCTTGATCATCGAAGATGAGATGATGATTCGCACAACCACAGCTGCTTACCTGGAAGATAATGGATTTTCAATACTCGAAGCTGCCAACGGCAGAGAGGGACTGGAAAAGTTTCGCCGCCATAAGCCTGATTTTGTTTTGGTGGATTTGCGTATGCCGGAGCTAGATGGCTTTGATGTACTGAAGGCTGTTACCAAAGAATCTCCCGAAACCCCAATCGTCGTCGTATCCGGTACCGGGACCATTGATGATGTCATTGAGGCCATTCGCTTGGGAGCTTGGGATTTTATCACTAAGCCTATCCATGATATGTCGATTGTTGAGCATACCATTACAAAAAGTTGGGAGCGATCTCTGCTGCTGCAGGAAAATCGGCAGTATCGAGAATATCTGGAAGACGAGGTTTACAAACGAACAAGGGAAGTCAAAGAATCTGAAGCAAAATTTCGTTCCATTGTGCAAACTGCCGCAGAAGGTATCATTTTGATTGATGGAGACGGCTCTATTATTTCCTGGAATCAAGGAGCAGCAAAAACATTTGGGTACACTGAAAAAGAAATCATTGGGCAATCGGTAGAAAAACTCATACCCGAGCGTTATCGAGGAGGACACACTCATGCCCTCCAATATCTTCAAAGTATAGGAATCAATAATCATACGGGAAAAAACCTGGAGCTTCGCGGGCTGCATAAAGAAGGTCATGAACTTCCATTGGAATTGTCGCTGGTTTCCTGGGAAGCCAGCGATACTAATTTCTTTTGTGGAATTGTACGTGATATTACAGAACGCAAAAAGGCAGAAGAAGAAAAATCCAGACTCGTAGCAGCAGTGGATCAGGCTACCGAAGTTATTGTTATTACAGACAAAGATGGGCTGATTCAGTATGTCAATCCGGCCTTTGAACGAATTACAGGATATTCCTACCAGGAGGCCGTAGGACAAAATCCACGCATCCTGCAAAGCAACAAGCACGATCCAGAGTTTTATAAAAGTTTATGGGATACTATTTCGAAAGGACAAGTCTGGCAAGGGCATATTATCAATAAAAGAAAAAATGGAACTTTTTTTGAAGAAGAAATGACGATTTCTCCTATCCGAGATGAAACTGGCACCATTTTCAGCTATGTTGCCGTTAAGTATGACGTGACTCACGAAATACAGATGGAAAAACAATTGCGGCAGGCTCAAAAAATGGAAGCCATTGGGACACTGGCTGGAGGGATTGCCCATGATTTCAATAATATTCTGTTTGCCATGCTGGGTTATATTGAAATCCTCAAAGACATGGCCCCCAAAGACAGTCCGATGCTGGATTATCTGCTGCAGATTCGTAAAGCTGGTGTCAGAGCGAAAGACCTCGTTCGGCAAATTCTTACTTTCAGCAGGCAGGGAGAGCAATCGCTGCAACGTGTCATTGCTGCTCCTGTTGTGAAAGAATCCCTAAAACTCCTACGCTCCAGTTTGCCAACCACCATTGATATTCAAGAAAATATTTTCTCGCCAATGACTCAAATCATGGCAACACCTACACAAATCCAGCAAATTTTCATGAATCTCTGCACCAATGCTGGGTATGTGATGCGTAAGGGAGGTACTTTGACTGTAGAGCTTGTCGAAGTTGAACTTGATGCCGATTTTGCAGCACTGCATGACCTGAAAAAAGGACGGTTTCTCAAGTTAAGCATTTCCGATACAGGGGATGGTATTCCGCCTGAAATCCAGGACCGTATCTTTGAGCCATTTTTCACAACCAAACCCCAAGGAGAAGGAACCGGCATGGGGCTGGCCATGGTACATGGGATTGTCAAAAATCTCGGAGGAACCATTACAGTGAGTAGCACTTTTCATCAAGGCACCACATTTGATCTCTATTTCCCCGCAATTATGAATCCTAAGAAAATTCCGGCACTCACCGAATCAAATTTCTTACCACAAGGAAAAGAACATATTTTGCTGGTGGATGATGACGAGATGGTGATCAAAGTCGAAAAAGTACTGCTGGAAGATCTGGGCTACCAAGTCACTACAGCCACTAATGGTCCAGAGGCCTTAGAAATTTTTCATAACACATCGGTCCCATTTGACTTGGTGCTCACTGATTTAACGATGCCTAAAATGACAGGGGAACAGCTGGCACAAGAACTCACAGCTATTTTTCCTCAGCTTCCTGTTTTGCTGACAACCGGATTCAATGAGGGGCTGAATGAAGCAAGCTTTAAAAAAGCAGGAATTCGAGCTTTATTGGCCAAGCCGATTGAGCAGAAGAAATTAGCTGATACGCTTCATGCGATATTTCATTCTCCTGACAATAATTAGATCCCTACCATTAACTGAGGAAGTATGATGTCAAATCCAAATTTTGAATTCCAGCTGAGCGAATCCGGAAAATCGGGACTGCTGACCTGCAGAAGAGAACTCAATGTTCAGTATGCCGCAGAATTGAAAAGCACATTAGTCGATGCACTGAGTCAGGTAGAGCAATTGGTATTGAACCTGGAACAGGTGACCGAGATTGACCTTAGCGGTATTCAGCTGCTGTATTCGGTATTTCAAACCGCGCAAGAGGAAAATAAACAGGTTAAGTTGACAGGAAATTGCCCTGTGGGGGTTAAACATGCTATAGAAGATTCTGGATACACAAATTATTCATGGTTGAATTTTGGGTAGTTCATCTATATATATTATATGAATCCAGAGTTGAAAACGATGTCATTACGGGCTCGACCCGGAATCCAAAAAAAATCCCGGATTTTCTGGATGCCGAATCAAGTCCGGCATGATAAATCACTTTTTGTAAAGCATTGTTTGTATAAAATAAATTTTAACACCGGATTTGTATATATATTATTCAGGTACATGCGTGTTCGCGTAAATTGAAAAATGTGAAAGAAGGAGCTGGATTATGCTTGGTTTGCAAAATATTAAAATGAAACCTAAACTGATTGCGGTTTTGGCACTGGTAGGTCTGTTGCCGCTCGTACTTGTCGGATGGTGGAGCAGTAATTTATCCAAAGAAGCCCTTGAAAAACAAGCTTTTAACCAACTGGAATCGGTCAGAGAAATCAAAAGAGCGCAAATCGAAAAATTCTTTGGAGAGCGCCAGGGAGATATGGGAGTGCTCGTGCACACTGTCAATACCTTGCGTTCCGAAGCCATCAACAAGCTTATTGCTGTGCGAGATATTAAAAGGACGGCAGTAGCACGTTACTTTCGGGACATCAAGAATCAGGTACTCACGTTTTCAGAAGACAAAATGATTATTGATGCCATGGTTCAATTTCGACAGGCATTCCCTCAGTTCAAAGCAAATAATCCAATATCTGCTCAAGAAAAAAAACAGTTGCTGACTTATTACTCCGGAGAATTCAGTACCGAATACCGGAAACAAAATGATGGCAAATCACCTGCTGCTGATAATTTTTTTCGTCAACTGGATGAAGACTCCCTTGCCCTGCAGTATCATTACATCCGGGCAAATCAAAACCCGCTGGGATCAAAACATCTCCTCGACCATCCAGGAGATTCTTCTGAATATAGCCAACTGCACAGCCAGTACCATCCTATCATCCGGGATTATCTGGAAAAATTTGAGTATTACGATATCTTTTTGGTAGACCCTGAAACCGGAGATATTGTCTACTCCGTTTTCAAAGAGTTGGATTACAGCACCTCTTTAATCAATGGTCCCTATGCGAAAACAAATTTTGGGGAAGTCTTTCGTAAAGCAAACGCCGCAAATAACCGAGATGCGGTGATGCTTAGCGATTATGCTCAATACACCCCGTCGTATGAAGCACCTGCCGGTTTTATTGCATCTCCCATTTTTGATGGAAATGACAAAATTGGGGTATTGATCTTTCAAATGCCCATTGACCGTCTCAACTCTATCATGGCCGAACGCACAGGTCTTGGGAAAACAGGAGAAACTTACCTGGTCGGGTCAGACTTTCTGATGCGTTCCGACTCTTTTTTAGATCCTAAATTTCATAGTGTTTCAGCGTCCTTCCGAGATCCTGTGAAAGGTAAAGCTGAGACAGAAGCATCAAAATCCGCAATATCAGGCAATACTGGCGAAGATGTGATTATCGACTATAACGGCAAGCCTGTCCTTTCAGCCTGGACTTCTCTAAAAATAGGGGAAGCCACCTGGGGTTTGTTAGCAGAAATTGATGTAGCAGAAGCATTCAGCCCAGTCGATCATGAAGGAAAAGAGTTTTATGCTAACTACGTCAATGCTTACGGCTACTACGATCTGTTTTTGATCAATCCGGATGGCTATGTATTTTATACGGTTACCAAGGAAGCGGATTATCAAACCAACATGGTCAAGGGAAAGTACAGCAGTTCCAACTTAGGGAATCTGACCCGGCAGGTGCTGTCTTCCAAACAGTATGGGATGGTTGATTTTGCACCTTATGCTCCCAGCAATGGGGAACCGGGGGCATTCATTGCCCAACCTGTTGTTCATGGGGGCGAAGTCGAATTAATCATTGCGCTGCAGCTTTCCCTGGAAGCCATCAACCAGATTATGCAGCAGCGTGAAGGGATGGGGAAAACCGGAGAAACTTATCTGGTCGGACCCGACAAGCTAATGCGTTCTGATTCTTTTTTAGATCCAGAAGGACATTCGGTGAAGGCTTCTTTTGCCGGAAACGTTGCCAATAATGGAGTGGATACAGTAGCCGTCCGGGAAGCCTTTGCCGGAAAAACGGATGCAAAAGTCATTATGGATTATAATGGCAATCCGGTATTGTCTGCCTACACTCCTGTGTCTCTGGGCAGTGTGGTCTGGACCCTGATTGCTGAAATTGATGAAGCTGAAGTGCTGATTCCTGTGGAATCCCTGATTCAATCCATTGGCATGGTCGGTGTGGTCATTGCGGTTGTCGTCATATTGATTGCCATTGTGCTGGCAATCAGTATTTCGGGTCCTCTTTCCAAAGGAGTTTTCCTGGCCCAAGCGGTTTCTAAAGGCAATCTGGCAGCACAGATTGATGTGAAACAAAGAGACGAAATAGGTATTTTAGCAGAAGCCTTGAGGGAGATGGTGTTGCGTTTGCGTGAAATTGTTGGAGAAATCCAAAGTTCGGCAGACAATGTTTCCTCTGGCAGTCAGCAGCTCAGTTCCACTTCTCAGCAAATGTCACAAGGGGCAACAGAGCAGGCAGCTTCTGTTGAAGAAACATCAGCTTCCATGGAACAAATGAACTCGAACATTCAACAAAATGCAGACAATGCCCAGCAGACAGAGAAAATTTCTCTGAAAGCCGCAAAAGATGCTAGAGAGAGTGGAGAAGCTGTTGTCAAAACAGTCACTGCGATGAAGGAAATTGCCGGCAAGATTGCCATCATTGAAGAAATTGCGCGGCAAACCAATCTGTTAGCTCTCAATGCTGCGATTGAGGCCGCACGAGCAGGAGAACATGGCAAAGGATTTGCCGTAGTTGCTTCTGAGGTGCGCAAATTGGCAGAGCGCAGCCAAACAGCGGCAGGAGAAATTACGAAACTCTCTACCAGCAGCGTGGAAGTGGCCGAAATGGCAGGAAACATGTTGGAGCAACTCGTGCCGGACATTCAAAAAACGGCAGAGTTGGTGCAGGAAATCAGTGCGGCCAGTAATGAACAAAATACAGGAGCTTCGCAGATCAACCAGGCACTGCAGCAGCTTGATCAAGTTATTCAGCAAAATGCCGGTGCCTCTGAAGAAATGTCGGCTACTGCCGAACAGCTCTTTGCCCAGGCACAACAGCTGCAGGATATTATCGGATTTTTTAATGTGGGAGGAGGCTCTCTACCCTCCGTCATCAAAAAAACACCCAGAAAACAGTTGCACCATCAGAGCCATGTTGCCCACATTCCTCATCATGAGCCCAGTCAAAAAGCACGGCTTCCCGAAAAGTCAATGGGTGATGCCAAAAAATCTGATTCTGGTTCCGGGATTGCTCTCGACATGGAAAGTGATGAGCCCAATGATCAGGACTTTGAACGCTATGAATAAAAAAGAATTTAAATTTGGAGAAACACATGAGTGCTACGGAGATTAGAGAAACCATCCAGTTTTTGACATTTCAATTACAGCAAGAAGTCTTTGCCGTGGAAATAGCAAAAGTTCGCGAAGTTCTTGAGTTGGCTTCGATCACCAAGGTCCCGCGTACTCCGGCATTCATGCGTGGCGTGATCAATTTAAGAGGAAATGTCGTTCCTGTGATTGACATGAATTTGAAGTTTGATATGTTGAGAACCGACCAGACCGTCAATACCTGTATCATCATTGTGGAAATAAGACTTGATGGGGAAGAAACTCTTTTAGGTGCCCTGGTTGATTCTGTACAGGAAGTAATGGATTTACATCCTGACCAGATCGAGCCTCCTCCAAAAATTGGAGCTAAATTGAAAGCGGAGTTCATCCGGGGAATGGGGAAGCATGATGATAGATTTTTGATTATTCTGGACATTGACAAAATTTTTTCTTCCGATGAGTTGAACAGGATGCAGAAGGTCAGTCGCAGTGGCTCTTCAGTAAGAGAAAAAACCCTGCAGCAAGATGAGTCTGTTGAAGTTTAGGAATTCACATGAACCAGTCATTTGAAGAATGGCAGCAAACACTGGGACATTTGTCTTTATCGACTAAAGAGTTTCAGCTCCTCAGTGATTTTATTTATACGGCGTGTGGTATTAAAATGCCAATCGTCAAAAAAAGCATGCTCGAAGCACGTCTCCAAAAACGACTGCGCTCTCTAGGGATTCCCTCATTTCAAGAATATTGTCACTATCTATTTCACGGAGAAGGCAAAACTAAGGAAATCCAATTTTTTATTGACAAGATCACCACCAACAAAACTGATTTTTTTCGAGAACCTGGACACTTCGACCAGCTGACACAAATCATTTTGCCGGAAATACTAAACAATTCCAATAATTTTTCGAAGAAACTCACGATCTGGAGTGCCGGTTGTTCAACAGGAGAGGAGCCCTATACACTCGCTATGATTCTCAGTGAGTATGTGCAGCAGTTTCCTGCTCAAAGAATTCAGTTTTCTATTCTGGCGACAGACATTTCCATGGAGGTTTTGCAGGTAGCCCAACGTGCTGTTTATCCTGAAGAACGAATCGAACCCGTTGAATTACCGCTTCGAAAAAAATACCTTTTGAAGCACAAAGATAAGAACAAAAAACTCATTAGAATTGCTCCTGAAATCAGGAAGATGGTTCAGTTTCAACAGCTGAACTTCATGAATGAGAATCTGGGTGTAAACAATGTAAATATTATTTTTTGCCGAAATGTCATTATTTATTTTGATAAACCGACGCAGGAAAAACTATTGAATAAATTCTGTCAGTGTTTAGGGCCCCATGGCTATCTTTTTCTAGGGCACTCCGAAACCATCCAGGGACTTAATGTGCCTTTAAGGCAGTTATTCCCAACCGTGTACAGAAAAACTTAAGGAAGGAATAAAATGAGCAAGAAAATCATGACTGTGGACGACTCTGCCAGTGTGCGGCAAATGGTTAGTTTTACCTTGAAAGGTGAAGGCTACGCAGTCATAGAAGCTGTGGATGGTCAGGATGCATTGCTCAAGTTGAAGGGCAGTAACGCGGATTTGATCATCACTGATTTAAATATGCCCAATATGGATGGTATTGAATTGATTCAAAAAATACGTGCCCACCCTGACTATAAATTCACACCAATTATTATGCTGACTACCGAATCACAGGATTCTAAAAAAAAAGCAGGCAGGGCTGCTGGTGCAACCGGCTGGATCGTGAAACCTTTTCAACCCGAGCAGCTCCTTGCTGTGACTAGAAAGGTACTGGGATGAGCGAAGAAATGGATAAAGCCCGCGCTGCGTTTAGGGAAGAAGCCTATGAACGCCTTGCTGAACTGGAAGCAACCATGCTGGAACTGGAAGAATCTCCAGAAAACAGTGAGTTGGTTGACCGAGCATTTCGTGCAATGCACACGATTAAGGGGTCAGGAGCTATGTTTGGTTTTGATGCAATTGCCGCATTTACTCATGAAATAGAAACGGTTTATGACCTTGTGCGGAATCAACAAGTGCCCGTAACCAGAGAGTTGATTGCTTTAACGCTTTCTGCGCACGATCAGATTGGAGCCCTGCTGGAAGAATCCCATACGGGAAAGACCGCAGACGAAGACAGAGGGCGGAGCATCATCACATCGTTCCAGAATTTAGTTCCTGCTGATGAGCCTCCAACCGATGATACATTTTTTCAAGAGTCTTCGCTGACGCCGCAAATTCAAGAGGAAAAAGATTCTGAACCCGAACCCCTGAAAGAAAAAGAAGCGACCTACCGCATCACCTTTATCCCGGATGCCAACATATTTGCTTATGGCACCAATCCGCTTCTGCTATTGAATGAGTTGAAGCAACTTGGCAAGTGTCAAGTGATCGGACATATCGATAAGGTCCCACCGATTCAGGATATCGATCCCGAAATATGCTACACCCAATGGGACATTATTTTAACGACGGTCCAAGGGGTCAATGCCATCAAAGATATTTTCATTTTTGTGGAAGATGTTTGCGAACTCTCCATTAATATGATCGACAGGGGAGAAGAGGGCCTGTTGGGAGATGAATTTGAGAAGAAGTTGGGTGAAATATTGATTGAGCGGGGTGATCTGAAGCAAGAGGATTTGCATAATGTACTCGAGGAACACAAACCCATTGGAAAAATTTTAGAAGACTCCGGACTGGTAAAAAGCAGTCAGATTCAGGCCGCTTTGGCTGAGCAGAAACATGTCAAAGAAGCCCGCGAACTTCGCCATAAAACAGAATCGTCTTCCAGCATTCGAGTGGCTTCTGACAAATTAGATACGCTGGTCGACTTGGTAGGCGAATTGGTTACCGTCCAGGCGCGTCTCGGTCAATTGGCCTCTGTGAAAAATGATGCGGATTTTCTGCTCATTGCTGAAGAAGTGGAAAGACTCACAGCAGAACTTAGAGATAACACCATGAGTGCCCGCATGCTGCCCATTGGATCCACCTTCAATAAGTTCAAGCGGTTGGTACGGGATCTTTCCAATGAATTAGGAAAAGATGTGTTATTGACCACGGATGGTGCTGATACAGAATTGGACAAAACCGTCATTGAGCAGCTCAACGACCCTTTGGTGCATGTTATCCGTAATTGTATTGATCATGGTATTGAGCTTCCTGAAATTAGAGAGGCTGATGGAAAATCCAAAAGAGGAACCATCCATTTGTCAGCAGAACATTCGGGAGGCAATGTTTTAATCAGTATTCATGATGATGGTGCCGGACTTGATGCATCTGCAATTCGAGCTAAAGCTGTTGAAAAAGGAATCATTGCAGCAGACGCAGAATTATCAGAAAACGAAATCCATTCTCTTCTATTTGCTCCTGGACTCACCACAGCAGAATCCGTAACTAATGTTTCTGGCAGAGGAGTGGGCATGGATGTGGTCAAACGTGCCATTGATGCGCTGCGTGGTGTTATCAAAATTAAGAGCACACCCGGAGCGGGCACAACTATTATACTGAAACTCCCACTCACCCTGGCAATTATTGATGGACTGCTTGTCAAAATTGGAAAGAATGATTTTGTACTGCCCCTTGCGACCGTAGAAGAGTGCATCGAGCTCACCCGTCAAGACATCGACAAAGTTCATGGAAGGCATGTGGCCAATGTGCGCGGAAGCATCATTCCTTATGTCCACTTGCGAGAAGAATTCAACATCCCTGGTAAATCTCCTGACATCGAACAGATTGTGATTACGGAACTGCATAACCAGAAAGTCGGATTTGTGGTGGACTATGTGATTGGGGAGCATCAAACAGTAATCAAAACCCTAGGCCATTTTTATAAAAATGTAGAGGGAATTTCGGGAGCAACCATTTTAGGAGATGGAAAAGTTGCTTTAATCCTGGATGTCAATCAACTTTTGCAAGTCGTCGAACAAGAAGAAACCCAAATAATGAATTGACAACATGACCGTACCTGCCAATGGTCTGGCTTGGAAATCAAAGCTTGCCGGAATGACTGCAGAATTGAAGAATTTATCACAAAATACGGAAAATGAATTTCTGTCGATGGGAAAGCAGCTCCAGGCATTTACTGAAATTTTCAATCAAAGTACATTCAGCGCCTCTACCATTGTCCAAATGATGAATGCGGATGATCGATTGACCAACAAAGAGTTCAACCATCAATTTGAGCAGACGTATCAGGCAGTCGATCAGACGATACAAACCATCGCAGAAAAAATCCCTGATTTTTCTCACCAGACCCAGTCCCTTACACAAGAGCTGAATCAAAGCAAAAACAACACCCAACGGTTATTGGGTCAACTTGATGGAGCCGATCATTACATCACGGAGCAGTGTGAAAAGCTAAAAAAACTCTCATTTCTGGTCACTCCTGAAATTGGTAAAATAGTATCGACTTTGCAGTACCATGATATCGCCAGACAGCAAATGGAACATATTAGCGCAGCCCTGGTAATGATCGATGCCGATCTCTCTAAAATGTTTTCAGGACAAGAGGAGGAAGAACGACAAATCCTTCATCGGATAGCTAGAATGATTGAATTGCAGATTGCTCAAATCCGAAATGTCCTTGATGAAACAACGGATGCCACCAAAAAAATTTCTCTCTATTTTCAACAGATTTTTGAATTGATCAAAAAACAAACAGTGGATGCCAATGTTATTCTTAAAAAAGCACAGGCAGGCTGCAATGTATTCAGTAGAGTGGTTCCCGAACTTGAAACACTCCTTGATATCGTTTCCAGCAGTAAAGCCATTGCAATGAAATGGAATCATGCTACGGCAGATGAAGCACACTTCTCGGAACTCAATCGGTATCTCCAGGCAGTAGAGGCTGTCTGTCAACAATCTCTCGCCAGTTTACAAAAATATTTAGCTGATGATGAGGCCATCATACACTCCATGAATCAATTATCTCAAGCAACCAGGCAACTGGAACAGGATATTACCCAACTCATCAACAATCTTCAATTTGACCGCATCATTCATTCAGAATTACGCACAACCAATGCAGAGTTGGTTTCCATGCTAAAAGAAATTGAGCCCATCTTACCAGATATCACCGCAGACGATGTATCCTTGCTGAAGGCCGATTTAGAAGAGTGGGTACAGCACTACACGATGAATCATGAAAGAGAAGTCCATGCCGGTGTATTCGCAAAATTTTTCCAAGATGACAAAGGACCTGAGAATTCCCCATCAGGAGGCAATAAAGATCTTGGAGACAACGTAGAACTTTGGTGATATGAAGCTATTTGACTCCCGTAAATCAATTTGGGTGGGCGCCGCAGCAGGAGTTGCCGTCGTGGGATTGATTCTGCTGTCTTTCTACCTGTACAATCAATTGAATGATGATCCGAGGATAGTAACAATAGAAACAAAACAAGGGATGAGCTATCAAGAAATACGAAAGCTGCTCGATCAATATACTGGTTCGTCCAGCTCCTATAAAGGATCCGGTTCTGAGAAAACCAGCAGCAAAGCCAGTGAAAATCAAGCTTTGCGGATGATTGGAGGCCTTTTTATATTGTTTATCCTCATTGGTATTATCGTCGCGATCATCGTCCTGGTGAGTAAGAAACAGAGGTAAGCCTCCCCCTCATCAATCATATCGTTAATCTACTGATATTAAATAATATTTCTGATTTAGTTCAAGGAATCATACAAACTGAGCAAAGTTTTACTAAAGTGTGTCCTGCCAAGTGCCGAAGAACGAAATAAGGGCATTGGTTTGAAGGAAAAGAATCTTGTCCTGCATGGAGAAAATGATGTTTCCATGTCGTTTAGGAAGGCGAAAACAATAACATGCGAAAGTTACGCAGGATTTTCATCGAGACTCAAGGCGTTTTATCGGGCGCATAGCTTGCTATGTAACCGGTAAAGCAACGCAAAAGATCGTTGAAAAGACAAATGGATTTGCTAAGTTATTGTTTGAGCATTCCTTAGGGACGGGGCAAAATTTAAGTTACTATTTTTTGTTCCATTGAATCACAATGTACACGGACGTGCTTTTTCAAGAAAGGATGCACTATGGATCAAAAACAATACTTAGAACAATTAATGCAGGAGATACGCAGCTTAAAAGTAGAGTTGCAGCGAATCCGTTCTCTGGCAAATAAAAAATAAACCCATCCAACTGTCTTGCCAATGTTGTGCACATTGGCAAGACAAGCTCTTTCAGAAAAGAGCAAAAAAGCTTTAGCTGAGCATCAATTGTTCGGTAATTTCATCAGCAAGCAGCATTCCTCGGGGCAATAGTGAGACAACAGGAGGGTTCCAGTCCATATACCCTTGAGAACAGAACTGCTCTACCCGTTCTTGATTTTTTGCAGGCCAGTCCAGATCAAATTTTTCCTGCCAGCAATTGATAGAGAATCCGGAAACTTGCCGCAAACCCAACATCAATTTTTCGTTTGCCTGTTGAATGGGAGAGAGATTTTCAAGGAAGGCAACGGGCCATTCTGGCTTGTCAAGAGCCGCTTGATATTGGCGCAAGGAACGATGGTTTGCCCAACGCTGATTGGGGATGTAGGAGTGAGCGCCTGTACCAAAGCCTAAATAGGGTTTTCCGGACCAGACGGATAGATTTGAGCGACTTCGGGAACCCTTTTTTGCAAAATTGGACACTTCATATTGCGAAACCTCCCGGCTCTGCAAATAGTTCACAGCCCACAAATACATGGCATGGGACAAGTCTCTGGACTGCATGATACCACTCACCATCTTAGGCTGTCTGGCAAAAGGCGTGTTGGGTTCAATATCCAGACCATACAGGGAAATGTGGGAAGGATGATAGTGAAAGAGTTGTTTGACATCGTTTTGGAACAGTACCATGGATTGTCCAGGAATGCCGAACATCAAATCCAGATTGTAGTTGGCAATAGAGGACGTTTCCAAAGCATCTAGAGCCTCCAGCACGTGTATGGCCGTGTGATTACGATTGAGTATCCGTAAAACGGGTTCTTGGAAACTTTGAATACCCAGGCTGATTCGGGTGATCCCTAATTGAGCCAATCCCTGGATATAATTTTCAACAGCATCTTCCGGATTGACTTCAAAAGAAATTTCTGTCTTTTGAGAACATGAAAACAGAGCTTTGACTCTGTCGAGCAACAACCGGACCTCCTCCAGGGATAAACAGGAAGGCGTACCGCCCCCAATATAAATGGAGTGGAGTGTTCTGAATTGATCCGAAAACTGTTCAATCCGACGAACCATTTCCAGCAGCAGCTGTTCCAGATACTGTGCGTGTAAAGTTGCCCGCTCTTTACGTACAGCAAATGCACAAAAAGGACAGAGGCGACGGCAAAAAGGGATATGAATGTACAGGGATTGAATGGGATCGCCCATGACACCTTTACGTTAATGAGCCTCTATTTTTTGCCAGGTGAGATAAATATTGGTTCCAAAAATCAATAAGGCACCTGCCCACCCATACAGAGAAAGAGAAGGATCCAGCACCAAATAGGGCCCCAGTATGGCTGCCAGTAAAATTCGTGCGGATGAAATAATTCCGCCTTCCAAGGCCGTCACATATCGAAAGCCAAGGGTCAGTAAATACTGCCCAGCAATACCAAAAATCGAACACAACATCAGATAGCGTAGCTCCAGTGAATCAGGCCAATGGATTTCTTGATGGAAAACAGCATATAGCAAAACACTGCCTAAACCAAACACAAATAATAAAATAGTATCGGTGTTGTTGTGCTGTCTGGCTAAGTTGAGAGAGATGATGGCAATTGATGCCATTATCCCTGAAGCCAAACCCCATAGATTATTCCATGCTATGTTGATTTCGCCCGGTGCCAGGATTAAAAGGATTCCACAAAAAGCAAGGAGGGCGCAGCTATAAGTTTTCCAATCGCCCTGCTCTTTGAAAAAAAACCATGAAATTACAGCAATAAACAAAGGATAAGTCATGTTCAGGATGTTTGCTTCTGCAACGGTTGTTACATCCACAGCTTTGAAAAAGCAAAAGACGGCAATGATATTGGTGACTGTCCGAGTGATCAGCAAATCATAGCGTTTGGGATAGAGGGGTTGGCGCTTGATCAACAGAATTCCTATAATAAAAAAAAATCCTAGCAGCACCCGAGAAAAAGCGAAAAAACTTGGATGCAAAACCACCTCGGTTTTTGCCCACCGGATGGAAACAGTCGACAAATAAAAGCAAAACGCCGAAGCAAAAACGACAAGACTGCCCATTATTTCTTTGGAAGAAAAAGAGGTCATTGGGAGATGATGGAAAGTACTGAGAATGAAAAAAGAAATTTTGTCAAAATCATCAATAGATTACAGATATTTCCTTGATTTATAACAAGTTATTAAAGATTGATTTCATGAATAGGATGGACTATTGTGATCGATCTATCAAGATTTGATGAATAAAAAAACTCTGCATTTTCTGTAAAAATCTGTTTTACCAACTTTCATTAATAAGGAAATTTATGAAAATTGACCGCTTATACACCAAGGAAGGTAAAGCCCCTTATGATTCCATTGAATTCACTACTTCTTCTTCTGTCATCCGCAATCCAGATGGCTCTGTTGTGTTTGAATGGAAAGAGGTAAAGGTTCCTAAAAACTGGTCACAGGTCGCCACTGACATTATGGCGCAAAAGTATTTTCGTAAAGCCGGAATTCCTAAGCACCTCAAATCAGCAAGGGAAAAAAACATTCCCTCCTGGCTGCAGCCTTCTGTTGCCGAGAAAAGTAAATTATCCGAGTTGCCCGCTGAAGAACAAACAACGATAGAAACTGATTCTCGTCAGGTATTTCACCGCCTTGCAGGATGCTGGACATACTGGGGTTATAAATGTGGATATTTTGATACAGAAAAAGATGCAAAAGCCTTTTATGATGAAATGTGCTTCATGCTGGCCAGTCAAATAGCGGCACCTAATTCTCCACAGTGGTTCAACACAGGACTCGGCTGGGCCTATGATATTTCAGGCCCCTCTCAGGGACACTACTATATTGATCCAGAAACAAAACAAATGACAGAATCGACCGATGCTTATACACATCCCCAACCCCATGCCTGTTTTATTCAGTCAGTCAAAGATGACCTGGTGCAGGATGGCGGAATCATGGACTTGTGGACCCGGGAAGCGCGTCTCTTCAAATATGGTTCTGGCACAGGAACAAACTTTTCTGGTCTACGAGGCGGCAGTGAACCACTGTCGGGAGGAGGGGTTTCTTCCGGATTGATGTCATTTCTGAAAATTGGAGACACCGCAGCCGGAGCCATCAAATCAGGGGGCACCACCCGCCGTGCGGCCAAGATGGTCTGTTTGGACTTAGACCACCCCGATATTGAACAGTTTGTCACTTGGAAAGTTAGGGAAGAACAAAAAGTAGCGGCTCTGGTCACTGGATCTAAAATGATTCGGATGATTCTGAATGAATTGTTTGGAGCTATTCATGGGTGGGACAATCAAGAGGAAAAATTTGATCGTAAGAAAAATAAAAACCTCCGTCGTGTGATCCAAAAAACATACCAGCATCAAATCCCCCTCAGTTATGTCGAGCGTATTATCGAATTGGCCAAACAGGGATATACGGGAATTGAATTTGATGAATATGATACCGATTGGAATTCGGAAGCTTATGCTACAGTTTCTGGACAAAATGCCAACAACTCTGTTCGCATCAGTAATGAATTCATGGAGGCTTTGCAAAAAGATCAAGATTGGAACCTTTATTGGAGAACTGAAAAAACGAATGCTGCCAAAGAAGGAAGACCTCCCAGACCCTGCAAAACCCTCAAGGCCTCTGAACTGTGGGAGCAAATTGCCTACAGTGCCTGGTCTTCTGCCGATCCGGGACTGCAATTTGATACAACCATCAATGATTGGCATACCTGCCCGGAAGCCGGCCCTATCCGTGCTTCAAACCCATGTAGTGAGTATATGTTCTTAGACGACACTGCCTGCAACCTGGCATCCTTGAATTTAATGAAATTCCAGGATCCGAGAACCAAGCGGTTTGATATTAAAAGTTTTCGCCATGCTGCCCGTTTGTGGACAATTGCTTTGGAAATCAGTGTATTGATGGCACAATTCCCCAGTAAACGGATTGCCGAACTGTCCTATCAATTCCGTACTTTAGGACTGGGGTATGCCAACCTCGGAACCTATTTAATGACGTCAGGCATTCCTTATGATTCAGAAAAAGCGACATCGATCTGCAGCGCGATTACGGCAATCATGCACATGACGGCTTATAGCACCTCCGCAGAAATGGCAAAAGAACTGGATCCGTTTCCGGGGTATCAAAGCAACCAGGAGCACATGCTCCGAGTGATCCGTAATCATCGACGTGCTGCTTACCGGGTTCCGGAAACAGAGTATGAAGGACTGGCCATCAGCCCGGTGGGCATTGATAGTCAACATTGCCCTCCTGACTTATTGAAAGCAGCACAAGAAGATGCCGATAAAGCATTGCGATTGGGCGAAAAACATGGTTTCCGCAATGCCCAGGTTACTGTCATTGCACCCACTGGAACCATTGGACTTTTGATGGATTGTGATACCACGGGCATTGAACCCGATTTTGCCCTGGTCAAGTTTAAAAAACTGGCAGGAGGCGGATATTTCAAAATCATCAACCAGTCTATTCCTCCAGCATTAGAAAAATTGGGCTATGACGAATCTCAACAGGAAGATATTGTTCAGTATGTTAAAGGGCGCGGAACATTACAGGGCAGCCCCTGTATTAACCCTGAATCTTTAAAACAAAAGGGATTCACTGTAGAGGTGATGGGACGCATAGAAGAACAGCTGTCTTCTGCTTTTGATATTTCCTTTGTCTTCAATAAATGGATTTTGGGAGACGAATTTTGTAAAAAAACCCTTAGATTCACTGAAGAACAGCTTACGGATTATAATTTCAGCATCTTGAGAGAATTGGGATTTTCTGAAAAAGAGATTGAGGCGGCTAATGATTATATCTGTGGCGCCATGACGATTGAAGGCGCTCCTCATTTGAAACAAGAGCACTATGCCGTATTTGACTGTGCTAACAAGTGTGGTAAAAAAGGGAAACGGTATATTCTTCCCAAGGCGCACATTCACATGATGGCAGCAGCACAGCCATTTATTTCGGGTTCTATTTCCAAAACAATCAATCTTCCTCAGGATGCTTCTGTTTCAAATATCCAGGATGCCTATTTGTCATCCTGGAAACTGGGATTGAAATGCAATGCATTGTACCGGGATGGCAGTAAATTGAGCCAGCCCCTCAACACCAGTATTGATGATCATTTATGGGAAGAAGAAACGGGAGAACAACAGCAGGAGCAGGTCAGGGAAATTCAGATTGCAGAACGGATTGTTCATCGTTATCTTGCAAAACGTCGTCGCTTGCCTGATCGCCGTAAGGGATACACGCAAAAAGCCGTTATTGGCGGGCATAAAGTATATTTGCGCACCGGAGAATATCCTGATGGCACACTAGGAGAAATTTTTCTGGACATGCATAAAGAAGGTGCAGCCTTCCGTAGCATCATGAATTCCTTTGCTATTGCCATTTCCCTGGGTCTGCAGCATGGAGTGCCCCTGGAAGAATATGTGGAAGCCTTTGTTTTCACCCGCTTTGAACCCAATGGCATGGTCTCCGGCAACAATGCGATTAAAATGAGCACATCCATTATTGATTATATTTTCCGTGAGCTGGCCATCACCTACCTGGAACGCAATGATCTGGCGCATGTCAAACCGGATGATTTGCAAGTCAGCGAACTGCATTCCCGTAAAGAAAGCGAACCTGAATATGATGATGAAGAAGTCGTCGCAGAGCGCACACTGGATAAGTTGGTACAGCGCCAATCCGGGCTCAATCATTCTGGTCAGGCAGAAAAGGAGAGACGCTCGGATGTGAGCGTGCCCGTATTGGCTGATCAATCTTCTGTACCTTCAGAAAGTGTACAACTCTCTGCTTCTGCTGTATCAGAAGCAAGTGATGACTGGTCGCTGGAGCTTTCGGCTCAAGACAAGATGCAGGAAGCACGATTGAAGGGATACGAAGGGGAGTGTTGCACCAGCTGCTGGCAATTCACTATGGTTCGCAACGGATCCTGCCTCAAGTGCATGTCTTGTGGTGCTACAAGCGGGTGTTCTTAGAATCATTATTTGGATGCCATCAGCATTAGTGCTAGCTCAGATAAATCCAAGCGGACCTGATGCTGGCGCAACAAACCGCCAATGACAATCAAAACCCTAGCCATCAGAACAAAATTATCCGGAATCTTTACCTGTACCTGCCGCATGACTTCCAGGTAATATTGCATCTTGGTCAATTGATTGAAGTCATCATTTGCTTTCTGGGCCAACAACTGTTTGAGTCGTTCGGGATCGGGACAGACAAATCCTGCTTCCTCAAGCAACACATCAATCTTCTCGTTGTTTTCCAGCAGAAGCGCAACCAGCACTCCTTGATATGCCTTCGTTTCAGCTTTAGATAAACTTCCAATTGCCCCAAAATCCAACAGTGCAATCTTTCCTTGAGGTGTTACAAAGAAATTTCCAGGGTGGGGGTCGGCATGAAATAGCCCCTTCACAAACAGCTGTTTGAAGAAACTATGCACCAGTTCTTTGAGAACAGGCTCTGCTGCAGTAGGAACATCCGCCAAAAACTGGCGAATGGGCATGCCTTCAATAAAATACATTCCCAGGGTACGAGGTGTTAACAATTCCTTAATCAAAATGGGATACTCCCATTGTTGGTTTTCATAGGAACTAAAAAACTGGGTCAGGTTGCTGGCCTCATTGTAATAGTCCAACTCTTTGAGGATGCTTTTGGATAATTCTCGAACAATTTGCTCCAGGTCCAGCAGTTCAAATTGTGAATTCAATAAAGAAGCTGCTAATTCAAAAAATTTGAGATCAGCATGCACCCGTTCGGAAACACCAGGAATCTGGACTTTGATGGCTGTAACGGGACCATAAGACAGTTGGGCCTTGTACACCTGTCCAATAGAAGCGGTGGCCAGAGGTTTTTTATCGATGGAACTGAATCGTTCCTGCCAATTTTCACCAAGTGTTTCTTTCAAAACAGTCTCAATTTCATCCCAGGCAACCGGGTCCGCCTGGTCCTGCAGGCTTGCTAAAGTGTTTCTGTAAACTGAGGGAAGCTCCCCATAATGGCAGCTGATGAATTGTGCGGCTTTCACCCAGGCACCTCCCTGCTTCCGGCAAAGTGCCGCCAGCTCTTCCGCATTTTGTTGATGAAGCACCTTTAACTGTTCTGTGCGCTCTGTTTCTGAAAGATTGGAAGATTTTAACTGAAGTGCTTTGTGACGCCCGACAAGAAAAAAAAGAGTCTGCATGGCATCCCAATAGCGGCCTCGGTGCTCAAAAGTATCTGATATGGTCTTCCACCCACTTTGGAAAAGACTCTGAATTTGTCCCAACTCTTCCATCGCATCATTCGATTTACCAGAAATCGAAGAAAGCATCTCTGCAATTTGTAGTTCTATCTGTTCCCAGAAAGACTTCCCTTCTTCTTTGCTGTAATCATTCTCTGTGTTAGCATTCAGAGAACCTGTAACAATATTTTTTGCGAATTGGTCAGCAGTTTTTGCCAATTCTTCGATTAATTGTTTGGACCTTTTTATCATTTCATTGGAACTCATCGTACCTTTCCAGTTTGCTTTTTGGCTTGAGATATATATTGATGGACTTTACAATAAGCGTTTTTTGAAAGCAGGGCATTCCTAATTTTTTAAAGGCTCAGCAAGATCCTGTTCTGGATTTCAATGATTTATGCCGCTTCCCTAAACATACTAGATACTTCTTCCCTTTTCCTCAACACATACTTTAACATTTCTCTGCACATGATCAACATATGGAAACATCAATCAATAAAATTGGCGTAATTGGATTAGGATACGTTGGATTGCCATTGGCCGTTGAATTTGCCAAACAATATGACGTTCTTGGATTTGATACCAACTCAGAAAAAATCAAAGAACTGGAAAACGGTATTGATCGGACCAAAGAAGTATCGTCAGAAGCACTTGCGGCGAGTTCCATGAAATATACTGCCAATCCTGAGGAAATCGGGTCCTGCGATTTCATCATCATTGCGGTTCCCACACCAGTCACTAAATCAAAAATTCCGGATTTGAGTCCCTTGATTGGCGCCAGCACCATTGCAGGGCAGTATCTGCAAAAAGGCTGCACGATTGTTTACGAATCCACTGTTTACCCGGGGGCCACCGAAGAAGAATGCATTCCTCTTCTTGAAAAATATTCTGGTTTGCAGTGTGGAACCGATTTCACAGTGGGTTATTCTCCAGAGCGCATCAACCCTGGAGACAAAGAACACACATTGACTAAAATCACAAAAGTCGTATCTGGTATGAATCCAGAGTGCCTTGAATTGATTGCAGCCGTATATGGCAGTATTATCGAAGCAGGAGTTTTTAAAGCCAGTTCCATTAAAGTTGCAGAAGCTGCTAAAGTGATTGAGAACACACAACGAGATTTGAACATTGCCTTGATGAATGAGCTTGCCTTAATTTTTGAAAAAATGGGTATCCGTACTCAAGAAGTATTAGCCGCAGCAGGAACAAAATGGAATTTTTTAAAATTTACCCCGGGTCTGGTGGGAGGCCATTGTATTGGAGTAGATCCCTATTATCTAACTCACAAAGCCATGTCTCTGGGATATCACCCTGCTATGATTTTAGCAGGACGCCGCATCAACGACAGCATGGGGCGTTTGGTTGGAGAAAAAACCATTCGTCTGCTGATTGCAGCAGGAAAAACTATCAGAACCGCTCGCGTGTTACTGCTTGGATTCACATTCAAGGAAAATGTGCCCGATGTGCGCAACACCAAAGTCATTGACATTATTGAGGAGCTCCATCAATGGGGATGCGGTCTGGACATCTATGATCCGATTGCTGATCAGGAAGATGCACAGGAAGAATACAATATTACTTTCATTCCTTCTCCTTCCACAAAAACATATGATGCCATCATCTTAGCAGTCGGGCATGAAGTATTTTTGGAGAAGGGTTATAATGATTTAACCCGTTATCTCAATTTCGATTTAGGCCAGGGGGTCTTTATTGATGTGAGATCCTGTTTTCCGCCTCCCAACGATCCCAAGGTTTTATACTGGAGCCTATGATCAAAGAATGATCAATGAAGAATTAGAAATATATTGTACAAGCGAACCTGTCACGGCCCACTTAAGGTAATTACCCATGAAAGAAGTATCCAACAAAATCAACTTTCCCGTCCTCGAAAAAGAAATGCTGGAGCTTTGGAAGAGTCAGCAAATTTTCGAAAAATCTATTGAACAGCGCCCAAAAGAACGCGAATTCGTGTTTTATGATGGACCTCCTTTTGCGACAGGATTGCCCCATTATGGACATTTGCTGGCAGGGACCATCAAGGATGTGATTCCGCGTTACAAAGCCATGCGTGGCTTTCGGGTGGAACGACGCTTCGGCTGGGATTGTCATGGACTGCCTGTCGAATTTGAGGTGGAGCAGGATTTGAACTTACAAGGACGTCCTGAAATTGAAGAATTCGGCATATCCCGCTACAACGAAGAGTGCCGAAAAATTGTTTTGCGGTATACCAGTGAGTGGAGAGAAACCGTTGAACGTATGGGACGTTGGGTGGATTTTGATAATGATTACAAAACCATGGATCGCTCCTTCATGGAATCCGTTTGGTGGGTTTTTAAACAGATGTGGGACAAAAAACTGATTTATGAAGGAGTCAAAGTGGTTCCCTATTCATGGAGAGTCTCCACCCCTCTGTCCAATTTTGAAGCCAATTTGAACTACAAAGACATCCAGGATCCTTCGATCACTTTCCGATGCAAGTCCACTGATGAAGAGAATGCCTACTTCCTGGCATGGACCACGACACCCTGGACCCTTCCTTCAAACCTGGCGTTATGTGCCGGACCTGACATCACCTATGTCAAAATCCGGGACAATGCGGACAATACCATTTATTACCTGGGAAAAAATCAGGTTGCTGCTTATTTTGAACCGGACAGCTATCAAGTGTTGGGAGAATTCAACGGCTCTGAACTGAAAGGACGTAACTACGTTCCTTTATTTGATTTTGCAAAAGGCCGTATTGACACAACCAACTTATGGCAAATACTCGTTGATGATTATGTGAGTGACGAAAGTGGTACTGGCATTGTGCATCAGGCACCAGCTTTTGGAGAAGATGATTTACGGATCTGCCTGAAGGAAAATATTCCCGTGTTCGATCCTGTCGACAATGATGGAAATTTTATGTCCTACATGGGATTCATTGCTGGCATGAACATCAAGGAAGCCGACAAACCGATCATTCGTGAATTGAAAGAAAAAAGCATTCTAATCAAGCATGAGACCATCCAGCACAGCTATCCATTCTGCTGGCGCACTGACACTCCTTTGATCTACAAAGCCATTTCCACCTGGTTTGTTGATGTCGAATCCATCAAGCAAAATATGGTAGCCAACAACCAAACCGTGCATTGGGTTCCCGAACACATCCGGGATGGACGTTTTGGAAAATGGTTGGAAAATGCACGGGATTGGGCCATCAGCAGAAACCGGTTTTGGGGAACACCTCTACCCATCTGGAAAAGTGACGATGGCGATATACTTTGCTTTGGCAGTGTCACAGACCTGGAAGAAGCAATAGGGCAACAAGTCAACGACCTCCACAAACATTTTGTGGATGACCTGGTGATCGAAAAAAATGGAAAAACCTATAAGCGCATTCCTGAAGTATTGGATTGCTGGTTTGAGTCAGGCTCCATGCCTTATGCCCAAGAGCACTATCCCTTTGAGAATAAAGAAAAGTTTGAAACCAACTTTCCAGCAAATTTTATCTGCGAAGGATTGGATCAAACACGAGGCTGGTTTTACACTCTGGTTGTCATCAGTGCGGCTCTATTTGGTAAACCTGCTTTTCATAATGTGATTGTCAATGGATTGATTTTGGCTGAAGATGGTAAAAAAATGAGCAAACGGCTTAAAAATTACCCAGATCCTGCAGAAATGCTGGATAAGTATGGCGCTGATGCCATCCGGCTTTATATGCTCAACTCTGTTGCCGTACGAGGCGATGATTTGAAATTTTCAGAAAAAGGACTGGTCGATACAACCCGTATCATCTTACTGCCTCTGTGGAATGCCCTGGCTTTTTTAACCACTTATGCCTCCATCGACCAATGGCAGCCAACCTCCGAGAATTTGGACATTTCTCCCTCCAATCCTCTGGACTGCTGGATTCTTTCCAAATTGCAGGAACTCATTGAAACCGTTACCAATAACATGGATCAATACGAATTGAACAAATCGGTGGCCCCATTTGTTGGTTTCATTGATTTGTTGACCAACTGGTATATCCGCCGCAGCCGAAGGCGTTTTTGGAAGGCCGGACAGGGACAGGACAAACGGGAGGCTTATGCGACCCTGTACCAGGTGCTTTTACAGCTCTCTAACGTCATTGCCCCTTTCATTCCCTTCATTGCGGAGGGAATTTATCAAACCCTGCGAGAGTCAAGCAGTCCACAGAGTGTCCATCTGGTGGATTTTCCAGCAACCTGCCCTGAACATCGTGATCTTCCACTGGAAAAAAAGATGGATCTGATTCTTTCAACTGTCAGCATGGGAAGAGCTCTACGCAGTAAGCACCAATTGAAAATCCGGCAGCCTCTTGCCACAATTTTTCTGGTCACCCGTGACCCCGAAGCAAAAAACATCTTAACCGGTATGGTCGATTTGATCACGGATGAATTGAACATTAAAAAAGTGGTCATTGCAGAAAATGAAGAAGATTTGGTGACGTTCAGCGCAAAAGCAAACTTCAAAATT
>JADGAT010000053.1 GCA_015231885.1 SAR324 cluster bacterium
CGCCATGCTGCTGCAACGGGTCCTAACCCTGGTGTGACACGTCATCAGAAATGGATCAAGTTGGGAAAGGATGTAGAGCTTTTGGACACTCCCGGGATTTTATGGCCTAAACTGGATCAGGTAGAAACTGGTTGGGGATTGGCAATCACGGGTGCCATTAAAGATAAAATTGTAGGAGAAGAACGACTGAGTCTTTTTTTGATTCAATATTTACAAAGCCATTATCCTCTCATACTGGAAGCCCATTACCAATTGGGGAGTGCTTGTGATGTCCCTGTAAAAATACTGGAAGCCCTTGCCTGGAAACGGGGATGCTTGATCCCTGGCGGAGAACCTGATTTGACAAGGGCCGCAAAGCTGCTGCTGCAGGATTTTCGTGCCGGTAAATTGGGGCAGGTGTCTTTTGAAACCCCCCCCATCTGATCTACCCCTCCTTGCTGAAAAGTCTACCTCAAGCTGTCAAATAGTCTATCCTCTCCTGCAACGCATTTTCTTGCAATACTCATAATTTCAATAGCTTAACAGCATTAAAATCCCTAAGTATCCAGAGAAGATTAATTTCCTTCCTATAAAGATATGTTGAATGACGGGGGTGATATAATGGTGCAACATTCAAACGGTGTTAGACCCTTGTTGTCTATCCTGTTTTTTTATACCAGAGTTCATTGCGGTTAACAAAAAGGTAAAATGAGCCAGCAGAAAAAAGAAAAATCAACCAAGTGTGCTGCTAAACTATCCGGCAAAACAGCACAGCTGCAGCAGGAAATCGAAGAACGAAAAAAAGCAAACAAAGCGCTCACAGGAGAAGTCAAGGAACGAAAAAAAGCCATCAAATTGCTCAAGCGAGAACTTGTGCAGCGTCAGCAAATTGAGGAGGCCTTGTATTTTGTTGCCCAGAAAGGATGGAAAGTCTCCAGAGATGAATATTTCCAGTCCGCTGTCACCTTCCTGGCAGAAAACCTTGGGTTCGAATATGCTTTTATCGGAGAAATGATTAGAAGTAAAAAAAACATGGCTAGAACCATTGCTCTTTATGTAGAGGGTCGCATTGTCGAAAATGTGGAGTACTCCCTGAAACAAACTCCCTCTGAAAGTGTGATTGGCAATAAATTATACTGCTATCCAAAAAACGTCCAGGAACTCTTTCCCAAAGATGAGTTATTGGCTGAGTGGGGGGTCGAGAGTTACATCGGCAGTCCACTATGGGATTCAAAAGGCAAACAGCTTGGATTGATTGCGATGATGGGGAAAAAAACTCTGTTCAAGCCGCATCATGCCGAATCATTGCTTCAGATTATGGCAGTTCGTGCCGCTCATGAACTGGAACAAAACCAAAATGAGCAGACATTGAAACAAAATCATGCATACCTCGAGAATCTGGTTGAGAAACGTACCATAGAAGCCCTGAAGCTCCATGAAAGTGAAAAGAAGTTGAAACATTATCAGAATTACCTGGAAGAATTGGTAGAACAACGGACTGCCGAAACCCTGAAGCTTTCACGTGCTATTGAACAAAGCCCGGTTTCGGTGATCATTACCGATACTGAAGGATGCATTGAGTATATCAATCCGATTTTTACAGAATCAACGGGCTATTCTCTGGAAGATGTCTCCGGAAAAACCCTGCGAACTCTTCAAACCGAACAGCTCATTAGTGATACGGTATACAAAAAAATATGGGAAACCATTATTGCAGGAAAAGAATGGAAGGGAGAGGTCAGCAGTAAGAAAAAAAATGGAGGTATTTTTTATGAATCAGCATGCATATCAGCTATCAAAAACCCGGCAGGGCAGATTACCAACTACATTGCTGTTCAAGTCGACATCACAGACCGTAAAAGAGTGGAGTGGGAGTTGGAAAAAGCCAAACAAATCGCAGAAGACGCCAACCGCATCAAAAGCGATTTTTTAGCCAACATGAGCCATGAAATCCGTACTCCCCTCAATGCCATCCTGGGTTTTTCGGAGCTGCTGGAAAAAAGTGTTCAGGAAGATCGTGGCAAAGAGCATCTGCATTCGATCCGTTCCAGTGCTAAATCGCTGCTCACCTTAATCACTGACATTCTGGACCTTTCCAAGATTGAGGCCGGCAAGCTCGATTTAAAATATACGGTGTTCAACCCACATGCTTTTTTTCAAGAAATAAAGCAGATTTTTTCCTACAAAGTTGTCCAAAAGCAACTGGCGTTTCATGTCAATGTGGACCCTACCATTCCAAAAGCTCTGCTGCTGGATGAAATTCGTCTGCGTCAAATCATATTAAATCTTGTGGGCAATGCCTTCAAATTTACAGACACAGGTGTTGTGCGCTTGTCTGTTCGTAAGCAGGAAAATCAGGAGCATTTTGAAAAAATCGATCTGATTTTCTCTGTAGAGGATACAGGGATGGGCATTCCTGCTGATCAAACGGAGATCATCTTTAGAACATTTGAACAAGCGGGATCTCGAGATAATTTTGTAGAAGGCACCGGATTGGGGCTCACCATCACCAAACGTTTGGTAGAGATGATGGGAGGGCACATTTCTGTCAAGTCCGAAGTCGGTGTTGGCAGCCGATTCAACGTGACTCTCAAAGGAATTGCCATTTCGGCTCTTTCTCATGGTGCTGGGGTTGGGTATAATGAATCGAGACCTTCCTTGGCAGGACAGGCTGAGGAAGTTCTGGTCGACCTGGATGTGGATGTCCTGGCAAAACTGCCGGAATTATTAAATATTTTAGAAGAAGAAGCGAATCATTGGAAGCGCCTGGGGCAGCATTCCATCATTCAGGACATCCAAACATTTGCCGTACACATGCAGGAACTGGGAGAAAAATATCATGTCCCCACGCTGAACCAGTGGGGACAACGATTGTATTCTCAAGTTTTCAATATTGAAACATTTCCCAAAATTCTGGAGCAGTTTCCCAACCAGGTCAACCAGATTCGTGATCATCTACTTCAATGCAACTGAATCAAAACAAACGACCGTATTCTCCAATAAACCTTTACGAAAAAAAGCGATATTCCACAGGAGGTAGAATGAATCAAACCATAGAAAATCAAATGGACGAACACATCGGCAACGCTCACATATTACTGGTGGATGACAACCCAAACAACCTGCAAACACTGGCAGAAATGCTCAGTGAAAAAGGTTACCGTATCGGGATGGCCCAGAGCGGAGCACAAGCTCTGAACGCCATAGAGTTATCCTCGCCTGACCTGATACTGCTGGATATCATGATGCCGGAGATGGATGGATTCGAAGTGTGCCGATTGCTCAAGTCGTCTGCTGAAAAAACCAAAATTCCCATCATTTTTTTGACAGCACTTGCTGATGCAGAAGATGTGATTAAAGGCCTGGAAAGTGGTGCCGTAGACTATATCACCAAACCGTTCAATATTACTGAAGTCGAGGCAAGAGTGAGAATGCAGCTGCAATTGAAATTCAGTGCAGAAATGCTGGAACAGAAAAGCACTGAACAAAAAGAGCTGCTGCGCATCCTGTGCCATGACTTAGCCAACCCCATTGGCGTTGTCAAAACCTACCTGAGCTTAGCCGAGAAAAACCCAGAATTCTATTTGAAAAAAAAGGACAGCATGAGGCTGGCAATTGACAACTCGTTGGAAACCATAGAATTGGTGCGAAAATTGAGAGCTCTCGCGGAGAATAAAACAAAATTAACCTTGGCAGCAGTCAACCTTGAAACCTGTATTCATGATGCCCTGTCCATACTCGAAGAACGTTTTTCTGAAAAACATATCACACCGGTTGTCCATGTAAAAACAGAGGATTATGTTTTGGCAGAAAAAGCATCATTCGTCAATTCAGTGCTCAATAATATCCTGACCAATGCCGTGAAATTCTCATTCCCCGGCTCTCAGGTTCTCATTTATGCTGAAAAAGACGACGATACGGTCATCATCAAAGTCCGTGATTTTGGCATCGGTATGCCTCCAGAACTACTTGAAAATGTTTTTGATATCAAGCAGAGCACGAGTCGCCAAGGGACGCATGGAGAAATGGGAACGGGGTATGGAATGCCATTGATGAAAAAATTCATTGATGCCTATGGCGGGACAGTGGAAATTGCATCCTGGGAAGCATGCGATGGACACACAGATCATGGTACCGAAGTCCAAATTATTTTGAGAGATGGTTCTACTGACAAACCAGAAGCATCAGCACACATTCGAGATCACCATAGCAGAAGCACACCATCCTCTGCTGCTATGGCATAAAAAAATAGGGGGACATCAATTTATGAAATATCCGATTTTGTCCCTTTATTTTTTACTCTAACCTCTTTGAGAAAAATGAGAGCCTTTGCGCCTTCATTCCAACCTAGACTAGTCCATATGAGTCCGATAAGGTTTTACAAATTCTCCTTCAATTTTCATCCTTCCCTGACTGGCCATCCATTGGATCAGCTGGTCTGTGGCATTCACGATTTTCTTATCTCCATGCAGCAGAGGTCGTTCCTCTTTCCAAGGCTCCAGAATTTCCGGCTGCTTTATATTAAATGTGACCAAAGCAGAAAAGAAGGCCCTCAGATTTTCTAAAAGCTTCGCAGACCCCAGATCCCGACGCAGCTCGATCGATTCGACAAATTTAAAATCAGGCTTTAACGGTTTTTGCAGGGAGGCAGGAACATACAGGTCATCATTCCACAGCCTGCTGCGATCAATCAGCTTGTTTGTTTCACGAACATAAATGGCATAATCTCTCGGCAGGATGTGGTTGAACAGTTGATAACTTTCAGTCAGTTCATCTTTAAAACAAGTTTTCAGATAGTTGTCAAGGTATGAAAAATATTTCCCTCCAGGGCGTTCCACGAAATCCAGGGGGTAGACAGAATCTCGATTTTTTTCATGAACTTTTATGCTGAAAAACATCATGATTTCCTCCAAAGTGCCTATGCCGCCAGGATGGACTCGACCTCGATGAGCCGCGCGGATGAAAGCTTCCATTCGTTTTTCTATGTCAGGGAAGATGATCAGCCGGTCTATCAGCTTGTTTGGTTTCTCTGCAGACATAATGGCTGATTCTGTGAAGCCAATGAAAAATCGATTCAATTTTTGCTGCAGCTCATGAAAAGCCTGCAATGATCCCTTAAATGGAGCTTTCATGATGCCTGGTCCACTGCCTGTAATATCTTCTGCGGGTCTATTTTGTTTCTGATTTTTGCTTTTGCGGGTATTGATTAGTGTATTGAAATATCCAATTTTTTCGGCAAAACGATACTCATCAAACTCTCCAATATAATCCGTTGGCAAAGAATGGCCTCCCCAAACAAAGCTAACCACTTCCCGTTTACGACGTTCCAGCAAGCCGCTTCTTGCCACAAAATACTTGATCCATTTGGAAGTTTCTTCGCTTTGCCTGGATTCTGACAGCCCTGCCGATTTATTTTTTCCTTTCTTCCCAAGGGGAACCAGCAAATCTCGTACAATAGAGGAAAACTGCTGAAATTGAGCAGGTGTTAAATTCTGGCAATCGAACAGAGCGTCTTCCGGAATATTCTCACAAAGCAGATAAAGCTTAACGCCATCTTTTCTGTTACTCTGAATGGCCTGAATGTTCATTCCCCCAAATTCATCTCGCAGGCGTTGCTTGTTATCGCCGTAATTGTGGGTTTCAATGACAGAAGCCAGGCAATCTTTTAACGTCTGGTCGCCATTAGAGATGGCAGATGCAATGTGATCTGCCAGCTTCGAAGTGAGAGGACTGCCCAGGATTTTTTCTTTGATCGGGATTTTTAATGCTTTGAAATTATCCAAATGATGACCTGAAAACGAAGTGTGGAAATTGAAAAACTCAATTAATTAGTACGAGAAACGGGGCTCATAGAAAATATTTGACTAAAGTCCGTGCTTTGGGGAGATGGTGCGTGAACAGATGAAGCAATTTCCAACCCGACCAGGCAGATATCATCTTCAAATGTCTCCGAACTGGAAAAATTTTTGACTCCCATCACAATTTCGTCCATCATAGTTATTGGAGGGAGATGAGAAGAATTCTGAATCTTTTCCAGCAGTCTCTTTTTCCCATACATCTGTTTTTTAGAATTGAACACCTCAAACAAACCATCTGTATATGCTAAAAAGACATCATTTTCTTCTATTTTTCCTTGATGGGTTTCATAATTGGCTCCCTCAATAACTCCTAAAGGCGGCCCACCTACATTGGCATGTTCCAAGGGTTTGATTTCCGAGGAAGCTCGATTCAGATGAAGAGGGTAATGGTGGCCTGCACGGACAAGTTGATATTCGAATGATTCCGTATCCACGGTTAAATAAAGTGCCGTAGCAAATATGGTTTCATTGTTGTGCTTTAACATCTCAATAAGCTTCTGGTTGATGGCCTCCATCAGCTCGCTGGGGCTGGAACTCAGCAATTGAAAACTTTCCAGCAATGCCCGCAGCATCGAAGTCACCAGGGCAGAACTAACACCATGCCCCATCACATCACAGATGAACATTCCCGCCGCATAATCGGAGATTGGAATAATATGGAAAAAATCGCCTCCCAGCAAATCGGCGCTCTGGTAGTAGTGAGAAAAACGCAGTCGACTGTCCGTTTCAGAGGCATGGGAAGGAAAACAAGGATATTGCTGGGGAAGAAAAGCCTGCTGAAGACCGCGTGCCAGAACCAGGTTTTTTTCCATTTCTTTATTTTTTCGATTCAATTCCATCTGCTGCGCTTTGAGCGTATCGATGTTTTCCATAAAAATTCTATTTTGAACCGTGATCAATGTTTTTATAGGAATCAACCCCAAAAAATTATCTTGTCCATTGGTGAGGACGGCATCATCATAAAATTCATATTCTTCCCTGCTGAAAACCGCTTGGAGCACTTCGGTAATCTGCATCTCCGTGGTAATTTTCAGGTAATTGGAGAGCAGATAGTGGCGAACCGGCTGTCTGTCATAAAGAGACCTCCCATACAAATGCCCCAGCAGCATACCTATCTTGCTTTTGGAACAGACCCCCAGGAGCATTCCTTGATCCAGCACCGCCATGTAATCGTATTTCAACTTTGACAGTTCGTCATAAACATCCCGCAGGGGTTTGCTTGATTCAATCCAGTCACTATGCTGAACCAGGGATTGTAAATCAACTTGTTGCATCATATGACATCCATGTTTAGAGAGTTATCATTGACAGCTGCGTGCGTCAAAAAGATTGGTCGTGTACTTTCAGATGAGAGATGTTTGAAGTACATGAGGCCGTATTCTAACACAGTTCGTTTTTTATTTTGTTTATAAAAGGAGCTATTAGTGTTGTCAATGTAATCAACCCTGCTTAATGTGAGATAACGCTCTCAAATCATACAGTTTTGAAAATTATTTGAAACAAGATTGGGTAGACTTTATGAACAATAGAGGTAGACTTTGTGCTAAGTGGGGGTAGAATGAACACTCCTGTCTACCTCATCCTAAAGACAAGTAGGCGGTGTTATAATTTATGATCATACCCACTGCCGCGAAATTAAGATATTGATATTACAGAATATTTGAGACTGGATATATTCAGAAAGAAGAGTTTTTTGGTTTGATTTTTAGTTTGTCTTTATTGTCGTCCAGGATGGCCAGGCTTTTTTCAACATATTCAGCAGGGCTGATGATGCCTTCTTTGTAATTGGTAACCAATACGATCCATTGGTCATGAATTTCACAATTTCCAGGCATACCATTATCTTCTAATGGACAATCACGACATCTTTCATTTATACGGGGCATCTTTTATTTTTCTGTAACTGCTTAGCCGTGAAGTGATGCATTGTATTATCGTACCGCCAAATCAACCGACGGCAGAAGGAAACTCATGTTCCTTGGAGGAAAGCCTCCCGGACGGGAGGCAAGGAGTAAGGGTCTATAAGAAATACACTTAATTTAGAGTGATGAAATCATTTTCCAACATTCTCAAACAACTTCCTCAACGTAACGCTGTAAAACATCCCTAAATAGCGCTGAGTTTCTTCTCGTTCCAAGTTCGAAACATATTTCCAGAAACCATAGATTCGTGACAAATTCAACAGCCGTTTGGCATAAAGCTGCCATGTGTAGCATTCTTCAATGCGTTTAATGGAAGCATCCGAGATTTGTTGCCAATGGTCTCCTTTTTGTGCCTGCTCAAAAAAATCAAAAATGAGCTTGGTGGCTATATCTCCGCGATTGGGGTCAATGTGGAATCCGGACACCCCATGTTCAATAATTTCCAGAGGTCCCCCGTACTGTGTGGCAAATGTCGGTAAGCCGGAACTCATTGATTCGATGACGGTCAAACCAAATGCCTCAAACAAAGCAGGCTGCACAAAAATACCTTTGTGATCTGCGACGTAACGATAGATTTCTCCGACCAGGTTTTTATCAGACTCCTTAATGTGCCAACGTACCTGCTTCCACAAATCATATTTTTCCAGAAGTTCGTACATGATTTGGATTTGCTTCTTCTCTTCCTCATCATTGGATTTATCAAAATCCACATTTCCTGAAATAACAAAGAGATTTGCCATTTCCCGCAGACGGTCATTTTGTCCATACCAGTCCACAAGACCTGTGATATTTTTAATATAATCCAGGCGGGCGATTGTAAAAATGAGAGGTTTGTCGCGGTCTTCAAGTGTCCCCCTGGCATTGGTCTGGTCTTCGCCAAAGATCATGGCACCAATTTCTGAATGGAGATCTTTCAGTCTGGCCTCCTCATGGCTGTAAGGAAAATAAACGTCAGCATCACATCCTGGAGAAACAATATTGAATTTGGGATCATAGACACTGATTCCATTAATGACTCGATACAATCCGGGCATCGTGAAGGATGAGTAGCTTTCATACTGTCCTATGGAGTCATCAGTGCCTGCAATTTCCTGGTAAGTACTGGAAATAATAAAGTCCGCCGCATTCATGGCCAGAAGATCAGCAGTAAAGTGGGATGAAAAATGGTATTGGTGTTCATTGTCTTTCCAATAGAGCGCCGAAAACAGATATTTGTTTTTTTCCAGAGCATGCGCAATGTTGCACTGTGTGACACCGAGTCTTTGGGAAAGCAAAGTGGCCACCACATTTCCATCAGTATAGTTTCCCACAATGATGTCCGGCTTGCCTCCCATGTCCGCCATGATTTCCTTTTCTACCTCTAGAGTAAAGCTTTCCAGATGGGGCCATATCTCAAAGCGGGAGATCCAGTGAGGAATAATTTCTCCCTGGCTGTTGCGAAATGGAATTCGTAGAATTTTAGCATGCTTGGTTCCCAGGATAGATTCCTCCCGCTGATCGCAGGTTGTGTTGCCGGCTTCCGGGATCAGCCGGGTGATGACCACAATTTGGGGAGTGATGTCCAAACCTTGTTTTTCGATCTGATTCAGCATTTCTGTTTCGAGGGCACGGACTTGATCCAGAATGTAGACGACTTGTCCTCCTGTATCAGGAAATCCCAATACTTTTGATTGTCCAAAGTACCCATGAGGAGAAAGGATGACAATATTGAAGACCATTGGAATCCGTCCCAAAAATTTTTGTAAGTTGTTGGGATCCGGCGCTTCCAGAGTGTCCAGCAGCAACCCCATGTTTTCCATGATACGTGCCACCGTGTTCCCCCATCCTTTTTCAAACCCCATCGTCTGCAGGTCATCTTCGACAGTAGCCCATTTTTTATTTTTTGCTGTTTTTTTGAGATAGGTTTCGGCTTCGCGCAACCCCTTTTGCAGCTCAGCGACAGAAGAAATTCGATTATTGAGCATCAGCTGCTGCCCCTGGTATTTATGAACATGCAAAAACTCAAATAACTTTTGCAGGCCTTCCCCGCTAGGAGAAAACAACAAGGTTGATAAATGTCGATCCAGAAATTCCACTCCTTTTCCGATGGATCTTTTTTCTTTCAGTAAAGGAAATCCACGATTGAAAGGACCTAAATCAAATTCAAGGATCCAATCGTCATTAGCAGCATGAGGATCAACAATTTGTTCTTCAAACCGCAAATATTCC
Source organism: SAR324 cluster bacterium (assembly GCA_015231885.1). Taxonomy (GTDB): domain Bacteria; phylum SAR324; class SAR324; order SAR324; family NAC60-12. The sequence goes on from JADGAT010000053.1 coordinate 9,968, forward strand.
CTCACACTGATTTCTTCAAAAGAGACTTCTTCGACATGAAAACGATAATATTTCCACTCTCCAATATTTGTTCGTACCGAAAGTCCAATCCACGGAGGCTGCATCACACACACTTCAATGTGAGAAATCAATTCCCCAAGGACAGTCTCTTTCAGCGCCGCATGATTTTCTTCACAAAATTCATCAAATATTTTTGTGATTTCAGATTTCAACAGAAGAGGGCGTTCCACATGAACAATCTTTCTTAACAACAAATAGACTTCTTTGCGATGTTCGGATAAAAATTCAGACAGTTTTGATGTAAACATACCCCTCCTCTAAAAAAAATGATGGATTAATGACAATCAACGATTTAAAAATTTATAATGGTTCATCCCTTCTAAAATACCGGCCGCCTGGTATCCCGGCGCAAAATAAATATTGCGCAGGCCTTTTAATTTTTTCAACTCAGGACGATAATTTCCCACAACCACGCCCAATACGTCTCCACGCAGCATATCTTCATCATTGCCAGAGTCTCCAGAAACCAGGACATTTCGTAATGGTATATTCCATTTGTAACTCAAGTAACGCACAGCTTTTCCTTTAGAAGCGCGATATGGCAAAATATCCAAAAATTTATTTTGTGAATAGACCAGGTTGTATCGCAGACGATGATCAATTAAGAGTTGATGAACTGTGCGAAGTTTTTCTTCAGGCTCGTCATCTTCCAGATAGTAACTGAGTTTAAAATTCCGTTCAGCATCAACGTCCTGAACTTTCACAAACTTAAGCGTAGCCATCAACTTTTTAATACGATCTGGTTTCCATTGGGTGCGCAGGTGAGTTTTCCAGCCCCGGTCTTCTCTGAGAAACTTTCCATAGTAAATTTCAGTTCCCACTGACGAAATAATGACATCGGGATGTGGAATATCATACTCCTCAAAAACAGGCACTATCAAATCCAAGGGTCTGCCGGTTGCGACCCCAAATCCAATGGTGTCATAGTGTTCATTCAAGGCATCAGAAAGCTGCACCAAGGCTTTGTCATTTCCAAGTAAGGTGTCATCAATATCAGTAATAAACAGCTTGTTCAGTTTTGTAAAACGCCTTCCAATTGCCGTTTTTTTGTCAATTGTTTGTAATCCAGGCATCGTCGCAGGAGCCATTTTTTCCAGCAGTGATAAATATTTTTTTCCATGCGCTGTCCAGGAATAATGAGTATTGACTCCCGTGATTCCATTTTGAGAATAAATTCTCCATTGTTCCGGGTTGACCAAAACTTTTTTTAAAGCGGCGCTGATTTCTTCAGGATTGTGCGCATCAACCAGCAGTCCATTTTGACAATTTTCAACAATATCACGAGGACCCCCATCATCCGTCGACACAATGGGTATACCGCTGGCGGCTGACTCGATGAGGGTGAGTCCAAAAGGCTCCGTAAAGGCAGGATTAACAAACACACCTTGTGTTCTGGCAGCGATGCGGTACAATTCGGGGACTTCATATTCAAAATCCGCCCGCTTGGGAATAGCCAGATTGCCGTACAAGTCAAATTTATCCATCAGCCACAATAACTCTGCCAGGATTTCCTTCTCAGTTTCTCCCATTTCCTCAATGTCCTTGCGCAGGCCTGCAAAAATCGCCAGATTGGCAATGGCCTGCAGTTCTTTATCCCTACCGTAGGCAGTGACCAGTCCTTTGATATTTTTACGCCTTTCTGAACGGGAAAGGGCAAAAATGATAGGTTTTTCTGGATTTAAGAAAAAACGGGATAATTCTTTTTGCAGATAGAACTGAGCCTGCTGAACTTTGCTGGAGTCTAAATTTTCTGGAATTTCTGAGTAGAAAGGGTAAAATTTGTTTGTATCAATACCAGGAGGAATGACACTGAATTGTGTGGAAGGATTGGTCGAGTGGTACATGCCATACTGTTCTTCTACTTCCTGATTGGTACTGGTGACTATGAACCGGGCATTACTGATGATTTCTTCTTCAACACTAATGCGATGTTCAATGTGGAATTGTTTGTTGATTTCCGTCAGAGATAGACCGCTTTCCTCAAGCCTCTTTTGTTTGGGACGGCCAAGAGAATGGCCGGTAAACGCAAAATTTGCACCCAGCAATGAGGCGATTTCCATGGCCACGTACCCTGCATCGGCATAATGACCATGAACAATATCCGGCAAATCGCCGCTTTCCTTCACGAATTTCAAGGTTTTATCAATGAACTCATCCAAGTGGGGCCAAAGCAGTTCTTTGCGAATGTACTTGGTGCCGGCACATTGAATGCGGATTATCCGTACTTTGTCTGATAACGGCTCAATCGATTGGCCATATTCTTTGGAGTAGGCTTTTCCCCGGATACGCCTGGTGAACAAATCGACTTTACGGACCTCAGGCAACTCTCCCAGTGCATTGGCAAGCTCCACCACATATTTGATTTGCCCTCCTGTATCTGGATTGCGTCCCATTTCCCAATTATTTCCACGAACTAATCCATGAATGCTGTATAGCTGTACATATAGACCCGATTCCATAATTTTTTTCCTTCAAGTATTATGAGTAGTGACTGTAAATGGCAACCTCCGGCAAAGCCCCTGAAACCCTGCAGACTTCTACTGCGAATCGGCTGGCACGACCGAGTACCTCTTCCATTGGTTGTTTCTGTAAAATTCCGTAGCATAGCATGGCGGCAAATCCGTCTCCTGCACCAACCGTATCGACTACATCACTTGCCGGAGTGACCTGGTAAGAACATCCGGAAGAACGGCTCAATGAGTAGTACACTCCGCCTTGTCCTCCCTTCGTGATACATAAATCGACATCAAACCGTTCCATTAACTGCTGTGCGGCATCGACTTCCTCACCTTTGGCGGCAAAATTCTTTTTTAAGATATCAAATTCGTCTTTATTCAGCTTAACAATCGTACTCTTCTGCAGAGTTTGCTCAATGATTTCCATCGTATAAAACGGTGGGCGTAAATTGATGTCATAAAAAACGGAGGCGGACGGGGGAATCAATGCTAAAATCTGTTTTACGGTTTGTTGAGAAACAGCACCTCTTTGAGCCAATGTTCCCACATAAAACAGGTCGATGCCTTCTTGAAGAAATTGGTCGACTTTCGTATTCTTCTGAATATGATCGTAGGCTACGTCTTCCACGATATCAAAGGAGGGAACCGCTTGTTCATCTAACGTCACTTGGACAGTCCCCGTGGGGTGCTGGGGATCCGTTTGAATCATGTCTGTGGGGAATTGATGGGATGACAATTGCTGCAAGACAGCGTTCCCATTCTCGTCATCACCAATGCGACTGACAAATGCAACGGTTTGTTGCAACTGATGGAGGTGGTAGGCAAAATTGAGAGGAGCTCCTCCCAATCGTTGATATTCCGGGTATACATCAAAAAGAACTTCTCCAAAACATAGAATCCGCGACATCGTTTTCTCTCACATGGGTGGTGAACAATAAACTTCTATTTCCTTTCCTCATGCCTTTTATCGCTGGATTTTATAACATTTTCAAGCTTTCAAATGAAGGAAACATATAAAGTATGGACGTTTTGGAAAAATTGAAGGACAATCAAAAAGTACTAAAAAAGGCATGCCGATGCTGCTCGATTTGCTAAAACTGAAGAAATTCGGATGGATGTCAGGAAATCAGCAGGAAGGCACGCTGCGGATATAGCATTATCCCATTGATTGGTATTCCAATCCGACAATGGTCAGATCATCATTTGGTTTCTGATCACCAGAAAAGTCAACCAGTCTCTGAAGCAGATAGGTCAGGATCACTTCCAGATCCATAGATCGATGTTCTTCAAGGAAGGCATTGAATCCTTTTTGTTTAAACATCTTTCCTTCCGCATCCGCGTATTCGGTAATGCCATCTGTATATATAAAAATTTTATCCCCATCCTGCAGCTCAAAGCCTTCCTTTGTGTAGGGCCTCAGTTCTTCTGCAAATATCCCTAAAGCCAAACCCGATGGATTGACAGCAATCATCTCCCCTCCGTTTGCTGGAAAAATGAGAACCGGACAGTGTCCTGCATTGGTCATTGTCATCCAGCCCTCTGGGGTGATCCTCATGAACACGCTTGTCATGAAAGCATTGGCGGGAGTACAGCTCGAGAGTAAAACATTCAAAGCCCTGATCACATCATCCGTTGCTGTATCAGGTGAGACGGTGGTCAACCCCATCTTCCCCATCATGGTGAAGAAGGCCGCAGAGATACCGTGCCCGGTGGCATCTCCCAGGAAAAACGTGAAGGCCCCCTCTTTATCGAGAGTCGCATCATACATGTCCCCAGAGACCCGACCCCATGGAATGTAACGAACGGCTGTTTTGAGAAAGGGAACGTCTATCATCTTGGCCAGACAGGCGTTTTGTGTTTCTTCTGCAATTTTTAAATCATTTTCCAGTTCCTTATTGATTGCCTCCAGTTCCTGATTCAGCTTCTCATATTTTTTTGCTTTTTGAGAAGCAAGATTGAGTTTGTCCATCAGGAGCTGAGAAAACCATTTATAAACGATATGATGCAATTCATGAAAAGAATCATCCTGGATATTTTTTAATATTTCAGAAGACATTTTGATGACATCCAAATATTCACGAACACAAACGGACTCAGGGTTTGGCTGTCCAGAAGCAGCACTCAATTCTCCAAAAATATCTCCCTGACGACTCAGCTGATAAATTTCATTACCATCGACTTCTACTGAAACAGAACCGCTGATAATACAAAACACATCCTCATTTGTTTCTCCTTGCTCAATAATGACTGCATTTTCTCGGAAACGTCGAAGCTCCATCAAAGAAGTCATTTTTTGGAGCATCTCGCTGGGAATGTTCCGAAAATAACGGGAATTTTTTAAGTGTTTATAAATTTTTTGTTTTTCTGAAATCATAAATGTTTGCTTGTTTTTCGTCTCACCCGAATCAACACATGCCAGTACATTGATATATTGCAGATATATCAATCTGTGTTAAGATACCATTAACGCAGAGAACATCAACTGTTTTCTTTGCCGAACAATGTGCCGTCACTCCAGCTTTTCATCCTGCCGCCCTTGTTCACCCAAACATGAATTATTGATCCCAGCATTGAACGGATTGACCATACCCTTAACACATAATGGAGTTTGCCATGAGCAATTTAAAATTTGAAACATTACAAGTTCACGCAGGCCAAGAGCCCGATTCTAATACCAAATCCAGAGCTGTTCCCATTTATCAAACATCGTCTTATGTGTTTGATAGTGCAGAGCATGGAGCCAATTTATTCGCACTGAAAGAATTTGGCAATATTTACTCCAGAATCATGAATCCCACCTGTGATGTTTTGGAAAAAAGAGTTGCTGCTTTGGAAGGCGGGGTGGCGGGCTTGGCCGTTTCTTCCGGTCAATCTGCCCAATTCCTTGCAATAACCAATATCATGGAAGCCGGAGATAATTTTGTTTCTACCTCTTTCCTGTATGGAGGAACTTACAATCAATTCAAGGTCTCTTTCAAACGTTTAGGAATCGAGTGCCGTTTTGCCGATGGGGACAATGCCGACAGTTTTGAGAAGCAGATTGATAAAAAAACCAAAGCTCTTTATCTGGAAACGATTGGGAACCCTGCTTTCAATATCCCTGACTTTGAAAAAATTGCGGCAGTGGCAAAAAAACATGAAATCCCATTGATTGTCGATAATACGTTTGGTGCATGCGGTTATCTGTGCCGACCCATTGAGCATGGAGCGAATGTGGTTGTTCAATCAGCAACTAAATGGATTGGCGGTCATGGCACCAGTATTGGAGGAATGATCGTCGATGCTGGTAATTTCAACTGGGGAAATGGGAAATTTCCTATGTTTACTGAACCGGCAGAAGGATATCATGGCATGAAATTCTGGGAGATTTTTGGCAATGAGGGCCCCTTTGGTAATATCGCGTTTATTATTCGTACCCGTGTGGAAGGATTAAGGGACTATGGACCTGCCATGAGTCCTTTCAATGCGTTCTTGTTTCTTCAAGGTTTAGAAACCCTCTCTCTTCGGGTACAACGCCATGTTGATAATGCCCTGGAACTCGCACAGTGGCTCCAGCAGCATCCTAAAGTAGAAAAAGTTTCCTATCCTGGATTGTCAGACCATGAGTTCCATGAAATGGGGAAAAAATATTTGAGTCATGGTTATGGTGCTGTGTTGACATTCACGATCAAAGGGGGCAAGGACGATGCTGTTGGTTTGATTGACAATGTCCAGCTGGCCAGTCATTTAGCCAATGTGGGGGATGCCAAAACCCTGGTCATCCATCCTGCCTCAACAACTCACCAGCAGCTGACTGATGACGAGCAGCGCGCAGCCGGTGTTCTTCCCGCGTTGATTCGTGTTTCGGTTGGTATTGAGCACATTGAAGATATCAAAGCTGATTTCGAACAAGCTTTTGCAAAGCTAAGGGCTCGTACATAAATAACCTTTACAGATGACTTGTCTTTTTCCCCGTCTACGGTGTTGTCTTCAAAGGCACATACTCCAGTATGCACAATTGAAGACGCCTTGTAGCCAAGAAAAAATACTTCCTCATCTTTGTCAACGTTATTTCTGCACGAACCCTAAGTTGATCTGACATTTTATATCCGTTACCATAGGCCATTTGTAAGATTTCATGAGTAACGGATTCTCAAAACGCTACCTTCAGAAGTTTTATGACTATTATTTTACCAGCAGATTATCATGCTCAGGCCATACTGGAAACCAACCGTATTACCTGTATCCGTCCGGAAGATGCCCTGCATCAGGACATTCGTCCCATGCGCATCGGTATTTTAAATATCATGCCGTTCGGTCACAAATATGAGTTCAATTTGCTGCACCCCCTTGGCTTATCTATCATTCAGGTAGATCCCGTCTGGATCAAACTGCATTCTCACACGTACCATTCTACCGATAAAGAGCACATAGAAGCCCTGTATGTTTCTTACGAAGATGCAATTAAAAATGCACCCCTCGATGGGCTGATTATTACGGGGGCCCCCATTGAACACATTCCTTTTGAGGAAGTGCAATATTGGCAGGAAGTCAAAGAAATTTTACTGGATGCCAAACATAAATGTCCAAGCACACTGGGCATTTGCTGGGGAGCATTTGCGCTGGCATATTTGGAAGGGGTGGATAAATACAACTATCCCCAAAAGTTATTTGGAGTGTTTGAGATCGAGAACCTTTACCGCTATCATCCCATCACGGGTGTCATGGATGATATTTCCTGGTGTCCGCAAAGCCGACTTGCAGGACTTGATGATCGGCTGATGGAAGAAGCCCAGAAAGAAGGTAAATTCAATTTGCTCGGATATGGAAAAGAAACAGGATATGTTATTTTTGAAACACCAGATCATCGGTTTGTGATGCATTCAGGGCATCCTGAATACAATTCCCAGCGATTGGTCTATGAGGCTGAGCGCGATCGCGGAAATCCAACAGTCCCCCCTGCTGCTAATTTTGATTCAGATAATCCGGCAAACCGGTGGCGAGGACACCGTAATCAGTTCTTTGGTCAGTGGTTAAAATATTGCTACACCAGTGTCAGTTTGCAGCAGCGTTGAACGCCTCCTTGCTCAATTGTAATACTGAGCTGTTTTATGAACCTCCCGCGTATTTTTAATGATATCTTTTAACACATCCGGAGTGACCGCCTGTTTGGGATCATCACCAATGCCCTGTTTCGGTTGAATATGGCATTCAATGATCAATCCATCGGCACCATAAGCGGTTGCTGCTAAACAAACACGGGGAACATAAAGTGCTTTTCCAACAGAGTGAGAAGGATCGACTATCACAGGCGCCCACGTTTTCTCTTTTAACAAGGGAGTGATTGACTCATCTGGATGGTTTCGATATCCATCCATCGTGGGTAGTGTTCCACGAGGGCATAAAAGAATATTGGGATTTCCATAAGAAACAATATACTCTCCGGCAGCAATCAATTCGTCCATTTTCCCCATGTGGATGGAACGCTTGAGCAAAACAGCAACATTGGGATGATGCTGGACCATGTCTCCAATTTGTTTGAGCAGACCATAGTTGAGCGCGTTTCTCGCACCCACCTGCAAAATATCGACTCCTGCCTCCACAGCCAGTTTTAGCTGATCGGCATCCATCACTTCCGTAACAACGGGCAAGCCCGTTTTTTGTTTGGCCTCTATCAAAATATCAAGGCTTTTGGGATCTCCCTGAAACGAATGAGGCAAAGTTCTCGGCTTCCAAACACCACCTCGAAGCATATCAACTCCAGCTTCTTTCACAGCGGCTGCTGTTTCATGAAAAAGACCAGGGTTTGCCGGATCAATAGTGCATTGCCCCGCAATCACACGGAAATTCCCCTGCCCAATGGTTTTGCCTCCAATTTTAATTTGATGTGCTTTTAGTTCATTGTCTTTATCCATCAGTTTGTAAGGACTCTGAATGGTATCAACCCGATCCACGTAATCCAATCCTTCAATACGATTGAACAGCAACTCATGACGCTCATCCCCGATCATTGCATAAATACTGCGATTGGTACCGCGGATTACCTGGATATTTATATTGAATTCACGGGTGATATTGATGATTTCCTGTAGTTGTTCGTCGGTCAGTCTATTGGCTTTTGGTATAATCATGTTGTCTTTCAATCAGTTGGGTAAAACTGGTTCTGCGGCCTTTTTAGGATGTCATCCGGCATGTGTTTCTTGTGCGGAAAGAGATTTTTCAGTCAACGTAAGAGGTTTCTCATCGGAGAGAAAACAAGGATAGCAGGTTACAGCAATCTAATGGGATTACAAGAAAAATTTTGCCCTATGGACTCAAGAAAAAGTATTGTGAGCAGACGGGATGGACGATTCGCTGCGGTAAGAGTTCCTGTGGCAGAAAATAAATTCAAGCATATTTTTACATACAGGCAATGGCAAGATGGCGGTCATAGACAACCTTGGCAATTTCTTCCGTTGGGCAGGCTGCTACGTACAAATACTCAATGCCTTCTTTCTTTTGGACATTATTGCGAGTGATTATTTTTTTTCCCGAATGCTTGTCCACATAACAATAAAATGATTTGTAGTGATATGACCTTCCAAACATATTACCTCTATTTGTTGATGTGCTACAATTTTGCTTTTTATGCAGAATCTGACTGCTTTTTATGCAGCTTTGTACTAATTCAAGGGCAGTGTAACTTTCATATTTGTAAATGCAAAAATCATACATTTATTTTTTAGGAAGGTGAAAATAATAACATGCGAAAGTTGCGCAGAAGATCGTTGAAAAGACAAGCGGGCTGGCTAAGTTATTGTTTGATTGACAAAGTCTTCCGCAAGCATCAGTGATGGGATAGTAGTGACGCTTATGTTTATTTCACTTTGCTGCGAAAATCTGCTTTCCGTTTTTCATTGAACGCTGCAACGCCTTCTTTGGATTCTTCGGTCTGGTAAAACAGGTGCACACCTTGCAATCCAAGGAACGCCAATCCTCGTTGATGCTCGGTATCAGCATTGAAAGCCCGTTTGGCCAGAGCAATCGCTGTTGGACTGTTTGCCAGAATTTCTTCGCACCATTGCTGGACTTCAGCATCCAGTTGATCCGCAGGCACGACTTTATTGACCAGGCCCATTGCCAATGCTTCCTGGGCCGAATACCGACGGCACAAGTACCAGATTTCACGTGCTTTCTTTTCTCCGACAATGCGGGACAGGTAGGCCGTGCCAAATCCTGGGTCCACCGAACCGACCTTGGGCCCGACTTGCCCTAATGAAGCGGTTTCAGAGGCAATGGAGAGGTCACACAGGGTTGCCAGTACATTTCCTCCTCCAATGGCATATCCATTGATTCGTGCAATGACCGGCTTGGGGATATCACGGATCACACTTTGCAAGCTCTCCAGCGGCAAACCAATGGTCCCTTTTCCATCGTAGGAACCGCTATGGGCGGATTGATCGCCTCCAGTACAAAAGGCGCGGTCCCCTGCACCTGTAAGGACCATCACCCCAATGGACTTGTCCCAGCCTCCCTTATTGAAAGCATGGATCATTTCTTCACAGGTTTGTGAACGGAATGCGTTCATTTTATCAGGGCGATTGATCGTGATGGTGCCAATTCCATTTTTTTCTTCATACAAAATGTCTTCGTAGTTCATTTCGCGGCCTTTCTTTAATCAATACAGTCGATGGTTTTTCTGTATTATTTTTATGGTTGTTCATTTAAATCGGGATACACCTGACTGGCGCATCAGATTACTTTTTCCTGGATTCCGGGTCAAGCCCGGAATGACAAAAATAAAGGAAATCAAAATCCCGCTACTATTAAAAGGATAAGTCGATCTTAAAAATAGAGTTTGTCTGGCAATCGCTGTTTTTTTTTGATACTTAGGAAAGCGAAAATAATAACATACGAAAGTTCCGCAGAATTTTCATCGAGGTTCAAGGCGTTTTATCAGGCGCATAGCAAGCTATGTAACCGATAAAGCAACGCAGAAGATCGTTGAAAAGACAAGTAGATTTGCAAAGTTCTTGTTTGAGCATTCCTTAAGATGTTTCATACTGCCGTAGAGACTCATTCAAAAGGAGAAGGACTGAAAACCCATGAAAGATTCCATTTTATTCAGACTGATTATTTTTTCTGCACTCCTTGTCATCACGACCGGAGTCGGAATTGGGTACATCAGCAATGACATCTACCAGGAAGCTTTCATTACAGAAAAGCTGGGGCATCTGGAAGAAGAAAATCACCAGCAAAGCCTGCATCTGGTGCTGGCCATCCAGACCCTGCGAAGCGATATTGCCTTCCTTTCCAAAATGCCTCCAATCCAAGGAATCATTCGGACACAAAAAGCAGGAGGAACAGACCCTCATGGAGGTGCGACAGAAGAAGTATGGAACAATCATTTAACTATCATTTTTCAGGAATTTCTGGCGGTCAAACCAGAATATATCCAGGTTCGCTACATTGGTTTAGCTGACCAGGGGCGTGAGCTGGTTCGTGTGGAAAAACAGGAATCTTCTGTTCAGGTCATTCCACAAAAAAGGCTTCAGCAGAAATTGGCTGAACCTTACATGCAGGAAGTGCTTCAACTGAAGCCTGGTCAAATTTATCTTTCCAAAATAAACCTCAACCGAGAAAATGGCAAAATTGTAGAACCTCATCAGCCGGTAATACGGGTAGCTACCCCTATCTACGCAGAAACGGGAAAAATATTTGGTGTTGTTGTGATCAACATGAGCATGCAATCGGTTTTTGCAGAAATCCAAAATTCGATTCATAGCTCGATTTCTCCTTATCTGGTGAATAATGCCGGACATTATCTATTCCATCCAGATCCTAAACTCTCCTTTGCTTTTGAGTTGGGCAAAGCCTCTTTAATTTTTGAACAAATTCCGCAATTAAAAAAAATGTTTGTGTCCGAAAATCTGGATCAAGATCTGGTATTTATTGACAAGCAACTGGGAAAAGCGATTCATTTTCATAAGATATTATTTGACCCGAGCCATCCAGAACGCTTTTTGGGGCTGTTGCTGGAAACATCAACAGAAGATTTTTTAGCAGATGCTCATGTTCTAGAAATCCAGAGTTTTACTACAGTGCTGATATTGATTTTTCTGGGATGCCTCATTGCATATGCCATTGTTTACCGGTTGATTTATCCGCTTAAAAGCATTACAGAATCCGCCAATATGGTTGCTGAGGGAAATTATGACATCGAACTGTCTTTTTCTAAAAAAGGAGAAGTTGGGACACTCGCCCATGCTTTCAAAGTCATGATTGGAAGGATCAAACGCCGTACTGAAATGCTCGAAGAAAACGAAGCAAGAACCCATGCCATTGTCCATACGGCAGTGGATGCGATCATCACCATCAGCGAACGCGGCATGGTCGATTCGTTCAATCAGGCAGCAGAAAACATGTTTGGTTATACCCAGGAAGAGGTGATCGGGCAGAATGTCAACATGCTCATGCCGTCTCCCGACCGGGAGCAGCATGATGGCTACCTGGATAATTATTTGAAAACAGGAAATGCCAAGATCATTGGTATTGGAAGGGTGGTCACAGCACAGCGTAAAGATGGTTCTGTTTTTCCTATCGAACTGTCTGTGAGCGAAGTCCATTTTAAAAAGACTCGCATGTTCACCGGGATTATCAAAGATCTCACACAACAGAAGATGATGGAAGCGGAGCTGCGTACCAACGAAGAAAAATACCGTATCCTGTTTCAAACGATGCTCCAGGGCGTCGTTTATCAAGATGCCCAGGGGCAAATCATTGATGCCAATCCTGCTGCTGAAAAAACACTGGGGCTGTCCATCGATCAAATGAAGGGAGTCAGTTCCATCGATCCCAGGTGGCAAACCATTCATGAAGATGGGTCTGATTTCCCTGGAGAAACCCATCCTGCAATGGCAGCCTTGCACACAGGGGAACATGTGAAAGATGTCATCATGGGCGTGTTCCATCCTCAGGAAGATCAATATCGATGGATCTTGATCAATGCAATCCCTCTGTTTAAAGAGGATGAGAAGCAACCTTACCAGGTTTATACAACCTTCACTGATATCACAGAACGTAGACAAATGGATCTCTATCTTCTGGAAGCAAAAGAGAAGGCCGAAGCAGCCAGCCTTGCCAAATCCCAGTTTTTAGCAAACATGAGTCATGAAATCCGCACCCCCCTCAATGCCATTGTCGGCTTCAGCCAGATTCTGCTCAATCATAAAGACCAGCAGACCTTGCCGCAGGACTTTAAAGACTATTTGAAAAGTATTGACACCGCAGGAAAAAATCTTTCTGAGTTGATCAACAACATCCTCGATCTCTCCAAAATTGAATCAGGAAAGATGACCCATAGTGAGGAAAGTCTGAATCTAAAACAATTGTTCATGGGAATTTATTATATCCACCGGTCCCTGGCCCGGGAAAAGAATTTGCAATATACCTATCAGCTGGATCCTGAGCTGCCGGAATTTATCAATTCGGACCGCACCAAGCTGAATCAGATTTTGACAAATCTGGTTTCCAATGCCATCAAGTTCACGGCTACAGCTGACCGAACCGAGACAAAAAAAGTTTCTCTGCGGGCCTCCAAAAAGGAAGGCATGCTGCTGCTGCAGGTGATTGATGAAGGAATTGGGATACCCGAAGAACAGCAATCGACCATTTTTGAAGCGTTTGAGCAAGCCGATGGTTCTATTACCCGTCGATTTGGAGGAACAGGCCTAGGATTGTCTATAACCAAACGAATGGTAGAGTTGCTGGGCGGTAGAATGGAGGTCAAAAGCAAGCCCGATGAAGGCTCGACCTTCTCTGTCTGGATTCCTCTAAAAACGGCTTCTGTTGTAGTTGTTCAAAAACTGACAACAACTCACAATTTTTCAAAAGACAATGTGATTTTGGTGGTAGAAGACAATCCCATGAACCAGCAAATGATCACCACGATGCTGGAAAGTTTTGGGGGGCAGATTCATCTTGCTAATAATGGAGGAGAAGGGATACAAAAGGCCATTCAACTGGAAAAAAAAGGAACGCCCCCCGACTTGATTTTGATGGATATCCACATGCCGGGAATGGATGGGATCACAGCAACTCAACGACTGCAGCAGCTCCCTCAATTGGCTGATATTCCTGTTGTTGCTCTTTCTGCTGACGCTTTCAATGAACAGCAAAAGGCAGCACGTGCCAGCGGCATGACGGATTATCTGACCAAACCGGTTGATCAGGAGAAGCTCATCGAGGTTTTGGCTGCTTATCTGAAGCAGGATCATTTGCAAAAAACAAAGCCTGAGGCTGCCGCTCCTGTGAAACAGCCTGTGTGTCCCTTGCCGGATTCGCTCCGCCGGCAATTGCTGGAAGAGCTGGAAGAGCTGGAAAAATTTCCTGTCTATTATGTGAATGAAATCGTGAAACTGGCAGAAAAAATGATGGGCATGTGTGAAGGAAAAGATGTCTCATGTTCTGCCGATCTGAATACTTTGATGGAAGCAGTCTCTCAGGGAAATGAAAAATCATTTTTATCTTCAATCGCAGATCTGAAAAATAGTTTAGGGAACTCTGGTATGAAATTACCTCGTGCCTCCGAGTTGCTGCTGCTCCTGGAAGAAGAAATCCGACCGGATTGGGAAGCACTTTGTGAAGTTGTGATCATTGATGAAGTGGAAGAATTTGCAAAAAAAATACAATCAATGGGCAACGAATATCAGTATCCCACTCTCGAAAAATGGGGAGATGATCTGCTGTTACAAGCACATTCGTTTGATGTGGAGCGCTTGAATAGAACATTGCAGACATTTCCTGAAATTTGTCAGACCGTTAAATCGTTCATTTAAAAAATATGAAAGTTTCTACAGAATTACAGGATGTCATCACCGAGGTTTTTAACATTGGAGTAGGGAGGGCCGCCGCCTCTCTTTCTGAGATGCTGGGCTTGCTGATTGAAATGGATGCTCCTGAAATAATGTTCATGACTCGTCCAACTTTTGAAGAATATGCCAGGGCGCGACAGGGGAAATATGTGTGCATTGAACAAAGCATTCATGGTGAAATGGAAGGGGTGGGCACCCTCTCTTTTCCCCTGGATAAGGGAAAAACCCTGGTGGATACCATCATGAATGTGTCGTCTTCCAACCTTGAATTCAGTGCTGTCGAAACCGAAGCCATTCAGGAAGTGGGCAATATCATCATCAATAGTGTTGGTGCCTCCTTTGATAATGTGATAGGCTTGGATCTCATTTATGATGTCCCTGAGGTTGCCTTTTTAGACACGCCGACTCCCATCAAAAAACAGTCTGCTGCCAAAGACAACTTTTATATGATGGCAACCACATCCATCAAGACGGTGGATTTTGATATTGAAGGCACGCTCAATTTGATGTTTGCCTATGCTGATTTAGAAACCGTGGAAAAAATTGTGAAACATCAAAATGAGTGAACACATGGAAATTGAACTATCAGAACAGTTGAAAGACATGCTGTCAGAGGTCTTTCATATTGGTGTAGGACGTGCTGCTGCTGCTCTTTCTGAGATGCTGGATCAAACCATTGAAATGGAGGTGCCGGACCTTCATTTTTTTGATCATGATAACCTGTTGAAACTTTCCGATAAATTAAAAGGGAACTACATCTGCGTGGGACAAAGGATTTATGGGGATTTGGAAGGAATGGGATGTCTCTCGTTTCCGGTCTTGAAGGGAAAAACCCTGGTGGACAACTTGCTGAATACCTCTATCCCCGGTTCAGAATTCGGTCCTCTGGAAATGGAAGCCATTCAGGAAGTCGGAAACATTGTGGTCAATGCCGTAGGCGCGGCATTCGACAATGTGGTTGGCCTGGAAATCCAATATGATGTGCCCGAAGTTATGCTTTTGGATTCCCCTTTTCTGCTGGAAAATCAGGAAGAAGACAGTTTTTACACCTTTGCCAATACCTCGCTTCGTGCCAAAGAATCCAATGTCGAAGGCTTTTTGAATATGGTCTTTGCCTACAGCAGCTTCAAAGTGTTTGAAACCATTATAGGGACCAGTGAAGAAATGTCCAAACGATTTGGAGAATTGCTGCTGGAAGCCCATTACATTACAGGAGAAGCACTCGAAGAAGCATTGGCCCTCCAAAGCAAATCCAAACAATTCATTGGAGAACTGTTCATTGAACGCGGCTATATCACCGCAGAACAGAGAGACCAGATTCTGGAAAGTAAAAAATATCAGGAACAAAGCAAAAAATTTGGAGAGGCATTGATTGCGGAAAATTGTATCACGCCTGAGCAGCTGCAGGAAGTTTTAGAAACCCAAAGGCTCTCAAAAAGTTTATTGGGAGAAATTCTGGTGTCGCTGGGGCATCTCAACAAAAATTCTCGTGATGAAATTGCAGCAAAACAAAAGAAATGAGATCATGCTTATTGAGGAAAACTATGAAAATACTGGTAATTGATGATTCTGGATTTTCCAGGATGCAGATGAAAAACATACTCAAACAAGTGGCGCCTGATGCTCAAATTCTGGAAGCCGATGGGGCGCAAAAAGCGATGGACCTTTACGATCAGGAAATGCCGGAGCTGGTGCTGACTGATCTGGTGATGCCTGAAATCAAAGGGGATGCGGTCGTCAGGCATGTGCGTTCTAAAAATTCGGACTCCTTTGTTGCCGTCGTCAGTGCCAACGTGCAGGACAGGGTCCAGGAGGAAATGAAAGAATTGGGCGCCGACTACTTTCTGGAAAAACCCATCAAATTGGAAAAAGTGCAGGCCGTGTTTGCTGCTTATGAACAAAAAAATAATATTTCTTAATAAAAACTGCAAATGCCAGAACCTTTACAGTTAAATGACCAGCTTGAGATGGCCTATAATGCGTTGAACAATGGTATCATGATTGTTGATAAGGAGTTATCCATCCTGTTCATGAACCATTGGCTGCGGAAACAACTGCCAGAAGAGATGCAAAAAACAGCCAACCTGATCAAATTGCTGGATCCGGACAGAGCCCCTGCCATTGTTTCGAAAGTCAATCAGGTGATTGAATTTCGAAAACCGGTCATGCTCTCGTCGGTGTTTCACAAATGGGTCATCCCATTGGGTGATAATAAATTTCAAGATGGCAGGATGCGTCAGCAGGGAATGCTGACTCCTGTGGTGGTAGAAAAGGATGGCAAGCAGGAACGTGCGGTCATGTTTCAAATTCGCGATGTTTCCAATATTCTCCTGCAGGTGAGAGAGCTGGAACTGGAAATTAAAAAACACAGGCAGACCCAGGAAGAACTCAAAGTGTCCAAAGAACAGGCCGAAGCGGCCAGTATTGCCAAAACCCAGTTCCTGGCCAACATGAGTCATGAAATCCGCACCCCCCTCAATTCCATTGTCGGCTTCAGCCAGATTTTGCTGAGCCACAAGGCACATCACAATCTGACAAAAGAATTCAAGCAATTTATAGAAAACATTAAAGTTGCGGGAGACTCGCTTTCTGAGCTGATCAACAATATTCTGGATCTGGCCAAGATTGAAGCAGGCAAGATGGTGCTGGTTGAAGAAGATTTGAATCTCAAACAATTGTTTCAGTCCATGTATCATGTCAATAAAGGCTCAGCATCTGAAAAAAAATTGAGCTACCACTATGAATATGATGCCAAACTGCCTGAGTTTATCCATGCCGACCGTACCAAACTCAACCAGATTTTAATGAACCTGGTTTCTAACGCAATCAAGTTCACTCCTGAGGGAAAACAAGTGACGCTTCAGGCGATCAGAGAAAAAGAGATGCTGCTGCTGCAGGTCATTGATGAAGGCATTGGTATTCATGAAGAACGCCACTCCTCTATTTTTTCTACTTTTGAACAGGCAGACGGCTCCACGACGCGGCATTATGGAGGAACAGGGCTCGGACTGGCAATCACCAGACAGATCGTTGATTTAATGCAGGGAACCATTGCCCTGGAAAGTGAGGAGGGCAAGGGGTCCACATTTTCGGTGCGGGTCCCGCTTAAAGAGGCATCTTCTTCAGCAGCACAACCCATCCAAATTGAATTGGATCAGTACCATTTTTCCAAAAATAATGTCATTCTGGTGGTCGAAGACAACCTGATGAATCAAAAGATGATGGAAGTCCTCTTTGATAATCTGGAACTGCCGGTTCATTTTGCCAATAATGGTACCGAGGGTGTTCAAAAAGCCTTGCAGCTGAAAGAGAAAGGCAGCATGCCTGATCTGATTTTAATGGATATGCACATGCCTGATATGGACGGTATGGAAGCGACACGCAGACTGCGGGAGCACTCTGAATTTGCCAGTGTTCCCATTGTGGCAGTTTCTGCAGATTATTTATCAGATCAGCAAAGATCTGCCCTGGAAACAGGAATTTCCGATTATCTGACCAAACCGATTGATTTGACCAAACTGCTGCCGGTGCTGATCAATTATTTGCAAATGGACCAAACACCATCCCAGCCTCATTCGGATCAGCAGCCTTCTCTACCGGATTCCATCAAAAATCAGATGACGCAGGAAATAGAAACATTGGAAGAATACCCGATTTACTATGGTGATGAAATTATCAGCCAGGCCGAAAAAATAATGAACCTGTGTGAGGGTTTTGACTCACCGCATCCTTCCATTTTGCAATCAATCATTGATGCGGTATATCAAGGAGATGAGATGCTGCTCAAAGCCTCAATCCATAACTTTAAGGAAGGCCTGGCTGCTTCTGATTCGCAGCCAAGTGTGACTGACAGGAGTGCCTCTGTATCCACAGACAGCTCAGAAACCGCAGAAGTAGAAACTATTGTGAATGCTCCTGAATTGCTTCAGTTTCTGGAAAACGATATCCAGACGGCCTGGCAGGAAATCTGCGAAGTACTGGTCATTGATGAAGCAGAAAACTTTGCCAGGCAGATGACAGAACTGGGTCAAGAGCATCACTGCTCTCTACTCAAAGAGTGGGGCGAAAAACAGCTGTTTCTGATTTCCATGTTTGATACAGGAGGGCTGCTCAAATCATTGAAAGAATTTCCCGATGTACTGGAAAGGCTTAGGAAAACATGACTGAAATATCTTACGAAAAAGCCCACATTCTGATTGTGGACGATACTCCTCAAAATATCCAGATTCTGGGCAAGGGTCTGCGGGATGAAAATTACAGCATTGCCGTTGCCAGCAGCGGAAAAGAGGCTCTGAAGGCCGTGGAAAAATTTTTGCCGGACTTGATTCTGCTGGACATCATGATGCCGGAGATGGATGGATTTGAGACATGCCGCCGCTTGAAACGGGATCCCAAGACAGAGCACATTCCTGTGATTTTTTTAACAGCCCTGGCTGATGCCGATAGCCTCGTCAAAGGATTCGAATATGGAGCCATCGATTATATCACCAAACCCTTCAACACCAGGGAAGTCTCGGCACGGGTCAAAACTCATCTCAAGCTCAAGTTCACGGAAGCGATGCTGCAGCAGAAGAATACAGAGCAAAAAGAACTGCTCCATATCCTCTGTCATGATTTGGCCAATCCCATTGGGGTGACCAAGTCTTACCTGAGCTTTGCCAAGGGGAAGCCTGAAATTTTATCAACCCGGGGAGATACCATGATGATGGCATTGGACAATGCTTTGGATATCATCGAACTGGTACGGAAAATGCGGGTGCTGGATGAAAAAAAAGATCAGTTCCATCTCCAGAAAACAGGCCTTATGAAAACTATCAAAGAGTCCCTGATGGTCCTTGGAGAAAAGTTTTCCCAAAAGCAAATCGAGCCGGTTGTTCAGGTCGCAGAAGACTTGGAAGTGATGGTGGAGAGAACATCGTTTGTCAATTCCGTCTTGAATAATGTGCTGACCAATGCAGTTAAGTTTTCTTTTCCCAATTCCAAAATTCTGATTGATGCACAAAAATCCGGGGACTTCGTTATTCTCACAATCCGGGATTTTGGCATTGGCATGTCTGAATCCCTGCTGGGCGATGTTTTTGACATCAGCAAAACAACGAATCGTGAAGGAACCCATGGCGAAACGGGCACAGGCTTTGGAATGCCCCTCATGAAAAAGTTTGTCACGGCTTATGGCGGAAGCATTGACCTGTCCTCTAGCGAACAGAAAGACAATCCAGAGGATCATGGTACCGAGGTCAAATTGGTTCTCAAAATTGGATAGATTGTATTGACCCTGGAAAAAGACGAGGCAACATGGGAAAGATTTTAGTCGTGGACGATGAACCTGCCAACTTGAAGCAGGTAAAAACACATTTGACGTCATTTGGTTATGAATCAGCAACTTTACCAAAGGCGGAATTTTTGTTCAAGCGTCTGGAATCCGAAGGCCCTGTCCAGGAGTCGTTTGATTTGATCCTGCTCGACATCAACATGCCCGGCATTGATGGAATCACCGCCCTAAAGCGACTCAAAAACCACCCGGAACATCAGAAAATCCCCGTCATTATGCTCACTGGAGAAACCCGGGAACAGCTCATTGCCGAATGCTTTGAGTACGGTGCCACGGATTTTATCACCAAACCCATCAGCGAAATCATTCTCAAGGCCAGGATCAGAACAGCACTGGCCGCCAAAGCAACCAACGATCAGTTGGAATCCCTTGTCAAAGAACGAACTGCTGAACTGGGAGCATCCCATACCAAGCTAGAACACATCAACGAGGCATTTCAATTGTTTGTGCCCAAGCAATTCCTCCAGGTCATTCTGAGTAAACAGCAAATTCAATCTGGCCAGTTTGAAGAAGCCAATTTGACGATTCTTTTTTCGGATATCCGTTCCTACACCCACCATGTCGAATACATGACATCAAAGGAAAATTTCGATTTCCTGAATGAGTATTTCAATCTGATGGAACCTCCCGTTTCCAAAAACCAGGGATTTGTCGACAAATTCATTGGTGATGCGATGATGGCCCTGTTTGACCAGGAACAGTCTGCTGATCAGGCGGTACAGTCTGCCATTGAGATGCAGAATCTCCTGCATCTTTACAACAGATCAAGAAAAAAAAAGGGGCTGCCTGAAATTTACACCGGCATCGGCATCAATACAGGTCCTGTCATGCTGGGGGCACTGGGATCAGAACACCGTTTGAATTCGACGGTGATTGGCGATCATGTGAACCTGGCTTCCCGCATTGAAACCCTGACCAAGAAGTTCAATTCCCGGATTTTGATTTCGCACCACACCTTTGCGGCCCTTGATCGCGAGCGTTACGCCATCCGTGAAATTGATACCGTCCGGGTCAAAGGGCGGACAGAGCCTGTTTTGATTTATGAGGTATTTGACTGTGATCCTCCCAATTTGAAAGAAAAAAAAGAAAAAACAAGAAATTCATTTTTCCGAGGCATTGCCCTCTACAAGAGCCAGTTGTTTGCTGAAGCACAGGAAGCCTTTCAGGAATGCCTGACTATTTTTCCTCAGGATGTGATTGTCCTCGATTATATCAAGCGTTGTCGTTATTTTGAAAAGTATGCGCCCGTTGTTGATGATATCATCTGGCATGGCATTGTGAAAGATTCCGACCTCTTGGTGGATCAGGTCATCCGCCGGCGGGCAGAACGTCATGTTTTGGGAATTCCTGCTGCCGTTTATCCTTATGGGGTGGACTACGAATACACGGGAAGGATTCATGATATTTCCATGGATGGGATGAAACTCGAGTTAGAGCTGCCTCTGCAGATCGGTGATGTTCTGCTGGTGGAAATTTGTTTTGAAAAAACTGCAATGGGTATTTCTCTTGATCAGCAAACTCATCGCATTTTAGGAAGGGTGGCCTGGAACAGACAGAACATCCCGTCTGACCTGAAATCACCATGGCAGATAGGGGTGCAGACCATCATGATGACTCTGGAACAGGAAGAGTTCCTGCGGAATACCTTAGAGAGGCTCCAGCATCAATCGGCCATTCTCATAAAATCTTATCGTTTAGAAAAAGATAAACTTGTTTTTAAAATGGAGGGAAAGCTGACTCAGGAAAGCTCGCATGCCATCAAAATACAGATCCGCCCGCTCATTGAAGACCCGCAGATCAAAGGGGTCGTTCTCAATTTTGCTTCTGTCAATGTGATTGATTCCAGCGGGATTGCCCTGGTTATTTCCATCTTCAAAGCGTTGCGTGAACAACAGGCAAAACTGGTCCTTTGTGAACTGCATGGAGCGGCCCAGGCTTCTTTAATGGCCAGCCAGCTCAATCAGATCATCCCCATTTATGCAACGGAAGCCGAAGCATTGGCACAATTCTGACACCCCCTGATTGTTCTGTTAAATTATAAGGGATGAGGGTAAAATAACTTCCAAACCAGAAGGAGATTGAATGAATGAACATATTCTTTTAGTAGACGATCAAGCCTACAGCCTTGATCTGCTCACTGAATTTCTCAGTGAGGAAGGCTACCGGCTGAGTACAGCCCGTGATGGGATGGAAGCCCTGGAAATACTTAAAGATCCCTCCAATGATTTCAAGGCTGTCCTTTTGGATCGAAACATGCCCAAAATGGATGGACTGGAGGCCCTGAAACAAATGAAAAAGCATGATCATTTGAAAATGGTGCCGGTCATCTTCCAAACATCCATGTCATCAGAAGACGATATTCGAGAAGGGATGGATGCCGGTGCTTATTACTACCTTGCCAAGGGATTTGAAAGAGACACTCTGCTGACAATCGTCAAAAGTGCCATTTCTGACTACAAGGGCTATGTTTCGCTGCAAAACGAACTGGAAGAAACCATAGAGTCGGTTAAATTGATGGAATCGGCGGCTTTCAAAATCCGTGTCCCCCATGATGCCTATAATTTGGTCAAATTGCTGGCCCATGGCTGCCCCAACCCAAAAAAAGCAGCTGTCGGGTTGATCGAACTGCTGCTCAACGGCATCGAACATGGCAATCTGGGATTTTCCTATGACGAAAAAAAACAAAGCATTCAAAACAAGGAATGGCAGGACGAGGTCAAACAGCGCCTGGAGCTTCCTGAAAACATCACAAAAACAGTGAGCCTGGATTACACGCTTCAGGACGATGAAATCCATTTTCTGATCAAGGACCAGGGGGAAGGCTTTGATTGGAAAAAGTTTTTAGAGTTTGATCCGGAACGGTTATTTGATCCCAATGGCCGAGGCATTGCCATGGCCCATGGACAATGTTTTGACGAACTGGAATACCGGGGCAAAGGCAATGAAGTGCTGGCTGTGATAAAACGGGTTAACAAGGAATAAAGCCCTGCTTGAACCTAAGACTCAAAAGATTTTTGGAACAGTTGCAAAATCGCATCACGGGCTTCATCGGTCAAATAACGAGTTCCGGTTCCACAAAAAGTAGACTCCTTGATCAGCGGGTCGTCATCCACCCACTTTCCCCGTTCCCATCGGTACCAACCGTGTTTTTCCTTATCAAACACATGGACATCTCTATTGAGGAACTTGCCGAGCTCCACACCCCAGCCGGTTCCTCCTTTCACCGTATCATTTTCTAGAATAACCCCAACCGCAAATACCTGAATGCCTTTATTGAGCATGTGGAAAATGGACTGCACGACCCTTTTGATCTTGATGGCACTATGATACCGCCGATTCATATGCTGGGTGATGATTTCCATGCTGACATCGCCCTGCCGCAATTGCTCATCAGTCAGCATCACAACATTTTTTGATCGTTTGATATCGTGGCCTTCATAAGAAAACGTGACCTCATTGACTCCCCATTTTTCGGCACATTCTCCAAAAAAAATTTCTGTCCCAGCGTGTCCGCCAGAGTAAAGTGTACATTCCTGTGGTTTTAACATAATCGTATTACTCCATAATTAAAGTGGTGAAGGGTGGGTATTTATTCCGAAATGTTATCATGGTATTTAGCCAGTGGCAAAAGAAGACAGGGCATCGGCTTCGGTATCATGAATCGGCAGCATTTGATCCAATTGGGTCAATTTGAAAGTATTGGATACTTGGTCACTCAGCTGACAGAGGGAAAATCCCTTCTGCTGATTTTTTATTTTCTTCATGAACCAGATAATGCTTCCCAATCCTGCAGAATCAATGACTTGGAGCCCTTTGAAATTCAGGACAATACCTTTGTATTGGCAACTGTCCAGCAGTCGATTCAGGTATTCGGTGAACCCTCTTTCTTCACCCAGGATCAATTTTCCTGCTAGAGAAACAAGACAGACGTTGTCTTCAATGCGATGTGTCAGTGTTAGCATGGCTCTTCCTTCATTGTTAGGATATTATCACATTTTCGTCCATTAATACTCGTCATTGCGAGAACTGACTATCTCGGAGTGGATGAAAATATGATCAAGCCCATTTGTTATTCAAGCAGAATAATAATCGTCGTCGTCTTCACATTCAAGCCATATCTATCGAAAGCGCTTTTTCGGTTCCTCATATCTGTTCGGAATGACATTTCATAAGATCTGCTCTCTATATAAAGCAATTCAATTTACCTGAAACTTTATCATTTCAAATGTCTCAGGAATTTGCTACATTGCCAGAAAATAAAAACAATACATCGTCCATCCATATGACTGAAAAATCAAAAATTCTGATTGTTGAAGGTACTCCCAATTTTCTCTTCATCATAAAAAAATTAATGGATCAAGCAGAGGTTGAGGTTGTTGCGGCAACCAGCGGCCAAGAAGCATTGAAACTTCTTTCAGACTGCGATTATGCGTTGATCATACTGGAAGTTGAGATGCCGGGCATGGACGGATATGAAGCAGCACAACTCATCCGTGCCGATGATGAGCTGCAAAAGATCCCATTGATCTTTGTTTCGAATGTGTATGCTCCAGAACACGAGGATTTCAGAGGCTATCAGCAAGGTGCGGTGGATTTCATTACCACACCAATCGATTCCAGGGTCCTTATCAATAAAGTAAAAACCTTTGTGAACCTGGACCAGCATCAGAAAGAGCGTATTGGAGCCTTGAAAATCCAACAGCTGCTCAACAACAATTTGCTGGAAACGACATCGAACCTGCAAGAAGAAATTACCAAACGGGAAAAAGCAGAAAATGAGTTAATCATAGCCAAAGAACAAGCAGAAAAAGCCAATCAGGCCAAGTCAGCATTCCTGGCCAATCTCACCCATGACATCCGTACTCCCCTGGGAGCCATTATCGGATTCAACCAGATTCTCATGGAAAAAAGCAAAGCATTGTCCTTACCGGAGGAATTTCTCAAATTTCAGCAGAATATCCAAACCAGTTCCCAGAGTCTGCTGGAGATGATCAATAATTTTCTTGATATTTCCAAAATTGAAGCAGGGAAAATGGCCATTTCAATAGAAAGTTTCAATTTAAAAAATCTGGTTCAGGAAATTTTTGACACTCATACCTTGCAGGCCCTCCAAAAAGGGGTTCTCTTGCATCAAGAGATCAGTCCTCTGCTTCCTTCCGTTGTTTGCTCGGATAAGTCCAAAATCACCCAGATTTTACACAACCTGCTCGGAAATGCCATCAAGTTCACACCGGCAAAGAAAAACGTTACCCTGAAGGTGATGGGGAAAAAAGACGAAGTGGCCTTCATGGTCATTGATGAAGGCATGGGAATTTCTGAAGAACGAAAACAAGCCATCTTTGAGCCTTTTGAACAGCAAGATGAAACAATTGTCCATCATTATGGAGGAACCGGACTGGGTCTGACCATCACCAAAACGCTCACAGAGATACTCGGAGGAAATATTTCGGTAATCAGCCGTCCTGATCATGGCTCCACTTTCAGTGTCATTTTGCCTATCACCGAAAGCTGCAGACCGGAGGAGGAAAAACAATTGTCTGATCTCAAAGACCTGTCGTTTTCCAGCGATAATCTCATTCTGGTTGTTGATGACAACCAGATGAATCAAATGTTAATCAAGGCTCTGTTCCGAGGAATGGGCTTGGAAATTCAGCAGGCTGATAATGGCGAGACTGCCGTGGCAAAGGTTCTGGAGTTCAAAGCAAACAATGTCCTGCCCAACGTCATTTTTATGGATATGCAGATGCCCGGGATTGATGGTCTTGAGGCAACCCGTCAAATTCGCCAACACCCAGGGTGCCAGGATATTCCGATCGTGGCCCTCTCAGCCGATGCGTTCGCGGAACGCAAGCAGGCTGCAGAAGCCGTGGGAATCAAAGAGTATCTGACCAAACCCATTGATGTCGAAAAACTGAATATGGTTCTACGGCGTTATCTTTCTTGACTCGACCTCCCTCTTTCCCTAAGGAATGCTCAAACAATAACTTAAATCTACTTGTCTTTTCAACGATCTTCTGCGTTGCTTTACCGGTGACATAGCAAGCTATGCGCCCGATAAAACGCCTTGAATCTCGATG
>JADGAT010000054.1 GCA_015231885.1 SAR324 cluster bacterium
TGCTGGAAAAAAAATTAATGCGGGATGTCCTTAAAAAAGGCGACATCTGGTTCAATACAGGTGATTTACGGAGTATGTGACGGAAAAGAAAGCACAAGAGACTTACAAGGCCTTTGGGGGCAAAGAACGCGATGGGTTTTTAAAAGAAAAGTATAAAAAGAGTACTTCCAAATATGATGAGTATCTGTCAGGGCAACAGAATCGCCTTGCAAAATCAGGAGTAGGGGATGATTTTATGGCTCGCGCAAAAGCAGGGCGTGCTAGAGCGGTTGCACGTGCTCAGGATGCGCGCAACAATCTAATACAAAACAGGAATGCTGCTCAATAAACAGGTCAATCTATTGGTATTCTCGTGACTTTCATTGTTTCTTGCATATCAAATGTAGAAAATTTGTTTCCTTATTAACCCACCCCAGCCCCTCCCAGGAGGGGATTTTATAACTCATCACCTGCCAAAAAAAGATTTTCTAAGTCTCTATTTTTTAGGTAGTGGTTAATTGAGAACTGATTTGCTCAAATTGTAGTTAAAAATAAAGAGCTTTGTCACCATGTGGTGAAAAGAATCTTTTTTTGAAAACGATAAAGTTTTGCGAACGAAGCGAGAAATAAGTTATCTGAGCGTATTATTCCATGTAGAGATTGATCATGGATAAACCTAACATATACAAAGGTTATTTTTGTCTAGACAATGAGAAGTTACATTGGTTAAATCCTCAAAACAATAATACCTTTTAACAAGCAGACCAAATCGTAAACCTTTCGTAAAAGGAAACACATCATGTCAACAACAACATTATGGGCATTGGTTGATTTTGAAAAAAGAGAGTTTACCGAAGACACAACGCTGGCTGATGTCATTTCTCTACGCAGCAATGAGAGCATTGTTGCCCGAAAAAGTGACGACAGCAAATGGGAGGTCATTCCCAGCCACAGCAAAAAATTGAAGCGAAAAATAGCCAAATATGATCACATCCTGAAAAAGCAATCCGGCATTATCAAAGGGTGAGGATGGGCAATGCAAAAGTGAGTTCTATTCAAGCCAGATTTTTACAAGCAGATATTGAAAACATTTACTGGCTGATGCAGGGGTACTTGCTGGATGAATCGGAAGAATGCAAGAGTCGTATTAAAATCTACACGGAAGAAACAGGGAGCCTGGACTATCTGGTCTTTGAAAAATTCCCAATGCCCAAAGGGTACAAAAAGTCCCATGAACACATCATGGCCATCATCAACAAATACCCTGATTTCCCTCCCTATGGTATTTTCATTGATGAACGCTCTCCTAATGTGCCAAAAATCGAAAAAATCTTGAAGCAGCATATCCTGGAAAGTGACGTAGGCGATGCGATTGCAAAAGACCAGCATCAAACAGGATACAAGTGGCTTTGCTATCATTACAATCGTAATGAATGGGCATTTTATCCCAATGATTTGAGCAGGGGTGACAATCTTGGCAAATTTTTTCTAAACCTCTATCTTGTACTGGATGGACAACTCTGACAAGCAACGCTTCACATGAGTAAAAACTATATCATCAAGCTGGAAGAGGATTTATTTTACAAAGTCTATCATTTTCTGATTCAACAAGCAGAAAAAGATGACAATGAACGGTTCTGCTTTTTGTTCTGCCATACGGCTGTGAATAAAGGCGACGTGGTTTTCCTGCCTCAAAAAATCATGATTTTCCAGGAAGAGGACATTGAGGTGACTCCAACCAGTGTTCACATCAAGCCAGAAGCTGCCAGGATGGCTTACATCCAATTCATTGACAGCGAATACAGCGGCTTGATTGATTGCCATTCACATCCATTCCAGAACACAGATGTCAGCTTTTCTCCATTAGATGACCGGGACGATATTCAGAAATACATGGAAGTCCTTCCAGATTTGCAGGAAGGAAAACAGCTCAACAATAGTAAAGCCACTGTCTATATGCATTCAATGGTATTTGGGCAAAAAAATATTGCTTCCAGAACCTTTGACGCGGAAAAAGCAGAGTTCATCCCTACCAACAAAATTGTCCTAATCGGAGAAACTATTAAAGAAATTGAGCCGGCCAACAAAGGCACGCCTGGAGAAATGAGCCCAGCGTACAAAGAAATTGTCAAAAGGCAGGTCTCTGCTTTTGGTGAGGAAGGACAAAAAAAAATTCAAAATTTAAAGGTAGGGATGGTAGGGATCGGAGGGGTTGGTTCCATCGTTACGGAAGGATTGTGTCGAATTGGGGTAAGCAACCTCCTCTTGATTGATGATGACACCATCGAAACCTCAAATCTCAATCGCTGGCAAGGAGGAAAGCCAAGCGATGTTGGGAAAAAAAAAGTAACCGTATGTGCCAGAAACTTAAAAAAAATATTTGATGGTTTACAAATTGAGAAAATTCCCAAGAGCCTGTTCAGCCAGCAATCTTTTGATGCTTTGAAGACAGTCGATTGTATCATTGGAGGGCTGGACAATCCGGAAACCAGGTACTTTCTCAATCGAATTGCCATACAATACTTGATTCCCTACCTGGATGCCGGGGTTGTTATTGAAACCGCAAAGAAAACAGAAATTACCAGTTTGAAATCAAGAGTCGGTGCGGTGATTCCAGGGATTACGCGTTGCTTCGACTGTAGCGGTGTCGAATACTATGATAAAAAAGAAGTGGGGCAGTTTTTTCTGGATATCACCACCAGAGAAGAGGTGAAGCGTGCGGGATACATCATTGATGCAGAGCATGTCGATGCACCAGCGGTATACCCTCTCAATGCCCTGGTTTCAGGAATGCTTCTGCTGGAGCTGATGAATCTCTTCACAGGCTACAAAGAGGGTTATTGGAATATTCAACTGGATTTTATGGAAATGAACACCAACATCAAAAAATCATGCGGCTTGCACAACGAATATGAAGAGCACGATCCAAACTGCTTATTGTGCAATTTCTATAAAGGGTTAGGAGATTTTGAACCCCTTGCCAAATATTATGCTTTTAACAGACAAAAATCTTTCCCTTCAGTACTCAATCCCTAATTTTTTCAGATCCTGTGTGAGCTGTTGTGCGTTCTGAAACCGAATGGCATGCATCCCTGCTTTTTCTGCTCCTTCCACGTTTTCCTGCACATCATCAATAAAAACCGATCGTTGTGCCTCAATCTCATATTTTTCCAGAAATAACTGATAAAATGTCAAACTTGGCTTTCTACAGCCTACTTCTCCTGATACGAAAATTCCTTCAAACAAATCTAAAACCTTATACCGTTTCCTGGCAATGGGGAATTTTTCTTTTGACCAGTTGGTCAGCGCATAAACAGGAATTTTTTCCTTTTTCAACGCAAACAGAATATCTGCCACTTCTTCATCAACCCCACCCAACATCTCTTCCCATAGGAAATCATAGGCATCAATAGCCTCCGCATACTCCGGATATTGCCTTTTGAGCAACGTCCTTCCCTCTTGAAATGGCCTCCCCGCATCCTGTTCGGAATTCCAAGCTAATGTACAGACATGAGACAAAAAATATTCTATTTTCTCGGAATCCTGATTAAAAATTTTCTGATAAAGGTGCTTTGGATTCCAATCAATCAACACTCCACCCAAATCAAATACTACCGTATCAACCATCATAGACCAGCCTAAATAAGAAGATCCTTTTTAATTTTCTGCAAGGATTCCGCTACTTCTTCCGCATTGGCACCTTGGAGATTAAAATAATATTTAATTTTGGGTTCTGTTCCAGAGGGACGGACAACCACTCGACAATCGTCTTCCAGGTAAAAAGTAAGCACGTTGGACCTTGGCAGTCCTGGGCCAGGCTTAGCTGTTGAAGACCCGGGAGTGATGACCACATTTTCCTGAAAATCAATGATTTGCTGCAGTCGCTTTCCTCCAATCTGTTGAGGAGGATTCTGACGGAATTCAGTCATCATTGCTGCAATTTTTTCTTTACCTTCCACTCCCGGAAGCGTTTGGGTCTCCAAATCATCCAGGTGGTAGCCAAACTGCTGATAGAGCACATGGAGCTGGTCAAGCGGAGTTTGGCCTTTTGCCTGCAATGCTGCCGTTAATTCAGCAAAAGCCATGGCTGCCCACACTCCATCTTTATCTCCCACATTGTGACCCACAAGATAGCCCAGGCTCTCTTCCATTCCAAACACAAAAGTTCCGGTCCCTTCATTTTCCATTTTACTGGCTGCCGCCCAAATCCATTTAAAACCCGTGAGTGTCTCAACAACTTGCAGCCCATACGCCTGGGCCACTTTCTTTCCAAGTGGGGATGTCACATTTGTCAGCACCAATGCCCCATCCTTTGGCAACCTTCCAGATGCCTGCAATTTTTTTAAATAGTCATCCAGCAGCAAGACTCCCACCTGGTTTCCATTCAAGCGATGCCATTCCTTGTCGTGGCGCACCATCACCCCCAACCGATCGGCATCTGGATCATTTGCCATAATCAGACAATCGTCAGGCCCTGCCAGGGCTATTGATTTTTCAAAAACTCCTGGGTCTTCAGGATTCGGTGATGTTACCGTTGGAAAATTACCGTCAGGCTCTGCTTGTTCAGCAACCAGTGTGAATTTTTTGAATCCTCTTTTCTGTAACATAGATGGAACAGAGCGGACACCCGTACCATGTAAAGGGCTATAAATTATACCGGCCTTCTCATTTTGTTCAAGACTCCCAAGGGCCAATTCATCCAAAGCATTCAAGTAAGCCGCATCCGATTCTTCAGTCAGCCATTGAATTTTCCCCTCTTTGAGTGCTTGTCCAAAATCCATGCTGGAAATATCACCCATGTCGGCAACACCACGTACCTGCTGGATGATTTCCTGATCTTCAGGAGGAATAATCTGTCCTCCATTCTTCCAGTACACCTTATATCCATTATATTCTGGAGGATTATGGCTGGCTGTAATCACAATCCCGGCAATTGCTTTTTGCCGCAACACCTCAAAAGATATCAAAGGAGTGGGGGCAAGTTTTTTGAAAAGATAGACCGGGATACCATGGCCTGCCAGGACTTCTGCTGCAGACTGTGCAAACAAAAACGAATGATGACGGGAGTCATAGCCGATTACCACTCCAGCATGTGAATCACTGGGGTTTTCTCTGATATAGCGAGCCAATCCTTCTGTTGCCTGACGCACTGTATAACGATTCATTCGGTTGATCCCTGCTCCCATGATCCCTCGCATCCCCCCAGTACCAAATTCCAAAGGAGAGATAAATCGCTCTATCAATTCTTCTTCATTGCAACCATCTAATAGTTTTTGAACTTCTGCACGGGTTGATTGATCAAACGTTACTGAGTTGGCCCAATATCGAGCCATTTTATCAATTGACGATTTCATCATTTTCCTTGTTTTGCGGGTAGAAAAAAGTGTACTACAAATGCTGCATCAGCACTTCGTCATCTGCCTGAATAACAATCTCTTTTTGGGAAACCGGATGAACAAAGCATAATTTGGAGGCATGTAACAATTGACGGTGTGTGGGAAAGTTCTGTGAACGCAGATAGGCCTCTCCCTGCTCCAGCCATTTGACAAACCCATCGTCCTTCAAACCATACAATTTATCACCTACAATGGGGCAGCCCAAATAGGTAACATGGATGCGTATCTGATGTGTTCGCCCAGTCAGTGGCGCTACTTCCACTTTTGCATAATCTCCCAATCTTTCCAGTTCCTCAAAGTGAGTTTTGCTCGGCTTTCCAGTCAGTACAATTCCCTGCTTGATCCGAACTTCACTATCAGGGTCTCTTCCAATCGGCAGGGACACATACATTTGCTTAAAGGGTAGAGGGCGGCTGAGGATGGCACTATAAATTTTCTTAACTTGATATTCCCGGAACTGCTTTGCCATCAATTGGGCAGTTTCCTTCTGTTTTGCAAACAATATAATCCCACTGGTTTCACGATCCAGGCGGTGCAGTGTGTACAGTTTTTTCCATCCAAACGCATCTTTGACAACATGCACCAGTGTATTTTTGAAGTACTTTCCAGAAGGGCTTGTTGGCAAATTTCCCGATTTGTTCACGGCAATCAAATGCTCATCTTCATAAATCACTTCAAAAAATGGATCCAC
Organism: SAR324 cluster bacterium; assembly: GCA_015231885.1. Classification (GTDB taxonomy): domain Bacteria; phylum SAR324; class SAR324; order SAR324; family NAC60-12. Next base: position 6,067 of record JADGAT010000054.1, read on the forward strand.
TTCAGGTTCTAGGTAATCAGGCCGTAAATAAGTAATCTTTTGGCCATTTTTTAACAAGTGATTGGCATCACCAGGTTTTTGATTAACAAATAAACGTCCTTCTGCGATGTGATCCAGCCATGCCTCTCGGTCGTGATAACGGAACTTGCGCAACAGGAAACCCAATAAAGTCTCCGGTTCCTGATTGACCTGCATGTACTGAAATGATAGTTCAGTATGATTTGACTCAGTCTTTAAGCCCATGAAGGACACTTTCTTTGAATTATAAGGAGTGGCATGAAACTTTCATAACATGACCAAAAGGGACTTCAAAACAAGACAGACGACTCGCAAGAAAGAAGGACAAATGGATGGGATGAAATTATCCGCAGAAGCGGTAAACGATAAAGTTCGTTCTGATATTGAACAATATGGATGGAGTATTATCGCTTCTGAATTTCAAGGAGGAATCTATGCTCATACCATCGGCTTGGAACAAAGTTTCAAGCATCCTGAAATAGAGGTACTGGGACTCAACGAAGAACTGGCAACCGTATTTCTCAATGAACTGGCCAAGTTAGTGAAACAGGGAACTGAGCTGAAAAACGGTATGACCATTTCCGATTTTGTAGAAGGATACGAACTGATGCTGGTCACCAATCCTTCTGATCCCAATGGTGAACCAACAATTGATGGTCGATTACGCTTAATTTGGCCTGATACCAATCATCGCTACCCCTGGGACAACGATTGTGCCGCTGATTGCTCAATCCAGTCCCTTTTACCTGAGTCTTTGCCAGCTGCTGATTAAACCACAAGTAGACATTCTCTATTTTGCACCATCTACCTGCTCTTTCATGAACTGCAGTAATTCTTCGCGGTACCTTTTATCCTGAAGCGCCAGCTTGATAGTCGTTTGGACATAACCCAAGGGCTCTCCCACATCATAACGCTGTCCGGTAAACCTCACTGCTGAAACTTTACCCACTCTTGCCATCGAATTGATTGCTTCTGTCTGTGTGAATTCCCCTTCGCGAGCATCATCAACCGTTTGGCGTAAAATATCAAAAAGATCTGGTGTATACAAATAGCGCCCAAATGATACCAAGTGACTCGGCTCGGTTCCAGGATCAGGTTTTTCGACCATTTGCCGAACCCCCATCACACCTTCAGTCCCTTCTGGATCAATCACACCATAACGGGACACATCTTCTTTGACTTCCTGCACCGCCAAAATAGTATTCCCTGTTTTGTTATAAGCATCAATGAGCTGCTTTGATAGAGGAGGGTCTCCCAAAACAATATCATCGGGATATGCTACGACAAAAGGTTCCCCGGACACAAAAGGTTCGACAAGCATCAAAGCATTTCCTGTTCCCATCATGTAATGCTGGCGCATGATAAAAATATTGGCAGCAATCGGTTCAATTTTTTCCAGCCGATCCAACTTTTTCGCCTCCGTAAAAGTAGTCTCCAACTCTATTTCATGGTCAAAATAATCTTCCAACGATTTTTTTCGACGTGAAGAAACAATTAAAATATCCTGAATCCCGGAATTTACCATTTCCTTAACAATATAATCAATGGCAGGAGTATCGATTATTGGAAACATTTCTTTTGGGATCGTTTTGGAGGCAGGTAAAAACCGAGTGGCATATCCTGCTGCTAAAATAACACCTTTCATATTAATCTCCATTTACACTAAGGGGACAAAGGAAAACATCCCATGTCTACTGGTTTTGAATTCGTCTCCGGATCTGTGAATTTTTAACATTTCACATCCATACGGTTTGCCTACAGGAACCACCATGATACCATCTTCGGCCAGTTGCCCAAGCAGCTTTTCAGGAACAACAGAAGCAGCGGCCGTCACAATGATACGTTTATAAGGTGCAGCCTTTTCATATCCCTGTTTTCCATCTTGCTGAATCACCTGGACATTGACAATGCCGGCATCATGGATATTATTTTGCGCAAAAGCAGCCAATTCTGGTATATATTCTAACGTATACACAAAATTAGCTAGTTTCGATAGTATTGCTGCGTTATATCCACTTCCTGCTCCAATTTCCAGAACTTTATGACCTTCTTCTACTTCCAAAAGCTCAATCATCAGCATCACCGTCGTCGGTTGGGAAATCGTTTGTCCGTAGCCAACAGGAAGCGGATGATCCTGATATGCGAGTTTCCTTGCATTGGGCTGCACAAATTGTTCTCTGGAGACTTGCAAAAATGCGGATAAAGCGTTCTCATTGGTAACTGTACGAGATTGTTTCCAAAACTCATAAAGCTGCTGTTTTGTTGTTAAGCTCATACTGGCAATATTCATGATATTTGTGATAGATTCTAAATATGCTATACCTTGCGATAGGAAATTTGTCAAAATTACCTGACAATTGCCTCCAAACTCTGTAAGGTAATTTCGTCTTTACAAAATTTGAAATCTTGATTATGCCTTTAATTAGATACAAGTCATGTCAAAAAGTTTAAAACGGAGAAAACCAGAAACGATACTTGCGGGGGATGATTTATATATTCTTTGGAAAGATGGCCACGAAAGTCACTACGCCTTTTTCCAACTTCGCGATGCTTGCCCCTGTGCAAGCTGCGTTGATGAAATCACAGGAAAAAAACGACTGGATCCAGCAACCATTTCTTCCAATATTCGATTGCGGAGCTGCGATTACATCGGTAATTACGCCTTACGAATTAACTGGAGCGATGGCCACAACACAGGTCTATACTCTTTTAAATTTCTCCGAGGTCGATGTCCATGTTCCCTCTGTGAATCAGAAAAACAATCAACACTCACTTCATAATTTCAGACCCAAAAGGAAACTATGGCTTTGATGCAGAATGTCACAGTAAGCGAATTAAAAATCAACATGAGAATTGTCGAATTTACGAAATTTGCAAAACCATATACAAATATGGAAGAAAAAATATGCAAATTTGTTCAACATAATTTCAGAGGATCTGCTGCAGAGATCATGAGAGGTGGAAAAAAAGCGACCTGTCCTGTTGCCAAAATCATACCAGGCGATTCCCTGCTGAAGGTTATAAAAATCCCTGATACTTTGAGAAAGCTCACTACTGTCAGCAAAGGACTTCCTCCCGAATTGAAAAAAAGGGGCTTTTTGGAATTTACGGTGGAGCCTCCCCCTAAGAAAGCACCCACCAGTAAACAAGAGCAGCATCAGGAAAATGTAAACCAGGCAAATGAATTTATTCAAAATATGAAAAAAGGTGTCGCAGCTCGTGATAAAGCAACCGATGCGGCTAGAGATGTACTGGACAATGCTCGCAAAAAGCCACCCAGTCCTGAAGAAGTGAAGGAAAATATAAACGCTGTGATGAGTGAATCATCTCCTGAAGCCATCAGTGCCATTGCTTCTCTCAAAAGCAGTGACCAGACTTATGCACACTGTGTGGATGCTGCAGCAATCTTTCAAACAGCATACCATGCCATCAAACAGAAAAAAGGAGAAAATTCTCTTTTTGAAAATCCACAAATGGCAACATTTGGTGCATTCATGCATGATTTTGGAAAAGCAAAAGTTCCAAAAAATGTCCTGGAAAGTACGGTTCGGTTTGAAAGAGAAAGCAAAGAAATGCACCTCCTCCAATCTCATCCCGTCTTTGGTGCAGAATTGCTGGAGGGTATGGGAATGGCCAAACATATTATCAACATGGCACACTACCATCATGTTAAAATGGATCCGAGTTTAAATTCTAGTTATCCTCAGGGAGTTAATTACGATGATGTATTGATGGAGACACGTCTGGTTTCTATTGTTGACGTATATCAAGCGTTGATTGGCCGCCGAAGTTATAAAAAATCATGGGCTCCTGCAGCAGCAATTCGTTATATTGATGCCTTAGCAGGCGCAGAATTTGACCCGGATGTGTGGGACGATTTTGTCAGTGTGATGGGCATCTATCCTAAAGGATCTCTTGTAGAACTTTCCGATGAGTCAATGGCATTTGTTATGAATGTTCCAGACGACGACTTGGAATCTCCTCAAGTTGCTGTTTTCCGTGATGCCGATGGTAATGACCTGGAGCGTCCTATTTTAATTGATTTGCAAGAAGAAGATGAGCTAGAAATCGAACAGGACTTGGATCATTATGAAGTGCTTGGAGAAGAAGCCATGGAGATCTTTCTCCGTCTCGAAATTTCATAACAATTGAATAATACAACCAATTCGTTTCAAGGTAAAGCACATGCAAGTCATCGAAGGGCAATTAATCGCAAATAATTTAAAATTCGTGTTTGTGGTTTCTCGGTTCAACGGATTTATTACAGAAAGCTTACTTGGCGGAGCACTGGACTGCTTCCGTCGTCATGGCGGGTCAGAAGATGATATAACCGTTGTAAAAGTCCCCGGTGCATTTGAAATTCCACTCACCACCCAACAACTGGCCCTTAGCCAAAAATACGATGCAATTGTCTGCCTGGGAGTTGTCATTCGAGGAGGAACTCCTCATTTTGATTATGTATGCTCCGAATCAGCAGGAGGCGTTGCATCCCTTGCCCTAACAACCAACACCCCCATCGCTTTTGGTATCCTCACAACTGACTCAATTGAACAAGCCATTGAACGTGCCGGTACCAAAGCCGGCAATAAAGGAGTCGATGCCACATTGAGTGCCATTGAAATGGCAAACCTTCTAAAATGTATAAAAAAGGCATAATTTATGCATCGGCAATACTAAGGTATATTAGTAATTGATTGAAAGAATTGGAATGCTTTTTCAGGCAATATTATCTGAATTCACTTTCAATACTCTAGATCGAAGGCAGTATCGCCAAAGGAGGGACAATGTGTGAGACATTAAGTAAGATGGTTTGGAAACTGGAGAAATTAACAACACGCCGCATTTCTATCTCACGGGCACTCGATTTTCTTGAAGCAACAACAGACAATACAGATGAAATCATTGTGATCAACATTTTGCGTGAATCATACAATGAACTGCTCGTAGAAGAACATTCATACAAAACCGCCTGAACCTAGCAAGCACACATAATTTTGCTTTCTTTCTCATTCTGAATCAAACAGCAAACAATCACTTTTAGTGGAGTAATGTTCTACTGAATAAAATAGTGCTTATACCCAAACATTGAGAGATGAGGAAAAAATAAATTCCAACAACAATTCCCTCTTTAGCAAAGGGGGCAGGGGTGGTTCGCGTGCAGGGATTGTCAAAAGATAGGAAGTTATTTAATTCTCATTCCTAAAAATCAAAAACATGCGAAACAAAGGGAAGGGGAACTATGGGTTTTTCGATGACAATGTGGTTACTGGCCTGTATGGGCTTGGGGACTCTTATGTACTTTTGGAATAAAAAGAAATCAGAAAAAACAGAACAAGTTGGTACAGCTGAAGAATTTTCAAACTTCACGTTATATTTCGACCCAATCCGTGGAGAAGGACATTTATTCGTTGGAGGAACTCTTGTTATTATTACATTTTCCCTGTTTTGCCATGAACTCGCCAAAATTTTAACAGGAATCATACTTGGCATCTGAGGAATGCTCAAACAATAACTTACCATTTTTACAATCCTCTTTTTTCATTTTCCCTCGCATAATCTTAAAATTTCGCTACTATTGTATCGTTCTGCCAACTTTCTCTTTTTTACCAAAGCCTCACCATCATGATCAACGCGACCGGATTGACCAAAAGGTTCAAAAGTTATAAAAAGCCACCAGGTTTTTTTGCTTCCTTAAAATCATTATTCTACCGCCAATACGAAACCAATTATGCCGTCAATTCATTTGATGTTCATATTGAGCCTGGGGAGATTGTAGGTTTACTGGGACCAAACGGAGCAGGAAAAACGACACTGATGAAAATGTTTACCGGAATTATCACACCATCTGATGGACAATTGAAGGTATTGGGATACATTCCTGCAAAGAGAGACCGGCTGTTTCGCAAACAAATCGCTTTAGTTATGGGGCAAAAATCTCAACTATGGTGGGATATTCCCGCAATGGATTCCTTTCAGCTGCTGCAACGCTATTATGAAATAGACAATACAGCCTTTCAGTCGCGGGTTGCTGAGCTGGCCCATTTGTTGGGTGCAGAAAAATTTCTCGACGTTCATGTTCGAAAATTATCTCTGGGCGAACGGATGAAAGTCGAACTGATGGCCTGCCTTTTACACGAGCCCAAACTGATCTTTTTAGACGAGCCGACCATTGGCCTCGATTTAATTGCCCAAAAAAATATTCGGGACTTTTTGAAAAAATACCACGAGAAAACTCAAACCACCATTGTCCTGACATCTCATTACATGGCAGATGTTGAAGCATTGTGTTCCCGCATCATTCTCATTTTGGATGGGAAGCAAGGATTTGATGGACCGATTGGAGAATTCGAGACCTTATTAGGCCATGAAAAAAATGTTTCTTTTTTATTTTCGGAGCAGCAGGACCCGATCAATTCCTTATGGAAGGAATATGACGCACAGTGGAATAAAGAGCACACCGAGGTAGATTTGAGGCTGCCGGAAGAAAAATTGAGAGAAGTCTGCGCATACATCCTGCAGCATTATCCTGTTATTGAATTCAGTACCGAAAAAATGCCAATTGAGCGTGTCATGAAAACGGTCATGTCCAATCCCAAGCTGATCCAATGATGACTTCATTACCCATTGAGTTCTTAAAATGGTTTCAGACCATGAAAGTCTCCTGGTCAGAAATCATGGTATACCGCCTCAATTTTTTGTTAATGGTCATTGGTCCCATGCTGGTGCTTTTTTTTATCAAATACAATGTGTGGTCCAGCATTTATCAAGGTACACCAGGCCAGGAAATCAATGGATATACATTTGCAGAGATGATTTCCTATCACCTCTGGTTCATGATTGTTTCCATGCTCAGCATGGCGTATTCAGGAGAAGATCTGGCTGAAGATATAAGGCTCGGACGCATCTCCAGTTATCTCATCTACCCTTTTAATTTCTGGCAATTCAATACAGCACGTTTTTTTTCCATCGAATGCATCCAAATTGGAATTGCCCTGATCACTTTAGGAATCAGTTTCCTGGGGTTTGGTCATATTTTAGGCAAATTGGACCTGCCTGCGTTTTGTGCAGGTTTTGGAATCAGCATTCTGGTTGGTTTTTTCTGGTTCACCATCCAATACACCACCGGATTGTTAGCATTCTGGTTTGAAGAAACCTGGACCTTTCGCGTACTCTTCCAAATCATTGCCCATTTTCTATCCGGTGCCATCATTCCTTTGGACTTCTACCCTTCCTGGCTGGTTGACATTCTCGAATATTCTCCATTTCCAACACTGGCCTATATTCCTGTCAAAATTTTTTTAGGAAGTTACGAAGAGCCCCTGAAAGCAGCTTTTATTCTGCTATTCTGGATCGTGGTCAGTACCTGTATTGCCGCATGGGTATGGAAACGGGGACTGAAACTTTACACAGCGGCAGGAATGTGAGGTAGAGCAATGATTGGACAAATGTGGAATCGCTACAGGCAAAGGTTTATTCACTATTTTCAGGTTTACTCGGGATTTTTTGCGACAAGTTTTATTGCGGCCATGAGTTTTCGCATCCATTTTGTGCTGCTCATTGTCATGGATTTATTTTTCTATGTCAGTACGCTGGGCTCTGTTCATATCATCTACAATCATGTTAGCATGATTGGCCCCTGGAATCGGGAAGAATTGCTTTTTTTTGTTTCGGTCATGCTGACCATTCAACAGTGCCATATGGCCTTTGTGAGTGAAAATTTCTGGCTTTTCTCCTCTACTATTCGAACAGGTGCTTTGGATTTTGTTTTATTGAAACCGATCAGTGCACTTTTTTCTTCATTTTTTCGACACATTCGCCCTGGCAGCTTTATCAACATTCTCATCACATGGATTACTGTGATTTACTATGGAATCGAAGTCCATTTAGGGCTGCTGGCCTGGGTATTATTGCCTTTTTGCATTCTGTCGGGTCTGATATTGGCATCCAGCCTGGATATGGTCATTGCCTCCAGTATGTTCTGGATGCTGGAAGGGACAGGGATTAATTTTCTACGGATAGAGCTGCAGGAGTTGTCTCGATGGCCTGATTTCATTTATGGCTCGATCACCAGCCGAATCCTGACCATTGTTGTTCCTGTCTTATTGATTGGCAGTGCTCCTGTTCGTTTTTTATTTGATCACAGTGACTGGCTTCCTCTGTTTGGACTCGGAGTTGCCATTATTGTCGTTTGGGTCGTTTTGCATTTTGTCTGGAATGCCGGCCTGAATATCTACGAGTCGGCATCCAGTTAAATGTCAATTTCTGTATACCCCGGATTATGAGGAATCTTTAAAATTTCTCTGCTCATGTGAGTGGATTCTTCCAGTTTTGCATGCAACGGATTTTCCACAACATTGGAAGTCTCCAAGACAAGGTAAAGACGGGAATATTTCTTCCGGGCCACATGAAGCATTGCTAAAAACCTGGGAACATATTCACGAGGTTCTCTTCTCAAACGCAGCTTCCAATAATTCCAGGAACGCTGTCGTCTCACAGTTCGTTGAATATATCCAGGCCCACCATTGTATGCCGCCAGCGCCAATTCCCAATTGTAATTAAACTTTTTTCCCAGCACATCTAAATAACGCACTGCTGCCCTTGTTGATTTGCGCCAATCGAGACGGTCATCGCGAAACCACCCTATCTTGAGTCCATAGTCTTTTGCAGTGCCTTTTGTGAATTGCCACATGCCTCGCGCACCTGTTGGTGATTTTGCTTTGGGATTGAAAGAAGATTCCAGCATTGGCAAGTAAGCCAGTTCCATGGGTAATCGGCGCTTCCTCAACTGCTGCTTAATATAAGGCAAATAAGGCTTTGCCCTTTTGAGAACTTGTTTGACATGTTGTGATCTGGAATATTGTCGGACAAACTTATTGATGCGTCGGTTTTTCTGATTCCAGACATTATTTTTATTGTCCTTTACACGATAAGAAGGTCTGTATGATTTTGAAGAACGGCACGATTCCAAGCCAAAACAAAAAATAATGAACAACAATACCAATAAAACATTTGATAACTTTTTAAACGACTGCGACATAATACTGTAATGAAAAATTAAGAATATTATCAAAAAATAGTGAGAATGATCATATAAAGATCAGGAACAATACTGATAACTGTCTATGGTTTGGCAACAAAAAACTTCTCCCAACTTATCATGCTCTAACTGCCGGGATGCCTGTATTTGTGAAAATTCATTAACAAATACACCAAACACAGCCGAACCGCTTCCACTCACCAATGCACCAACTGCACCATACTCTACAAGTTTTTCCTTAATCTCTGCTAACAGAGGAAATTCAAGGAACAGTGTACTTTCAAACTGGTTGTGCAAGGAACCCACCACCTCATTAATGGTTGTCATTTTTTGATTGGCAACATCCATCGAGGCTGGTTGACAATTCTGGTAAGCCTGTGCCGTGGAAATAGAAAAGGCAGGCTTCACAATCACGAGAAAAAAAGAAGGATATGGCACTAAAGGAATCAATTGTTCTCCACGTCCCATCGCTTGGGATGGTGTGGGGTTGAGAAAAAAAGGAATATCAGAACCCAATCCCATTGCAATATTTGCCAGCTCTTCAATACTGAGAGGACAATTATAATAATGGTTCAAGGCTTGAAGCACCCCTGCGGCATTTCCGCTGCCTCCTCCCAGACCGGCCCCAACAGGAATTTGCTTGAAAAGATGAAAATTGAGAGAAATCTCCAATCCACTGGATTGTGCAAATGCATGAGCGGCTTTTACTATTAAATTCTCGTTCTGTTCTCCACAATCACGACCATCCATTTGAAGTTGGAAACCATTCCCAACATGTGGAGCAATCGTGATGGTGTCAAACAAAGTGACAGGCACCATATGCATATACAGTTCATGGTAACCGTCTTTCCGTTTTTTTAGAATATACAGCTGCGTATTTATTTTTGCTGGCGTCTGAATTTTCATTAGCTTCTACCCAAATATCAGTGGGGTCAATATTTCACAGGCGTATGGATAATCTTCACGTTCACAGTAAAGATATTGAACATCAGCCGTTTGACGATACTGGCCCAATAACAAAGAAACATCCTGAATCGGCAGATACTGAGTTTTTCCCAAAGTCTCGTTTTTTAGCAATAAGGGGGCTGAGGACTGATCCTCAGAGGACAGCATGGACAAATAGTTGCTAGACTGCAAAAACAAATATTCTATGTTCGATTGCTTAAGAACCTTCAATACCTGCTGTTTCAGTTCAGGAAGATGATAATGCTCGAATTGAAACAGGCGTTTTACTGTTTTTCGCAGCACAATACGGGATGCCCAGTTCTTTTCCTGTGCTTCAAATAAGGATGACAACAATTTGTCATTACGTGCAGTTAAAAAATTTTCCAAAGTCCCCGTGATGTTAAAATCAATCTCGCGCTCCAGCAAAGCCTGCTGCAGATAGTAATCAAAAGGTAAAAGGGTTTTGTGCAAATAAACTTGCAAAAACATGTGCAAACGTGCAAACAAAAAACCCTCATACGCATGCAGTGCATTGTGGTTCAAAACCAGCACAATTCCTTCCTCGGTCTGCACACAAGAAAGGGAACGAATCAGGTGATCCATGTCAAACTTACCATAATTCACTCCAGCATAGTGGGAATCACGGTGTAAATAATCCATCCGGTCTGCATCCATTTCTCCACTGATGAGATGCCTGAGTAATGGTAGAATATTTTTATCATTTCCTTTGTCCAGCTCACAACGCTGCTTCATTTCTCGAGATACCTCAATGCTCGAATCAATCAGTGCACAAATATCCTGAGCTTCAGTTATAGAAAGCAGGGGAGGGGAATCATGGGACAATGCATTAATGATGGCAATTGAAAAATCTTCATGAGTTGCCTGTTCTTCTTCAGTAAAGGCTGTATACCAATCTGTTGGCAAAGGAAGAGATGCTTTTAACGGCAAAACCGTTTCACAGGAATGAGAAAATGGTGGATGCCCCGTATCATGTAAAAGTGCGGCAAATCGAACAATCTGAGAAAAATAGGCAATATCGTCAGGAGTAAAAATATCCACCAGCCAATCACGTTCCAAAGTGACAATCCGTTCAAAAATCTTTCCTGCCAGGTGCATGACTCCCAGTGAATGCCCAAAGCGGGAGTGGGTGGCCCCTGTGTACACATAATTAGCAAAACCCAATTGAGAGATATGTCTCAGCCTCTGGTAAAAAGGATGGTCAATTATTTGTTTTTCCTTCTCATTGAAACTGATTGTACCATGAATAGGGCAGCACGATTCATAAACGGGAAAAGCATTAGACATTTTTCACTATTCATTATAGGTTAGGGTTTTCTAATCTTGCTCATGCAAAACACAGGGCATGATGCAAGATGTACTCCCTATAGGAATAATGTTTTATCTTTGCGTAAAAATGGAGATACTATGCAGATAGAAATTGAATATTGTGCAGTTTGAAACTATTTGCCTCGAGCAACCAGTCTGGCTGCTGAATTAAAAGAAAAGTACAAAACAGAACCTAAACTGATTTCATCAGGTGGGGGGGTGTTTGAAATTCAAGTGGATGGTAAGATGGTTTTTTCTAAAAAAAAGCTGGGACGCTTTCCCGAATCAAACGAGGTCCAATCCCTCATGGATGCTCTCTAATACGGTTGATCAGCAGGAAAGCTGCTTCTTTTTAGGTTTGTTAGAAATCGGCTTTCATCGCAGCTCGTATTTCACGCTTCAAATCTTTATTCCGTTGCTTCTCTGCGGCTTCACGCTTTAACTTTTTTGCCAAAGAAGGTTTGGCAAAAAACTTTCGTCTTTTTAATTCCTTAAACAGACCCTCTTTGATGAGTGTACGTTTGAGCTGCATCAAGGATTTTCCAACATTTCCATCTTTAACGTCTACTGTAACAGGCATAGAATTTTCTAAAAAATTGTGAATTTTGGTGTTAAGTAAATTCTCTTTGTAACACACACCATTTTGTTTTTCAACCTCAATTTCAAAAATCAATCAGTACGCTTGCATGATCCCTCGATTCAACCTCAAGGAAACACCAGAACAAAATTACGAACTATTCACACAAGAATTAGCTCAAACCTCTTTCTCTGGAGAAATTCGGACTGATTATGGATCGCGTTTAGTGACATCCACAGACAACAGTATTTATCAAATCTTACCACAGGCCGTCATATTCCCAAACTCAAACAAAGACATTTCTTGTATTTTTCAATTAGCCCAGCAAAAACCTTTTCAGTTGATCAAATTTTCTCCCAGGGGAGGAGGCACAGGAACCAATGGCCAGTCCCTTTCTCCTGGAATTATTATCGACTGCTCCAAATACATGAATCACATTCTGGAGATCAACATAAAAGAGCAGTGGGCCCGCATCCAGCCAGGAGTGATTCTTGATGAGTTAAACGAACAGCTGAAACCTTCTGGGCTTTTTTTTGCGCCAACGCTTTCTCCCAGCAATCGAGCAACTATCGGAGGGATGGTCAACACGGATGCCTGCGGAAAAGGATCACGCATCTATGGCAGAACCAGCAATCATGTCTTGGAACTGTCCTATGTCCTGTCAGATGGTACATGCTGGCAATCCAAAGAAACAAAACTTGAAGAACTGACCGAGATTAAAAATCGAGAGGATATTATTGGACATATTTATCAACAAGTCGACGAGATCGCAACAAACAAAAAAGATTTGATTGAATCACAATTTCCAAAAATGAGTCGATTTCTGACCGGTTATAATCTGGCTAAAGTGTATTCAGACAAGAGAGACCATTTCAATTTAAACTATATTCTGTCAGGATCTGAAGGAACACTGGCTTTCATTACGGAAGTGAAAGTAAGGCTCACACGGCTGCCAAAATATAAACATTTATTAGTAGTCAAATACCGATGCTTCGATGATGCCTTAAAAGATGCGCAAACATTACTGGTCAATGAACCAGCAGCCATCGAAACCATTGACGAAAAAATCCTTTCTCTGGCCAAAGAAGATAATATTTATCATGATGTCAAAAATTTCATTGCAGATGAAGAACATGCCCCCACTCACACAATCAATCTAGTTGAATTTACGGGAAATAACGCCAAAGAGCTGCAGCAAAATGTTAAAAAGCTTTGCCGTACCATTGATAAAAATAAACAAAATCATGGACAAGCCATTGGCTATTACCATACTGAAGATCCCATTGAAATCACTCATCTTTGGAATTTACGAAAAAAAGGCGTGGGATTGCTTGGAAATACAAAAGGTGAAAAAAAACCCATTCCATTTGTTGAAGACACTGCCGTTCCTCCCGAGAATCTGGCAGCATATATATCCGAATTTAAGGCGCTGTTGGAAGAAAATCAGTTGGAATACGGCATGTTTGGGCACGTTGATGTGGGGTGCCTGCATGTTCGGCCTGCTTTGGATATGAAAGATCCCAACGATGAAGCATTAGTCCGTAAAATATCGGATGGAGTAGTCAAACTCGTCCGCAAGTACGATGGAGTCATGTGGTCAGAGCATGGCAGAGGTTTCCGCAGCGAATACACTCCCCTTTTTTTTGGGGAAGAGCTGCATCAGGATTTAAGAAAAATTAAAGAAGCCTTTGATCCTGACAATAAATTAAATCCTGGAAAAATAGTAACTCCCTTTTCGATGTCAACAGAAACCGTTAAAGTTGAGGCATCTTTACGAGGGCATTTTGATCGAGAAATTTTGCCGCAACTTCGTTCTGAATATGAATCGACTATAAACTGTAACGGAAATGGGGCCTGTTTCAATTTTGATCCAAACCATGTGATGTGCCCTTCCTCTAAGATCACACAGGATCGAATTCATTCTCCGAAAGGTCGAGCGGGAATGATGCGCGAATGGCTGCGCCAATGGAGCTTAATGCAGCAAAGCCCTGAAGAAAAACAGCCAGACCAGTGGAAAACATCTTTTTGTCCGGAAGTGGCTCAATTTCTCTCCAATCAGGTAAGAAAGTTTAGACACCACAGAGGCGCTTCTGATCAGAAATCTTCCTGGTTTCACATTTTTCTAAAAATAGGAAATACCTATGCACGGCACAAAGGGGTTTATGATTTTTCCCATGAGGTGCATGAAGCCATGTCAGGATGCCTTGCCTGTAAAGCCTGTGCCAGCCAATGCCCGATTCATGTAGATGTTCCTGAATTTCGTTCACGGTTCTTTAATTTGTATTACAGCCGCTACCTAAGACCCCTCCGAGATCACCTTGTCGCTTCTATTGAAACCATCACCCCTCTGCAAGCACGCTTTGCCAGATTGTATAATCGGTTTTTAGCATTGCCTCCGACACAGCTCATTTTGAATCGAGTCATTGGTTTATGTGACTCGCCGGAGCTCAGTTTGATTTCCGTCAAAAGTGAGCTCAACGATCGCCATGCTCCTCATGCTGATAGTTTTCAATTGAAATATTTAACATCAGAAGAAAAAGAACGGTCTGTGATTTTGCTGCAGGATGTCTTCACAACTTACTTTGAAGCACAACTTGTTCTGGACACCTATGACTTGTTGAGAACATTAGGGTATGTCGTCTACATTGCTCCGTTTCATCCAAATGGAAAACCGATGCATATCAAAGGATTCATGCACCGTTTTCGCTCTTTGGCACAAAAAAACGCGGATTATCTGAAGCAGTTGAACCAATGCAATATACCTATTGTTGGAATCGAACCCAGTATGGTGCTGACCTATCGTGACGAATATCTCAAGAGCCTGGGGCAAAAAAATCCAGAATTTCACGTATACCTTGTCCAGGAATGGTTACATCAACAATTGCCACGTTTTGAAAAATTATTCTCTGGGAAAACACTGTTAAATTTCAGCCAATATAAGCTGCTGGGGCATTGCAGTGAAAAAACAGGAGCACTGGAGTCCCAAGCACAGTGGAAACAAATTTTTCATTTATTTGGTCTGGATTTAGAAATAGCCGCTGTGGGGTGTTGTGGGATGTGCGGAACTTATGGTCATGAAGTAGAGCACTATCTTGAATCAAAAGGAATTTATCAGATGAGTTGGGGAAAATATATTTCTTCTCACCCACAACAAGAACAAATTCTTGCTACGGGTTACTCCTGTCGTACCCAAGTAAAGCGCTTTCACGGATTCAAACCAAGACACCCTGCCCAGGCAATGCTAAAAGCTCTTTCACAACAATTACCGAGAAACTGAGATATTCTTATTTATTTCAAAGTTCACTTTTGCTGGTAATGAACAGGACGGAATCTCCCACACTAACCGGAACATCCATCGCCGGATTGGTGAGCAATCTATCATTTCCCTGCTTCATTAAGCCCATTGCCAAATATTCATATTTGGTTTTTAAATAAACCATTGTATCGAACCAGGAGCACTCTTTCCAATTATGACTCAGTTTCCGAGCAAACATACTTTCAGAATGATGGTCCTGAGAAATAATCTGCTCTATCAATCGACCAACTCCTTGATGAGCTGCAGATTGTGAGAGCACAGGGGCAATCAGCTCATCAGAATTCACGCTAAAATCACAACCAGCCTCAAGTAATCGATCTCCGATCTCACCAACGCGGTAACTGGCAATCGTAAAAATTGCGCCATCTGTTAAATTTTCCAGACGAATCACTTCCATCAACGTATGATTGTCCTGTTCATGGTCCACAAAAGCAACCTTGGCCTCTTTCACCCTTGCCTCCACAAATCCTTTATCTGATGAAACTTTTGCCAGAACCCAATCAATGTTAAACTGACTGTCTAAATCTAATATTGGCTCCAATTTTGATAAAATCACAATATCCTCATTCACGCCTGAAAGCTCCAACTCGACCAATATTCTCCGGATGAATGTATGTTGATCTGAACAAATGAGGATATGCCCTGTTGGCAATATTGGAGATAGTCCAGTGAGCCTGGCACCTTTACCATCGATCATGGATTTATCTTTCGGGGGAACCAGCATCAACGCTTTGCTATTTGGGGAAATCAGCATGTCACACTTTGGATTGGCATACGCTCTTTCCTCCTCATCAATCATTTCCAGCGGAATCTGACCGTATTTTTTTTTACAGGCCAACAAATAATCCAACCAGGGTTTGTTAATAAACTCTGGTGAAATTTTCACCGATTCGATTGTGTGAGAATGCCGGCCCCTCAGTATCATTTCGCGTATCAAAGTCGGAGCCCCTGGACCACGAAACGCCTGCACCATCAATGGAACATAAATATCATAAGGATTCAGGGCATAGTCACATCCAACATTTGCCAGATGTTTATGATAATCATCATCGTTGTCCAAAGCTATGGTAATGGCCTCTTGATTTGTAAATTTTTCAACCTGCATCACGGTTAACACCGTTTCGCTGTCATCAGCAAAAGAAACATAAGCAATCGCAGCACGATCAACAGAAGCTTTTTTTAAAGTTCCTGTGTCGTAAGGAATACCAGATACCCAAGGGATACTTTCATAAGGAGTTCTTTTTAAAGGGTGCTCTTTGAGCTCAGAGACAATGACAATTTTATTTGCTTCGTAAAATTCCAGGTTTTCGGTAATAATCGAAGTGATAAAAATTTCATCATTGGAACAAATCATAATATGGTCATGCATATCAACAGGCTTGAGCCCATAAAACCGAGAAGAACGATAATTCAGGAACCAATTTGAAACCAAAGAAATCACAACTGAATTCAAAATGACACCTCCGGCGAGAATCAGCATACCAAAAATTCTTCCCTCTACCGTGATAGGCGACATGTCCCCATAGCCTACGGTTGTGAAAGTCACGATTGTCCACCAGAGGCTATTGAATAAACTATTGAATGCACTGTCCCCTTGTCCTTCAATGAAGAAAATACCGAGAGTAGAAAAAATTGCTAAAAAATTGAATGCTGCTGCAAGCAGAATAGGAGTTTTTTTCATAAAATCATCTCAGCTTGGTTATGAGCAAATTGATAAAGCGTGATTTTTCTGCTCACAAAGCCTATCAAAAATCAAATCACATCAATAGTTATTTTTCGTCTTCTTTCTCCCTGCACTTCCTGATAAACTCTTATCAAATAAAAATAGCTTAGGCAAATATGATCATTCCTGTCGTTTCAGTCCATCTATCGGATGCCCCCTCACCATGGTTAATTTAGACTCATTGAATCCTCAACAGCACAAAGCCGTTACGACCACTCACGGCCCTGTTTTATTGCTTGCAGGTGCCGGTAGTGGAAAAACGAGGGTAATTACCTACCGCATGGCTTATTTGATCAAACAAAAAAAAATTCCTCCACAAAATATACTGGCCGTTACCTTTACCAACAAAGCCGCACTTGAAATGCAGGAACGCCTGGCTCAAATGCTGCGTGGCGCCCAAAAAAATATTCAAATCAGTACGTTCCACTCCCTCTGTGTCAAAATACTGCGAAAATATATCACCCATTTGGGATACCGTGCTAATTTTACGATTTATGATGCTCATGATCAGCAGGCTGTCATCAAAGGAATCATTGAAGAGCATGGCTACAATGACACGGGATTGATTGATGTCAAATCAGCTCACTGGTCTATAGGGCAAGCCAAAACATGGGGAAAGACGCCAAACGATTTTTTAATACAAAAACACGCAATGCGAGAAGTGCTGATTGGCCGGATCTTTCAAGAGTACCAACGAATTTTAAAGGGGTGTAATGCCATTGACTTCGATGATATTCTCAACTTGACCCTACAACTCATGGACGAGTATCCTGGTGAGATAGAGGATTTGTATCAGCAATATCGCTTCATCATGGTCGATGAATACCAGGATACCAATCGAACACAATATCTTTTACTGAAACATCTGGCAAAACGCCATCGCAACCTTTGTGTAGTGGGCGACGATGATCAATCCATTTATGGTTGGAGAGGAGCAGATATTAACAACATTCTTGATTTTGAGAAAGATTTTCCAGAAGTTCAAATCATCAAACTCGAACAAAATTATCGTTCCACGACCACCATTTTATCGGCAGCCAACCAAGTGATTCAAAACAATCCAGACCGCATGCCAAAAAGTCTGTGGTCTCAGCAAACTGGAGGAAAAAATATAGGCTGGATCGTTGGCGATGATGAGTCCGAAGAAATGAAAAAAGTTGTGGATCAAATTCGTCTGCAAATACTGCGAACCAAAAGTAAATATAAAGACTTTTCAATACTGTACCGCTCCAATTATCAATCTCGCATCATTGAAGAGACACTGCGTGAAGGAGGAATTCCCTATAATATTATTGGCGGAACTAATTTTTATGAGCGGAAAGAAGTCAAAGATGCGATTGCCTATTTACGTGTCATTCAAAATCAAAACGATGAAGTCAATATCCACAGAATTGTTAACTTCCCCAGGCGGGGAATTGGAAAAACCTCTCTGATTCATGCCAACACCTATTGTCATCTGCTCCACAAATCTCTTTTTCAGGTGATGAAAAATGCCACAGGTTGTTCAAAAATATCTTCTCAAGCGGCCGAATCTATGGAATCGTTTGTTGCTCTGATATCCAAGTACCGACAACGTTTCAAAACGGAATCCCTTGACCAAACATTCGAACAGTTACTGGAAGAAATTGGATTCATCCGTGCACTTGAAAAAGAGAACACGGATCGTAAAACCAAGGAACGCCGACTCACCTGCATACACGAACTGATACAGTCTGTACACCGATACACATTGGATAATCCTGAAAAAAAACTGCAAGATTATCTGGAACGCGTTATGCTGTTCAGCCGAGATGACAATTCTTCAGAAAATAACAAAAACATGGTCACTCTGATGACTCTCCACAGCGCCAAAGGCTTAGAATTTCCCTACGTGTTCATGGTAGGGATGGCAGAAGGGTTATTGCCTAACAAACGAGCTCTTGAAGAAAAAGGAGAAAGCGAAGAACGCAGGCTGTGCTACGTTGGAATCACTCGTGCCAAAAAAGAGCTGACATTTTCTATGGCGAAAATACGACGGCAATACAAAGAACAGATTCATCAGGAACCGTCTCGATTTCTAGCTGAAATTGAGCCCAAACTGTTCTCCATTGCAATTCACGGTCAGCAAACAGAGGAAGAGAAACAAGAAAAATCCCAGCATGCCCGCTCCGCATTTTTCTCTCAAATCCGGCAGGCACGGGGATGAATTATGAACAATGCTCCGATGGACATTTCTTGGGCAGATAGCTGCGAGCCTCCTCTCTCTACAGAGGAAATCAGGGAGCACATACAAGAATTTCTTCAAATACTCGGCCACTCAGACCGCCAGATTTCTCTTTATTTTACCAACGACATGGAAATACAGGAATTCAACTCACGTTACCGCAATCAAAATAAGCCCACAGATGTCCTTTCCTGGTCCTATTGGGAGAATGATCCCAACTCGGAAATATTGGGGGAAATCGTCATCTCTGTTGATCAAGTGCAAAAGCAGGCAGACACCAATCATTGGCCAGAAAGCACAGAGCTGATTCGTCTGCTTGCGCACGGTTGTGCCCACTTAGTCGGCTATGATCATGAAATTTCTTTAGAGGAAGAAAAGAAAATGCTACTGATGGAAATCAAGATGTTGGGAGCCGTTGGACTGGATAACATTTACGAAATGGATAAATGATCTGGCAACCGCTGTTCAAAAAGGATATATTCATTTATCATCAAGAAAGACTCAACCACTCAAGACCCATGAGAGGAGCATCAACCTATTATGCCACCAATGTTAGAAGAGCGAAATGTTTTGATTGTTGACGATTCGGCTCAGTTGAGAAAAATTTTGTCAAAAATCGTGCGTGATGCAGGATGTACATCGATTCGACAAGCAGGAGACGGCATACAGGCACTTGCAGAATTGAAAGAATCGAAATTTAAAAATGCTCCTGTCGATTTGATTTTACTGGATTGGAATATGCCCAACATGAGTGGTTTGGAGTTTTTAAAAAAAATACGTGAGAATCCGGATCACAAAGAAACTTCTGTGATTATGATTACTGCAGAAGCCCAGAGAGAAAACATCATTGATGCCGTCAAAGCAGGAGTGAACAGCTATATTGTCAAACCATTCTCCGAAGAAACGGTACTCGGCAAACTCAAAAGTTTAATTGCATCTGAAAACAAACAAAAAAATAAACAATGAATTCTTCTGAACCTGAAAAACCATTTCAGGCCAGCGGTTTAACACGAATTTGGAATGCCTGCTTTTATTCATTGGATGGACTCAAAGCAGCATTTCAATCTGAAGCAGCATTTCGGCAAGAAGCCGTCCTTTGCTGCATCCTGGTTCCTCTGGCATTTTTTATACCTGTTAGCATATCGATGCGTGCTTTAATGATCAGCAGTGTTCTTTTGGTATTGATCGTGGAAATATTGAATTCCTCCATTGAGGCAGTCGTTGATCGTATTTCTCTGGAAAAGCATCCTCTGGCAAAACGGGCAAAAGACATGGGAAGTGCCGCTGTTTTTTTGAGCATGATCCATTTGACTGGAGTCTGGGGATTTGGAACCTATGAATTACTCTCCCGCACACCATAAAAGTTGATACGATGAATGGAAGAGATTGAATCCTTTCCTCAGGAATGGTATTTTTGAACTCAATCTACTTAGGAATGCTCAAACAATAACTTAGCAAATCTACTTGTCTTTTCAACGATCTTCTGCGTTGCTTTATCGGTTACATAGCAAGCTATGAGACCGATAAAACTTCTTGAATCTCGATGAAAATCCTGTGTAACTTTCGCATGTTATTATTTTCGCCTTCCTTAAAACCAATAAATTTTACTAAAATGGAATTATATGAGTGAAGAAAAACAAGAAGAAAATCTAGAGATGATGGGATTGGCCTCTAAGGCTTTAAAATCAAGAACTATCATCATTTCCTCTCAGGTCAATGGAGAGCTAGCCAACAAAGTATTAAACCAACTAACCATTTTAGAGCAGGAGGATCCAGAAAAAGAGATCACCGTTTTCATTAATTGTCCAGGAGGCGAGGTATTTTCAGGATTTGCTATTTATGACATGCTCCAATTCATCAGCTGCCCCGTCACAACGATAGTTGCAGGATTTGCAGCTAGTATGGGATCTATTTTGAGTCTGGCAGCCAGTGAAGGACGTCGCTTTTCATTTCCAAGATCAAAAATTATGATTCATCAGCCTTTACTGATGGGATACCAGGGACGCGCCACTGATTGTGAAATCCAGGCCAAAGAAATCTTAAAAACACGGGATTTGATCATCGATATTTACTGCAATGCCTCTGGAAAAACGTATGAAGCAATCAAAGCAGCCATTGACCGTGACAACTGGTTTACAGCAGCAGAAGCATTAGAGTTTGGATTATTGGATCGTGTGATTTCGTCTCGTGCAGAATTGGAAAAGTAAAAAAATAGAAAAATACCCTCCCATCAACCCGAAACACGGCCATATTCCATATAAGACATACCAGTTTTGACAGGACTTGGGTTTTACCAGTACAGTAGTGGGTTTGTCAATTTGTTGAACCCTGATTTCTGTCGAATCAACTTGGATATGTGCCGTTTTTCCTCCATTTCCGACCAAAATGATGTCCCTGCCTGCTTCAACAGCCCTCAGGGTTGCCAAACGCAACTGATGCTGTGCCGCCCATCGATTCAACCACTGCCCATTAGAAATCCCAACCAAAAACTGGCTGCCCTCTTGAACAGAAGCGCGGATCATACGAGAAAAAATCGTTTCAAAGCAGATAAATATCCCAAAAGGGGTTTCTTTCCAATGAAAAATACCCGTTTTGCTGCCTCTTGCGTAATCAGGCACTTGCGGCAAAATACTATGCGGGATGAGCCGCTTCCAACCAGCAGGAACATACTCCGCAAATGGAACTAACTGACGCTTATCATATCTCTCAAACTCAAAATATTGGTGATAGACTAAGTAAGCCGAATTGAAATACTGAGGAGTTACCTTTGCTTGACTCTGCTGGCCAGACACGGTGGATTTCTGTCCATTCGAACCTAGAATTAAGTCCGCTTTTGCTTTTGAAAAAGCATGAAAGAGAGTTACCAGGTTTTTCCCGCGTTCGATGATGCCGGGATATGCGTTTTCCGGCCATATGACTAGTGAAACCTTGTCTACCAGTGCCTGATTAACGGAATTCCGCAGGTAATTTTGCAAAATATTCCTGAGCATGCCCGGATTATTAAGATTGCCAATGGAGACATCATTAGGAACCAATAGGACAGGAACGTTTTTGGAAGAACGGTTATTGTGACCCGTATTTTGATTTTCTGTGAACAACTGAGTTGGATAAGAAAGAATGAAAGCCCCTAGAATTGAAGTGACAAGCACTAGAATTAAAAAAGATGTCTCACCTTTGGTTCGAAGTGACACAAAAAATATGATCCGAAAATTCACCAACAGGCTTGCCAATGAAGCTGCTACTGCCGTCATCAAAAAAGTCAACCCGAGTCCTCCAAAATGACTGACTACCCACAGTCCCCATTTTCCAAGAGACTGGGAAGCCGCCATAGTAGCCCAGGGAACCCCACCAAATGGAACATATTCCAACAACCCTTCCTGCACTGTAAACAGAATGGGGAAGCTCAGATACGGAGAAAACTTAACATGCTGCAGCAAACTGCACAATAACAACACCAAGGCAGGGAAACACGCCAGCAAACCAACCGTTCCCAGTGAAAAGAGTGCCGTGCGAAATACAGATAAACCAGCTTTGATATATAAAGTTTCGGGCAACCAGTAAAAAAGAGAACCGTACCAGAGACATCCGATCGTCCAGCCTCTCAAAAACCAACAGAAGGTATTCTTGAATAACAGAGATTGAGAAGAACAACCAAACAATGTCAAAACAGGAGTCCAGGCGATCCAGCCTAGAAGAGAAACCGAAGAAATCTGAAAAGGCAGACAGAGAAAAAGAGACGACAGAAGTAAACAAAATACTGATGAAACCATCATGAAGTACTTGCAGCCGCAGGGGCGTCCAGACGCATGGGAAGGATTACACTAAAGGTGGAACCTTCACCCATTTCACTTGTCACAGAGACTTCTCCTCCAAGCAACCGGGTCATGCTCTTAACCAGTGCTAATCCCAACCCGGTTCCTTCATGACCTCGAGTTTCAGAGCCATCGACCTGACGGAAGGTTTCAAAAATCGTATCCAATTGGGATTTAGGAATGCCGCAGCCTGTATCTTTTACATCAATTTTGACCATCCCGTCCTGCAAAGAAGTCTCCACTTCAATCGAACCTTGTTCTGTAAATTTGACAGAATTTCCCAGCAAATTGATCATGATTTGACGGATTTTATCCTGATCCGAACAACAATCGGCCAAGTCACCATTCATCTGCAGTTTCAATTCAATGGGTTTATTGGCAACCAACGCTTCCATCAATCTTAAAACTTCCTGTAACAATTCCCCAAGATGGAAGGGCAACACATTGATTTGCATTTTCCTGGCTTCGATCTTGGACAAATCTAAAATGGAATTGATCAGTTCCAACAGGTGCTTCCCACTTTTGTGTACACGCATCAATCGGTCATGCTGATATTCTGTTAGGGGATTTTCTTCATCCACATCTAATAATGCCTCAGCAAATCCAATAATCGCATTGAGAGGAGTTCTTAATTCATGGGACATACTGGCCAAAAACTCGCTCTTCATTTTGGTAGCGGCTTCCAGTTCTAAATTTGCTGCCTGCAAAATTTCCTGTTGGGTCTGTACCGTCAAAAAAGTCATGGCATTCTGGATAGAAACGGCTAACTGGGGGACGGTATTTTCAATAAAGCGCAAATTCGCTTCACTGAAAGGAGCAACACTGGCCAGCAGCAGAACACCAAGGCATTGTTGCTGAAATACCAGGGGATATCCAGCAATGACAGCAGGATAACTGGAAACTCCTCCTAAATGAAAGCTGCGCCCCTGCTCTTTGGAAGGATTACGGATAATCACAGGCTCTTGAGTTTGGAAAATGTGAGTTGGCAATCCGTGCACCTGATAAAACTGATCTTCAATCACTCCTTCATCCACGGTATAGTGATGCTTTAGTTGCAACTGGTGGTCCTCCAGATCATCCAAATACAAAATGCCTAATTGAGAATTAGTGGTTCTGACCAATGTTTCTAAAGCTGCTTCCAGAATAGCGGTAATTTCCAACGAATTGATGGCTTTGGCAATAGACGTTTGAGCCTGATCGAGTTCCACCTGATCCAGCAGCGCCTTATTCTGTTCTTCCAATTGCTCCAGCATTTTTTGCTGGCTGCTCCCCTCTGCCTCAAGCCTGAGAACCAATTCTTTTCGTGCCTGCTGGTTAAGACGTTCTTGTGTCGCATTTTTCCAATGCAGCACCAATCCTAAATACTGATTATCCGCATCAAAAAGCGGACTGAAGGTAACTTCGATTGTCTGATCTCCAATGCTGATATCAGTAGTAGGCGGCAGATTATAAGGAGTCGATAGTTGTCTTGGTTCGATGGCCGCCGATTCGAGTAAAAAATCGATTCCTTTCCCCAACATTTGTTCTGGCTCTGCAGGCAGGAAATCCGTCAAACGTTTCAGTTCTCTGAGTGCTGCGGGATTCAGATAGACCAACTCTCGATCTGGAGTGGCCAGCATAACCGGGAAAGGCGAGTTGTCCAAAATCTGACGACCTCGATAGGCATCTTTGGTTCGCTCCTGGATGGCAAACAGCATTTCTTCAAATTCATGAGCCAGCTCACCGACTTCATCCTGTGTTGTCACGCCAATATGTCCAAAAAAGTCCTCATTTTTTACATTGCGAACCGCATCTCGCAGTTCCTGCAATGGCACAACGACCCTTTTTCCCAAAAACAAAGAAAGTAAAAAGCCTAATAAAAAGATACCAAGGGGAACCGCCAATAATAAAATACGCCATTGTTCAAACTGTGTCTGCAGAATTTTATTATTCTCTTTGGCAAAATCTGATTGCCATTGTACGATTAAATTGACCGTTTCCTCGATATCTTTTACCATCGGAATCGTGCGAGTTTCCATTTTGTAGCGTGCAATATTCCAGGATGACTGGGTACGCGCCTGAAATAAGTCATCTGCCAGTGACTCTATCAGTTCCTGATTTTTTTGAAATTGCCTGAAGTGAGACTGCTGCTGCTTCGTAAAGGAGGAATTGGTCCCCTGAAGATCCAGCAAGAAACGATTACTGTCTGCCCAACTTTCTCGAAACTGATCCCAGTCACTTTTTTGAGCATCTGATACATAGCTATGCAAACTAGCCGTAGAGGCCCATAGTGAACCCCGCAGCTCTGTCAAAATTTGGAGAACTGTTTGATTATCAGCCGATTGTGAGATTTGCTCCTGCACAATCATTTTCAGGTTCTTGTGCATCGTATCAAAAGCAGGCCTCAATTTTTCCGTGAATATTTGTTGTGCAGGAATATTCCCAGGTGTGTGGGCAATCTGCTCGATTTCCTTCTGCAGCTTCTCCAGTTCAAGTAAAGGCAGGCGGATGTCATAAAATCGGCGCACTTCCTCAGCGCGATTCAGCTTATATTGACTGTCATTATATAGTGATTTTAATTGATCCAAAATGGGCTTGATTTCATTTTCCCAGGCAGCTTGTCTTTCTTTTTTAAACGATTCGGCACCAAACAACACCCAACCCCGTTGGGCTGCCAAAGAATGGTTGATCCCATTCATCAACTGCACCCAGCCCAAGGCAATCGGTTGTTGGTGTTCAATCAACTGATCGGTTAACAGGCTTTGATCACGGAATTGGAAATATAGAACAAGATAGCCAATCAAAGGGATTGCAGAAATAATATAAAACACAACCAGAATTTTCGTGCGGATGCGATTGGGCAACATAAGTCTTATCCTTAAATTCTTGGCAAACGGTCTGTCGGGTTTTTCTTAAGAAGCTCCTGATCATGAAAATAGCGAATCGTCGTATTCGCAGAAGAATGACGAGCATAGGCCTGCACTTTTTGGAGAGACTCTCCCATTTCCAGGGCAATGGTGATTGCCGTATGCCGCATATAGTGGGCAGAAATATCCAGCCCTATGGCTTTTCCCAGACGAACAATCACATCATTGACCCCTTTTCCTGTCATTTTCTTTCCTCTCGTTCGGAATCCCAAAGAGATAAAAACCCATGGTTTTTCCAATCCTGCCAACTGCAAATCCTCTTTCCACTCTTGCAACTCGACATACAACTCGTCCCTGATTTTTAAGCGCTGAGGCACACCACTTTTTGTATTGCGAATGAAGGCAACATGAAATTCTCCATCCTGCTGGATATCTTCCCAATTCAAATCAGCCACTTCACTGCGTCGTGCAGCAGTAAAATATAGAAAACGGAGTAACAAGCCATTTCTCTTTCGCATCAAGTCCGCAACCCTCACATCGTAAGACTCTTGATCATTTGCTTCCATCATTGCACTCAAGTGTGTCAATCGTAGTGCACCTTTCGTGCTAATGTCAGAAACTTTTTCATTTCGAATGACAGAAGACTTAAAAGGGTTTTTCGACAAATACTGAAATTCAGTCAGTACCTTGAATACATTCCTCAAGGCGCTCATCGTTTGATTGATGCTGGCAGGCTTTTTTCCCTGTGCTTTCAGATGACTCTTGTACTCAAGAATGCTCAAACTATTCAGATGCTTGAAATCCTCCATATCCTGAATAGCAGCCCATTCCTGAAAATCACGAAACACCCGTGCATAGGCCCGTCGGGTATTGGGCTTATAATTTTCAAAAACCAGTTGCAATGCCTGGGCAGGAGAAATGTCTCTGTGCTTATTCCATTTAGCTGGTAAATCCATCGTCAAACTATCCTTGTCTCCAAAAAGCAAAAAACAATTTCAACTGCCTCATGTAGAGACCCCAGTCCCCTTGAGTCAGTAATTGCCAAATATATCGAGGGCGTAAGTAAAATTTTCTGTACGCTTTTTTAACAAATTGCGCAGTCATTTTTTCCTGTTCGGGCGTAAAAAAAGTCACTTCTTCTCGAATGGGATCTTCCCAATAAGGGCCAGGGCCATATTTTTCTATAAACAGCGGAGAACCTGGGAACGATAAAAATGGATGAAACGAAGCAAAATGCGGTGAAAGTTCAAGAGCAAAATCCAGCGTTTCCTCATAGTGTGACACCGTTTCTTTCGGGTGTCCAAAGATAAAAAATGCTGCTGCGGCAATTCCAGCATGCTGGGTCGCTTTGATCCCTTCCTTAATACGGGCTTTGGTAATTTTTTTGTTGGTTTGCCTCAAAATACCGGCATTACCCGCTTCTACTCCAAAATGTATCAAAGCGCATCCGCTTTGTTTCATCAATGGCAGCAAATTTTCTTGCACCGAATCCGCCCTGGTTTGGCAGGCCCAGCGAAATCCATAGCATTTTGCATAATCCTTTTTGATCAAATGCTCACAAACGGCGTTGAGCATCTTTCGGCTGATTGTAAATTCCAAATCAAAGATATAGAGGGATCGACAGCCATGAACTTCCACCAAGGTATCCAATTCCTGTAAAAACAACTCGGGCTCTTTTTTCCGATAACTATTTTGGAACATAGACAGGTTACAAAAATTACAAGAATAAGGGCATCCTCTCGACGATTCAAGCAGGGCAAAGTTCCCTCCCAACAGTTCATACTGGTAATTCTTCAAATCGATCAAGTCGTAGGCAGGAGGAGGAAATTCATTCATTGACTGTAAAGAGCGTTCTGGATTGTGGTGGTGCGCTTCTCCCTGTCGATAAGAAATTCCCATAATTTGGGACAAATCGCCATGTTTTCTCAAACTTTCTGCAACTTCCAATATTGCCCATTCTGGCTCTTCCCGAACTACCACCAAGGCTCCGGTGTGTTTTAAGACACTGCCTGGATAATGGGTCCCATGATTTCCTGTAATCACTAAATGTTCTGAAGGAAGGAGACACGCCCACTCAAAAATATGCTCTGTTTCCAAGGAAGGACATTGCCAATCGGCATAAGGATTCGTTGTTAAAACCACCAAATCACAATGGACAGCATCATTCTGAACTTGTTCAGGAGATATAGCAGGATCTGCGTTCAAATCATGGAGGGCGACTTCCCACCCTGATTGACGCAACAAAGCAGCAACAATTAACAGAGATAACGGAGGAAAGGTTCGATGAAATTTGCGGGTATTTTTACTGACAAGTCTTTCTGCTGCTGGTGCAATCAGGAGTGCTTTTGCCATAATTTCCTGTAGATGAGTGGGCCGCTTCCTCCCACAATGGCTATTGCAATCAAACAAATGAGCACAATGGCCATTACCTGGCGTTCAAACAACCATGCCCCTACACTGGCCTCAGGAATGATTTGCATTCTCAAAGGGGTGTAGCTCATATAATGATGTCCTTGGTGAG
The DNA here is from genome assembly GCA_015231885.1 of SAR324 cluster bacterium. Taxonomy (GTDB): domain Bacteria; phylum SAR324; class SAR324; order SAR324; family NAC60-12. The sequence continues at coordinate 34,391 of JADGAT010000054.1, forward strand.
AATACTCGGCCATCAAATAGCTAACATAGATATTTGGCCAAATAGAATCGTATTTGACTTTCAAATCCCATGTCCTTTTCTCTTTTGCTGCTAATTCTATGGGAGAAGCAGGCATTTCGAGTTCGATACCCATCGCCATGATATTGGACAAATGAATCGTTTTGTCCCAGGAATCCATATTGATCAAAGTGACCTGAATGTTATCATCCTTTGGCAAAACAACTCTGGAAACTTTCCAATTCAGTCCCGGAAGTTTTTTTTCATCACCGTGTGCCATCCGAATCAAATAAGGAAGTTTGAAGCGGAATCCGTTTTGATCACGGTAACTGAGATGCAATGGCAAATAATAGGAACCAGGCTCTTGAAAAGGATGTTTCTTTGTACGATATTGAGTACTGAACGTGCGCCCAGGCTGTAGAGTGTGGCTGCCACGGACTGGATAAGAGCGGTCTTGGATTCGAACCACAGGCTTTAGCTCCATTGCCGACTCATTGCCCTTGTTGACAAACTGAATCTTTGCTGACAAAAGATCAGAAGAAATGTCCACAGAAGCTTTTAGCTGTAAACTGATGCTACCGGCCCAAACAATTGAAGGGAAATAGCATATTAGTACTATAAAAATAGTTTTCCAGAATAATTTTTGTAAAATCCCCCTAGCCCCCTTTAAAAAAACGGGGAACTCTGGGAAACAACTATTCTGGATATGTATGATAAAATCATGCATATTTTTTTGGATGTGATTACAATGTTATCCACTAACTCGTCTCCCTGGACTTGATTCGGAGCCCATACCCTGACTGGTGATACAGCAGCTGCATATTACTTGAGCCCACATCTAGAAAAAATCTATGATCCTCTGGAGTCTTCGCCTAATCTACCTTGGCAAACCGAAAGAATGACGGATCTTCGTTAATTAGTGTACTAGCCCGAAGGACCAAGCTCAGCAAGGACTTGCAGCTTAAAGAAATCAAAATTTCTGATCCCATAAGCTCTCCACATAATATTGCGGATAGCATGATTCATCCCCTCAACCATTCCATTGGTAATACGTTTGTCAAAAAAATTGAGAATTTGATTCCACCAATTGCGTAATGTTTTGATAAAGTTGAGAAGATA
>JADGAT010000055.1 GCA_015231885.1 SAR324 cluster bacterium
GTTATGTAACAGGTAAAGCAACGCAGAAGATCGTTGAAAAGACAAGTAGATTTGCTGAGTTATTGTTTGAGCATTCCATAGTACATCCAGATAAAAGAGTCAATGAATCTGGCCAATATTAAACCGTATACTTTTATCAGGAACAAAACATTAGACATTTGATTCGAAATAAGATTTATTATACCTGTTAACTGCGCTAATCAAAATCTTTATAATCACCTTGAAAGTCTTAATCTTATGAATATGCGATCAAAAGTATTATTAGTCGATGACGATCCGATGGAACTGTTTGTTATGGAAAGCGTACTTAAAGGATTAGATATTGAAATTGTTCGGGTTGATTCTGGAGAAAAAGCGATTGAAGCGACGATGAAACAAAATTTTGCGGTAATTTTACTGGATGTGAGAATGCCGGATATCAATGGGTTTGAAGTTGCTAAAGTGATTCAAAGTTCCCCCAACAACCAGAATCTCCCAATTATTTTTGTTACGTCTTTCGATGAACAAAAAGCTGTCTTTGCGGGATACAAATCAGGAGCCGTAGACTATATCTTCAAACCATTTGAGCCTGTTATTCTTAAAAGTAAGGTCAGTGTATTTATTGAGCTGGAACAAAAGCGGTTGAAGCTTGAGCAAGTCAACCAGCAAATGATCCAGGAACTTCAGCAGGCCAGACGGACGCAACTTTCAATTCTGCCCCAACGGATGCCGGACAATCCTTATATGAAGGTACATGCAATGTATAAATCGGTGGAAAGTGTGGGGGGGGATTTCTACAATTTTATTGAATTTTCTGATCAGCGTTTGGGAGTGGTTGTGGCTGATGTCACAGGACATGGTGTCTCTGCAGCGTTAATTTCAACGATGGCTTCGGGACTGGTTGATTCTATGGCTAAAGAGAGTTCTTCGCCAGCTCAATTGTTGCTGTTACTCAATGAGCTCATTTATCAACGAACTTCTGAGGAAAGTTTTATCACTTTGGTTTATGCTATTATTGACCCCATTGATCAATCTTTGATATACGCCTCAGCAGGGCACCGCCCAATTTATATCATACGGCACGCAACAAAGACGATTGACGTGCTTTCTAAAACAGATGTGATTTTGGGTGTATTTTCAGATGATTCAGATGATCATGTTCAATACACGGATACCAAGGTATCTTTTGCTGTAGGAGATAGAATCTTTTTATACACGGATGGTATTGTGGAGGCAAATAATTCCAAAGGGGGATGGTATGGTACTGAACGTTTGAAGCAAAGGTGTTCAGAATGGTTCGAAAAACCTTTGGACCTGTTTCTTGATAACATTTTTTCTGAAGTTTTGAGTTTTTCATCGAATTCACGTTTAGATGATGATGTGACGTTACTCGGTATTGATATTGTAGCAACTCCTCATAGCCTGTCACCAGCACAGTAGTAGTTGGACTAAGGGCTCGTACATAAATAACCTTTACAGATGACAAGACGTAATTTTTTAAATAGCGCCGTTCAAGGGGAAACATGCCCACCATTTTGCAAGCCATTCTTTTAAAAATACATAAGCATGGTTGGAAATTCGCCCTAGCAACGCTGATTTTTATGTATTTTGTGAGTTGGGGCGTTTTTGCTTTGATTGAACCATCCATCACAAAAAACTATTGGTGGTTTTTTATCGTAACAGCCTCAACAGTGGGCTATGGTGATGTATCACCACAAACTACTAGCGGGCTAGTTGTTGGCGCAGTGGTCATATTTAGTTCTGTACTCTCTTTTAGCGTTATTGCTGGCCAAGTAATTACACTTTTTACTCATTTTGCAATTAAGATTAGGAGCGGAGGTATGAATTGGGACAGTGAAAATCATCTTGATATTTTTGGTTATCATGCCGGAAAAACTGAAAGAATCATTGAGGAACTTCAAGCTGACACCAAAGGAGAAAAACGTAATATTATTCTTTGTTGTTCCCCTGAACAAAGCGCAGAGAATCCTTCCGCCGATAGTGTCGTTCAGTTTGTAAAAGGATTGATTCCTTCAAGTGACGTTTTAGAAAGAGCATGTGTTAAAAATGCGACACGCATTATTGTGGATTTGGAAGATGATTCAGAGGCTGTTAGATTGTGTTTGGATCTCAATGAAGTCATCAACACGAATAATACTCATGTAGTAGTAGCTCTAAAACAAGAATACGAATACGAAAAATATATCGGGCAAATCAACCCTGCCTTTGAATGTGTGGATTCTGACATGGTAGCTTTGATCGTCCAAGCGTGTCAAGATCCAGGCATAACCCGTTTATACAAAAAGTTATTCAGTAACAAAGAAGGGCAAACCGGTTATAAGGAAATAATTCCCCAACAGTTCAGCCAATGTCAGTATATTGACCTGCTTTTTGCAATTAAGAAAAAATATGATGTGACCATCCTTGCTATCGGTGAGAGTAATGCTTTCCAAGCATCAATTCAAGAGAACCCTCCTTCTGAAAAAATAATCAATGGGGGAATGACATTATTTTATGTGGCATCGGAGCGAATTAAAATAGATTGGGGAAATCTGTGAATGAGCATTTTCAATCGGTTATTCGAAGATCCACTGGCGCCAAAGAATTTTTTGAAGTTGGGGTGATTCAAAGTCTGTGGAGCGGATACGGAAAAATTGTACGCTACGGATTGAAAGGCTCCAGCATGAAAAGTGTGGTGGTGAAGCATGTGCGGTTGCCTGAGCAGAACCAACACCCCCTGGGGTTGGATACAGATCGTTCGCACCAAAGAAAAATCAGGTCCTATCATATTGAAATGGCTTGGTACTTTCAGTGGAGCAACCGTTGTGATGAAGCCTGTTATGTCCCTAAATGCCTGGCCCTTGAATCTCAGGGGGATGAGTTTTTAATGGTGCTGGAAGACCTGGATGCCGCTGGGTATCCAAAACGTCGATCCTATGTCTCAAAAAGTGAAATCAGGGCCTGTTTAGTTTGGTTGGCTAATTTTCATGCGGTCTTTATGGGGGAAGATCCCAAAGGGCTTTGGAAACAGGGAACTTATTGGCATTTGGAAACCCGCCCTGATGAATTGAGAGCTTTGAGTGACCGTGCTCTTAAAAATGCGGCGGTATCAATTGATCAAAAGCTGCAGGAAACTCCCTATCAGACTTTTATTCACGGGGATGCCAAATTGGCTAACTTTTGTTTTTCCCAGGATGGAAAACGTGTTGCTGCTGTGGATTTTCAGTATGTGGGTGGTGGCTGCGGAATGAAAGATGTGGCCTATTTTATTGGCAGTTGTTTGGATGATGCCGAGTGCGAACGACAGGAATCTCTGCTATTGGATTTTTACTTTCATTCCCTAAAAAGTGCATTGGCTTCAAAAGGGATAACAATAGATGCCGATGCGTTAGAGTATGATTGGCGCGCTTTGTATCCAGTGGCCTGGACGGATTTTCACCGTTTTCTAAAAGGTTGGAGTCCTGGATTTTGGAGAGGCCACCGATACAGTGAGCGTTTAGCCCGTGAAGTCATTGCCGAATTAGGTGATTGAGATAAAGTGACTTCAAAAAGGGATGAGGGAAAAATAACTTCCAGCAACAAATCCCTCAGCAAAGGAGGCAGCGTGGATTGTCAAAAGATAGGGAAGTTATTTGATTTTCATTCCAAAGGAATCAGTCACTATTTTTTTCCCAGGTTCTTTGTTTTTATTTTGTTCAACTTTTCATGAATATTTGTCAATATCTGTGGAAATCTTCTTAAAAGCTCCTGGAATTTGTTGCTTTCAATTTTAAACGCCTTCACGTCATTTATAATTTTTACAGTAGAATTTGAAGCTAGATATTCTTTATCACTAAAAGCATAGTGACCTATTAATCTATCTTTTCCAAGTGAAGTTTTTTTGCCATCTTCAGTGATTTCTATAGTATCAATGACTTTCCCGTCTTTTGTTACTTTATTTAAAAAATAGACTCCATCGACGGGTTCTCCTTTTTTCATTATATAATTCAATTCTGTTCTCAGTGTTATTTCTTCCATTTCTTGTGCAATGAACATTATTTCAAATACGGACAATCCTTTAAATACATCTATGTGTTTCCTTAACGCTTGCATTTGTGCTTGATAATGCTCTCTTGAATATTCAAAAAATTCAATCCCACCTATTTCAGAAATAATATCTCGCACTGTTTTGATATAAGTAGTTAACAACTGTGTTTCTGCTGGTTCTGTCAATTTAGGGAGATCTTCTTCTAAATCCATTACGGCACCTTCTAAAGTTGATTTAAAAACATTTAAAAGCTCCATTAATTTAGGAGGTTCAGCAGGCAAGCCATTATCATCAATCATATCTAACCTTTTTCTGTTTCTAATACTCTATTAAAACTTTAGGAAGGTAAAAACAATAACTTTAACATGTTATTATTTTTGTCTTCCTCATGATAGCAAATCTTAATACTGTCTCAATAAATAACTCTAAAATCAAAACTTTTTTAAATTCTTGGTGTCAGGGTGAATTTAAAAGTTGTAATTCACCCTGACAATGTTACCCCTTTTGAATCCGAACTCCCAGATTATGCAGTTCATAAATTCTCAGTCCATCACGCCATAGATTTCCGTCGGCTAGAATATCAATGCTCTCTTCAGTTGTCAGAATCTCCTTGATATGAACTTCCAAGCTCATGGCTTTGACTGATTTGATGATTTGCCCACGATAGATCCACTTCGTTGTTTGCGGAGCTGGTGTGAAATGAGCGTTTGGAATGGAGTCGCCCAGTTTTTGCTGCAGAGCAAAAAGCTGTATGGTCTCGAGCATGGCCTCAACACCCAATGAGCCAGGCATGACTGGATCTTCATAAAAGTGACAGGGATAAAACCAGTCGGTTGGGTCGATGGATTTGGATGCAAAGACATAGCCTTTGCCGAACTTTCCTCCCACAGGGATAATAAGAGAGTGGTCCACAAAGTTCAGCATTCCTCCAGCAAGATGCAAGTGGGGATTTGGAGAAGTAGGTTGAACGTATTGTGCTGTCCATTTCTCCGTTTTTGAACGGATTTCAATCGCTTCTTCCAGTGAATGTTTTTCTTCAACATACCATGGAGGTTTGTGTGTGCCTTTGTCGAGTCCCAGTTGATTGGACAAAGCCTGTGATGTGAAGTAGCCAAAAACAGCAGTTCCTTTGTAAAACAGTTCACTTTCGCACCACAATTCAAAGGTGAATTTTTGAATGATGGTCTCTCCCGAAGCATTGGTGGAGGTCAAGCAGCTTTTATTGACAACTGTTTTCCCACGAAGGTCAGGCAGTTTGTACAATTCTCCGGTTCCATCCAGATTTCGAAAGGAAAAATCGAGGTCCGGATAGATGAGGGTACTCCCGATGGAAGTACACAAGAATCCGTTGGGTTGTAGAGCCAATTCCATGATAATGGAATAGGGAATTACAGGGTAAGAATTTTTTTCATAAAACCATGCAGCTGCTGGAACATCATACTCTGAAACGAGACTGGAGGTATTCTTGAAATCCTTAAATGCTCCCTGATGCTCCGTAACCCGTGAAATGAATTGTAATTTTCCGTTAGGAGTTCGGGGAGCCCGACGATCTGCATAGATCTGGAAGGCTTCACCGAAACAGTTATGAACCTTTCCCACTGCAAATTCATTGACGTGGTACTCATTATATAACGGGAGGGGCACGGAAGCAGCCTTGCTACTCTCTTGGTCTTCAGACAATTCCATACCCAAGTCTCTCACATCGACAATAGCCAGACCTCTGAGATAGACCTCAACATTCGCACGTATCGATGGTTTGGGCGTCAACTGAATTTCAATAACTTCTAAACGAAATTGAATCAATGGATCGTGGGGCAAGACCTGACCTCGGCATCGCACTGCCTGGGTGACTTGCTTCATTGGTTGAAAGCGAGCCCTTTGAGTGCGTGTCTGTAATCCCAAGTATAACATATAAAACTGTAAGAGCTGTGCCGCCCCTTCTGCAATTAATGAACCCGCCAGCACTTCATCATCACGGAAATGGCAGGGAAAATACCAATCATCAGGGTTGAGTGTTTTTTCCGCCCAGATTTCTCCCAATCCCCATGGAGCACCCCTGAGGTCAATTGAAACAATTCGGTCGAGCATCAACAACTGTTCTGAAGGAAAGCGCAAAGATGGATTATTTCCCTGCTGATCATAATTTATTCCAAAGCAGGCGGCTGGATTTCCATGAACCAGTTGCAGCAAATCCTTGCGATCAAAGCTTGTTTTCGTACAGTGCAGAAAAGGAGTAAAATGCTGTTTGACTATCTGATTGCGCTCTTCAATTTCTTTGGGGGTGTCAACAATCCCTTTTCCATCAGCAAGCTCCGTGTCAGAAAAAAAGCCTGCACACCCACCAGACATTTTCATTACCAGTTGATTCTGAGAGAAACATTCATAAGAAAAGAAGAACAATAGACTCTCCTCGTGATTTGCAAAGGAATTGATTGAAATATCATAGCGCAGGGTTTCTCCTTCTTGCGGAAAATCCCCAACATAAGTGAAACTGCAATCCAGCAGACGGTAAACCCGATTTCCTTTATTTTGAAAATCAATGCCCAAATAGCTGATTAACAACAAGTCGCACTGACCGGACTCAATGCAAATGGCGGTTGTAATGCGTCCATCTATTGAGTGCCAGGAATTATAGGGAATGTCGTACTCAGTGGATATTTGAGAAGGTTCGAAAACTCCGGACTTGGCATTGATTTTTGTCACCCGGTGTACCAGCAGATAAGGAGGCATGGGCAGCATGACACGTCGGCGGTAGGAATCAATAATGGCATACTCCTGGCCGAATACATTGGCAATCTTACCATGAGCAAATTCCATCAATGCGTCTGTGTCCCAAATGATATTTTTGGGTGTTAAATAGCTGGATTTCTGGGAAGGGGGGACTGGCTTTTCCATGGAAAAAGAGACTTCCTGTGTGTTTTGTGTGAAGAGGGTTGCCCAATTCATAAGGCCGGAATGACGTGCTTGTAAAAATTCGGAGTGTACTGTGTTTTGAGACGCAAACATTTTAATTAATTGGGCAATAGGGTGTGATGAGGCCTGCGTTTGAATTGATGACGGAAAATGTTTATGGATCGGTTGCTCGATTGGTGATGAAACAGAAACTGCCGCTGTAGACGATGCTGGAGTAGAAAGTTGTTGACCCTGAGAAGTGATGTTTGAAAACGTCTCAATATTTTTTTCATTCAAGAGAAATTCGGCAAAAGGAAATTTTCCGACCTTCACCAGATTGAGTAGCTTGGAGTGCTGTTGCTGATGAGTTTCCATTTGCTCCCTCAGCAGTTTTAAGTTCATGGGCAAACGATGGCTTAATAGTTTAGCCAGGCACTGCGTGATGGTGGTTTGTTCATCCATTCGGAGGTTGTCCATGGAAACGGAAAGATGTTCTCGGCCCTTCAAGCATTCACTGATCCAGGAACTGCAGTTGTTGCTGGGGCCTAGTTCAATAAAAATAAGACTTCCGTCCTCATAAACCTTTTCCACCAATTTTGGGAAATCCAGACACTTTGTATATATTTCTGTGATATTTTTTGCAATAGTTGGGGTGTCCAGTTTTGTTTTTCTGTAATTAAAAGCCGTATAAAAATCAACTCCTTCCACAGGGTACACCGTTTGTGTGTGAATCTTCGTTAAATTTTCATATTCTGCTTCCAATAATTCATTGTGAGCAATGTCTCCCATTGGAGTCTCAAAGTAGCGGCATCCCAGTTTTTTTATCACTCGTTTACAGGCAGCAGGATCTCCGGCAATGAGAACATTAGAGGGAGTATTGATCATGATCAAAAATACACGTTCTTCTTTGTCCACTATCGGTTGTACTGTTTCAGCACTGGCTTGTAAGGAATAGGTTGCCCAAATAGGAGAAGCATCCTCTGCCTGGCCTGGAAGATTCCAGGCTTTTCGGACCAGATCCATTGGGCCAACCAAACGGGTTTTAAAGGTAGGGACTGTATGGAGCTGCTCGCTCATTTCTTCAGGTGCTCTCCAGGCCTCCATTCCAAACATCATGGAAAGCTCGCCCATACTGTTTCCAAATACGGCTTGAGGCTCAATACCCAGTCCGTATCTCATCAATACTGTCAAAATGATGGATTGATAAATCCCTGTTTCAAACATGGCGACGTCATCGGATTCAAGTGTCTTTTGGAACTCTTTGCGTTGCTCGTCCGTCAACCTTTCGATGGTTCTTGGATAAACCACGGGCGAACGCATCACACTTTTGAGTCGTGGTGTTTTTTCTTCCAATCGATCAAAAAGATCCGGAAAGATAAAGAAGGGGTGCTTTCCCATGCCGACATAAGAATTGTAGCCTCCTGGATAGACGAATGCTATTTTTCCTTTGGACGCAAGTGGTGTTGGAGTAAAATAGCTGCCTTTTGGGGAATTCCAAGGAGTTACTGTATTTGCGGCCTCAATGCATCCGGTTTGTGCTGCTGCGATTTCGGATATCAATTCATCATGATCATGAGCCAGTAAGACCAGGGTCAAAGGTGCATCGATGTTTTGTTCATATCGGTCCCATTGTTGCCTGGCTGCCTCCGTGAGAAGAAAATTTTGTTCTACTGTAGACGTAAATTCTTGAAGCTCTTTTTGAAGTTCATCAATGGAGTTGCCAGCAATGGGAAACATACACAGGTCCGTATTGTGAAAATAGTAAGGGTCCGGCATCTTTATTTCGGGGGTTTGCTGCGAAGAATCAGAAATGCATTCTGACAGAACCAGGTGACAGCAAGCTCCGTCAATTCCCAAAGCATTGATCGCGGCACGACGTGGGGGATCAAAAGAGTCTTTGAACCAGGGAATGGAGTCTGTTGGGAAGTAGAAAGCACTTTCCTGCCATTTGTTTTTTTCTTTTGGGGAGTTCCAGCCTGGAATGCCAGGAATGAATTTATGATAAAGGCAAACGGCAGTTTTGATCATGCTTGCCATCCCGGAAGCAGCGAAGGTATGACCTACATTGCTTTTAGCACTACCAATGGCAATATGTTTTTTGGCAAATCCACCAGTTTCGGAATTCTCTGGTAAATAGGCTTGGAGCAGACCATTCATTTCAATTTCATCTTCATCAGGGAAACCACTGGCATGGGCTTCCAGATATGTAATGTCTTTAGGAAAAACTTTTGCATTAGACAGAGCTTTCTGGCAGACTACCTTAATGTCTTGTCCCGTTTGACCAATCTGTATCGCCATTGCCTCAATTGAAGCATAAACACGTTCTTTGTCAGTATTGACAGAATCTTCTCGCTTCAAGACCACTGCCCCGGCGCCTTCCCCTACAAACCAACCATGATGAGACCCCTCAAAACTAAGGCTCGGTTGTCCATAATTCGGATGATGACGCTGACTTCGAACAATAACCTGCTCAAATCCGGCGCATAAATCGACCGCTCCTAGTACAACAGCATCAACTTCGCCTTTGTCCAGAAGCATTTGAGCTATTTCCAAAGCGCGGAAAGTCGAATTTTCTTCTGAAGAAACGGTAAATGCAGGGCCTGTAAAATCCCACTGTGCACTCACACGAGTAGCCATGATATTGCCAATGTAACTGGTGATCTGATTGATATCTCCTGTGTTGTGAAAACTGTCCTCAACCTGTTTTACCAATTGTTCAATAACGTCCTCTGCTGGAAAAAACTTGTCCAAACGGAGAGATTCTCTTAAATTTCTACCCAGTTCTGCTCGCCCTCTGAAATGATGAATCATGAAGTCTGATTCCATTGCAACAAGCACGGCCACATTTCCACCTTCTGAAAGCCCCGCATCTTTGATGGCCTCATCCGCTATTTTGAGAATCATCAGTTGTTGTGGCAGGAGAGGAGCGTGTTCAAGCGGAGGGATTTTGTAATGGAGATAATCAAATTCAAAGGACTCCACGTAATTACCAGGAGGGACTTTTCCTTCAGGGAGTCCCCATTGTTCCAATAGCTCTCTTTGATGTTCCATCCCTTTCCAGCGATCTTGGGGAAGAGAAACAGTTTTTCCTTTTGAGTGAAAGATCAGATTGGTGAATTCACTTAGATTACGGCAGCCTCCAAAATGAACGGCCATTCCAATGATGCTGATTGAGGCAGACGGGAAGGGTTCAGGTTGAATGGATTCAGTTTGCTGCTGGAATTTTTTGGGCTGTGGAAGGTGTTCTTCTAAGATCACATGGGCATTGGTTCCACCAAAACCAAAAGCGCTCACACCAATTCTTCTTGGATTTTCTTCAGAATGCCAGGGGGTTGGTTCAGTCACCATCTGTTTTTTCCCAACCCATCCCTTTTGGGAAATCACAGGTTCCCTCACTTTAATGGTGGCAGGAATGGTATTGTGTTTGATGGCTAACAGTACTTTGATGAAACTGGCGATTCCTGCACTGCTGAGAAGGTGTCCAAAATTGGATTTGACGGAACCGATTTTTATTTCTTGAGCTTTTTCTCCAAAGAAAGTTTCAATTGAATTGAGTTCTGTCACATCGCCGACAGGCGTCCCTGTCGCATGACATTCAATGTAATCCATGGTTTGAGGATCGATTTTTGCTCGATGGTAGGCCCTGTCAAAACAGAGAATTTGACCTTTTGTACTGGGGCGAAGGGCAAACTTTCCTCTTCCATCATTGGAAATAGCAGAACCCCGGATCACTCCATAGATAGGGTCTTTGTCACGAATCGCATCTTCGTAGCGTTTTAAAACCACCATTCCTGCCCCTTGTCCGGCAATCAACCCTTCTGATTTTTTATCAAAAGGCATGTTGCGGTCTTCTGTGGCCAAAGCCTGAAAAACCGAGAACCCTACTGACACAAACCAAGGTTCTGCTGCGCTAATGGCTCCTGCCAGCATCAAGTCTGTTTTGTGGGTAAGAAGGTAGTCACAGGCCATTTTTAAACTGTAAAGGGATGAGGCACAGGCGGCATCCAAAGCAAAATGCCCTCCCTGAAGACCAAGGGCTTTGGCGATTAAAGCGGCGGGAAAACCTGTGATTTGAGCATTGGCAAACACTTCATCTTTTGGCGTAGGATCCTTTAATTGAAAATCAGGATACTTCAATAGTTCACGAAGAGAAGATTCCAACGCTTGATTGTACAGTGGCATGAATTTTTGATGAGATTTCTTTGTCGGAAAATTCAGAGTGCCCAAAACCACCCCTGTTTTCTTAAGAATCTGCGAACCTGGCGAAATCTGTGCGTCTTTTAAGGCTTCTTTGCTGACATAAAGCGACCACAGGTAAGAATCATCCAAATCTTTTAAATACTCAGGATCAATGGCATAACCTTCGGGATTGAACTTGAAATCATGAACAAACCCTCCATATTTGGAGTAATACTTGTCTTTGTTTTTCCCGGTAGGGTCAAAGTAATACTCTGGAGTTCGTCCCAGTTGGGCTTTTGTTATTTCAGAAATGGAGTTTTTTCCCTCCATTAAGTTTTTCCGAAACGCTTCAATGTCTTCTGCTCCAGGAAAAAGACAACTCATTCCTGTGATTGCAATTTTTTCCATTATGTCATCTAATATATGGGTGGTTGATTTTTTTCTTCGGGAGGTCGGGTCTTCCAGCGCTTATTGACCCAGAAGTATTGATCGGGATGCAGGCGGATTTCCTTCTCTAATTGAGAAGAAAATAATTGTGATATATGCTGTATGTCCTTTTCGCGGTCACCAGTCAACTCATAGCCCAATCGGATAATTTTAACTTTATGCTGGAAAGGACTTGTCCGTAAAGTCCTGACAAACAGAAGGGGACATTTGAATTTAAGGATAAAAGTCGGCAATCCCAAACCACAAGAAGCCTTCTTGCCAAAAAAGTCTACAAATGCAGGACTACTTCTCTCGTTCAGGTCTCCTAAAATCCCAAACAACTCTTTCCGTTTGAGAACTTTGACGATTTCCAGAAAGCTGGTCTTGGACTTGGGAATGGTTTTGGTGCCAAATTTTTCCCGAATATCTGTCATTAATTTCTCAAAATAAGGATTTCTCTGTTGTCCTGAATAAATGTTCATCCTGGCCGAAAGAACTGAAATGCCAGCTGCCATCAGCTCCCAATGCCCGAAATGTCCTCCTGCTAAAATAGCACCCTGGTTCTCTTGCATTGCCTCATCCAGGACTTCCAATCCTTCATATTCAATGTAATCGGATATGTGTTCAATGGGAATGAATTTCATGAGAAATACTTCAATTAAGAGACTTCCTAAGTTGGAATAAATCCGTTGACACAGTCGAGTCCGTTCCTCAAGTGTCATCTCCTGGCCAAAGGCAATTTCCAGATTGGTCATGGTCACTTTACGCCGCATTCCAATCCAATACAGAAATAATCCCAGTAGACGTCCTATGCCAACAGCCCATTGATTGGGAAGGATTCTGATAATGCTCAGTATGATAATAACCAGCCCGTGCTCCGCAATGTTTTTCATTTTCATTTGTACGTCTATGGAGTTTGAAACAAAGCATTGAGCGTTTCACTCACCGTGACTTCGACTCCTGACAATTGTGAAAACATTTGCCCCTCTTCATCATGTAAGAAAAGATCTGCCTTAAGCCCCCGCTTTCCGGCATCAGTCACTTCTAAAGAAAGATAAAAGGAGTCCCCGTCTTGAATAGGTCTGAAATGCTTCATTTGCTGCATTTTTAATGGCAAACTGCCGCAGCCATAATATTTACGAGCCCAAATCAGCATCGCCTGAAAAGCATAATCAAGGGCTAAAGGTTCGAATGGTGTGTTACCAAACTGTTGACGTGTCTCCTGATGAAAAGTTGGCAGCTTGCACTTCAAAAGCAGGGATGTTTCGGAAAACTTCATTTGTTTTTCTATTCCCTGAAAGGCCGGGCCATGAAAAAGCGTTCCGTTTTGATAAAATTCCTTTCCATCAACAGACTGGTCATCCTGAATAATGATAGTCCGGACAGCCTTTCCCAACCCTTCTTTTTGTAAAAGAATTTTAGCCGTATAATGCGGCAACGGTAATTTACCTTTCCCTTGTCCAGAAATACGGACTTCTAATAGCACCTGGCCACCTTTCGATTTTGAGATTTCCTCAATTTCCATTGTATAACTGACGGGTGAACCTTTTTCAAAAACAATTCCTTTCAATACTTGAAAATCATCGCATCGGACAAACTGGTATGCAGGGTAGAGCAATTCACATTGGTGGGCCATTTGTGAAATGGCACAGGCTGCCGGTAAAACAGGATTTTTCCCAATGGTATGGTCCTCAAAAAAAACATTATTTTGGATGTTCAATGTAATTTGAATGGTAAAAGAATCCAACGATTGAGTCAGTTTACCTTCAACCGGAGGCATTGGACTTCCAACCAGGAGCTGCGGTTTTCCTTGCCGGGAAGGATGTAAGGCCTCTATGAAAATATTTTTCCCATCCTCTATGGAAAGCAGGGGAATGTTTTTTGCCTGAAATAATTTTTTTAGTTCAGGAGTGACCATTCCTCCATCCCAAGGACCCCAGTTGAAGGAGACCACATGGCATTGGGGTGAGCGTCTTTTCACCTGCCATGCTATTTTATTGAGAATTTCATTGGCTGCTGAGTAATCCGACTGCCCTGCATTACCGTAAAATCCCGATGCCGAAGAAAACAATATCAAATAATCCAGTTGCTGCTGTGGCACCGCTTGCAGAAGGTGCTGCAGTCCGTCAATTTTGGTAGAAAAAACATGGTCAAGGTCTTCCAGCTTTTTCTTTTCAATCGGCTTGTCCGCCAGGACTCCTGCCCCATGAATAATCCCGGAAATGGTCCCAAGTTTGGAAATTGCCGAGGCGATCTTTTCTGAAAGGTTTCCTTCTGTGATATTGGCCTGGACATATTCAGCCCTACCACCAGCTTTTTCAAGATGGGATAAAGTCATACGAATCTCTCTGGAAGAAACCACTGTCCTGAATTGTCGATTCACTTCAGAAGGAGTCGGCATTCTGCCTTCATTTTTCAAATGAAGAACAATTTTTTTTTTGAGTTCGGCTTCATCCTCACACCCTGTCGCCCATTCGGGATCAGCTGGCAGATAAACAGACCTCCCCAGTAAAATAAAACGGCAGGAAAAAATTTCTGCCATTCCAATGATACAATCGGCTGTAACGCCTCTGGCACCACCACTGACCAGAAAAACGTTGTTGGATGAAATGGGAGTTTTTTTTTCTGATGTTTGAAGAGTCGGGCAAATAGCTGGTACCAGCGTCATTCTGCCTTTTTGAGAATAACCCACTTCCACCAATTTAAAATCAGGTGCCTGGATTTCCTTAAAAATGCTTTGAACGGCTGCTTCTGCTGAAATGGATTGCTGAAAATCAATGGCACGGCACAATACATGCTCCCATTCGAGCGACAGGGTTTTTGTGAGTCCCAGGAATCCTCCCTGGAAAACATTCACGTCATTGGATGCACAGGTTCCTAATTCTCCGTCCATTTGTGTGACAGTCACAAAGAAGGAGCGGTTCTCTTTTTCACGATCATTCAAAGAAGAACTCAAATGTTTGCCTAACAGGAATGCCTGTTTTAAATCATTATTGGTTGTTTTCCAAAGAGAGGAAGTCGATAAATTTGTGTGATCAGGAAGAGAAGCACAATAAATGATACCGTCAATCAGGTTTTGTTGGGTTAGATCACTCAGGGTTTCTGTGAGGGTGGATTCTTTAGAATCTCTCAGTTGGATGTGATGTACAGCTTCAGAGAAGTATCGTGGAGAATGCTCTTTGGAAGAAGGCAAGGTCAGGACAATAACATGCCACCCCTTCTCTATCAAAGATTGAGCAAGTGATGAGATCAGTGCTCCTGTTTCACCTGCGATGAGACAGGTCACGGGGTTCGTTGACCGAAACTCAAGAACATCAGGCAGGGGAAGGGTTTTTCTTTCTATATCAAAACAGTCGGCTATGCGCCTATTGGGCTTTTTTTTTTATCAGTCTCGTCTTTTGGCTCTGCACTGTGCATTTGTTGACTCACATACTCCACAATCTCTTCAAGGGTTCTGGTTTCTGCTAACTTTTCCTGCTTGAGAGGGGGAAGATTGGGAAATCTGCGCTCCATATCTGCCAGAATCTCGACTCGTTTGATGGAATCAATTCCTAAATCGACTTCCATGTCCATCGTCAACTTCAACATTTCTGCAGGAAAACCGGTTTTCTCACTGACTATTTCAATCATCACGGCTCCCAGTTCGTTAAGGTTCAGGTTATCTTCATCGGATGGTGTCTCCATTGGAGCAGTCTTTTGGGAAACAGCATCTGGTGGTGTCGATGACTCTGCCTGAGATTTCACGTATTCCACAATTTCTTCAAGGGTCCTGGTTTCTGCCAGTTTTTCCTGCTTGAGAGTGGGAAGGCTGGGAAACTGGTTTTCCATGTCTGCAAGAATTTCAACACGTTTGATGGAATCAATTCCTAAATCGACTTCCATGTCCATCGTCAACTTCAACATTTCTTCAGGAAAACCGGTTTTCTCACTGACTATTCCTAATAAGACGACTTTCAGTTGTTCCAGGTCCATTGCCGCGGAAACTTCAGTTGCAGGAACAGGCGAAGCAACTCGGGACTCTGGGGGGGATGGTTCAATTTTTGGAACGGCAGGCTTCGGTATAGCCGATTCAGGCGAAACGGTTGGTGCAGGAGGTGCTGTATGATGTGTGAACTCCGGTTGATCCACTGTTTGGGTGAGCGGGACCGCAGGATCCGTTTTAGAAATTTGAGGTGGTGGAACCGTGGGGGCAGGCACTCCTGACATCATCGCATATTGGTTCTGAATCAAGTGAAAAGTATTTTGAGAAAACTGGGATTGTTGATTTAAATAAGCAGCATGGATTTGAGCCGTCTCATGCTGATGTTCCTGAAATTGACGCATTCCTTGTTCAATATTTTGAGGAACAGGAATTTGGTTTTCTACGTAATTTGTATATTGATGCTGGATCAAATCCGCAAAAGCTTTGAAGTATTCCTGTTGATTGCTGAGATATTGCGCATGGACTTTCAGCGTTTGGGATTGATGTTCATAAAATTGAGACAATACCGTATTGGTCTCCTCTTGAAAGGTATTGGCTGGAATAGTTTGGGGCAATTCTTTTGATGGTTTATTCATATCGGAACCATTAATGAAAGGAGGTTCATTCAGCGCATCTTCAAAAGCTTTTTTCGTAGCGGGACTGACATAATTGGCCCCGTTTAACGTCACTTGAATTCTGCTGTCCCCCTGATTGTAAGTTTGAGGAAGTTTCTTTTGGTATGAATCTTTTAAAGACAATGAAAGTCCTAATACGCGAAGCTGGATCAGAGCATCACGGTAAAGAGAGTCACTGCTGCTCTTGTTGTTTGCATTGAGAGAAACCACATGGTGTGGTCTATCCTGTAGAATAGATTCCACCAGCTTGGTTAAAAGACTTTTTGGACCAAACTCGACAAAGACGGTTCCTCCTTCAGAGGCAATTGATTCAATTTCCTGCTTGAAAAAGACCGGGTTTAAAATTTGATCAGAAAGAATTTTTTTTATTTCTTCCGGTGATTCAGGGTATGCTTGTCCGGTAGTATTTGAAAATACCGGGATTTGTGGTACTTCGAAGGTGACGCGGCCAATAGCCTCCTGGAAACTCTGTTGAGCGTGGCTTACTAATGGAGAGTGAAATGCTGCCGAAACAGGAAGAATGGCACAGGTGAAATCTTTTTGCTGAAGGAGTTCTCCCAGTTGGAGAATATCCATCTTTGGTCCTGCCAAGACGACTTGGGTGGGGGAGTTCCAATTGGCAAAACTGATTTCTGGAAAATCAGAAAGATATTTCTTAAATTGATCCGGTTGTGCCATCACGGCAAGCATTCCTCCACTGTCAAAACCATCTTGGTCAGGGGCCTTCATGGCTTGGCCTCTCATGAGGGTCAGCCAGTAATAATCTTCTTCACTTAACACACCACTGGCCCACAATGCTGTCAATTCGCCATAGCTGTGCCCGGCAGTAAAATCTGCCTTAAATCCTGCTTTCTGCATCAGTTTATACAATCCGGTACTGAACGAACCGATGGCTGGCTGGGCATGCTGGGTCAACTGCAAACGATTTTCGAGTGTTTTCTGATGGTTTTCATCAAATACAGGAGGAGGGAATACGATATCGCCAAAGGAGTAGTGCAGTTCCTTTTGAAAAAGTTCTTCCATGGTGCCGAAAGCGTCTCGTATTTCGGGGAAATGCATGGCGAGGTCTTTTCCCATATTCACATATTGAGAACCCTGTCCTGAAAAGAGAGCCACGGTTTTTGAATTTGGATCAATTCCAGTCTTCCGATAATGAATGCTCTGAATGCTCCAGTTTTCTTCCTGAAGATCCACGTCCATTCGACGAATGGCAATCTTTAATTTACCAATGGCATCCTGCATGGATTTAACCGAAAATCCGACTCTTGCCTGTTCCTGGGATGGATTAGAAGCACCGTGTTTTTCCAGAAATGGTTCCCATGACCCCTCACCGTGTTCCTTTTCCAGGTTGCCAAGCCATTCCTTAGACAAGGACATTAAATCATCAGGCGTTTCTGCAGTAAGAATTACCGGATGTTCGATCTGATGAAGTTTGTAGGCGCCTTGATGCTCATGTTGGTATTCTTCGAGAACCATATGGAAATTACTGCCCCCAAACCCAAAAGAACTAACACTGGCACGACGCGGGACATTGGACTTTCCGGTGATCCAGGGGCGAGTTTCGGTGTTCAGGTAAAAAGGAGAGTTTTCAATATCCAGATTGGAATGAGGTTTGTCAATATTTAAGGTAGGAGGAAAAACTTTATGATGCAATGCCAAAGCTATTTTAATGAGACCCGCACATCCCGCTGCTCCTTTAGTATGAGCAATTTGTGATTTTACGGTTCCTAATGCAATATGCTGGCGGTTTTCATTTTTTTCCCCAAGGTTGTGTTCGAAGGTTTTCTTCAATCCCTGAAATTCTGCAATATCTCCAGCAGAGGTTCCTGTTCCGTGTGCCTCGATTAAACCAATACTGGCAGGATTGAATCCAGCATCCTGATAGGCTAAATCCAGAGCCGAAGATTGTCCATTGGAGCAGGGAGCATAGATGCTACCGGACCTCCCATCACTGGAACTTCCGATTCCTTTGATTACCGCATAGATCGGGTCATTGTTTTTCTCAGCATCTTCCAGGCGTTTCAAAAGAATCATTCCGACAGCTTCACCAATCATGATCCCTTTCGACTTTTCATCAAAAGGTTGAACTTTTTCTTCTTCAGTAAAGGCCGGAGTTTTGCTGAAACACATGTACATTCCAGGTGAGTTGTCGGTGTCGACTCCCCCGGTAATCATCATATCCGCACGATGCTCCAGCAGTTCGCTGACTGCCATCTTGATGGCTGCTAATGATCCGGCACAGGCCGCATCAACCACGCAGTTAATCCCTCCCAGATCAAAACGGTTGGCCACTCTTCCGGCAATCACGTTACTGATCAATCCTGGAAAAGAATCTTCCTCCCAGCCAATATAGGCTTTTTTGATGTTTTCGACAATTTTATCAGCATTTTCCGAAGAAATTCCACTGCTTTGCAAAACTTTTTTCCACACCGGGTATTGCAAGCGTGAATTGAGTGGCGTCCCTAATTTCTGTCCTCCGACCACTCCTAAAATCACTCCGGTTCTTGACTTATCAAATTCTTTTTTTCCATAACCCGCATTGTGCAGCAATTCTTTGGTCACCACCAGAGAGAGCAGCTGGGAACTGTCTGTCACTTCTAAAATATTGGGAGGCAAACCGAACTCCATCGGGTCAAACTGAATGTCAGGAATGAAACCTCCTTTTTTGGAATACGTTTTGTCGGGTTTTTTGGGGTCCGGGTCGTAGTAATCTCCGAGTTTCCATCGGTTCTGCGGAACTTCGGTGATGCAATCCACTTTATTAAAAATATTTTCCCAATATTCCTGTACACCGATTGAATTGGGAAACAGTCCCGCCATTCCGATAATGGCAATGGGAGTGTCTCTCAGTCGAGTGTGCATGCTTTTTGAAGTCTTGAGTTTTTTTTTAGTCATCGGAGTATCAGGTTTAATATAATGATCGTTATTTGAGTAAGTACCTGGCCATATATTGTTTAACATTCCGTCATTGCAGCGACGTCGAAGCGAGAGGAACGACAACGCAATCTCAGGAAGAAAGAGATAGTCACGTCACTCGTACCCCGTTTATCGCGATGACAGTCAAAGAAAAATTTGTACTTATATCCAGAAAAGTTTAGACCGACATCACATGGAGTGATTGTATTTTTTCCAACCAGTCAATCAAATCTTGCAGGGTGGAGTTTTCACTAAAAAATTCAAAAACGTCTTCTTCTTCAGGTGCCGGGTATTTTTCTTGTAATTCTTCCAGTAAAAACATAATTATCATTGAGTCCACCCCCAAGTCAACAACCGGCTTGTCGAAAATGGGATCCTGCTTGGCAAACTTCTTAAATAATTGTGCCACGGTTTCTTTTATGCCCGTACTGGCTTCTTCTAAAGGCAGTTCGCCCTCAGTCAAACAGGCCAGCAAGCCTTGGAATTCTCCCTGCTCAAATAATTCTTTGCTCAACTGGTGTTTTATTTTTCCACTCGATGTTTTTTTAATGGTTCCTGGCCTGAGATACAAACGTTTTGCAGGAAAAATCTGGAAATGTTCACCAATCAGTTTGATCACATTCTGATCCAGTTCCGGCAGGCTGTTCTTCAAGAAAGAATCCAATTCTTTCAGAAGTTCTGCTTTGATTTCAATAGCTAATACCAGTTCTTCTGCCTTTTCATCCTTAAATGAAGCATAGGCCATGGCGCCTTCTGGGACGACTTCCTGCAATTTAGGAATAACAAATTCAATGTCATGAGGATAATAATTGCGTCCTCGGATGATTATAATATCTTTGATCCTCCCAGAGAAAAAAAGGTTCCCGTTCCACATCAATCCCAGGTCGCCAGTGCTCAAATAATGACGGTCATCATTATTTATCTTATTACGAAAGGTTGCTTCGGTGGCTTGAGGATTATTGTAATACCCCATACAAACACTGGGACCGGTCAAAAGAATCTCTCCCACTCTTCCTTCGGGCAGGGCATCGCCGTTGCTGTCCTTGATCTTAATAGTATGGTCGTTCATTTCAGGGCCTAAATTGACGAGATACTTTTTATCTTCAATGGGAGTGGAATCATCGACTACTTTCAGCATGCCTTCTTTTTCCAACAGATGTCGGTCCACACACAAGGCGCTAAGCATGGGGGAAACCGAAAACATAATAACGGTTTCTGCCATTCCGAAACCAGGACGCACCACATTCGGCTTGAGTCCGCATGCAGCAAAATAGTCGTTAAAGGTTTTTGTTGCTGTATAATGAACCGGTTCTGAACCAATGACGACGGATTTCCAGCAGGATAAATTCAATTGACTTTTTTCTTCATCATTGATGTTTCGGACGCACGCATCAAAGGCAAATGGTGGAGCAAAGCTGTGGGCACACTGGTATTTGACAATCATTTGAAGCCAGCGCTGAGGCTTTAATACAAAATGCACTGTGGTCATCAGGATCAAAGTTCCTCCATGATACAAAGAACCAATCAATCCAGCAGCCAACCCAAAATCATGAAACAAAGGAAGCCAAAGGGCTGTTTTGTTTCCTTCTTCCCATTCCATTGCCGAATAAGCCTGTTCCATATTGTCCAAGACATTAGAATGTCCGACTTGTACTCCCTTAGGCTCTCCCGTGCTTCCAGAACTGAACTGCAAGTAAGCTACATCGTTTGTGCTGATTGCTGGAGCTGTGTAGGAAAAGGAAGGCCCTGTTAGCATTTCATGAGGTGTTGCCAAAGAAAGCGTTTCGAAATGAGGCCTTAGATCTTCCGGCAACCGGGTTCTTAAAAAATCTATAACCTGTGGATTGGCAATTAATGCTTTAGGAGTTGTCGCGATCAGAGCAGGCAAAAGAGATTCTCGATAAGCATGCATCTGATGGGGCAAAAGTACAGGAAGAACTCCCGCATACAGACAGCCATAAAAAGCTTGAATAAATTCAATCCCGTTAGGAAGCATGACAATGACTCGATCTCCTTTGGCAAGTCCCTGATTTTGAAGCCATGCCGCAATCTGACAAGCAGAATGATCCAGTTGGCCATAGCTTAGATGGGTTTCTTCATCCTCTCCATTGACCAGGAAGGTGATATATTTTCGTTCATGATGTTCCTTAGCCCTCTGTCGTGCCAATTCTACAATGGTTTTTTCTGTTCGGTATGTCATATAACTTGAAGAAGAAGAAATAGTCCGGTACTCAGTGTGTAAACGCTATTAACTAAAATGACGAAGTGTAGGCTTATCTGGCGCCAAGGTCAACACCTACTCGTCTTCTATGAAGTAAAACTCATGTCGTCCAATCAAAAAAGAGTTCATTCCAATGGAAAAAGTTCGGAATTATTTGCAGGATGGAGTATTTCCGAAAAGTCTCTAGTGAGAGAAGAAGCAAAAATCAAGCAGCTATTACTCGATTTGAATCAACCCTGCTATGTCATTCAAAATGAAAATGGGGTTGGGGTGGGACATGAAATAGAAAAAATATCTTCAAAATCCCATAACTTCAGCCTTTCTTTTGCTCCTGCTTTGACTGGAGAAGAACTGGGCAGTCAAGAATTTAAACAAGATTATGGGCTCAAATACGCTTATCATGGCGGAGCCATGGCCAATGGGATTTCTTCTGAAGAGATGGTGGTTGCTTTGGGTAAAGCGGGATTTATGGCATCCTTCGGAGCTGCAGGTTTGCTTCCGAAAAGGATAGAAAAGGCCATTCGTACCATCCAGCAGGAGCTTCCCCATGGTCCATACCTGTTCAATCTGATCCACAGTCCCAATGAAACTGCTTTAGAACGTCAGGCTGTGGATCTTTTTCTGAAATATGGTATTTGTCATGTAGAAGCCTCCGCATTTTTAAAAATGACGATTCCTTTGGTTTACTACAGGGTGGCCGGGCTGCATAAAAAAAACAATGGTGAAATTGAGATCAGGAATAGGGTGATGGGAAAAATCTCCAGGAGTGAAATTGCCACTCACTTCATGAGCCCTCCTCCGCAAAAACTGGTGCAATCCATTCTGGAACAAGGAGCCATTACAGAGGAACAGGCTTCATTAGCAGAACAGGTTTCTATGGCTGATGACATTACAGTGGAAGCCGATTCCGGAGGGCATACGGACAATCAACCCTTGATTTCCTTATTACCTTCCATTATCTCATTAAGGGATCAGTTGCAGGAAACGTACGGATATTCTCAACAAATAAGAGTCGGTGCTGCCGGAGGAATCGGAACGCCTTCATCGGTGCTGGCCGCTTTTGCGATGGGTGCAGCGTATGTTACCACCGGATCGGTTAATCAATCCTGTGTCGAAGCAGGAACCTGTGAGCATACCAAAAAACTACTGGCTCAAGTGGGAATGGCCGATGTGATGATGGCTCCTGCTTCGGATATGTTCGAGCAGGGCGGCCAGCTCCAGGTTGTCAAACGAGGAACCATGTTCCCAATGCGTGCCCAAAAATTATATGCTTTTTATAAAAACTACAACTCCCTGGAAGACATCCCAACCATCGAACGCGAAGAACTTGAATCTGAAATTTTTCGTAAACCTTTGGAATCTGTCTGGGAAGAAACCCAGGCTTATTTTATGGAACGTGACCCGGAACACCTGGAAGAAATGAAAAAACACCCGAAACGGATCATGGCTCTGATCTTTCGCTGGTACTTGGGGGTTTCGTCCCACTGGTCCAACAACGGTGAAAAAGGACGAGAAATTGACTATCAAATCTGGTGCGGACCTTCTATGGGTGCCTTCAATGCCTGGGCTAAAAACTCCTGCCTTGAAGAACCTGCAACACGGAAAGTCTCCGATGTGGCGTTTCATTTAATGAATGGTGCAGCTTATCTGTCCCGTCTTCAATTCTTAAAAATACAGGGAATTCACTTTCCTGCCTCATTTGAAAAGTATCGTCCTGTGCCAAGGGATCGATTATAGTTTTTTAAAAATTATCCGAAAGACAACATTTTTAGGGAGGAATGCACATGGCTATGCGAACGGTTCTGCTAACACCAGAAGAAGAACAGAAATGGTTTAAAAATAAGGAGTTTCGTTGGGAAAAACAGAAGCAAATTAAAGAATCCCTAAGGGGTAGTGAAATTGTACAAGTGTGGGGAAGTCAGCGAGGTGCTTTAGTTATTATTACTGAAGATTTTGATGTCTGATTTTTCTGTCAAACTTAAAACGGTTGTTATTTTGGAATAAAAGTCTCTTGCATCGGTCGTGTCGTATCCTTACATTTTATTAAATATTGTAATCCATATTATGTATTCTTAATTATTATTTTAAATCAAAAAAAACCAAGTTTTCACAACGTACTTGGCACAATCCTTTCTTATACTAAAACAAAATCCTTATTCTTTTTACTCACATATAACAGCATAATGGTTATTAATAAATTCTTTTGCAAACATATTTTTCTGCTGTTTTTTTTATTTACATGTATTAACAGCCCACTCCTCTGGGCCGATTCAATCCACAACTCAAAAACCACAGAGTTTGAATTTGGTCAAAATAATAAAATAAAGGTTGGTTTTCGTCCAAACCAGATATTGATTCAGCTGAAGCCTAACTCAGGAGAAGGCATTCTTCAGTTTGGTCGCAG
Organism: SAR324 cluster bacterium; assembly: GCA_015231885.1. Lineage (GTDB taxonomy): Bacteria > SAR324 > SAR324 > SAR324 > NAC60-12. The sequence continues at coordinate 23,641 of JADGAT010000055.1, forward strand.
AGTGATGAAGGATTGGAGAAAACATTATAAAAAAATAACTCTTTACAATCACAAGCAGCCATTAAAAATACATCAATTTGTTACGTTCCCTTTCGGCAGGTTGAATGGCCCGCTTCAGGGTATGGCACTACGTGCGTTGTTTGCCGATGATACAGCTGAAGAGCATGGATGGGTTCACCGTGTTACTTACTCAGGAGAAAGCATCAGTTTGATTGCCGGGGTTTTTGCAAAAAATAATATTTCTGCCAATAAACTGATTCGTTACAATAAATTGAGAAGAAAAGGAAAAATTCTTAACATTGGAGATTCCATTACTATTCCTTGGGAGTGGCTTCGAGAGGAATTGGAACTGAGACCATTTTCAGTACGTTCTCCTATCAAAATGGGAAAAGATCGAACAGGAAAACGCTTTGCTTATTATCAGCTAAAAAAAGGAGAAGCTGTCTATTCTTCAGTGATTATTCGTTTTACAGGACGTGTTTTATCAAATGAAGTCAACCGGTTATCCAATCAATTATTGAAATTAAACAACATCACGGACCCAGAAAAAATCCCACTGAGTAAAAAGATTAAAATTCCATTCGAGTGGTTGAGCGAGGATTACTTAATAGATAAAACTATCAAGCAAGTGGCAAAAGCAAGGAACCCACAAAAATCAAAATCCCTTAAAAATGACAAAGCCATTCATGTGATACTGGATGCTGGCCATGGAGGTGCTGATCCCGGAGCAACCTATGGTTCTTATAAAGACAAGGATAGAGTTTTTGAAGATGAAGTCGTCTATGATATAATGCTTCGAATGAAAAAAAAGCTGGAATCTATGGGGTTTGTGGTACACCCCACAGTGAAGGATCCCAATCAGCCAGAGCCAATTAAAAAATTAAGCACAAAAAAAGACAGTGACGAAATCCTAATGGTACACCCTCCTTATCGGTTGGACAGTCCGAGTATTGGAGTGAATTTAAGGGTATACCTGGCTAATCATATTTATGAGAAACTGATTTATCGCAAAAAAATTCCCAGGGACAATGTCATATTAGTTAGCATTCATGCTGATGCACTGCATCGATCGATCCGAGGTGCAATGGTATATTACCCGGACCCCCGATTGCGTTTAAATGTGTTTGGACTGCGTAAAAAAGTCTATCGCAAGCGTCGAGAATACAGGAGGCACATCCAATTCTGGAAAGGTGAAAATCGAATGGTTGCCGAGGCAAGTAAGGCATTTGGAAAAACGATTATTGATACGTTCCATGCATCGGGTATTTTAACACATCAACCTTCACCATTGCGATCCTATTACTACCGGAATGGAAGAAAAACGTTGCCGGCAATCCTGCGTTACAGTAAAATCCCCACATCGGTTCTTGTGGAAATTGCAAATTTGAATAATTCTCAAGATCGACGACAGATTCTGAAATACAAAACCCGACAGAAAATTGCCAATAAGCTGGCCTTTTCCATCAAGAACCATTTCAAAAAGACGGCTTCCCTGCACCTTGCCGCTCGATGAGGTAATTCAACATGCCTGACGATATTTTACAAAACAAGAAAGTGGCATTAGTTCACGACTGGTTGAATGGAATGCGAGGGGGAGAGAAGTGCTTGGAGGTGTTTTGTGAAATCTTTCCAGATGCTGATCTGTACACCCTGCTTTATGAAGAAGGCACCTTGTCTGCCACCATTGAGGAGATGAGTATCATTCCTTCCTTTATTCAGAAGCTTCCGTACAGCTTCAAACGATACCGACACTACCTTCCTTTATTTCCGATTGCCATTGAACGTTTCAACTTAAATGATTATGATTTGATTTTGAGTTCCAGTCACTGTGTGGCAAAAGGAGTAAGGCACCATGGAAAACCGTATCATATTTCTTATATTCATGCTCCGATGCGCTATATGTGGGGGTTGTTTGATACCTATTTTGGTCCTCAAAAAACAAATCTAGCCGTACGTACAATTGCAAAAGCTATACGTCCTTATTTACAACAATGGGATTTGAAATCTTCCAATAGGGTGCATACCTTTCTATGCAATAGCAAAAATATACAAAATAGAATTTTGGAAATTTATCACAGAGATTCGACAGTGATCCATCCTCCTGTCGATTTATCCAGCTTTCCTGCCGGGAATGGAAAAAAAAACTTCTATCTTATGGTTGGGGCCTTTGCTCCAAATAAGCGTGTGGATCTTGCTATAAAAGTTTTCAACAATTTGAAGCATCCTCTTAAGATAGTTGGTAGTGGACAAGACGAAGCGTATTGCCGTTCTATTGCAGATTCTAATATTGAATTTCTTGGTAATGTCGATGACCGAACAATCAGTCAATTGTATCAAGAAGCAAAAGCCTTTATTTTTCCAGGAGAAGATGATTTTGGAATCACCCCATTAGAGGCTCAAGCTTCGGGTACACCTGTCATTGCTTTTGCTAAGGGAGGAGCATTGGAAACGGTGACAGAAGAGACTGGAATTTTTTTTAATGAACAAACTGTTGAATCGTTGGAAACAGCTGTTGTGCAGTTCGAAGATCAAAAAAAAATATTTTCTACAGAAAAATGCGTCCAACAGGCCCGGCGTTTTAGCAGGGAGCGCTTCAAACAAGAGATTATCAAAGCTTTAGAACAAGGGTATCAACAGTGGCAGAATACAGAGGCCTAAATTTCTGTGAACAGACATTGACTTCCCTCCAATCTTGTCATATATCTGGACATTCATTTTATAGAAAAGATACTCATGCAGCCACATAAAAAACAAAAATCCTATCAAGTTCTGTTATCTGGAAAACAATTACTCTGGATTAGCTTATTATCCTTTACCAGTCTGGTTATCTGCTTTTATTTAGGTTTTGTTTCGGGGAAAAGCTCCCGCCCTCCTTTAGAGTCTTCTCCGATTTCTCAACAACTTACTCCATTGACTGCTGAAAAGGCAACTCTTTCTCCAGAAAAATTAAGTTTCTTTGAAATGGACAGCTCCGCAAAAGAACAGGAAATCCAGAAAAAGGCTGAGGTCTTTAACCTGAATCAGTTAGAACAATTAAAACAAAAAACCAACTTGTTGCAGAATGAACAAAAAAAGAGAATGGAAACTGAAAACACACCTTCGGCTACGATTCAGAAATCAGAAAAACCGACCATAGTCAAACAACAAAAGCCGACATCCAAAGAGCCTGGTCCAGTTCAAAAGCAACCCAATCCACCATTAGTAGAAGCTAAATCTATGGATTTTTATACTCTGCAAGTATTTACCTCTTCTGATAAAGAAAAAGCAGAAATGCTTGTTAGACGATTGAAAGAGAGAGGGTACTTGGATGCTTACTTAAACCCATACACAACTACGGATAAGAAACAGCTTTATCGAGTGAGAGTGGCAAAAACAGACAAGAAGACGGTCGAATCTCTTGCTATAAAAATAAAAAAATTAGACTTTATTGAGCATGTACAGGTTACTCGATTGTAAGCGGATAGAAAAAATGGTTGGAATCTAAAAAAATCCATGCTAGCATTGTATAGTTTTCATGTTGATCCTCCTTCAATACCCACTGCTCATCATCGATGTGCAGCGGGTATTGATTTTTACCTCACAGTTTATTTGACTCCAGCACGAAACCCCCCCCAATGCTTTCCCTTGATAAAAATGGGTACTGAAAGATCGTACATGATTTCACCAGTATCCCGCATGTAGCACTGTAATAAAAATGGTTCTTGGTTTTGACCGGCACGTAGTCCTGTGTAATCATTGAAAATCCTGCGACTTCTATTTCCCACCAAATCTTTATCATAATCGCCAGTCAGTGGTTTATCAAAGCTTGAATTATGTTTTGGCAAATAGCCATTGCGGTCAATCAATACACAAAATGCGATAGCCTCAAATTTCTTTTGCAATCCATCCTGCCAGTTTTGCAGATCGGTGTTATCCAGCCAGTCAAGATATTTAACAGAGTGTTTGACAGGGTCCGTTTCAGGGATTTCCTGGTAGTTTTCATCCCAAATATCAATTCCCAGACTTTCTCCCATCATTATCAATTTTTCCAATCTCACTGCCATGGATCGCATCTCTTGTAAAATTTCTGAGGTGGGATTGCCCAGATGGTAGGTCAGCATCTCTTTAGCAACTTGCTCTGCCTGGACAGACAAGTCTCTGGAAATGGCGACGGACTCTTCGATGTCCGCTAAAATGACCTCTGATTTTTCTGAGAGTTCTGCAATGGAATCGCTAATAACATGTACTGTAGAATTTTGCTCTTCTACTGAAGATGCGATATCTTCAGCTTGCAGCTGCGTATCATTGGCATTTTGTAGAATATTTTCAAAAGTTGTTTTGGAGGCCTCTGTAATCTCCATACCATCTTTAATGAGTTGGTTGCCTCCTTCTATTTCTTCCACTACTTTATTGGTAATCATATGCGTGTTTTCAATGAGAGCCGATATTTCCACAGTCGAATTGGCTGTTCGTTCTGCTAAATTCCTCACTTCATCAGCAACCACTGCAAATCCTTTTCCCTGATCTCCCGCCTTTGCAGCTTCTATAGCCGCATTCAATGACAGAAGATTAGTCTGCCTGGTAATATCACGAATGACATCCATTACTTTATTTATTTTTTTGGAAGACTCCTGCAATTGGTGAAGTGTGTCATTAGTGGCGTCCATCTTTTCAATCATCCGAGTCATGATAGCGATGTTTTCCTGCACCTTGTCCATTCCTTCCTGTGCCGCTTCAAAGGTCTTAATTGTATTGTTCCGAGTCTCTTCTGTCCTTTCAGCAATGTTGTCTAAGACCATTGCCATTTCCTGCGTGGCATTTTTTACATCAGAAGCCTGTGCAGTTTCCTCCTGGAAGTTGGCCTGGATTTGTGCTAACGCATGATGGAGTTTAGCAGTCGCAACAGAATTTTTGGACCCAATCTCAAAGAGTATCGTGAATTTTTCACGGAGAAAATTGGTAAATGGAAAATGACCTTGTCCTGTTTTTCGTAGATCTTTATTGTTCTTAATTGTATCCAGTTCATTTCCCTGCCACTGAAATGAGACAAAATAAGTAACTGGAATCTGGATAAGAACTGCTAAGATGAATAAATATTTTAGAGGTTCTGCTCCTGCGAGTAACCACAATGTCAGAATGACTAAATCGACCATCGTGATGGCTATAAAATATGCAGATTTTTTATCACTCATATTTTTTTCCTTTCCGGAATAACATTTGGAATAATATCTGATGCGAACCATGGTGTTGAAGAATAGACTGAAACTGCATTTACTATTCCTGTGGGCATGTTTGATCCATGCATAATCCCTATAAGCTATATACTGTAAACGCACCGACTTTACCAGTAATAATTAAGAGTGATTTGTCTTTTTCGTATTGGAATTGGTATGATCGTTCCTTTGCTTGTGATATGCTGAAAATTATTTTCTTAAATATATTATTTTTATTACATAATTAAAAACAATTACTCAGAATGCTTCTATTTTCCGCATAAAAGGAAAAAACTTAAGGTGTAACTTATGACATATATATCCATTAATTCGTTGAATATTAAGAAGAATAGGGGTTCATTTTTTTAAAAAATTATTTAAAAATAGCAAAAATCTACATTGAAAGAATGTTTTTAATTTTTTTATCATTGTATTCGCAAATGTGCGCTGTGGGACGATGATAAAAAATTGAGGCGTTTTTGAGTATGTTTCTGGTTTAATTTTATATGTACGTTAATTAACATTATCGAACATATAAAATTATCACTTTTATCACGGAATATTTTGAATATATCGACAACGAAGAACGCTAATGGTATATTGCACTGCTGCAATGAGTTTATCACACCAGGGTAAAAAATGAAAATTGAGGAACTTAAGAAATACAACGAGCAACTCCCCGAACTTCACACAGTCATTGAAGCTGTTCAAAAATCCCGGCCATTGACTCTTGAAGAAGGGATGCTTTTGTATAAAAATTATCCTTTAGAAGTGGTACAGACGCTTGCTGATTATCGTCGTGAAAGACTTCATGGAAAAAAAGTTTTTTACAATCGCAACATCCACATAGAGCCTACCAACAAGTGTGTTTATGCCTGTAAATTTTGCTCATTCTACAGATCACCAAAATCTAGCAGCGAGGAGGGGGTGTGGGATTATACATTTGAAGATATTGAAGAAATCCTGGAATCACACAAAACACAAAATCTAACAGAAGTCCATATCACAGGAGGTGTACACCCAACCCATGAGCTTGACTGGTGGACAGAGCTGGTTCGGAGAGTAAAAAAAATACTGCCTGGCATTCATGTAAAGGCATACACGGCTGTTGAAATCGCTTTTATGGCAAAGCAGGAAGGAATTTCCTTTAAGCAAGTTTTATTGGAGCTGCAGAAAGCAGGAGTAGACTCGTTACCAGGAGGAGGAGCCGAAATACTGAATTCCGAAGTACGGAAAAAGATTGCGGGAGGAAAGGCTCCTTCGAGTCACTGGCTGGAGATACACAAAACTGCACATGAATTAAGGATTCAATCCAATGCGACCATGCTGTATGGTCATGTGGAAACACTGGAGCACCGTTTGGAACACATGATTGAAATCCGGGAATTGCAAGAGCAAACCGACGGATTCAATGCCTTCATTCCATTAAAATACCGCAATGTGAACAATGCGCTTTCTCACATCAAAGAAACTCAAGAGGAAGATGACTTGCGTAATTTTGCGGTTTCCCGGCTGATGGTGCAGAACATTAAACATTTGAAAGCATACTGGGTGATGCTGGGAATCGAAACAGCGCAAAAAAGTTTATCTTATGGAGTGGATGATTTAGATGGCACCATCAGTGATACCACCAAAATTTACTCGATGGCAGGTTCAATAGACCATCCGGCCATGACAGTCATGCAGCTCAAGCAAATTATAGAAAATCAGGATTTTATCCCTGTAGAGCGTGACTCCATTTATAATCCCATCTAGATCAATTAACCCAGATAATGGAACAACAATTCATTCACTTGCATTTACACACGCAATATTCCTTGATGCGGGGGGCCATTCCAATCAAACGACTGGCAAAAGCACTTCAGCAGCTGGAGTATAATAGCTGTGCCATCACTGATCATGGAAATGCATTTGGAGCCATTGAGTTTTATCATACGTTAAAAAAAGAAAATATTATTCCTATCATTGGAATTGGACTTTATATCGCAAAAGAATCCAGACATAAGCGAGATTACGAAAACCGTGGAGCGAATGCTAATCAAATCAATTTACTGTGCCAAAACAGAGAAGGTTATCGGAATTTAACGTATCTGAGCAGCCTTTCTTATACGGAGGGGAAGCACTATGGTTTTCCAAGAGCCGATCATGAACTGCTGGAAAAATACAATCAGGGTTTAGTTGCGCTCAGCGCAGGATTAGACGGAGAACTCGCTCAGCATCTATTAAATGGACGAACTGAAGAAGCAAAATCCCTTGCTTCCTGGTACCGTGATTTATTTGAGGGGCGTTATTATATTGAATTGCAGAATACGCAGCGTGGTGAGCAAAATCAACTAAATCCCTTATTGGTGGAACTTGCCCGAGAATTATCCATTCCACTGGTAGGGACAAACGATTGTCACTACTTATCAGAAGAAGATGCTTATTCCCATTATATTCTCGAATTGATGGGACTGCAAAGAAGGATCACTGATACTAATATTCCTCCGATGAAACCAAATCAACTGTATCTAAAAAGTACCGAGGAGATGATGGAGGCATTCAGAAATTTACCATCTGATGCTCTGGAGAATACGGTTAAGATTGCTGATCAATGTGATCTCGATTTGACAAATAACTCTTACTATTTGCCTAAGTTTGAAATCCCTGAAACTCACACGGTGGCTTCTTTTTTTAGGCATAGCGCCGAAACGGGATTAGAAAAACGCCTGGAGCATCTGTTTAAATTATACCAACCTGAAGAGCCCTATGAAGAATTCCGCAAACCTTATGATGATCGGCTCCAGTTTGAATTGGATGTGATCATTAGTATGGAATTTCCAGGATATTTTTTGATTGTCGCTGATTTTATCAACTGGGCAAAAGACAACGGAATTCCTGTAGGTCCGGGGCGGGGGTCCGGGGCGGGTTCTCTCGTGGCTTACGCTCTGCGAATTACTGATGTGGACCCTCTGAAGTATGGATTGCTTTTTGAGCGTTTTCTGAATCCGGATCGTGTCAGCATGCCGGATTTTGATATCGACTTTGAGGTAAGCGGCAGAGAAAAGGTGATCAATTATGTCCGGCAGAAGTATGGAGAAAATAATGTGTGCCAGATTGCAACCTTCCAAACACTAGGGGCTAAAGCGGCCATACGCAATGTGGCAAGGGTTTTGGATTTTCCATACTCCGAGGCTGATAAGATCGCAAAGCTAATTCCTAACATAATCGGAATTAGCCTGGAAAAATCCATTCAACAAGAACCAGAATTGAAAAAACTCGAAGAAGAAGGTTCTGAAAATGAAAAGAAATTGATCTCTCTGGCAAAAAAACTGGAAGGCTTGACAACCCATTTAGGAACTCATGCGGCAGGAGTAATCATCATGGATACCGACATTCGGGAGGTAATGCCTGTCTGTACCGGAAAAGATGATTCCTTGCAATCCATGTTCACCATGAAGTATGCAGAAGACCAAGGTGCGGTGAAATTCGACTTTCTGGGGCTTTTGAATTTATCAACAATAGATTCTGCTCTGAAGTTAGTGAACACTCAGCGTCCCGAAGAGGATCCTCTGGATATTGAAATGATTCCTATGGATGACAAACTGACATTTGAACTCCTGTGTCGTGGAGATACAACAGGAATCTTTCAGCTGGAATCTTCCGGAATGAAAAAGCTGGTAGTGGATATGCAACCCACCCTGTTTGAAGATATTGTTGCAATTGTTGCTCTTTATCGTCCAGGACCACTGGGTTCGGGAATGGTTGATGATTTCATTCAGCGCAAACACGGACGGAAGAATATAGCGTATTCTCATCCATTGATGTCTTCGATTCTACAAGAAACTTATGGGGTGATTGTGTACCAGGAGCAAATCATGCAAGCCGTCCAGGTGCTGGCAGGATTCACACTGGGGCAGGCAGACCTGTTGAGACGAGCCATTGGAAAAAAAATCCCTGAAGTTCTGGCACAGGAACGACAACACTTTGTACAAGGTTGTTTGAATAAACCTGAATTTGTGGATGGCGCTTCAAAATCGCCTAAAGAAACGGCAAATGAAATTTTTGATCTGATTGACTATTTTTCAGGGTATGGTTTTAATAAATCCCACACAGTTGCTTATGGTTTGATCAGTTACCAAACCGCCTATCTCAAAGCCCATTATCCTGTAGAGTTCATGGCTGCTCTACTCAATTGCAGTATGAATAATCCTGATAAAGTCGTCAACTTTATCAGCGAGTGCAAAGACATGGGAATCCAGGTTTTACCACCAGATGTCAATCAAAGTGTCAATGAATTCACAGTGTCTTTTTTGCGTTTTGAATTGACCTCTGCTACAAAAAAAAGTCTGAAAACAATAGGAATTCCTGAAAACCTATTAAACGATTTAGACTCGGTGATAAACCAAAAATTTTCTAATGAAGTCGCATTGAAGTCTGCTTTGAGCCAGTTGCCTGGATGGGAAGAAAAATCGGAATATTGGAATACAATTATGCGTTTGATGCGAATTGATGCGGTACGGTTTGGTATGAACGCCGTTAAGAATGTGGGAGGAAATGCTGTGGATGCCATTTTGGATGCACGTGACAAAAAAGAACACAAGCAATTCTCTGACATCATGGATTTTATGAAATCGGTTGACTTGACAAAAATCAATTCACGTATGCTGGAAACATTAATTAAATGCGGAGCTTTTGATTCCCTCAACTCCAACAGATCCCAATTATTCGAAGTTTTAGAAGAAGCCATCCATCTAGGCCAAGAATTTCAGCGTGCCGAAGACCCATCGCAAAATTCGTTATTCAATTTGCTGAGTGAGGAAGATGCAAAAAGTACAGAAACTACCTTGCAGTTGCCTGATACCAAACCATGGAATATGAAACAACAATTGGCTTATGAAAAGGAGTCCCTTGGTTTCTATGTGTCCGGACATCCGCTGGATCGTTATGAGTCCGAAGTCAAAAAACTGGCAACTACTACTTATCATCTCCAGGAAAAAGATTATAAAGAAGGAGATACTGCCGCACTGGCAGGAATCATTATTTCTAAAACCGTTAGGTTAACAAAAAATTCAGATAAATTTGCGATCATTAAATTAGAAGATTTACGAGGCTCTATTGAAATTCCAATCTATACAAAATTGTATGAAAATGTTAAAAACCTGCTCGATGAAGACGAACCGATTCTAATTAAAGGAAGGATTACCACAACCAGGGATGACGAAATTGGTCTTACTGCAGAAAGTGTAGAGCCGCTCAGTCATCTACGTGAAAATACGTGCAAAAGCATCACGTTGCAACTATCAAATCAAATAATATATGATTATAATTTCAATCATTTGCGGGAAATGCTGCTCACTTCTCCAGGTACCTGTCCGGTGTACTTTGAAATTCAAGCAGCCGAAGCTGGAGTGGTTAAGGTTCTGTTGCAGGAAAAAATAACTCCTACCGCAAAACTGATTGATCAGTTGAGTGAAAACTTTAAACAATGTCATATGCTGTTTAATTATTAGCTCTTTAAAAAATTAGTGTTTAAAGTTGTTAATTAATAAAACATAATATTGATAAAAATATTTACATATCTTAAATAAATAATCCCCGCAGCAAGCTGTCGAGCAAGCTCGACCCTTCGCGGGGTATTCGGTTGCTAGAACAAAGTGAATTGCATATTAACGGAGAGCATTTCAAAGTGGGGGCAACTTACCATGAGTGTTCCCCATCCAATGTTCTGACATCAGCTTCAGTAAAGCAGGTCCTCATATCAGCAGTACTTTCAGCTTCATTCAGAATTTCATAGATGGTTTCATCTAAGTCATCATCGTCAGTGTAGGAGATAGTCAACTCATACTCCCAACCATCCTTTTTTAATTTTCTCATGTCATACCGACGCAATACATAGTCCTCTATTTCTTTTCTAGCCCCTTTCTTGCGCCTCATCCAACCTTGATTATTCTCGACACGAAGCCATAAAAGTACTTTAATGGATTTCATCAGGTGTTCAGTATCATCCTGGCTAATTTTCTCTGATTTATTCTCATTTTGGCTATTTCCAATTTGAACACCACGATATCTCAAATAAGAATATAGAGTTGCCTTCGAAACACTCAGTTGCTCACAAATCTGTTTAACCGTCAGCTTTCTTTCATTGTAAAGTGTTTCAGCAGCACAAGCTTTCGATTGAGATTCTTTCGATAGACCTTTCGGTCTTCCCCCTAGACGACCCCTTGCTCTTGCTGCTTTCAACCCAGCTTTAGTCCGCTCTGATATTATATCCCGTTCAAATTCTGCCAACGATGCAAAAATATTGAATGTTAATTTTCCCTGAGGCGTTGTCGTATCAATGGGGTCATTCAAGCTTTTCAATCCTACTGTCTTCTCATTGAGTTGCTCAACTAACTCGACCAAATGTTTGAGAGATCTGCCAAGCCTATCCAGTTTCCAAATAACAATAAGATCTCCACTTCGTACTTCTTCAAGAAGTTGCTTTAATTCTGGGCGATCAGATTTTGCACCACTAGCAAATTCGGTAAATAATTTTTCACAGCCTTC
>JADGAT010000056.1 GCA_015231885.1 SAR324 cluster bacterium
TGTGCATACTGGAGTATGTGCCTTTGAAGACAACACCGTAGACGAGGAAAAAGACAAGTCATCTGTAAAGGTTATTTGTGTACGAGACCTAAGAAAATCGAAAATAATGACATGCGGAAGTTACGCAGGATTTTCATCGAGATTCAAGGCGTTTTATCGGGAGCATAGCTTGCTATGTAATCGATAAAGCAATGCAGAAGATAGTTGAAAAGACGAGAAGATTTGGTAAGTTATTGTTTGAGTATTTCTAAGCAGACATTAAATCTAAATCACGGAATAGGAAGGAAACCTATGTTCGGCGGAATGATAAAACGTCTCCTGGGCGGCTCACAAGAAACGGCTGAAAAAAACAAAGCGCAGGGAGAAGCTTTTTTGACTAAGAATGCCACCGCGCCTGGAGTGGTCGTTTGCAGCAGCGGTCTGCAGTATCGTATTCTGGAAGAAGGGAATGGCGCGTGTCCAGGATCGACAGACTCCGTCACAGTCCATTACGCCGGTAAATTGCTCAATGGTAAAGTATTCGACAGTTCATACAAACGAGGAGAACCTTTGAGCTTTCCAGTCAATGGGGTGATTGCAGGATGGACAGAAGCCTTGAAAATGATGCCTGTCGGCTCCAAGTGGGAATTGTTCATCCCCGCACCTCTCGGGTATGGTGTGAAAGGTGCTGGTGGATTGATAGGCCCAAATGCGACCTTGGTTTTTGAAGTAGAGCTGCTTGCGATTCAATAAATGACAAACGGTTTTATTCTTCTGAAATACAATCATACCAAGCACTTGGTAGAATCCATCACAAACGATGAGGAGGATTATGGAACGCTACATTTTGAGTAAAAAAGAAATTGAAGAGTTTGAAGGAATAAAGAAAACTCACTATTTGAATTCCAATGCTCAGCGAGTTAACAAATCTCTTGGAGATTTGACAGGTTTGACAGGATTTGGATTCCATATCGTTGAAATTGAGCCTAACTTTGAATCGACAGAATATCATGTTCATCATTTTGAGGACGAGTGCGTTTATATTTTAGAAGGCGAAGCGACGGTCACCATTGGAAAGGACAAATACAAAGTCTATCCAGGCGACTTCATCGGATATCGGGCAGGTGGAAAAGCACATACCATGTACAATGATGGCAAACAGACTCTTAGATGCATTGTTGTTGGACAGCGGCTTGCCCATGATGTGGGAGACTACCCTAATCTCAATAAGCGATTGTACCGAAATGAAGGCATGGATTGGGATATGGTTGACATGGAAGCCCTCAGCCATCCCAATGCTGGTAAAAAAGTATAGCCATCATTGATCACTCTGACAACGGTGATTCACTGTTAACCCTCATCCTAATGCTATTTTGAAGAAATACAACGAAAAAGAAATCAACCGCCGCCGAACTTTCGGCATCATCAGTCACCCTGACGCAGGCAAAACCACCCTCACCGAAAAAATTCTACTTTTCGGAGGGGCTATTCAAATGGCGGGTACGGTAAAATCCCGCAAAAGCAATCGACACGCAACCAGCGATTGGATGAATATCGAACAGGAGCGTGGTATCTCCGTGACCACCTCTGTGATGAAATTCTCCTACAAAGATTTTGAAATCAATTTTCTGGACACGCCAGGGCATCAGGATTTTTCTGAAGACACATACCGGGTTCTCACTGCTGTCGATAGTGCCCTGGTAGTCATTGACAGTGCAAAGGGAGTGGAGCCACAAACCATTAAACTGATGGATGTCTGCCGCATGCGGCAGACCCCCATCATGACCTTCATCAACAAATTGGATCGGGAGGGGTTGTCTCCTCTGGACTTGATTGCTGATGTTGAAAAAAATCTGAAAATTGAGTGTATTCCCATGACATGGCCGATTGGGATGGGAAAACGGTTTCAGGGCACCTACAATTTATACAATCACTCCCTGCACCTGTTTTCCTCATCTCAAAATGACCGGGTGACCGAAGGAATTCATATTAAAGATCTGACCGATTCCCGTTTAGATGAGCTGCTGGGTTCTCAGGCTGAGGAGCTGCGTGAAGACATTGAATTGCTGGAAGGCGCAGCCGGGACTTACGATGCCAAAGCATTTCTTGCCGGAGAGCAAACCCCTCTGTTTTTTGGAAGCGCCATCAATAATTTTGGTGTCCAGGAATTGTTGAACGCTTTGGTCGAACTCGCCCCTCCTCCTGGCATACGTAAAACCACCACCCGTGACATTTCTCCTTATGAAGAAATCTTTTCAGGAGTGGTTTTTAAGATTCAGGCAAACATGAATCCCGCTCATCGGGACCGTATTGCCTTCCTGCGTATTTGTTCCGGCAAATTCACACAAAGGATGAAAATCCGTCACCACCGTTCAGGCAAGGACATTCAAGTCTCGAATCCTATCATTTTTATGTCCCAGGGACGTTCCACCGTAGAAGAAGCTTATGCCGGAGACATCATTGGCATCCCAAATCACGGGACCATCCAGATAGGAGATACCTTCACGGTCAAAGAGCCTTTGAAATTCACAGGAATTCCTCATTTTGCTCCAGAGCACTTCCAAATTATCAGGATTCAAAATGCGCTGAAAATGAAACAACTGCAGAAAGGCGTGACACAATTGGCCCAGGAAGGTGTGGTTCAATGTTTTCGACCACTGGCAACCAATGACTACATCCTCGGGGCTGTCGGCATTCTGCAGTTTGATGTGATCAAAGAACGGATCAAGCATGAATACGGCGTCGATGCCTACTACACGCCTGCCAATTTGGACTGTGCCCGCTGGATCAGCTGCGATGACCCGAAACATTTACAAGAATTTGAAAACAAGTTCAAAATGAGTCTTGCTCTGGATACAGGACAAAATCTGATATACCTGTCTCCGAATCGATGGACCCTGGAGTACACCATGGAACATTGGCCGAGAATTTCCTTTCATGAAACGATGGAACAGCATTAAAGATACGATTTATGACCTTGTATATCAGCACCCAGTCCATTAGCAAATCTTATGGTGTCCTCCCCCTGTTTTCCAATATTTCTTTAGGCTTTTTTGCTAATGAACGTCTTGGTTTGATAGGCCCCAATGGTTCAGGAAAAACCACTCTCTTGAAAATGCTGATGGGGTTCGAAGAGCCAGACAGTGGACAGATTTCTCTGAAACGCGGCACACATCTGGTTTACCTTTCCCAGGAGGATCAATTCAATCCGAAAAGGACGGTTGAAGAAACCTTGTTTGACTCACTTTCAGAGGAGTTGGAAGAAGCGGAACGCTACCAGCGTATTCGTGAAATAAAACAACGTATGGAGTTGATCAATGCAGAACAACAAGTGGGAACTCTCTCTGGAGGATGGGTTAAACGACTGGCCATCTTATGTGCTTTGATCCAGCAGCCAGACCTGCTGCTCATGGACGAACCCACCAATCACCTGGATTTGGATGGAATTTTATGGTTGGAAAAAGTTCTGAAAGAGGCTAGCTTTGCCTTTGTCCTGGTGAGCCATGACCGTTACTTTTTGGAAAATACTACCAACCGGATTATTGATTTAAATCGGCAGTATCCCCAGGGATTCCTCAAAGTAGAAGGCAACTATAGCGAATTTCTTAAAAGGCGGGAAGCCCTTATAAACGAACAGGCCGAACAGGAAATGGTGCTTTCTAACAAAGTAAGACGCGAATTGGAATGGCTGCAGAGAGGACCCAGGGCACGTACCACAAAAGCTCGATTCCGCATCGATCATGCTCATCAGCTCCAGGATGAATTACGCCAGGTAAAAGAACGGAATACCCAGAATCGAACCACGCAAATAGATTTTGATGCAACTCATCGAAAAACCAAAAAACTTTTGGAAGCAGAAGGTCTGGAAATCAGGCGAAATGAAAATCTCATTTTCGAAAACCTCAATGTGATCCTCTCTCCTGGTATGTGCCTGGGATTGATCGGACAAAACGGAAGCGGCAAAACAACCCTGGTGAATCTATTGAACGGGACATCCTTGCCTGATGCTGGAACCATCAAAAAGGCAGATAATCTGAAAATTGTCACATTTGATCAACACCGAGATCAGCTGAACCCCGATCAAACCTTAAGGCAAGCGCTCTCTCCTGCTGGGGAGACCGTCATCTATCGAGGAAGTCCTCTCCACATTGTATCCTGGGCAAAACGGTTTCTCTTTAGAAGTGAACAACTGGACTTGCCTCTTTCTCAACTATCCGGCGGAGAAAGAGCTCGTGTTCTGGTTGCTCATTTGATGCTGCAGCCTGCAGATATTTTGTTATTGGATGAACCCACCAATGATCTGGATATCCAAACGCTTGAGGTCCTTGAAGAAAGCCTTGAAGGATTTCCAGGCGCCATTGTTCTGATCACTCATGATCGGTTTTTCCTGGATCGGCTCAGTGATATGCTTCTCTATCTTGATGGAAGCGGAAGCGCGGAATTTTATGCGGATTATGACCAGTGGCTCCAGACTCAAAATTCAACAATACCCGAATCCCCCAATGACACAAATTCTCCTAAAAAAAAGAAAGTTAGAAAACTCAGTTATGAAGAACAAAAGGAACTGAATCGCATAGAAACAAAGATCCAAAAGGCAGAAGAATCTGTAATCTCACTCCAGCAGCAGCTCCAGGATCCTGAGATCATGAGTGATGCCGAGCGTTTGGCCGCATTATGTGTTCGATGTGAAGAAGCAGAAGGGCGGGTGGAGGTGCTTTATGAGCGCTGGGAAGAGTTGGAAGCATTGAATCAGAAATAAGAACTGATCACACCGTCTGCGTCACTATTCGCTGTCGGAACGCTTATTCCTGATTTTCAGAAAAATACGCTCAATCATAGTGGTTCGGCGATCTTTGAACGAAAAACCGCCTTTAGGGGTCAACCGGCTGATCCAGGGTTCTTCCTGATCTCCGGTTTTTCTTGGTTTACCAGGCTTATATTTTTCGTAAACATCGGCTCTCATGACCTCTGAAAAAGAACCGCATTGCTGACACTCACAGACATAGTAACCTTCCGTTTTATCAGAGTAATACCAGGTGATATCGGGGCTGTCACAACGAATGCAGTTTTCTATCCCAATAGAATTTTCAACAGCATCTACCTTTTTCATCCTGATTTAATAATGAAAAATTTCTACTCATCTCTCTCTTTCTTTGAATTTTTCGATTGCTGCACGTCCGATTTTATCGAAAGTCTCATCTAATACCAGAGGGGACAAAAAATCCGGTCCTGCAATCTTTTCTGCAGGCCAGAGATAATCAGTGATACCTTGGATATAGATGCGATAATGGTTAGGGCTTGCCGTCAATGCAAAATCTCCATAATTGACCCACACTTGAAATTTTGGCGGGTGTTTCTCATCAAATGGAATATTGAGACTATAGAGTTTCTGCATGAACAGTTTACGGCCTTCCGCGTTATTCAGCTGTAAAAAAAACTGAGGAAAACTAATATCACTTGTGATCTGAAAATGGGGAGGGACACCTAGTCTAATTTTATTCATGTCGTAACTGACAACGTAATGATCACCAAAACTATCCCGGATGATGAGAGAAATGCATCCAAGATAATTGACATTGCAAGCCACACAAACTTCTCGCACGTAACGCCGGTCTTCCAGAATCTCTCTGGGTGAAAAACAATCTTCGGCAAAGAATCGGTGCAGTATGAATGCCAATTCCTGCAATGCATTGGAAGACATGTTGCTGATCGCTTGTTTCTTTTTTGTCTCAGTGGTACTCTCCTTGATGAAATTGGTCAAATTCCAGGAATCAATACCAATGAAACCGCTAAAAACGCAACGAGCCAAACCTTCGGCAATTCCCATTTCAAACATCAGTTTTTCACTATCTGCGATTTGCTGACCGCTGGCTCCAGACATCACGGCTTCGTGTTTGCTGATGGCCGTATAAAATCCCCAGCGGCGTTTTCGATTGTTATAGCGCAGTCTGATGTTTTTGCGGGGCACTCTCAGATTTTTTGAAACCGGTTCATAAACCTGGGTGGGTAAAGGGTTGAAACTTTTCAAAAGCAGCTTGTGAAACACTTGACATTCTTTGGGATCGCCAGCAACGGCAATGTGTGAGGAAAGCAAGATAGAAAAAAGAGCCTCCTTTTCCAACGGGATCGCCATCTCCTTACAATCAGCTGCCAGTGTTTCAGCAATAGCCATGTCTTGATCCCGCATTGCCTGCACTTGCGGGTCAGAAGCAGTCTCTTCCTCAATGGATCGGTTTTTCCCCGCTGGTTGGAAGGCATCTTCACCCAAAATGAAAAATTCGCGCTCCTTTTCCTGAAAGTGCTCATTCACTCTGGTCTGAAACGCCGACACATTTTTTTCTTCCACCCCTTTCGCAAGCAGGGTCCGGGAAAGCTGTGCGACGGCATTCGTTTTTTCAACCTCTAACAGTTTGTTTTTAAGGCGGTTCATAGATTCCAGAATGATAACTTTGAGTCGTTCCTCAACCTTATGGGCAATGTCATCCCTCCCTTGAGCAAACAAATAGAGCAGCATCCGTTCTTGTGGTTCTTTAAAAAATTCCTCATAAAACCTGATGAGCGCATTGTTTCGCCAATTGGGGTCTGAAGGTTTACGAAGGGGAGCAAATGTTTGACTGGAGCCGTCAACAATATCTGTAATGCGAATATACTGTGAAAAGACAAAAATAATATGATTCCGAATTTCTTCATTATCGAAACGAAACAGCATTTCCGTAAACTTGATCCAGGCCGGATCATACAGAAGGAAAGGATATTCTTCTTCCATCTGCACAAAGATCATGCTCCACTCATGGTCAGGCGCTTGTTTCAAAAAATACCGTTTTTCCGGATGCTGCAGCAAGTCACTCACACTCGTGGATGCTGGTTCATCAATACGGCAGCAGAGCATCTCAACCCAGAAGCAGCTCCACAGTCCGTGCAGCAGCCGCCGGCGGTGGATTTTCAAACTTTCATGCAGGAATATGGGTAGACTATGGGAATAAATTTCCTGCATAGAGAGCTGACTGGGGCCCCAGTCTGAAATTTGATTCAGAAAAAAAGTTTTTCCCTGGTCATTGATAAACGGCCACGACGACTTTGGATAAATCTCCGCACGTGCCCATTTCCTTATTGATTCAGGCAGAATAAACGGAAGCGGCATTGTGCCTGCCAGAAACAGAGATGTATTCAGTACAACATCATTGAATAAATAACCATTGGCTTCTGTGCTTTCCGGGAGTGCCAAAAAAGGCACATGCTTTCCCTGTTTCTGACGACGCAAAAAGTGGTGAAAAATGCGTGTTTCAACCTGTGGATATTTATATCCCAAATAGCGTTCGACATGCTTCACTTTTATATGTAAAGGGACCTCCATTTCGCCTTCCTTCTGCACAGCACTCCAATCGCAAAAATTAAACAACAACTCCTCCATCCGCTGCTGGAAAGCCTTGGTTATTTTTTTTGAAAATTGTGACAAATGAGCAGGCTTGAGATTCGCCTGCTGCGGGTCAAATTTTTTCTGCAGCAACACAAAAGTTTGTGAGAACCCCTGCCGCTTGAAATAGTTCTGCCGACTTGCCAGAAATTCCAAAAATCCTTGCAAAATGCGATAACGCCTTGGGTTTTGCTGGAAGTGATGCAGCAGTAGTTTATGAGAAATAGCAGGGTTGATTTTTTCCATCTCAATATTTTGTTTGGCCGCATATTTTTGCTTGAGCTGGACGACCTGTTGCGATCCCAGGTGCTGCTCAGCATAAAACTTGGTCAACCACTTCAAAACATGTTCTGGAGAAAGCTTGGGAGGACTATATGGAAAGCAGCGCAATTGAATCTGCTCTTTTGGTATACTGCGTAAAAACGGGAACACGACCAAAAGGTATTTGAAATAAGAAATCAATTCCGGCAGCTCCTGCAGAACGATGATCGCATACTTGATAAAAAACTGCTGCTGTGCTTTAATATTCAACTGACCAAACAATTTCCATGTCTGGTCTTCCATAAATTTTTGGAAAGTGCTGGGAAAGAGGATTTCCACGTTAGACAATTCTTCTTCGGTGAGTTCGGAAACGCAGTGTGCGTGTAATTTTTTCCTGCAATACACCCCTAACGATTTCTGCTTCTCCGCGGACAAATAGTCATGAAAGAACCCTTGCTGCACGTTTTGGAGGATAGTGCACATAGCGGCAAGAAAAAAGTCCGCATCATTCCAGGCACAGAGGAAGTCCGGTTCCGACCCCACGATCACTTGAAGATCAAGATTGGAATCGACCTTATGGGCAATACCTCCTAAACTTCCAACAGCCGTGATGGCTTTAATCTGATATTCATACTGTTTATTCCAGGCTTGCTGAAGTTCAGGGTGATCTTCTAATAATTCCACCGCTGGCAATTGTTGTTTGCCTTCCGGTAAGTTCTTGCCAACATGGAAAAATTCATCCACCCTGTCAATGCCGCAAGGACTGTTTTGTGGAAAAAGGGGGAATTCCATTTCTTTTACAGCAGGTTGGCTGTCGGCTTCTTCACGCATTAAAACGGATATTCCCAAAGGCGGATGGTCTTCCGGATTGATATGAAATAGAATCAGGCCTTCTGCAATCACTTGCTGCAATTCCACAGGAGACAATGCCACCATTGATTGGACTCGCTTGCGGTTGACTTGATACATTTTATGATAGTCTTCTTCAGATTTTTGCTGCAGCTCGCTTAAATTTTCATCAGGAAATGTATCTGATAATTTTTGAGATAAAGTGGTCGATTGCAAAAGATTGAGAGTTTCATGTAACTGAGCTTCTACTTTTTCCAAGGGAGGATGGGACGGAAGACGGCTGTACAAAGAGACCAAGGCCTTCCATTGACGTTCAAAATTGCGCTCCTCCAAGACAGATCCCACAGCCTTTTCTTTTTTTTCCTTATCACGAGGGGGGGCTTTTTGAGAAGGCTCTTTTTGAGAATCCTCTTTTCTGGGTTCACTTTTCTTTTGCAGAATATTCCAAAATTTATTACTTGCTTTTGTGGGCACAGCCAAATCTCTGATAATCAAGTGTTTATGAATTCTTACTGTCTCAGTGGGATATACATGAAAGTTTTCAAAAATTCGAGGTTTGTTTCATCCGTCTGTAGTAATTTGCAAAAAGAAAGCCAGCGGATGTGGGGGACATCTTTTGCATAGATGAGAGCAGTTTGATAGAAGCATCTGATCATAGCAACAGAACGAACTGGAAAAGAAAGAAAAACTGAAGATCATTAAAAAGACAAGTGGATTTGCGAAGTTATTGTTTGAGCATTCCTAAGGTCGTTAATCAAAAATTTATACTATCAGGATCTACGGCATGATCGTTTTGACAACCGCTAATGTTAAATATTCTCATAGTTCTCTTGGGCTGAGGTACCTTTATGCCAATATGCAGGAGCTGCAAAGCCGCACGGTTCTGATCGAGCATACGCTTAAAGGCTCCCCTCAAACCATGGTTGATCAATGGCTTTCCTGTCATCCGACAATCATTGGAATGGGCATTTATATTTGGAATATTGATGTCCTCTCTCAAGGAATTGCCCTCCTCAAACAAACTCATCCCGAAATACAGATCGTGATTGGAGGCCCTGAAGTGAGTTATGGTGTTTCTGATGGACTGTCGGATCTGGTAGACTACATTATCGCACTAGAAGGAGATCAAGCGTTCACAAAACTGTGTCGGGACATTCTCAATAACAAGGCTCCCCGCGCAAAAGTTCTGCCGCAGGATCCCGTTGATGTCAAAAAATTGATTTTGCCCTATGAATTCTATACCGATCACGATATTGCCCACCGAAAAATATATGTTGAGGCATCCCGAGGTTGTGCTTTTTACTGTCAATTTTGCTTATCCTCCCTGGATAAAGGGGTCCGTGCATTTGAAACGGCTCCATTCTTATCTGAAATTAAAAAACTGTATCGCCGGGGAGCCCGGCAATTCAAATTTGTAGACCGAATTTTTAATCTTTATATCAAACAGTCCATTGCCATTTTGTCCTTTTTTTTAGAAGAATTTCCTGAACAGGATTATTTTCTTCATTTCGAAGTGATTCCTGACCGTTTGCCTGTAGCGTTGAAGGAATCTATTGCAAAGTTCAAAGAAGGGGCTGTGCAATTTGAAGTGGGAATTCAGACTTTCGATGAAGATGTTTCCACATTGATTGGCAGACAGCAAAACAAAACAAAAGCTTTAGACACTTTGAATTACCTCCGACAACATACAAACATTCATCTGCATGTGGACTTGATCATAGGGTTACCTGGTGCCAGTTTAGATACTGTTAAAGAAGATCTGAATCAACTGGTTGCCCTGGGCATTCCAGAAATTCAAGTGGGCATCTTAAAGTACCTCAAAGGAACTTCCATTATCCAGCACACTCACACTCACCAGATGGTCTACGAGGCGCATCCTCCTTATGAAATCAAAAGCAACGCCGATTTGAATTTTGAGTTGATGAGCCAGTTGAAGCGATTTGCCAAATACTGGGACCATTATTACAATTCCGGTAATTTTATTCAAACGATGGAATGTCTGTTTGGCGTATCCAATCCGTTTGATGAGTTTTTTAAATTGTCTGAATACTCTCACCATCACCTCGGGAAAACCTACGGAATTCCGTTGGATCAGTATGCTGAAACATTATACCATTACCTCGTTTCAGAGCAGCACATGGATCCACTTAAAATCAGGGATCTCATTTTGAAAGACACTTTGATCAAACCCGGACGAAAAATCCCACGGTTCCTAAAAGATTACACACTGGGAGCCCCTAAAATCATCAACAGTCCAATTGCCTTCCAATCGGATCACTCGCTGACACGACAACGCAATCATTCGATTGAAAAAAAATAAAATTGACACATTGTTTTTCGTCTTATATTGAATAGAAAATCATCATTAGACTTTATTTGATTAATCGTTTCAATAAAATATCTGCAACATTTTGGGGTTGACCAAAATGTGATCACCTCCCTTTTTGATCACCACATTTCATTTGGAGAACCTATGAGAAAAAACAAAAAAGCCGCAACATTTTGGAATCTATTATTACTTGTACTGGCATTGGTTTTAATTGCCAGTATCCCCGCTTGTGGCGGCGGAGGTGGTGGGGGTAGCGACAGCAGTACTGATGATACCACAACAGAGACCACTGCTCCCAGTAGCGGAACTTCCGTACCATCAGGAACTTCGGACACATCCGCCTCAGGTGACATGAGCAGCGATACCAGCAGCGTCTCCACACTCTCCAATGGAAAAGTCCTTGCCGATGTCCATGGAGCTGGTGCACAGCGAAGCGACCCCAAAAGCGGAGACCCTGATGACTACTCCGATGGTCATGGCCCTCAGGGAGATGTTGTTTACATCTACAACTATGCTCGTTGTGTGAGAGACGATTCCAGTGCAAACACTGCCAACAAGTACCCTATCGCCGACTCAGGACAAAATAAATGTTACGATGACGGCACAAGCGGAGAAATATCCTGCCCTGCCGAGGGAGCGTCTTACCATGGCCAGGATGCTCAATATTCGGGAAATACCCCCAGCTACACAGACAATGGAGACCAAACCGTTACTGATAATGTGACCGGTTTGATGTGGCAAAAGGGATTCCAAACCATGGAGTGGGACAGTGCGGCTTCTGCAGCTGCCTCTGCTACGACAGGAGGGTATTCCGACTGGAGAGTTCCCAGTATTCAGGAAATGTATTCTCTCATTCAGTTCAGTGGAGCGACAGGCTCAGGAGACTTGACCAGTAGCACAGCGCCCGATGATGCCGTTCCTTACCTCAATACTACTTATTTTGACTTTGAGTACCCTTCCGAAAACCGTTATATTGATGCCCAATATATTACCACGGCCACTTATGTGAGCCAGGTGATGGTCGATGTGGCAGCCGGGGAATTTGAATGCTTTTTTGGTGTCAACCTGGCTGATGGCCGAATCAAATGCTATCCCAAAACTGTAGACTTGGGAACTAAAACGTATTACGCAAAATTTGTCCGCGGCAATACCAATTATGGAACCAACGATTTCCAGGACAATGGCAATAATACCATAACAGACAATGCTACAGGACTGACTTGGATGAAAGTGGACAGCGGCGACAGCAGTGTCCGAAGCCTCAGCGGCTATACAAACAATGACGGTTCCCTGAAATGGCAGGAAGCTTTGAGTTTTTGTGAAGACATGACTTTTGCTGGTGCCAGTGACTGGAGACTGCCCAATGCCAAAGAGCTGCACAGTATTTTAGATTACACTCGGTCACCGGATACTACAAACTCTGCGGCCATCTCTTCACTTTTTTCTATCACTTCTATCAATGACAAGGCCGGTAACACCGATTATCCCTTCTTTTGGACCAGCACCACCCATCTGGATGGTCAAACTCTGGGAGAATATGGAATCTATATGGCTTTTGGGGAAGCAGAGGGCCTGCTCGATGACAGCAGCTCCAGTTCAGGAACCGACACAACGTCTGCGCCTGCAAGCGGAGATACGACAGGAATCCCAACAGATGCTCCGAGCGGAGCACCTACAGGCCCTCCTCCTGGTTCTTAGGAACATCCCGACAGCGTTGGAGGTACATCTCCAAAACATAGTCATCCGGTAAGTCGGTCAGGCAGCTCTCGAAGAGAGTTGCAGCCTGCTCCCATTCCTGTTTTTGGAAAAACACCAGGGCTTCCTGATAAGTTTCCTGGATTCGGGATTTCGCATCAAATTGGGGAGCCACATCACTGTCGAACACTTCGTAAACCGAAACGATTTCCTGCTTCCCTTTCACACGGACATGGTCAATGTAGCGAATGTGGTAAGCATTTTGTTTTATCAGGTGCTGGTGAGTGGGGGCGCTGATGAGCAGTGGGGTTTTGTAGAACTTGGTCAATCCTTCCATGCGTGCAGCCAGATTCACGGCATCACTGATAACGGTTCCATCCATACGGTTTTTGCCACCAATCGTGCCCAGCATCAAATCGCCTGTATTGATTCCAATCCCAATTTGAATGGGAGGATACCCTGCCTGGTAACGATCTGTATTATAATCATCCAAAGCCTTCAGCATCGCAATACCGGCATTCACCGCTTTGTCCGGCGTATCAAACAAAACCATAATGGCATCTCCGATATATTTATCAATCACTCCACCATGAGCAAGAATCACTGGCTCCATCTGACTTAGATAGGAATTGATGAATTTAAAATTTTCTTCAGGGGTCATTGTTTCAGAAAGCGTCGTGAAGGAGCGAATATCAGCAAACAAAACACTCATCTGCTGCTTGACATGATCTCCCAGTTGTACATTGATGATCGAGTCTTTTTGCAGCAGTTTCAAAAATGCTTCAGGAACAAACCGGCTATAGGCTAAATTGATTTTGGACAATTGAACATGCGTCTCAATTCGGGGCAGCAATTCATCTTTGGAGATGGGTTTTGTTAAAAAATCATTGGCTCCTGCATTGAATCCAGTGACCAGCTCAGAAACCTGATTTTTTGCAGTCAGGAGAATGATGGGAAGTTGGTGTGCCGGAAATTTCTCACGAATGTGCTGGCACAATTCATAGCCTGTCATTTTAGGCATCATCACATCCAGCAGAACCAGGTCAAATGGCATGTCCTGGTCAAAGAAACGCAATGCTTCTTCTCCGTTTGAGGCACGGGTGACCTGATAATTGTGTAAAGAGAGATGATTGACCAGAACTTGGAGATTGATTGGTTCATCATCAACTGCCAAAATATGGAAATGGTGATTCGATTCGGAAGAAGATACCATGGATCCCTCGTTATCTGTCATTTCGGGCAGATCGTTTTCAAAAGTGTGGGCGCGTTCTGAAAGAAGCTGTGAGGTTTCTGCGACAGGCCATTTATTCTGCAGGGCGATGGGTAAGCTAAAAAAGAATGTACTGCCTTCTCCCAATTGTGAAGTGACCCAGACTTTTCCGCCATGCAGTTCCACCAGCTGTTTGGTGATGGACAGCCCCAGTCCGGTTCCTCCATATTCCCTTGCTGTGGATCCATCAGCCTGTTCAAATGATTCGAAAATACGTTCTGTTTTATCAGCAGCAATCCCAATGCCGGTATCCTGGATGGCAACTTCAATCATCGCTCCACGTTCCTTTGCAGAAATCTTGATTGTCCCCTGTGGCGTGAACTTGATGGCATTACCAACCAGATTATGAAAAATTTGCTGGAGACGGTTCTCATCTGCAGCAACGGCAGGACAATCTGGAGAAATGTCATTGATCAATTCCACCGACTGATCTTTTAGCAGCGGCTTGGATAGGGTCACGATCAGTTGAGACATCGCCCATAAATCAACTTGTTTGGTCTGCAAGTCCAGGGATTTATGCTTCAAGCGGGAAAAGTCCAAAATGTCATTGACCAGATTTGCCAAACGTCGGCTGCTGGTTGAAATCATGGCCAGGTTTTGTTGTTGAGGCAGCGTGAGTTTCCCTGCGGCTCCAGCCAACATCGATTCGGTAATACCAATCATTCCATTCAGAGGTGTTTTCAATTCATGGGTGGTATTGGCCAAAAACTCATCTTTCAGTTGGTCCAAACGCGACAGTTCCTGATTCTTTACTTCCAGATTATTGGATTGCTCTTTCAGTTGACTGGCATAAGATTCCATTTTATTTTGGGTTCTCATCGTTCTTTGAAAGATGATCATCAATGGTGTAGCAATAAAGAGCAAGCCTCCCAGCAGGCTCAGCTGACCGGCCCATGTCGTCTGAAAAATCACAGCTGGGAGTGCAAGGACAATTGCCGCAAGAAGGGTACTGACGGCAATGAGGGCATCTGGATTTTTTCTTCTGACCCCCTGAATGATGGTGATGAGCGGCAAAAACTTATAGAGAAACAATAAAATCAACATCAGGGCCATTTCTGCAATCTTGAACCATGGCAGAATCGTTTTTTCAGGCTGATAAAAAGCGATAGACACGCCAATAAAAAAGACGGTCAAGATGCCGTGAATTGACCAAAGGACCATTACCGTTTTACGAGAAGTTCCGCCAAACAAAGCATCAAAAAAACCGCAGGAGGCTCCTACTACAAAGCAAATGGAAGATACCAGCAGCACTTCCCATAAAAATCCAACCTGCAATATCTGAATCATCATGTTGGTAAATAAGAGCAGCAATACCCCAACGCTCAGCAGCAGTATACCCCCATAGAAAAGTAAATTACTCCTCCGCCTACAGAAATAAAAGATTGGAAACAGTCCCAAGCCTATCAGCAAAACAGCAGGCACTACCACTGTATTTCCTTCCGGCAAAATCAGGATCGCCAGCGTGAGCAATTCCTCTGAATTGTCTTCAATACTCTTCATGATCCATTGTTTCATGAATGTCCCATGAGGCTCCTGCTCCAAAAACCCTGGAGGAATATAACGACTTCCATCGGTCCAAATGGCCTCTTTAAAATGCACCCCCCGGAATGAGGCTCCTTCTATGGTTGCTCCTTGCAAAACAACATGATCCCAATTGGATGCGGCAATATCCGTATTGTTGAGATTAGCCAGGGTATACAAAGCTGCTTCAAAACTGGCATTATGCAGCGTAGCATTTTGTAAGTTGGCTTCCGAAAAATCAGATCCTAGAAACGTTCCTGCATTGATATAAATATTGATCATACTGGCTTCCACAAAGTCACTGCCCGTGAAATTGGCGGCCATGATTTTAGCACCATCCAAACGTGCCTGGCGGAAACTGGATTTTTCCATATTGGCTCCCAGTATTTTTCCTCCCCGCAGATCTATTTTATGAGCACGCAATTCGGCAGCATCAACTCCCAGTATTTGCGCATTCCTCATGGTGGCTTCATTGAACTGAGCTTCCTGCAGCTCACTGTTCCTGATTATTGCAAAAGACAGGTTGGCTTCTTGAAAGTCGGCCCGCTGGAGGTTCACCTCGTGCAGCGTTGTATGCTGCAGATTCGCGTCAATGAAAACAGCGCGTCTGAGTTGACAGTCATCCAGCATCGCATTTTGCAAATTAACCCTGACTAGATTGGCTCTCGTCAATTTGACATCCGTCAGAGTCGCGCTTTCCAAATCAGCACCTTCCAAATCACCATCGCTGAAGTCCACATCATCCAATACAGCATTTCTCAAATTAGTTCTTGTTAGATTGGCTCGTACCATTGTGATATCGCTCAGGACAGCTCCTTGTAAATTTGAACCTTTTAAATCGGCATTGTTCAAGTCCACATCGTCCAATACGATATCACTCAAGTCACATCGCAGGCATGTTTTGGATTCCAGCAATTGAGCCAGGTGCTCTGGATTATAAGCCCATCCATTAAATGGTGCCGCAAAACAGAATCCCAGGCTAATCAGAAATATCGCTATTCTGCATTGGCGTTGGTAAATACGCATAATTCCATCCATCAAAGATACTTGATTATCAAAGGTTTGTGATTTCTTTTCTACATACGGAGTCTTAACACTTTTTTTCGAAGTTTTCCACGGTTAGTTCGTTGCTGCCGCTTGAAGGTTTTCGGGAAGAATGCGATGTATTTCTATGAAGAAGCGTGAATATGAATTATCTTAAACCAAGCACATTTATCAGAAAATAGAAATGGCAACAAAAAAAAATGAGGATGGTGTTCTAGTCTACTCAACCGAACATGGCAGCATTTGCCCAAAATGCGGGACAACCCTGGCTAAATGCAAATGCTCACAAAAGCAGGAAGTTGCCAGAGGGGATGGAATTATCAGGGTGGGGAGATCAACAAAAGGACGTAAAGGCAAAGGGGTGACCACCGTTACTGGAGTTCCCCTAGGATATCAGGATTTACAGAAACTGGCAAAGCAGCTCAAACAAAAATGCGGCAGCGGTGGCACGCTCAAAGAAGGGATTATTGAAATACAAGGCGATCATCGAGAATTACTGATAGAAGAACTGAAAAAACAAGGCTATACTGTCAAACGTTCCGGGGGGTGAAATTTTATACAAAATATCTTACAGCATCTTTGAAAGGATTGAGTGAGGATGACAAAAACCTGTTACAAAAAAAAGATTTTAATGATTGGGTTGAGCTTTTTCATGTTGTTGACGACGAATCTTAGCGGACAAACCATCAAAATCCATCATTTGACATCAGAACCTGTATTGGACGGATTGGACAGCGATTGGAAAGGACTCTCGGAGGTTCTTATTCCATTGAAAAAAGAAACGTCCGCTTTTGAGGATAGCGTCAAAGAACTTTATATCAAGGGGGGAGTCTTTGGAGACTCTGTCTACTTTTTCATCAGATGGCAGGATGAAACCCATGATATTGTTCATAAACCTTTTGTGTGGGATCAACAAAAAAACAAATACGTGAATGGACCGCAGAGGGAGGACCGTTTAGCAATACAGTTTGAAATGACAGGGAATTATACTACCGATTGGCTTTCAGGAAATAACTTTAAAGCCGATATGTGGCATTGGAAAGCATCTCGTTCAAATCCGATCGGCCTGGTTCACGATAAGATGACCACCGTTTCTTCACTGAAGATGTTGAGATCTTATAAAACACAGGATCGGCAGGGGAAAGACATCTACTTTTTTCGTCCGAGTGATAAAGGAAGCCAACTGTATATAACAAAACGCTACCGCAAAAAACAACAAAATCTCATGCCAAAATATATCATAAATAAAGAGCCTCACGGTTCGGTTGCCGATATCAAAGCAAAAGGTATTTGGACGAATAAAAGCTGGTACCTTGAGTTAAAAAGAAAATTGAATACGGGAAATGCCGATGATGTCATTTTCGTCAAAGGAAAAGCGATTAAAGGTGGAATTGCAGTTTTCAATCATTCTGAAAATGATCAACACACCATATCAGAAACATTAATCTTCCAGTTTTAATGCCTCCATGAATAATAAAAAATGGCCCATTCATTATATTATGGTTTTCAATCTCATCACCCTGGTTGTGTTGACAAGCATTAGCGGTTGGCTCCTGCATGAGACAACGGAAGCAGGCATGGCACAAAACCAAGAAAATTTATCCCGATCTGAAAATTTGGTTGAGCAAATACAACAACTATTGGAGGAAACCATTCCACTTCGACATTTGATTGAGACACAACGAGCCACCATTCTGATGTATCGATACGAATTTGAACTCATTGTCCTGGACCCTGACAGAACGAGAGATCAAATAACGAAAATTGTCGCCAATTTGATTTCGAATCAACAGCAGATCAACCAATTGTGGTCACATCTCCCGCAGGAAATGCTGGAATCACTACAAGAACATGTAGGAATCGCGGAAGATATTTTTCATGACATGAAGGAAACGGTTGCCTCATTCCAATTGCAGCAACTAGGAAGAGATTCAGAAGACATGGTCAACGAATTGATCAAAACCATTAATCTGATTGAAGAAGCCATCGACCAAGTGGCCATAAAACTCCGATTTTCCGTGAATGAAACGAGTCTTGCCACAGCAAAGGATATTGGGGATACAAATACTCTTTTTTTAAAAATACAAAACACTATATTTCTAACATTCATCGTTATTTATTTGCTGGCACTCATGTTCCAGGTGCTGTTTTTTGTTGTTTTGCAACAGAGGCTCAAAGCATTAAGAAACATTATTTCATCGGTTACAGAGAAAGGGACACTGGATCATCAGATTGACGTTACGGCAAATGATGCCATTGGACACCTGGCGAGCCTGTTTGGAAAGATGCTGGACAAACTACATCTGATTCAGGAGGATTTATATCTCGCCAAGAAACAAGCCGATGAGGCAAATCAGAGTAAGTCTGAATTTCTAGCCAATATGAGTCATGAAGTCAGAACCCCTCTCAACGGTATCAACGGATTGATGGAATTGTTAGCCGACACCGACCTTAACGACAGCCAGCAATCTCTTCTTCATATCATGGATACCGAAGCGACATCGCTCCTGCATGTTGTGAATGAGATCCTTGATTTTTCCAAGATAGAGGCTGGTAAGCTGGAGATCGAAGAAATTCCGTTCAATCTGAACACGTTAGCAGAGGATATGTTCAACAGTTTCTCGTTGAGAGCAGAACAAAAAGGTTTGAAATTTAGTTTCGATCTATCCGATGAAATCCCCACACGATTGGTTGGTGATCCGGGACGTATCCGGCAAGTGTTAAACAATCTCACGAACAATGCGCTTAAATTTACCCGCCGGGGAAAAATTTCGATCAAGGGAAAATTAGAAAAAGAACTTGGTGATCAAATCGTGCTCCGTATTACGGTCGAAGACACCGGCATTGGCATTCCCAAAGAGAAACATGCATCCATCTTTGAAAGTTTTACTCAAGCAGATGGTTCAACGACTCGACGGTATGGAGGAACCGGTTTGGGAACAGCGATATCCAGACGATTCGTTGAATTAATGAAGGGCGAAATCGGTCTGGAAAGCGAAGTCGGTGTTGGAAGCACCTTTTGGTTTACCATCGTCTTGGCAAAACAAACGAGTCAAGAGGCGTTCCATCTTGAAGAAGACATCGACTTGAGTACCATCACAGTATTGTTGATCGATAACAACCGGGCAAGTCAATTTATTATAACCGATTATCTCAGGAATTGGCGTTGTCATGTTGTTGAAGTCGAGGGCGAAAAAGAAGCGATTTCTATACTTGAAAATGCGGCTACTTCAAATACGGCGTTTGACTTGCTGATTATTAATGCGGAAATGTCTAGATTGAACGATTTTAGCGTTGCAGCAAACATCAAAAAAATAGAACCCTTTGGAAAAATACCGATGCTTGTTTTCGCTTCTGCGGGCAGGAAAGGGGATGGGAACATATGTAAAGAATTAGGCATCGAGGCGTACTTAAGCAAACCTATTCGAGAAATCGAGTTTCGCAAAACAATCATCGCAGCGCTGAAATCTACCAAAAACAAGGATCACGAAACGAAGCGAAACTTAATCACCCGGCATACGATTACTGCCCCTCATCGGCAGAAGCGTCGCATCCTCCTGGTTGAGGACTACCCTACCAATCAAAAAGTAGCCATGATGCATCTGCATCGAGCCGGATATGACGTCGATCTGGCAGAAAACGGGATACAGGCATTGGAAGCTTACGAAAAAAGACCTTACAACCTCATCCTCATGGATGTCCAAATGCCGGAGATGGATGGCTATGAGGCAACCATTCAGATTCGAAAACTTGAAAAGGAACGCCGTCTGGGGTTTGATGGACAAACATCGGCAACATTTAAAAAAATTCCGATCATCGCCATGACCGCCCATACAATGAAAAGCGATATCGAGCGATGTCTAAAGGTGGGAATGGACGACCATCTCTCCAAGCCTATCAGCCGAACAAGACTCTTGGAATTATTGGAAAAGTGGTTTTTATTAGGGCCCGAAACCAATAGCGAATCTTCGCTCCTACCCCTAGCAGAAAAACAGGCAGCCGACAACACACCAGCACATTTAGAAACATCGATTCGCCCTCTCCTGTTTCAGGAAAATCAAAGTCTATTCGAGTACCTGAAAGATTCAAGGCTCTTTTCTCATTTGCCAGAAAAGCGGCTGCAGCAGATGATTCCGTTGTCTGAAATTTCAAACTACCCGGAAGGAACAAAAATATTGACCGAAGGACACTATAACGACAGGTTTTTTTTCTTGCTGCGGGGAGCCGTCAGCGTGTATGCCAACGGAGAGCTCATCTTGACGCTCGGACGAAAAGGAGATATTTTTGGAGAAATGAGTGTGATTGCCCACAATTTGTGTTCAGCAACTGTTATTGCGGACACTCCTGTTTCTGTTTTTTCTATTCGTGCCATCGATATTGGCGACTATTCTGATATCGACGACAGCTCCTTGAAGAATACCCTGTATCGGTTATTTGCCTCTGTTTTAACAGAAAAATTGTCGATCACGACCTATAAAGCTCAAAAATATGAAGCCGCGAATCGATCTTTGATTCAAGTGAAAGAAGAATTACTGAAAGCCAATAAACAATTGCGGCAAGAGGTTGAAGCTCACCAATCATCCAAAGCAGAGAGTACAAACTTATCGGAGAACGGACCTGAAAAGGAGGTTCCCATGGATTTTAAAAAAGCGATTGAGGAATTTGAAGACGATGAAAATCTGTTGCTGGAGGTATTGGAAGAATTTATAGAAAATGTTCAAGTTCAGCTTGAAAAAATACGACAAGCTCTATCCGACGGTGACGCAGAAACAGTGAGAAAGGAATCGCATTCCATTAAAGGAGGTGCCGCAGAATTAGCTGCCTATCCGCTCTCAAGAGTTGCTTCTGAATTAGAAAATGTCGGCAAGTCACGTGATTTGAGCAAAGGGATTCATACATTTGAAATACTGGAACAGACTTTTTTTTCTTTGAAAACTTATAAAGATCAACGATAAAACACGTTACCCGGATTAGGAGGTTTTATGAAAATACTTATTGTGGACGATCAAGTCGTCACCCTTAAAAAAATGAAAAAAATATTGGAAATCTTTGGTGACTGCGAGTTGGCAGAAGACGGACCGGAGGCCATTCAACTTTTTAAACAATCGCTCGAAAATAAAGTACCATTTGATCTCGTTATGCTTGACATTGAAATGCCTGGCATCGATGGGACCGAAGTCCTGTTTGAACTCAGGGAAATAGAAAAAGAATTCAAAGTGCCAAAACACGAACTAGCCCGCATCTTGATGGTCACGTCTCATTCTGATAAAGATACCGTGATCACAAGCGTTCAGGCCGGATGCAACGACTATGTCGTCAAACCCATCAATAAGGAGACTATTGTAGAAAAGTTGGGCAAACTGGGGTTTTGCCCCATTCAAACAGAACAGAGTGAATGACCACAGAAATGATCACCCCTCCCAGTTCTGGTAATTTGTTAATTTCAATTGGGGCAGTACAAACGCATCTTTCAAGTTTTTCTTCTTTACATTGTGTCCTCAAGGCACTCCGCTTTGCCAAAAGAGGGAGTTGGGCGTATCTTGTAAGTTAAACTCATCAAGTCTGGAAATTGGAGAATATTTTTTCAGACCTTATTTGGAACACAATACTCAAAACAAAGGAGAGTTAAATCATCGGCACATTCAACCCCCTCAGCAAAGGTCTCCACCTGTTCCAGTAAATCCTGGAGCAGATTGTCCAGGGAAGAACAGCGGTTTTCCTGAAAAAACGCAAGCAGCCGTTTCATGCCAAATAGCTCTCCATGTGGATTTTCCCACTCGTAGATACCATCGGTGAACATGATCAGACGGTCCCCATGTTCGAGCTGGCAGTTCTCTGTTTCATACAACGAATTCCTGTTAAACATCCCCAGCGGAAATCCTTTGGCCTCGAATGAATAAAGAGATTTATCATTTGCAGGAAGAAGGATCAAGGAGGGGTGGCCGGCATTGGTCGTTGTGAGAGAGCCTTCCGGTGTGATACGAACATAGAGCCCTGTCATGAAACGCCTTGTATTCCGGGCATACATTAAATCATTGAGACAGCACATGATTTCCAATGTAGAGGAATTCGCTGGGACGCTGTCCAATCCCATCACTGCCATCATGGTGATAAAGGCAGCAGATACCCCATGGCCTGCCGCATCACCAAGGAAAATATTGATTGATCCTTCGGGTGTGGCGGCAACATCATAAATATCTCCAGATACTCCATTTTGAAAAGGGCGGAAGACAAGATTGGATTGGAGAAATGGTGTTGAAATGAGGGGATGAGTGATTGCCTGCTGAACATTTTTTGCCAGCACCAGATCGTCTTCCAATATTTCTTTTCGTCTGGAGATTTCTTCCTCCAGTTGTTTTTGTTTAGTGATATCCGTACGAATGGCAACATACTGAAAGGGTTTTCCAGATTCAGTGAGGAAGGGAACGATCGTGGTTTGTACCCAGTAAAAAGAACCGTCTTTTGCTTTGTTTTTGAGGGTCCCTCTCCAAATTTTTCCACATGCAATAGTTGTCCACAAATCTTTCATAAACGCTTTGGAGTGATGACCTGAGTTGATAATTCGATGATCCTGGCCCAGCAGATCTTCTCTGGAATACTGGGATAACTCACAAAACTTATCATTCACATAAGTGATCATCCCCTGCTGGTTTGTGGTTGCAACAATAGAATGCTCATCAAGAGTCAGGTTGATATGCTCATTTTCTTTGATGAGCGCACGCAGCTTTATTTCTATCTGTTCCTGCTCCTTAATCTTTTCTTGCAGCAGCACATTTTGCTCTGCCAGTTGTTTTTTTTGCTGATCCAGTTTAACAAAGACCTGGGCTTTATTGAGCAGAATTCTTGTTTCCAGAGGCTTGATTAAATAGTCCACTGCCCCCAGATTGTAGCCTTCGAAAATGGAATTAGAGCTCGGATAATCTGCCGTCAAAAAAATAATAGGAATGTTTGCTGTGGTTTCATTGGCCCGCATGATTTTAGCCAGCTCATAACCATCCATATTCGGCATTCTGACATCGAGAATGGCAAGAGCCACTTGATGTTGATGCAGCATTTTGAGGGCTTCCTTACCACTAGAGGCCTGAAGATTTAGGACATCAAGCTTATTCAAAGCACTGCCAATGATGTCCTGATATTCCTGCAAATCATCAACAATCAGTATTTTTGATTTTTCACTCATCTGAATTTTAACAAATTGAAAAAAACCTCTATGAATTCACTACTAACTTGAGTAAGAATCTGGTATTTATTGTAGTTTCTTAAATCACCTTAAAAGAGGTACAATATGAAAACATTAGACTGGTACTTTGATGTTATCTCACCATTTGCATATCTGCAAATGGAAAAATTTGACCAACTCCCAAAAGATCTGGAAATTGTCTTCAAACCTGTTCTTTTTGCTGGACTGTTAGGACATTGGGGGCACAAAGGCCCTGCGGAAATTCCTGAAAAACGGAAATTCACCTACCGTCATTCACAATGGCTGGCCAATCAAATGGGAATTGAATTCAAAATGCCTGCTGCTCATCCTTTCAATCCCTTGAAAGGACTTCGCCTGGCAATAGCATGCAGCAATTATGAAGGAATCCGGGAAATTTTTCGTTATGTTTGGAAAGAGGGGCACCTTTTTGATGAAGCCGAAAACTGGCAGGAACTGATCACACGCTTGGGTATGCCAGATGCCGATCTCCAAATTGCCAAACCTGAAATAAAAACCCAGCTGCAGAAAAATGGGGAAGAGGCGACAGCCAGGGGAGTTTTTGGAGTCCCGACTTTTGTTGTCGATCAAGAGATATTCTGGGGACTCGATGCCACCCGTTTTCTTCTTGACTATCTGGACAATCCTCAATTATTCCAGGAAGGAGAAATGGCCCGTATCAGCCAGCTTCCGGCAGCCCAACATCGACAAAATAAATGAAAGTGTTGAACCATCACCTAAAAAAGAAGTTTTTATAAAATGATTCATTATATGCCACATGCTGTCGCATTTATCTTCGGGGTGATTTGTTTCGTGTCAGGGCCCACAACATCGATAGCAAATGAAGACCCCTCTCAGCCCTCTGGGCTTTCCCTTGCTGTTTCTGAAGAGTTCCTGCAAACCTTCCTGACAGCAGAATACCATGGACAAGATGTCTCAACTGAAAAAGACCAGGCCTTTGGTTTTGACCAGGTAGGTCTCCGGATCAAAAAGGAAAAAATTACATTGAGCACGAATTTTTGGTACAAAAAATTTTTAACAAAGGCCAAAAAAACACCATTAATCGATGTAGCAGGTTTTCTGAAAGCTTCCTTTTCGACCCAATACATTGCCAAGAAAAAGCGGATCATGCTGGCGAACTCTTCGATTGATGAGCTTGATCTCAGAAAAGGAGCTGCGCTCAAACCATTATTGATTCCCTTGTTAAGTCAGGCAATCAATCGAGTCATCGTCTGGAAAAAAATAAACAATATTGCCCTGGGAGACTATGCGGAAATTCCTGTCAATCAAGTAAAGGTCGATCTACGTGAAAAAAGTGTGGTTGTGCATTTAAATCAACCCTCCCTTGTCCCGGAAGAACTGCTTCAGGAAATGTTTGTGATTTCAGCGAATGAGTCTATGATCAATATCGCCCTGGAAGCGATCACGCCTTACATGTTTCCAGAATTTCACGGAACTTTGGAAGGCTATACCATAGAGCTTGCAAAAAAACCGTTCATGGACATTTTCCCAGGACCGTCTGTCAAACAAGGGGAAATGCAGCTCCACCTTCCTCTGCTCCTCATTCCTGGCGAGAGTCAAAAAAAGCAGTCTCCTCTCCCCCTGACCCTTCTCCTAGGGGTCACTCCTCATTTGGAAGGACAAGAAAAGCAGGTCAGCATGCGTTTAGAGTTGGACACCAGTTTTCAATTTTCAGAGACAGATTCATCTCCACCAGCTTCAATACAGCAAGCGTTGCAAGCATATGTTGTGCAGGCACAGCAAGTACTCTCTCAACTCAAACTGGAAATTCCTCCCATTCAGTTCATTCGAGAGAAACAGGCACTTCAACTCTCAAAAGTCGTACTGGACAATGATCAATTGGGGCTGGGGGCCACCCTGGTCAATATAGAGTGAACATGTCGAAAATTCTGGAAAATCCGTTATTTAAAAAATTTCTTCGTTTCTTGAGTGGAGGGGGATTGATCTGGGGATTGCGTGCCATCCTGACCTCAATCATGACAGAATGGTTTTTGATGGATCCTGTGATTGCCTACCGCATTGGGTTAGCCATCAGTTTTGTTCTGTATTTTTTCATGAATCTTCATTTTATTTTTCAAGTCAAAGACAACCTGCTACTGCGGCTGATGAAATATTCCTGTGTTTCCTTTACATTTTTGACAACAGATGGTTTGCTCATGCAATTTTTTCATCGCAGCCTGGAATGGCATTACTTTTTAGCACTCAGCGCTTCCACCGGAATCTTGTTGATCGTCAAATTCTTTATCTATGACAAGCTGGTTTTCCAAAAAACAAAGACGCCCAACACTCAAACTCTTTAAAACGACCCATGACTATTTCTCCTCTTCCTCATGAAATCTCCATCATCATCCCAACTTACAAAGAAGCCATTTCTGTTGTTGAAGAAACAATAGGAGAGATTGAAAAAGCTTTTTTGGACACTCAATGGAAATACGAAATCATCATCATCAATGATGGTTCTGGTGTTGGCTTTGACTACAGCACGTTAACTCAAAAAAAGCATGTTCACATTCTTGAACATTCACAGAACAAGGGCTATGGTGCTGCAATCAAAACAGGCATTCAACACTCGCATGCCCCATGGATTGGGATTACAGATGCTGATGGCACTTACCCAAACTGGGCGTTTCCTCAGCTGTCGGAGCATGCTGATGATGCCGACATGATCGTTGGCACCAGGAAATTGAGTGATGTGCCGTTGATACGCCAATTTCCCAAATTTGTACTCAACCGCTACGCTTCTTTTTTAGCAAATGAAACCATTGTCGATTTAAATTCTGGAATGCGTCTGTTTAAGCGAGAGATGGCCATGAGGTTCTGGTCCCTCTACCCCGATGGATTCTCTTTGACTTCCACATTGACCATGGCAGCGACTGGAAACGGATACACTATCATTGATGTTCCCATTGAATATTATAAGAGGCAGGGCAAATCTTCGATACATCCGATTGCCGATACGTATCGTTTCTTTAAAATTGTAGGAAGATTGGGTTTGTATTTCAACCCTTTGCGCATCTTTGGTCCCATTGCAGGCGCGTGCATGGCCCTTGGGGTCACAAAAGGTTTTCGTGATTATGTGGTTGTCGATCACATCGGAAATCTCTCAAT
This sequence comes from SAR324 cluster bacterium, assembly GCA_015231885.1. GTDB lineage: Bacteria > SAR324 > SAR324 > SAR324 > NAC60-12. The sequence continues at coordinate 26,690 of JADGAT010000056.1, forward strand.
CAGCTTGATGCTGGCAGGGTTACAGATTTATCTGCTGGGGTTGTTGGCCGAATTGATTTCCAAACGGTATTGAGCATTATTGAAAAACTGGGGCATCAGGATAAAACCCATGAAACCGAGCATTGAGGATTGGATTGTAAGGCAGTTGCTTCAGCAACGTTTCCTTGAGTTTTCCTGCGACAGCTTCCCCCGTTAACCAGGACCACAGACTGCCAGTCTGATCATCACGAATGAGCTGGCTTCCATACTTGTCTTTTTGATCGTCCATCTGAAACGTGAGGGATTGCCCATCGACTTTTCGATCCCATGCAGTTGCGGTCTTGTCTTTTTTCGAATAAAAGACCAACACTTCTTTGCCATTGAATTGATCGTTGACCAAGCCTCGTTTCTGCAATGCTTCAAAAGGATACAGTTTTGGTTTGAAGCGCACCAGTACCAGCAATCCTAAATCATCATTATAGTGATCAATGCCTTCATACGTTCCCATGAAACCACCTCTCCGGTAGCCAGGAAGCACTTTGGTATGGGGATAATCTTTTTTCCATTTTCCCCAGCTGGTTACGGTAGAAGGCATGAAGGTGAGCCGTTTGCCTTGCATGGGGCCATATTCTGCCATTCCTGTCACATGAACCCACAGCGATTCGGTGTTGCGATCATACATCACAAAAGATTGCTTGTACAAAATCCCCGCATGTCCAAAACTGAGTACTTTTCCATCCAATCGTCGGTCATACACGATGGCCGTTTGACAGAGAGGTCACCAGCTTACCGCAATGGGCACACCTCCAAGCGTATCATTTCCCAGCTCATGAACTCCCATGATCGTGATGGGATAGGCTTTGGCTTCATCTCCGTGCTGTACTCCAATGACAGCATCCCGGTCAAAAATCACTTGTTTCGCTTCTGCTTCAGCAGCCGTGAGCAGTTCGGGATTATCAAAAACAGGAAATGCATCACGCGGCACTGCCTGAAATCCAATTGGTGCCGCTGAGACAGAGACCGCAAAAAAAAGCAATGCTGCCATTGTAGAAATCCCTATCTTTTCCAAGCTCACTCTGTTTTGCATTTTCCCTATCCTGTCTGTTTTAATTAATGGGCCACTTTTGCTGTTGAGTTGCCCTGCTGCAACAAGCGGATATAGTCTTCCAGAATAAATATACTTTCTTCCAGATAGATGTTTTTCCCGGCATAATCAAAACCAGATTCGTCTTTTTCCTCATCAGGTTTGATTGTTTCTTCTTCAGAAACATTGTTGCCTCCATCGTCCTCCTTTGCATCAGAAAGGGTTTGATCGATTTCTTTTTTTCTATCCTTGCGCCTTTTTTCATTCTTTTCGAAATCTTCCTGTAGCTCAAAGATAGTGGTGTATTTACGAGGCTTGATGGTGGTCAAGTAGTCATCAATATCTTTTTCGATTTTGATAAACTCTTCATTGGTTTTCATTCGCTCTTCAGAGAGTTTCTTCAGTTTCGACAAATGGTTCTGCAGCTTCCTGTCACGGCTGTATCTCAACGGCTTGATTGTTTTCCAGGGCAGAGCATTTTCCAAGTGAGCCTCCCCAATCTCCCATACATTGTTCAAGGAAGGAAGAACGATATCGGGCTCGACTCCCTTATTCTGAGTGGAGCCTCCAGCAACTCTGTAAAATTGGGCAATAGTGACTTTCAAAGCACCATACTTGGGTGACAATTTAGAAATATTCTGAACCGTTCCTTTTCCAAAAGTAGCTCGATCCCCAACCAGAATCGCACGTTCATAATCCTGCAGTGCGCCTGCTAGAATTTCAGAAGCCGAGGCGCTGTATTGACTCAGTAAAACCAAAAGCGGCCCATCATATACCTTGTTTTCCCGGCTCTTTTTAATTTCCTGGCGCCCCACAGAGTTACGAATAACTACCGCAGGTTTTTTACCAACAAAGAGTCCGACCATGCTCACCGCTTCATCAAGGCCACCGCCGCCATTGTCCCTTAAATCCAACACAAGCCCGTCCACTTTCTCCTGGTTGAATTGCATCAATTGTTTTTTTACATCCCGGGACGCACTTTTGTAATCATATGGATTATTACGGCGTCCTTCAAAATCAGTATAAAATGAAGGCAAGTGAATCAGACCAATTTTGAAATGATGGGGTGCCTGAAATACATCATCTTCTGACATGGTCTCTGGCGTCAGCGTGTATGCTTTTGATTCTCCATCTTTGAGGATGATTTTTTCACGTACAATAGCAACCGTGTGCAGTTTATCTCCAGACTTGGTTTTTCGCAGGAACTGCAGTCTTACGGTCGTCCCGCGCTTTCCTCGAATCAGCTGCACCACTTCATTCAGCCGCATATCCACTACATTTTCAAAAGGTTGCTCCCCCTGTGCCACCGCAATGATGCGATCATTGACTTTTAAGGTTCCTTCACGGAAGGCTGCTCCCCCGGCAACAATGGAATTGATGATGGTATATCCGTCTTCCCAACGCAATACGGCACCAATCCCTTCTAAAGAAAGCTTGATATTGATTTCAAAATTCTTCTGATCATGGGGTGCCATGTAGGTGGAGTGTGGATCAAAAGCACTGGTCAGTGCGTTCAAATACAAAGCAATGACATCATTATCGGTATATTGAGAATAATTTTTCCAAGCAGAATTGGCACGTCGAATCAAACGTTCCTTGGCCTCTTTTTCCGAATTTCCTCCCAGTTTTAACGTGAGCAAATCAAATTTGAACCGTGTTCGCCACAACTTTTTTGCTTCTTCAATGCTTGTTGGATAGGGTGCATTTTTCCTGTCAATCTCCCAGGAAGCGTCTTTTTTAAAATCAAATTTTTCTTTTTCAAATGATTTGATCAACTCCAACCGTTCTGATAATCGGGTTTTGAAGCGAGTGAATATGTGCAATGGCAGTTCAACATTTCCCTGACGGAGTAAATCGTCGAGGCGTGTTTCAAATTTACGGAATTCTTTAATATCAGAATCTAAAAAATAGTAATGCCCTGGATCCAACCGACTGAGGTAGGCTTTAAACATCCTTTTGGATATGTTGTCATCCAAATCATATTGAGAATAATGCATGCTGGTAAAGCGGTGTACAATTTGAGCAACACTGCGTCCTGTCAGTGGTGCTTCCACCTGCTTTGCTTCAATGGAGCAAGACTGAAAAAGTAACAAAAAACAAGCGATGAGTGTGGGAAGGAACTTATAACGCATGATTGGCTTTCCAAAAAAGTGACTAAAATGTAGCGGTCTGAGGTAATTTATTCAAAAATACACCTTCCATGCCTCATACACAATAAAATTATATTTTTTCGTGAGTAAATAGAGCCTGACACAAGCGGCTCTTTAAACACAAATGTGCACAGGTGCCGAGAGCATCGCACCATAGCCAATAAACGGAGCAAGCAAATAAGAAGAAATTAAATAAAAAATCAATATCCCGACCAAAGGAGACAAATCGACCTGCGTGCGAGGAAGATATCTTTGAATGGGGCTGATTATAGGATCCGCAAGAGTATAGGCCACTCGGACAAGAGGATTATTGGGGGAAGGAGAGACAAGCGTCATGATGAACCAAACAGCCAGAATGATAATTGCAAACCAGAGGAGGCTGTAAGTGACAATACCCACTCCCTGGATGGCGTGCCCCGCAATTTGCATAGGCAAGGCAGAATAAGAGACCATCTGCTGCAGCACCAAATTAATGGAGCGCAGAGTTGCGGGAATCAATGCATGCAGAAAAACCACCACGAGCAGAGAGGCATAGGCATTGAAAAATCTGAGAGATGGCGGCAGCCATTGGTAGCACCAGTTCCAAAGCGGATGAGTGATCCGGTTGATCCACTGCACAATTGGGTTATAGGGATCTGGAGTCACCCAGGTTAACAAGATAGCAATGATAATGATCCATTGATAAATAAAAAAGGCATAGCACAATGCCTCAGCAAGGTACTCGAGGGTTTGGTAAAGCATTATTTTAAATCTTTAACTGCTGTGAACGATTCGCCGCAGCCGCATTGTACTCCTTGGCGCAGCTGCTTAAATACAAAACCCTGCTCTACCATATTTTTATCCGTATAGTCAATCTCAACAGCACCTAAAATGTCGTGAAGACACGTTTTGTCAACAACCAGCTTGACCCCATGGGATTCAAACTGCTGATCGTTTGGCCGGAGATCATCGGGAGAATTCCAGTCCAGTTCGTATTTATACCCTGAACATCCTCCTGCATTGGCGCCAACTCTTAAATAAGATTCGTCTAACGAGTTCCCTTCAGATTCACACGCTTCTTTAAAGACCTGAGCGGCCTTTTCTGTTAACTTCAGCTCAGAATTTTCGAGCCAGTCTGATTGGTTGGTTTGCGACATAAGCTTTATTTACCTCCTTAATTTATTGGCTCAATAAAGTAGAGCCCATCGTACTTCGCCAGTTGTTCATGCCTCCTTCTACATTGGACACATCTTGAAACCCCTGAGCCGTAAAAAATTGTGCGGCTTCATTGCTCGTCACACCCGTATAACAAATGAGCATCAAAGGGGTATTTCGATCCCAGGAAGAGACCATTTCCTGCACCAATTCCTGATCCACCATCAACGAACCCTCAACATGCTCTGTTTCCCATTCTCCTGGAGATCGTAAATCCAGCAGCTTGGAACCTGCCTGATTCTGGAGCCGCTCTGCCGCCGTTTGAGGGTTGATCTGCTTCACTTCTGCCGGAGGCGGCGGCGGAGTGAACTCACGATCAGGATGAGCTGCTTTCAGCAACGGAAGAAGTTCTCCCGTTTCTGCTAATTCCGTTACGATATCACAGCCTCCCACAAAGTCTTTATTGATGTAAAGTTGAGGAATCGTAGGCCAATTGGAAAATGTTTTCACTTCCTCACGAATGTTATGATCGGAGAGCACATCGAAGGATTCAAATGGAATATTCCACGATTGCATGATTTGACAGACCTTTGCCGAAAAACCACATTGGGGCATTTCCGGAGATCCTTTCATGAATAAAAATATTGGATTTTTAGAAACCATCGACTCGATACGTGCTCGAGGATCACCATGGTTTTCTTCTTCCGATGTTTGAGATTGAGGGGAAACTACGTTGAATTTCATAAGGTATTCCTTTCTGCTTGAATTAAGTTGAATATCAGGCGATTCACCACTTCAGATCGTGACCTGCTCAGCCCTCACCATCATTACCGATAGCTTCTACAGGACAAGATTCCATGGCTTCTATGCATAAATCTTCTTCTTCCGAGGTTGCAGGCTGTTTATAGACATAATCATGTCCAGCCTCCTCGTTAATCCTGAAGTTATCAGGAGCAATTTCTGAACACAGGCTGCAATCAATGCATTCTTCATCTACGTAATATGGACCTGCGACATTGTCCGTCCATCTGAGTGATAATTCTGCCATGAGACAGCATCCTTGCTTCAATAATTTGAATAAGTTAAAATTATGCCCATAAAATAGCACTATATTAGTCCTATTTCAACATCAAAAAATTAAAATGCTCCTGCCCAATGGACAACAGGGGATTGAGGCTAATTAGCAGGCACGTATGGGAAGCCTGTCCGTCAAGGATTCAACTCTTGATACAGGGCCTGGAATTCATTGGAAAGTTTATGGCGTGGGTCCAAATAGATCATGGGCATTGCCCTGTCGTGAGATTCACGAATTTTAACAGAAGAAGAAAGATAGGTTTTAAAAACGGGTAGATCTTCTTCAATCAATTCCTGGACCAGCTTTTTTGGTAATTTTGCTCTTGCCTGAAATTGATTGACAATGATTCCTTCAACAGACAGCTCCGCATTGTGATCTTCTTTTATCTCAGCGACATTTTCTAATAACGTGTACAGGGCACGTCTGGAAAAATCATCACAATCGAAGGGGATCAGGCAGGTATTCGCAGCAATCAAAGCAGAGCGAGTGAAAAAATTAAAGGCAGGAGGAGTATCGACATAGACACAGTCATATTGTTCCAGCTTTTCCAAAGATTCCTTGAGCTTGAACATCTTGTATCGTGACTCCAGTTTGCTCTCCAAATCATTCAACTCCGGATGAGCCGGCACAATCTCCAAATTATCAAATGATGTTTTGTGCGCACAAGCCGCAATATCTTTTTCGCCTATACTGAAATAAAGCTGCCCCTGGAAGTAATTGGCCAGGGTTTTTTCGTGCTTGCCCACATTAGAGCCTAATAAATACTGGGTGGTATTGCATTGTGGATCAAGATCAATGACTAACGTCCGTTTGCCATTCACCGCGCTCATTGCAGCCAGGTTGCAAGTAATGGTGGATTTTCCAACTCCTCCTTTTCGATTGAAGATCACTCTACGCATAGGAACCATTTTCATTATTTAGGAATGCTCAAACAATAACTTAGCAAATCTACTTGTCTTTTCAACGATCTTCTGCGTTGCTTTACCAGTTACAT
>JADGAT010000057.1 GCA_015231885.1 SAR324 cluster bacterium
TGCCTTCCGCCTGGTAAAGCTGAGTGTTGCCCATACCAGGCAAAGAAATGATAATTAAGGCAAGCATGATGATTCCCATTCCACCAATAAAGTGTGTCATGCTCCGCCATAACAGCAAGCCATGAGGTAACTTTTCAATATCAGTGAGGATTGTGGCTCCAGTAGTAGTGTATCCAGACATGACTTCGAAAAAAGCATCTGTAAAAGAAGGAATGGATCCATGGATCATAAAAGGAAGGGCAGAAAGACTGGAGATCACTACCCAGCCAAGAGTCACTATGATGAACCCATCCTTCTTCTTGGCCCCGCGCTGTTTCTTGAACCCTCTCCATAACAACATCCCAATTACAAATCCGATCAAAATGGATAATGAAATAGCATTAATGTCTCCTTCTTTGAAGTAAACGGCGATTGCAAGTGGAAACAGAAGCATGCCTGCGGTAAAAACTAATAATATTCCCAGGATATTCAGAATTGTAAAAATATTGGGCATATTTTCCTATCGTGCTGGGCTTAGAAGGTGGTTTTTTAGTGGGATAATATTTTTTACCCGCATAGCAAAATTTTATTCTTCTTTTAACTCTTCTATGGTGCCGTCCCGGTAAACAAAAAGAGGAGCAATTTGAATTGTCTTGGAGAGATCCCAGGATCGGATTTTAGCAGTATATTGCAGGACTTTGTTTTCTGTGTCCAGCCCATCATTTCGGTTGGAGTTTTCAAATCCTGCAACTAGGATAGTCTGGGAGAGGTGCTTTTTTGTTGAAATATCTACTATTTTGGTTTTTGTTGAAAATACAGCATCTTTGTGAATTTCTACCAGTTCGCCAATGGCTCCATCAGCTCCTGGAAAGGTATAGATTTTAGCAATGTGAATTTGTTTACTTTCCAGGTAATTAGAAACAGCATCAGAGGTTCGACCATCCATGCATTTTAAGACAATGCCCAGGTCCACTCCTTCCAAGGGATTGAAGTGATCTCCCTCAACAAAATCCGATTTCCATTGCTGGCCCTGGTTTTCGTTGGTGCTGTATATTCCTGAAACCCTCACACCGGTGGGTGTAAAAATTTTCATGGTTTCTACAGCAGCATCGAGTTTGTGTTTATGTTTTTCGAAGTTATGGTCATATCCTGCACAATCATGATGTCCTGCAATAATAATGTGGACGGACTGGTCGGCACTGGTCAAGAAGGCCACTTTCTGAATGATTTGATCCACTACCGATTTAATATCAGAATAGAGTTGGATGATGTCCCCATAAGCCACCTTATAATTTTTTCTCAGATAATCAGTAACCACTCGTTGGGGAAATGGATCAGAAGTGGTGATAATGGTGCCAAACGATGGATGTTCCATATTTTACAGATGTATTGGACGTTTTTCTGTAGTAGCCAGACAGGCTTCTTTCATGGCTTCGGTGAATGTCGGATGAGCATGAGAAATACGAGAAATGTCTTCAGCACTGGCACGGTATTCCAAAGCAACGACGGCTTCTGCAATCAAGTCTGCTATACGGGCTCCGATCATATGGACACCCAGGATTTCATCAGTTGCTTTATCGGCCAGTACTTTAATAAAACCATCGGTTTCATTGGCGGCTCTTGCCCTTCCCAGTGCTTTGAAAGGAAAAGAGCCTGATTTGTATGCATGTTCTTTGGCTTTGAGCTCTTCTTCCGTGTAGCCAACACTGGCCACTTCCGGCCATGTGTAAACCACGCCAGGGATGGCCATGTAATTGATATGGGGTTTTTGCCCTGCCATGGTTTCGGCAACATAGACGCCTTCTTCTTCTGCTTTATGAGCGAGCATTGCTCCCCGAATGACATCTCCAATCGCATAAATTCCTGGCACTGAAGTTTCCAAATGATCGTTCACGGGGATCTGGCCTTTTTCAGTCTGGATCCCAATGGATTCCAATCCCAGATTATCTGTATAGGGCCTTCTGCCTACCGAAACCAAACAGTAATCCCCCTGGAATGTCACTTCCATTCCTTTTTTGTTATCAGCCGTAACGAGGACTTTTTTTCCTTGTACAGAGGTATTTTTCACTGAATGGCTCAGATAGAATTCCATTCCTTTCTTTTTAAGAACTCTTTGTAATTCTTTTCCCAAAGCACGATCCATGGTTGGCAGAATGCTGTCTGCATATTCTATAACGCGTACCTTTGTTCCCAGGCGGGAGTAAACTTGGCCCAGTTCTAATCCAATGACGCCGCCCCCAATGACTACCATTTCTTCAGGAATTTCCTGCAGTGTCAAGGCTTCTGTGGAAGTGATGACTCGTTGTTTATCAATTTCAACACCAGGAATGCTGGAAGGTTTGGATCCGGTCGCAAGGATGGTTTTTCTGGTTTCCAACGTCTCTTTGCTTCCGTCTGCTTTGGCAATTTGAATGGTATTGGTATTCACGAAAGAGCCATGACCATGAAATACATCGACTTTATTTTTTTTCATCAAATACTGGACTCCGTCACATGTCTGCTGAACCACTTCGTTTTTGCGCCGCATCATCTTGACCAGATCCACTTGCAGTCCTGTGACTTGAATACCATGAGCTTCAAAAGAATGCTTGGCGAGGTGATAATGTTCTGTGGAATCCAATAATGCTTTTGACGGAATGCATCCGACGTTCAGACAAGTTCCTCCTAATGTGGAATAGCGTTCAATGATTGCGGTTTTCATCCCGAGCTGCGCACAGCGGATTGCGGCAACATACCCACCTGGACCGGAACCGATAATGGTGACATCATACATAGCATTCCTTATGGTAATTAAGAATTAAGAATGAGCAATTAAAAATTATTTTATACTCCTAAAAGCAATCGTGCTGGATCTTCCAGATATTCTTTAACTTTGTATAAAAAACTAACGGATTCTCGGCCGTCAATAATGCGGTGGTCATAAGAGAGAGCGACATACATGACCGGACGGATTTCGACCTGACCGTTTATGGCAAGAGGACGTTCTACCACATTATGCATTCCTAAAATAGCACTTTGAGGAGGGTTGATGATTGGAGTGGAAAGCATGGATCCAAAGACACCGCCATTGGTGATAGAAAAAGTCCCTCCTGTCATTTCTTCAAGGGCCAGCTTGTTTTCTCGTGCTTTGGATGCCAGCCGCATGATTTCTGCTTCAATTTCAGCAATAGTCAGCAACTGGGCATTACGGACAACAGGCACAACCAGCCCTTTTGGAGCACTTACCGCAATTCCCACATCGACATAATCATGATAGACAATTTCTTCTCCATCAATCATTCCATTGACGGCAGGAAAATCTCTCAAGGCTTCTGCGCAGGCTTTTGTGAAAAAAGACATGAATCCCAATTTAATGCCGTATTTATCTAAAAATCGCTCTTTGTATTTTTTTCGTAATTCCATCAACGCATGCATGTTCACTTCATTAAAAGTCGTCAGCATGGCTGTTTCATTTTTCACGGCTACCAGGCGCTCTGAAAGTTTTTTGCGCAGTTTCGACATTTTTTCGCGGTGCATACCCCTCTCTCCAGCTGGGGTAGAATCAGCAACTGGAGCAGGCTTTTCTGAAGGGGGCATTGTTGGTGTTGGTGCTTTTTGAGCTTGCTCCAATACGTCTGCCTTAGTGATCCTACCACCTTTGCCCGTACCTTCTATTGCTTTTGCCGGGATTTGTTTTTCTGCCATAATTTTTGCGGCTGCAACTGAGGGAACACCGGTGGCGTAGGTAGAATCTACTTTTGCACTTTCCTTTTCTGAAGCAGCAGTGGGAGTCGTTTCTGTCGGCAGAGTATCAACGGGTTTAGCAGATGAAGCGGTTTCTTTGGGAGAAGTACTGGTATCAATGCTGCACACGACATCACCCACACTTGCTTCTGTTCCCTCGGGGAGTACAATCTGTAATACTCCACTGACTTCCGCGTGAAGAGGCAGCGTGGCTTTATCGGTTTCGATTTCACACAAAACATCATCAACTTCTACATAATCTCCATCTTGTTTCATCCAGCCTGCAATTTCTACTTCGGTGATGGATTCTCCCGGGCTGGGAATTTTTACTTCAACATTCATAAGCGTTCTTGGTTGAAAAGGTTTCTTTCAATTAGGGATGCAACAATGAATTCATGAACTTGCAAAAGATTTGTCCAACAGATTCTGCTGCTGTGTCTGGTGCATTTTAGCAAACCCAGTTGCTGGTGATGCACTTTCTTTACGAGTAATGCCATGGAGAGGAACTATTTTGAACTTGCGCAGCAAAAATGGCCATGCTCCCATATTTTCCGGTTCTTCCTGTACCCAAAAATGTTCTTTTGCATTGTTGTATTTTTTGATAATGGCTTCCAGTTGAGTGGTTGGTATTGGATAGAGCTGCTCGACACGGATAATGGCAATATCTTGATGCTTTTCAATTTGCTGACGTCCCAGCAAGTCATAGTAAATTTTTCCACTGCAGAATAAAATGCGTTTGACCGATTGGGAGTCCACATAAGAATCATCAATGACTTCTAAAAATTGTGTTCCAGTCATAAAATCTTCAGGCGTGCTCACACACAAAGGGTGCCTCAACAGACTTTTGGGACTCATCAGGATCAATGGCTTCCGAAACGGTCGTTTTATCTGTCGCCTCAGAACATGAAACAAATTTGCCGGAGTGGTACAGCTGACAACCTGCATGTTGTATTCACCACATAGTTCCAGAAAGCGTTCCAACCTGGCGGAAGAATGTTCAGGACCTTGACCTTCAAAGCCATGGGGCAATGAAAGAACGAGCCCGGACATACGCTGCCATTTTGTTTCAGAGGCAGCAATGAACTGATCAATAATGATTTGTGCACCATTTGCAAAATCTCCAAATTGAGCCTCCCAAATGACGAGTGCATGAGGGGTGGTCATTGAATATCCTACTTCAAATCCCAATACGGCATATTCAGATAGAAGCGAATTATAAATTCTAAATGGTCCCTGATTTTCGCTGATATGCTCTAAAGGAATATATTCTTCTTCGGAATCAGGCAGTTTGGCAACCGCATGACGGTGAGAAAATGTGCCGCGTTCCACATCCTGGCCGCTTATTCTGATAGGAACTTGTTCGTTCAATAGAGAACCATAAGCAAGCAATTCCCCCATACCCCAGTCAATTTTGTGGGTTTCATTGACCATTTTGCCGCGAGCTTCAAATAATTTTTTGAGCTTTGGGAAAAATTTCATATCTGTTGGAACAGATGCAATGGTGTTGGCAACAGCCTTTAATGTTTGTTCTTCAATTCCTGTTGGCGGGGATTGGATGAAATCTTCCGGTGAGCTCATGCGTATCCCTTTCCAGACACCGTCCAGGAAGCTGGGCAACTCGGCAGCTTCTTTTTGTCGGGCTTCATCCAGCCGCTCCTGCAATTCTTTTTTGAATTGCTGCTCCATTTCTTTGGCTAAGTTGGCTTCAATGCTCCCGTGCTCAATCAGTTGTTGACTGTAAATTTCTCGGGGATTGGGATGCTTGGCAATAATGTTATAAAGAATAGGCTGTGTGAAACGAGGTTCGTCTGATTCATTATGACCATGTTTGCGGTAGCCGAGAATATCGATGAAAACGTCTTTGTGAAATTGCTGACGGTATTCCAGGGCCAACTGGATGACATAGGTTACAGCCTCTGCATCATCTCCATTGATATGAAAAATGGGAGAGAGAGTCGTTTTTGCGACATCGGTGCAGTAAGTGCTGGAACGGGCATCAATATAGTTGGTGGTGAACCCAACCTGATTGTTAAGAATGACATGAATGGTTCCTCCCGTTTTATAGCCTTCCAATGTTGACATTTGCAAGACTTCGTAAATGATTCCCTGACCTGCAATCGACGCATCTCCGTGAATTAAAATGGGGGCAATCTTGTTTAAATCTCCATTGTAGCGAAAATCACTTTTCGCGCGAACAATGCCTTCCACGACAGGGTTCACTGCTTCTAAGTGGGAGGGATTGGGAGTCAGAGTGAGGTGTACTTTTTTGCCATGCTCTGTGTGTTTGTTGCTGGAGAATCCCAGATGGTATTTCACATCTCCTTCAAAAATAGATTCTTCAAAAGCTTTCCCTTCAAACTCAGCAAAGATCGTTTCATAGGTTTTGTCCAAAATGTTAGCCAGCACATTCAAACGTCCACGATGAGCCATGCCAATGACAAACTCTTCTATTCCAAGATCGGCTCCTTTTTCCACAATGGCATCTAAAGCGGGGATGATGGTTTCTGAACCTTCCAAAGAAAAACGTTTTTGACCGACAAACTTTGTATGCAAAAAGTTTTCAAAAATGACGGCTTGGTTGAGCTTGTGAAGAATACGTTTTTTTTCTTCAACAGAAAAATTGGGAGTATTTCGGCATGCTTCCATCTTTTTCTGCAGCCATTCTGCCGCTTCTCGAGGCCTCATGTACACAAATTCAGCGCCTATATTCCCACAGTACGTTTGTTTCAAGTGTTCAAGAATTTCTTGCAATGTCGCATTTTCGAGTCCAATTTGTATTCCTGCTTGAAAGACAGTAGACAGGTCGGTATCGGACAGGCCAAAGTCATTGAGTTGCATGGGGGCCATGTGCTGGCGTCTGGGCCGTACCGGGTTGGTTGTCGAATAAAGGTGGCCACGCTGCCGATAAGCACCAATCAAGTTGATCACAGCAACTTCTTTTTTAAACTTACTGGAGGCCTCTTGTTCTCCTTTGAGTGCGGCAGGGCAATCTCCTTCACTTTCTTCAGCATACTGTTCACGTGAGAAATCAAAACCTTTAAAAAACTGCTGCCAGCTTGTATCAACGGATGCGGGATCTGCTTGATATTGGCGGTACATATCCTCAATAACAGTAACATCTGCGTTACTCATATAAGAGTAATTATCCATATTTGTTGTCCTCCAATGAGCGTTTGAACGTCGTTGTCTCGACTGGTCCAAAAATAAGTTTTTATGGCACAGAGGATGGTCTCCAGCCAGAAATTATCCAAATATCTTAGCAAGCTCAATCAGCAAAGCAAATGATTTTCTTTGAATTTTTTAGTTTAACTAACGTATTGACAACAGGAAAGTAATTTTTGAATTTTTCTGGGATGGTAAAGATTTACATGATACACTGCTAAAATCACGGTGAGACACTTTGTCTTGACCCTGAGTAAAATTGAATAGTAGTTTTCAAATTTTTGTTCATCCATACTTTTGTTCATTTGATTTTTGAGATTAGGACATGAAATGTCTCAGCTGTAAAACACTCAATCCTGAAGTTGCTGTATATTGCCGGCAGTGTGGGGCCTATTTGCCCGTTGAAAAATCGGGAGAGTACTTTGATATATTGAAAGCCTTGCTGCTGGGGCTCGCGCTGACAGGGGTTTTTTATTTGCTATTGCTGCCAAATATTGAGCAATATCAAATTGAAGAATTGTTTTCTGGAAGCATCTCAGAGGCCATCACGGGACTGACTTCCTGGTCATTTTTTATTATTTTATTTAAATATTTGCGGTTCCGGGAACAGGGAAAAACATTTCAAAAATTTCGCCACCAGCGCATGAGTGAGATCTTGGCAAAAGGGGTGTATGTTCAAAATGTGGAAGAACAGTTGAATGAAATCAGTAAATTTTTGGAAAATGAGAAGATCAAACGATTTCCTAACAGTCTTATTTTTCGAAGAGTTCGTCGCATTTTCCACCACATTAAAGCCATTCCCAAAAAGGAGGAAATCAATAAAATTTTTGATTATCAGGCTCAGATTGATTACAACCGAATGGAAAACAGTTATACGTTGTTGAATGTGTTTATTTGGGCAATTCCCATTTTAGGCTTCATTGGTACAGTTTTTGGGATTGGTGAAGCCATTGCCGAATTTTCCAGTTTTATTCGGTCAGTGAGCTCAGTGGAACTCAGCAGCCAGATGAGATCAGCATTGGGTGGAGTGACTAGTGGATTATCGATTGCGTTCAATACAACATTTCTTGCCTTGGTGTTTGTGATTCCGATTATGGTGATGAGTTCCTTTCTTCGTAAAACAGAGGAAGATTTACTCTTGATGATGGAGGATTATTGTTTGGAAGAAGTGCTGCCTCACTTGCACATTATTCCAGGATCTGAAGTAGAGAGAGAAGCCTTTGATGAACACATGTATAAAATAATGCAGCTTTCTGGAAATTGGATGGCCCGCCTGGAACCCCTGATTGAGTCCATGACTCAGTATGCGGGAAGCTTAAAACATCAAATTGAAGGGTTGCAGCCATTGGTTAAAGATTTTAGTGAAACCTTTTTTGCCGCAAAAGATAATCTCGCCAACCAGGATGCTGTTTCAAAGCAATCTGCCAACATGAAATATACCAGTTCGTCTGTGTTACAGGATGCGCCCCCTCCTGATCCTGATACATCGGAAAATCCTCACGATGATCCGCTGGAACCGCAGGAGGTTGACCCGATAACCAAGCACAAGGATTCTGAATGAGACGGGCACGTCAGACTGTGACGATCTCATTGTTCCCTTTTCTCAGTGTTTTACTGTGTATTATGGGAATTTTAGCTTTCATGTCAGTTACTTTTTTATTGGTGAGTGAAACCAACCTTCCACAAGCTCATCCCGAAACAATAGAATTTCAATGGGTGGGGGCGCCTTCTCATGTAAAGCCTGTTTTTATCCGCTGTTTGCAAGATGAATTGGTGTATTATGATTTATTTCGAAATAAGGAGCACCATCTCCCTTTCCGATCTCTGGTTGCAGAAATCCAGTTCCAAAATGGGAGCTTAACTCAATACTTCAGAAGAATGGCTGCAGAAAATCTAGAGATCAAACAATCGTTTGGTACCACAGAGTACTACCCGTTGCTGCTGATTTATCCAGATGGGGTAATCACCGCTGAGCTCCTGATGATTTTGATCGAAAGGGTGGAAGGAATCAATGTTGGCTTGGAGCCAATACTCCCCCACTGGAAAATTCCTTACCAATCGGAGAGTTGAGCATGAGAAAAAGAAGATTGAAGGATTCTCCTCTGGGTTTGGATTCTTTGGTGGATATTGTCTCTAATAATGTAGGTATTTTAGTCATCTTGACTGTTTTTATGGCCCTTATTTCCTTGTTGAATCCTGCTGAAACACCTCCTGATGAACAAGCTGAGATACTGCGTAATGCAAAAAAAATTGTGATCCCATGGTCCCATTACTCTCAAAAGTCCAGCATCCTGTTTTTAATTCGTGATAATCATATCCTCTATCTGGACCGTGCTCCAGTTTATCAAAAGCTGACATCCGATTTAAGGCACACTTCATCCCCGAAAACAGAATTTATCTTCCCAGAGTATAGAGTAGATTTGATGGTGTATTCATCCAGTTTCCACTGTCTGGATTTTCATCCCAAGCATCAGGCTGGAGAATGGTGGCACCAGGAAACACAAGTTGAAAAACTAATGCAGACACACGAACCCAGTGAATTTTATTTCTTCTTTTGGGTAGACTCAGACAGTTTTGAGCTATTTCATGAAGTGCGCAATCATTTATGGGAAAATAACTTTGAGGTAGGCTGGAAACCTGTACTTAAAAAGTCGGACCTCCGCTTTTGTGAAGGTGCGACTCGCTTTTTAAGCTTCCAACCTCAATAACTGTTTTGGTCACCTTTATCTTGCATTTCTCCCCCTTGTTCTCTAATCTACCAAGTGGAAATATTACCTCGCAACTTGTAATACAAATGAAAAACCAGTTTCATGGAAAATAATAATTCAAGCAGTTCTTTACAATCAAATATAGAACAGCGCATCAAAAACAATGCGTACCCGGGAAGAGGCATTATCCAAGGAAAAAGTGATATGGGGGAGTGGGTTCAAGTGTATTGGATCATGGGAAGGAGCAATAACAGCCGAAACCGTATTTTTTCGTCTAACGATGGCACCTTACAAACACAGGCCGCTGACCCGTCTAAAGTAGAGGATCCCTCCTTGATCATTTATAATGCCATGAGAGAAATAGACGGCTGTTTTATTGTGACGAATGGCAGCCAGACCGATGCGATTTATGAGGGATTGCAACAGGGGAAATCGTTTGATGAGTCATTATTGCCTCAGCGTCATGAACCGGATGCCCCCAATTTCACTCCTCGTATTTCAGGCTGTTTGCATTTGAAGGAAGAGCACCCACGAGCAACGCTTTCTATTATTAAGGCCAATCCGTTTGATGTTGATCATTCAGAACATCATTTTTTTCATTACACGGTAATAGCAGATGGGTACGGATATGCCGTCACTACTTACCAGGAAGATGGTAATCCGCTGCCTTCTTTTGAAGGAACTCCTTTTTTGTTGCCTCTGCATGGCAATGCTCAGCAGATTGCTGATACATTTTGGAATGCCCTTAATGGAGCAAATAAGATTTCATTAGCGGTTAAAACGATTGATCCTCTTGAGCTCCAATCAGCTATCCTGATTGTCAACAAGTATACCTCTCTGTAGAAAGGTAGGGACACGATGACTTTGCGTACAGGTTTCTATTTTGATCCAATTTACCTCCAGCATGATACAGGGAGTCACCCAGAGAATGCCGGCCGTTTGCAATTTCTGATAGAGTCTATGGCGAAAACTTCTTTACTTGACGAATTGCAGCAGGGAAAAGCAAGAAAAGCGGAAGTACATGAAATTCAACTGATCCATGAATTGAATTATATCCGTTCAGTAGAAGACGCGTGTGCAGTAGGTCAACAACAATATTTTGGATCTATGGATTGTATTATTTCTGGAAAAACATATGAAGCGGCTTTGCATGCAACTGGTGCGATTTTGGATGCTGTGAATCAGGTTGCGGACCAAAAGTTAGACAATGCTTTTTGTGCGGTACGCCCTCCAGGCCATCATGCTGAAAACTCAGAAGCAATGGGGTTTTGCTATTTCAACAATGTTGCCATTGCCGCAGAATTTCTGGTTAAGGAGAAAGGATATGAGCGTGTACTGATATTTGACTTCGATGTGCATCATGGAAATGGTACTCAGCATTCTTTTGAGGCCCGAAACGATATTTTTTACTGCAGTATTCACCAAGATCCCAGAATTTGTTATCCTGGTACCGGATATGCTTCGGAACGCGGGGTTAGTGATGGAACAGGATACACGCTCAACTGCCCAATGCCCCCTTATTCTGATGATGAACGATACCTCCAGGTTTTTCACAATAATATCCTTCCAGTTTTTCAGGACTATGCTCCGGATTTTATTCTTATTTCTGCAGGGTTCGATGCACATCGAGATGATCCTCTTGCTCAAGAGTCATTGACTGTGGAAGGATTTGATGGAATGTTGGAGGGAATGAAGACCCTTGCTTATCATTATGCAGAAGGACGCATGGTGAGTGTTTTGGAAGGAGGATATGACTATCAAGCATTATCTGATTCTATTCAGTCTCACCTTGAAATTTTATTGAAAGATCCAGCATAATTTTCTGAATTTCAATAAAAAATACCCCCTATTGATTTATAGTTTCTCCTCTTGTCCCGTTTTTTTACAGGAGAGGTAATTGTTATTTTATACTCTGATAATTTTGTAAATAGTAGAAAATAGGCTTATGAGTTACACGAACATTCAGGCAATTACTGAGCAAGTTAAGTCAAGCAGCGCTTTTTTACATTTGTTGTATCAAGAAATTGGAAAAGTGATTGTAGGACAGAAGGAAATGCTCGACAGTTTGATGACCGCATTGATTGCAGATGGACATGTTTTGATGGAAGGATTGCCAGGCCTTGCAAAAACCACGGCAATCAAAGCATTATCCGATGCGACGGATGTGAGTTTTCAACGTATTCAGTTTACACCAGATTTGTTGCCAGCAGATGTGGTGGGGACACAAGTTTATGAACAGGCAACCAATGAGTTCAGTATCAAAAAAGGACCGGTATTTGCGAATTTTGTTTTAGCCGATGAAATCAATCGTGCTCCTGCAAAAGTACAATCTGCCATGTTGGAAACCATGCAGGAAAAGCAGGTTACCATTGGAGGGCAGACATTTCGATTGCCTCTTCCTTTTTTAGTACTCGCTACGCAAAACCCGATTGAGCAGGAAGGGACGTACCCATTGCCGGAAGCCCAGATAGATCGATTTATGCTCAAAGTGAAGGTGGATTATCCCAGTCCAGCAGAGGAACTGGAAATTATTAAGCGCTCTGGGATGGATCAAACTACAGATACGGTCATGAAGATCAACCCCGTGATTTCTGGAAAAGAAATTTTAGAAGCGCGTCAGGTCGCAAAAAATATTCATATTGAAGAAACATTGATGCAATACATAATCAGTATCGTATTTGCGACCCGACAACCGGCTGAGTATCAATTGCCAGAATTACAATCGATGATTGCCTATGGCGCGTCTCCCCGTGCTTCTATTGCACTCCTGCATTGTGCAAAGGCCCAAGCTTTTCTGAATCAACGGGGATTTGTTATTCCTCAGGACATCAAAGATGTGAGTTTTAATGTATTACGACACCGGATTATCCTCAGTTATGAAGCCGAAGCAGAAGACATGACTCCAGAAACGATCATTCAAAATATACTGGATAAGCTTCCAACACCCTAATTGAAAGAATATAAGGATACCATGCTTTCAGCTGAAATCATGAAGCAAATTCGTCATATTCATTTAAGAACCAATCGAATGGCGAATGATCTGCTTCAAGGGAGTTACCACAGTGCATTCAAAGGGCATGGGATGGAGTTTGATCAGGTGAGAGAATATCAAATAGGAGAGGATATTCGCCTGATCGATTGGAATGTCACGGCACGCATGGATGTTCCTTATATTAAACAGTATATAGAAGAACGGGAAATCACCGTAATGCTGGTTGTGGATATCAGTGCCAGCGGCGGATTTGGTTCTGTTCATCAGTTAAAAAAAGAGGTTGCTGCAGAGTTTGCTGCCGTTATTGCTTATTCAGCAATTAAAAATAAAGATAAAATTGGGTTGATTATGTTTTCTGATCAGGTGGAGTTGTATATCCCGCCAAGGAAAGGTCGTAATCATGTTTGGAAAGTCATTCGAGAGATTTTGACTTATCAGCCAAGGCATCGTGGCACAGATATCAATGCGGGGCTGGATTATTTGAACAAGATGATCAAGCGGAAAGCCGTGACATTTTTAATTTCTGATTTTTTAGCAGACAACTTTGAGAAAACATTGAGGTTGAGCAATCAGCGGCATGATCTGATTGCTGTTCCTATTGTGGATCCTCGTGAGCGAGAACTCCCTCCTGTTGGATTGATGGAAATTCGTGATTTAGAAACAGGCCAGGTTTTGTCTGTTGATACTCTGAATCGGAAAATTCGCGATCGCTTTAAAGAAAAAAGATTGGATTATGAAGCACAGCTCAGGACTGTTTTTCGACGGGCGGGCGTTGATGAGCTTTGGGTACAAGCAGGCCAATCTTATCTCATTGCGCTGATTCGTTTATTTCAAAAACGCGGGCAACGACGCTAATAGAAAGTAGGAAAGTATGGAACAGGTACTTCAAAAATTATTGAGCCGTCAAGATGTGACCTTTGATGAATCAAGTGAGATGATTCATTGGATTATGAGCGAAGAGGCGACTCCAGTGAAAGCAGGCGCCTTACTGGCGTTAATGCAGGCTAAAGGTCCAACGGTAGAAGAAATCGCAGGGGCCGCTTCAGCAATGCGGGAAAAGTCAGCAAAAATCAGAGCTCCTGGTAATTCAGTGGACACATGCAGTACAGGAGGAAATGGGATCAGTACGTTTAATATTTCTACTTGTGCCGCAATCATTGCGGCAGCAGGAGGGGTCGTTGTTGCGAAACACGGAAACCGCAGCAATACCAGAAAAAGTGGTAGTGCTGAAGCGCTTCAAGCGCTTGGGGTGAATATTGATTTGGATGTATCTCAGGTTGAGCTATGTTTAGAAGAACTAGGAATCTGTTTTTGTTATGCTATTAAACACCACCCAGCCATGAAATTTGCTGGACCAATTCGCCAAGAATTGGGCATTCCGACCATATTCAACATGTTGGGTCCTCTTACCAATCCTGCTGGTGCAAAAAATCAAGTCATGGGTGTTCCCAACTTGGAGTGGACAAAAAAAATGGTAGAAGTGTTCAAACGACTTGGTAGTGACCGGATTATGGTAGTGACTGGTGCTGATGGCCTTTGCGAGCTGACGACCACGGCTGATACTCATATTGCGGAACTGCGCGATGGGGAGATCCATCATTACACGATTACACCCGAAGAACTTGGTTTGCAACGTGGTCACTTGGATGATATCCTCATTGATTCACCAGAAAAAAGCGCAAGGATCATTGAGCAGATTTTTGTTGGGGAAGAGCAGGGGACGGCACGAGATATCGCATTGCTGAATGCTGCGGCTGCTTTTGTGGTAGCAGGTGAATCCGATAGTATCAAAGAAGGCTTGGAAAAAGCAACAGAAGTGCTGGATAGTGGACAAGTCACTGAAAAATTAAAAGCACTGGTTGATTTTACGCGACAGCCTGATATTTCGGGAGAAGCGTGACTACTGAAACTCTAATGGACGTAAAATAAACTCCACACGCCGATTTTTTTGCATGTCCTCAGGAGTGTTCTCTTCCACAAGAGGATGGTAAGGCCCAAAGCCTGCTGCTGAGATGTGAAAAGGGTCTACGCCAACTTGTTCAACTAGGTAACGTACTACTTTGGCAGAGCGATCGACAGACAATTCCCAGTTCGTTGGATAGATGCGTTGTCGCTGTTTGCTTATGGGCCGGCTGTCGGTATGTCCTTCTACCTGAATGTGCTGATCTTCGATAGTAGATAAGGTCCTGCCGATTTTATTTAAAATCTGCAAACCCTCATTGGTCAGATTCGCTTCACCGGTATCAAATAAAACCCTGTCCTCTAAACGAATAATCGTGTTTTCAGCCACTTGCGTGATTTGAATATCTCCGCTTTTGACTTCTTCGTGGAGCGGTCCGCTAAGAGATTTTTGAACTTGTTCTCTCCGTTCAATCTCCTTTTTGAACGCCTGGAATTCTTGTTCCAGCACTTCTTTTTCTCTTTGTGCGATAACGAATTCTTGCTCTGAGCTTTTAAACTGTTCGACTTGCTGGTTTAGGCTGGCGATAGTTTTTTCTTTTGTGTGCAGGTTTTCTTCAAGTTGGTATACCGTCATTTTTAATTCATTCAGTTGATCCACCATTTGTGTCAGTCTTTTGATTTCCTCTGCTTGATCTTGGACAAGGAGCTCTTGGTCCTCTGTCGGACGACTCATCAAATGATAGACTCCAATTAGAATCAACAAGCATACTAAAACTCCAATAGCAATATCACGTGGTTGCATAGTGACCTCATTGAAGAGCAAAATAAAGGTTGTATTTTTTATTTTACTCCTTATAAATATTGTGCTTAAAGAACAAGCGGATTCTAAAAACTATTATGGAGAATACAAAATGGCAACAGATTTAATTCCATTTCAACTCACGCCAGAAAGTCGTATTGGCTGGATTGGTACAGGAGTAATGGGCATTTCTATGTGTGGGCATGTCATGAAGGGCTACTCAGCCACTGTATATAATCGTACAAAATCAAAAGCCGAACCCCTCTTGGAGCAGGGGGCTCATTATGCCGAATCACCAAAAGCAGTTGCATCCCAAGCAGATATTATTTTTAGTATTGTTGGGTTTCCAAAAGATGTTCAGGAAGTGTATTTAGGGGAGAATGGTATTTTAGCAGGAGCAAAATCAGGAAGTATTGTTGTTGACATGACGACGACGTCTCCAAGTTTGGCACAGGAAATTTATCAGGCAGCAAAAGAAAAAGGAATCGGTGCGGTAGACGCTCCTGTTTCTGGAGGGGATGTGGGTGCAAAAAATGCGGCCCTTTCTATCATGGTAGGGGGGGATGCACCTATGGTAGAATCCATCATGCCATTATTTGAGAGAATGGGAAAAGCAATTGTTTATCAAGGTCCTGCGGGATCCGGTCAACATACAAAAATGTGTAACCAAATTACGATTGCAGGAACAATGATTGGTGTTTGTGAGAGTTTGCTGTATGGCTACAAAGCCGGTCTGAACTTAGATACAATGCTGCAGTCTATTAGTGGAGGAGCAGCTGCCTGCTGGACACTGGACAACCTTGCTCCTCGTATTTTACAACGTAATTTTGACCCTGGTTTTTTTGTAGAACATTTTATTAAAGACATGGCTCTTGCCCTGGAAGAAGCAAAGCACATGGGGATTGTACTCCCTGGGCTGGCCCTGGTTCATCAATTGTATCTTGCTGTGCAGGCACAAGGCCATGGGAGAAAGGGAACTCATGCACTGATGCTGGCATTAGAGCATATTTCTCATATTGAAAATTGATTGAGCATCTTTAAGCAGCTTTTTTCCGATATCGCATGAATCCGTATGCTGCGAAGAGTAAAGCAATTGCGACAAGGATCAAGGGTAAGTAATTTTGTTCTTCTTCTGTTACCAAATGTACCAGGAGACTCGTATACTCTGAATAATGCTTACCTAAGTAAGTACCTCGTATCATTACAAATATTTGATATTTAGAACCAGATAGGCCAGATAGGTTTTCAATATTCAGGGTAAACTCTTGCTGCGATTTTGGAGTGAGGGACAAGCGGTTTGTGCTGGCGGATGGTTTGATTGCAATCTCATTTGATGTAATGGGGACTATTTCAATTTCCTGCGATTCATTGGACGTGTTCTGGAAATTGACAACGACGCTTGTCGTTTGGACCATGTCAAATTCTGCTCTTTGAGAATTTTCCCGTTTGATTGATAAGCTCACCGGAGATCGAATTTCTGATATTCCCGACTTCTTGGTGTTGGTTGATGTGGCAATCAAATGACTGGCACTGTAAGCTCTGCCAGTTAAATCACGATAGAAAATTAAAACAGGGATATAATAGCTTCCTTCCTCTTTTACTCCCAGCTGTTCCCTGGTTGCATTTGTAAAGACCTGCTTGCCCTTTCCTGCAGGCAAAGAACCAAAGTTTTTGATGATCAAACCGGATTCTATCAACTCCAATCGAACGTCTTGGGCGGTTTCATCCCCAAAATTCGAAACTTTTCCTTTGATGATGAATGCATCTTTAACTTCCAAGATGAGAATTTCTGGTACTAATTTCAAAAATCCTGCTGATGCTGATGTTGATGTTGCAAAAAAGCAGATGATAAAAAACATAACGTTAAAATTTTTCATTGCTGAACCTTTCTTCTTAATTGAAACAAGCCAAGTGCCATTTTAAATCCATCGCCAAAAACAGAAACAGAAGAGGGTTCTCCTTTGGCAGCATGAAAGACAATTGGTATTTCACAAACCTTAATGCCTGTTTGTAATGCTAGAGTGGCTAACTCTATTTTAAACAGATAGTTATCAAAATTTGATTTTTCTACTAAAGTACGAGCCAGATCAGTGCGTACGATAATACTTCCTTGTGAATCTTTGGGAGTTTGATGACCGAGCAGGAGAACTCTTAATAGATAAAATCCGATTGTCGCAATAGTTCTTTTGGAGGACCGGTTATATATTTGTGAATCCGGGTGTGCCTTTGAACCAATTGCATAATCAGGCAATCCATTTTTTTCATATTGCAGAAAGCTGTCAAGATCCGAAAAACCAAAGGGAAAGTCACTGTCCGAGAAAATAACGTATTTGTCTTTTGCATATTGTAGCCCTAGCTTGTAACCTGCACCCACCCCTTGTACACCAGTTGTATAAACCTCGACTCCTTTGCCTAGCACTCCATCTAAAAAAGGAATATCGTCCTGAGAAAAATTAGGTCCATTGTGGCAAAGCACAATTTGGGTTATTTGATAAGAGTCCGCTTTTTCCTGGAGATAATGTAGGGTTTTTTGTAAACGGTGAGCATCATTATGATAGGGGATAATAAATGAAAACAATTGTATACTCTTTATGACTCTTGTTGCAAATTATGTTGTTGTTGGATGGTTATCCTCTCGATTTCTTCTCATCTTTTCTGATTACACATTCAGCAATTAGGAAGATTAAAGCAATCAGGCTCAATAATAAAGATATCTTTTCAACAATTCCTGTTTGAAAAAAAATTGAAAAGCGTTTTTGTTCTGTTTCTACTAACATTAGATTGGGCGTTATTAGACGAATAGCATCCCCTGTATCAGTCTGCCAATTAGGAAAGTATGGAATTTTAAAAAGTATTCTTTTGGGATTTCCTTTTTGGGCTCCTGTGTCGAATACTGTGTATACTTGTCCATTGTGTGACCATTCCCCATCCAATGGTATTAGGCTCTGGTTGGCACCAATAACAAGAACTTGTTTCAGGGAGTGTGGACGATTTTTAGAAGCTCTTTTTAATTCAATCCTGTGATCCAGGCTCATCGGAAGTCCTAGTACAGATTCCAATAGTGGTGATTCAGCTTCCATTTTTGGTAATTCCCCATTCAAAATAGAGGCAATTCGACTGTTTGGATTTATATGAAAAAGGGTGAAAGTATTATTCTTATATATAGCGTCATATCCTTGCTGAATGAGAGAGGCTTTCACTTGATCTGTATGTGCTACGAAATACTTGACATTGTATAGGGAAAATAATTCGATACCTCGTTTTATATTCACTGGTGGAAAGTTTACAGGAAAGCCGGGCCACCATGTTTTCGGGTTGATGTATAAGCTAATATAGAAATAAGCCGGATAAGAGCTGGAACTTTCATGTAATAACCCCTCCATAATTGGTTTGTTGGTAAAATAAGGGGTCATTTCAAAAATTCTATCTGAACCAAAACGATTATAATGGGCAAATTCAACGACTACACGCCCTTCAGGATCTGAAATACTTTTTAGTGCTTGCCAAACCCCTGCGACATCCTGATGATTTTGTTTCTTTTCGATACCAGACATATTCCATTGCCACCAGCGAGGAACCTCTTTTAAACTGTTTCTGGCAAAGGCGGGTAAGGTTTGATCCAAAGCTTTGGATGGAATTAAACTTTGCAATAGTAGAAAACTTAGCGGAGCAAGGATAATCCATTGTATGTCTTCATTCGACATAAGACGGTGCAACTGCATCACAAAAACCATAAGAGTCATCAAGTAGATTTCTGGAGGCAACCGCACATGCAGAATGGGAGTTCCTCGAGAAAACATCATGCCGATGATGGTTAAGATCGTCAATAACACCAGACTTATTTCAAAACAAGATGCTTTTTTGCGAATTATATTGGTTGCTAACAGTAATAGACTCCCCAAGTAAAGAAACAGATGGAGAGGAGAGTCTAATTGGAGAAGTCGTGTTACTTCATCCCAATTGACGACTGTTTGGTTGAGTGGTGTGACGGTATTATTTCGATAGTATAAAAAAGGCAGCCACCAGAAAGAGCACAGGAAAATAATTAAAATGGAACCTCTCATTTTTTGAAATGCATCCACAAATGATTTTTTTTCGAACCAGTAGGAAAGCCCATAGAGCCCAATAATCAATGTGCTGAACAAGGCCGAATACACATGGCTCAAAATGGCAATGGCATAAAGCAATTTGTAGATCGGAGAATGGAGATTATTACTGCACAGATAGGCAAATATCCCTGCCATGGCAATCAGACCCAACTGGTGAGACACTTGACCTGCCAGTACACTTTTGAAATTGCCTCCAGCAAAACTGCCAAATTCATGAAAAAAAATGGCAATGCCCAATACAGTAAATAAAAGAGCTAATGGTAATTTCAACCATTTTCTTGCAGTCAGATAATAAATAACAGGTAAAGATAGGATGACTCCTAAGACAGTAACCTTATATGCAATAGGCTCGGGAATTCCAAAAGCATTCAAACAAACTGCGATGAAATAAATAGGGTAAAAATAAAAATACAAAAATGGAAATCCAGCAAACCATCCATGATTCCAACCCCAAAATCGACCTTCCTCCAATGCCGTTTTCAAGCTATGTGCAATCCAGGGATGGGCTACCATGTCTCCTCCAGCAACGTGAGTTGCTTCGAATGCCAGGCTTGCATCAAAAATAAAGGTCATTGTCCAGGCTAGAAAAAAAGCAACTAACCAATCAAATAGCTTTTCTCCTGTATTTTGCTTCAAAAAAATAAATTTGTTCAATTGCACGTCTGAGTTTTATAGAAAGGTGTTGTCTAGTTTTCCAAGGAAACAGCAAGAAGCTGGCGAAAATCCTTGGATTTTTCCCGCTGCATGAATGTCGGATTGACCCAAATCCGAAAGCGGTTCCGCTGCTTGGAAGCTAAATAAAAATGGGAGGATAAAAAACTTTGTAGATTTTTATCCATATTGTAATCTCTCCGAATGATGACAAGGTCCACTACTGGCGGCGATTTCAACCGCTCACAGACGCCATAAAGGCCAAAATATGAGGGACGAAATGGATTTTCCGACATATAGATATTGGGGTGCTTGTCAATAAGATAATTGATAGAGTTGTAGTCTGCTGTGATCGTTGTATTTTCAGGTAAAACCTCGTTCAGTCGATGCAAAAATTGCACTTCCACGTTTTTTTCGAACCGGTAAAAATCTTTGGTCAATGGGGCACCAAGGGGGACTCGTGTTTTCATGTTAAAGTGAAAGTAAATGGCAGACATCAGCAGTAGGCAGGATATTATTTTTTTGTAAGTCGTTTGTGAGATACCTTCGATAATAATTATAATGACGGCTGCCATGGTGCAAAAATCATAATGGTAAAAGCCTTCTATAAAATATCCTGTTTTTGAGATGATATTGATAAAAAGAGCAGCTGCAGGAAGTAACAAAAGCAAGGACTTGGAGCCAACAAAGAATACGGCGGGCCACATTACGTTGAGTACATACATCCCAACATCCTTTTTGATGAAGGCTTCTTTGATAAATGAAGGTTTGTACCAGTTCGTGAGGGTTTCCTGATATGCTGGTGATGCAGGAACCGAACTCATTGCTTCAATAGCAAAATTTGGATCAAGCCAGAGACATGTTTGTGCTTTATAAAAAGGAAGAACCACTTTGAGATTGATAAAGAACAAAGTAACCGAAAAAATAAGACCAATAATAAAATGTATCTGCCGAAGTTCGAACCTGTCCTGGTCAAACCATCTTTGCTCCAGCAATACCAATGTCATAAAAAATCCCACGGTTAGTGCAGCATCTTCTTTACAAGAGAGTGCTAAAAGGAGAAATAGATAAAAAAGAAACCGATTTCCTTTCTTACATGCAAAATATAACAGCAGAATAAGAATGGTCGTAACAGCTTCGGTATGAACTAGATCCATGTTTATATTGATCATGAATGGACTGATCCATACTGTAATTGCAACGGCAATGGCAACGAAACGTCCTTGAGGCATTAAGTAAATTAAACAAAAAATACCACATGCGTAGATAGCACATGAGTGGAATACAAGCAGCCAGTAATGTGGGGATGGCAGGTAGTGAAACAAGGCAAATAAGATTTGGAAGTAGTCTTGGTTATCTGCCCATATATGAACCCCTCTGGTTGTCATGAAGAGGTCATTGAGACGAGATAGAAGATAAGAGGATTGTAGAAGAATTCCAAAATCAAAATTCATCACACGGAAGTTATTGTACTCCCGAATGGGTGGTATCACATATAAAGCAAGGAAATAAAGAGAGGTAAGGGCAATTATAATTAGCCCGCCACTATGACCAGTTGTTCGCCTGTCGGATTGCAAAAATAGCATCTTGTTTTTTTACTCCTGATCTTGTTTAGTCCGGCTTGCTGCTGTGCGGAAATTTATTGAGGGGGGACTGTTTAGAATCTCATATGCTTTATCGAGTACCTCTTCAGGTTGGATATAGTGCAGGCACAAATTGTTTCCATTGCACATTGAATTTCTGTGATTGTATGCAGTAAGGCATGGTGAACAAGATAACGGGGTGTAAAAGCTGAAAGCATTTGGGCTTAAAGAACCATAGAGGTCGGGGGTTTCTGGTCCAAAAAAAATGATACTGGGGATTGGGGTCATTCCTGCAAAATGCCCAGGTCCTCCATCATTGGTAATCAAGAGGGATGCAAAATGAAATATTATTAATAATTCTCTAATAGATTTTGTATAGCCAGTGAGGTCAATGCAATTATGGTCTTTGCATTCCAACAAAACCTGATCTGCTATTTTTTTATCGTCTTCTATGCCGATAATACCTACTGTATACTCATTTTGAATAAAACTGTTTAATAGGTGACAGTAATGTTCTATAGGCCAAGCTCGTATAGGTAATAGCCCACCGCTTGGATTGATGAGAACTAATTCTTTCCCTGTAATATTTGGAAAATCGGCTTTAAGTTGATAGAGTGAGTCTGCAATTTCTTCTTTTGTAATCTTCAAAGGAGGAATTATGAATTGTTCTTTTGCAATTCTGCGTTTCACAGTCGGCACCTGTTCTGATTCAAGTGCTTCAACTAATGTTATGAATTGTTGAGAAATATGATGGTATGGATTGTAAGGAACAGGACGATTGATGTATTCTCCTCGAAAAAGTCCTTCTTGGGTATGAGGGTGGAATCCTACGTGGGTTTGAGCGCCACTTAAAAATGCATAAATACTGCTTATTCTGGAGAACAATTCACAATCAATAATTGTATCAATTGGGATCTGTCGTAATTTGGACAGGACATGAATACTATCTAAAAAAAAATTTATGAAAGCAGAGCTTTTAATAGTGAAAATGTTTTTTGTTGGTACAACATCCAATAATTCTAGAACTTCTCGATTGGAAGCAAACAATAACACATAAATAGAAGCATCTGGGTATTTTTGTTTGATTTTCTTAAACATTGGATGCGCCAAAACCAATGCTCCTTTTTCAGAAAGAAGGATGACTAAAATATTTTTAGGTTTGACGTCAATCGAGATATTATTTTTCTTTTTAGAAAAAAATGAGAAGATACGGCAGAGGAAAGTACCAGCCCAATAGTCTAGTTTCCTTTGAAAATTTAAATTCATCTTCTAATCATGTATGCAGTGTTTTAGAATTTGGTTTAGACGGGTTTGATGCAGTCCGTGTCATCATTAGCGGGAGAATTAACTCTTCTTGAGACAGTATATGTTTCCATGATTTCTTCTGGGTACGGTTGGAGTAGTTTCTGGAGATCATTTTTGTTTTGGATAGAAGGATCAAGCCAAATACTTTCTTCTTCCGGTTTTAAAATAGCAGGCATGCGGTTATGAATGGTTTCCATAAGGTGGTTTGGGGCTACTGTGATGATAGTGAAGGTCAGCAACATCGAACCGTCTGGATGCTGCCATTCTTCCCACAATCCTGCGATTGCGAACAGTTTTTGTTTTTTTAAGTGAATATATGTTGGTATGCGTTGATCTCCTTCTTTTTTCCATTCAAAGAAACCCGATGCTGGAATAATACAACGCCGCCGTTTCAATGCATTTCTAAAAGAAGGTTTCTCTGCTAGTGTTTCTGCACGAGCATTGATTAGTTTGTTACCAATTTTTTTATCTTTAGACCAGGATGGAACCAATCCCCATTTCAATCCATCCATATATCGGGTTCCGTTATCTAAGATGATTGGTACGATTTGGGATGGTGCAATATTGTAACGTGGTATAGCAGTAAAAAGAGAATTTTCTATTTCAAATCTTTCTATCAGTTTTTCACTTGTCTGCTGCATTGAAAAACGTCCACACATGTGACCTCCAGCAAAATTTTATATCATGCACATCGTTTAAGATGGCAAACACGGGGATGGGATTGTAAATCTTGTACGACTTGATTTAATTTTAGATAATCTGGAAGAATTTCCTGCAGCATGGGCAATTGGTTGTAACCAATTTCCAGTAATATCTGACCATCAGGCTTTAGATAGTGAGCACTGTGTTGAAAAAAATAGCGGTAAAAATCTAAACCATCGGCTCCTCCATCCAATGCCTGTATTGGTTCATAGCGTACAATTTCTTTCTGTAGTTGCGCAATTTCCCCGGTGGGAATGTAGGGAGGATTGCTCAGGATTATATCAAATTCAGCAGCACCATCTAACATTTCAAAACGATCTCCTCTGATCAGGTTAATCTGATTGGATCGAGGGGATAGCAAATGATGATGTTGCTCAATGTTTTTAGAGGCAACCTTGATGGCGATATCACTGATGTCTGTTGAAATAATAAATACATTCTTCAACGAGTTGCACAGTGCTAATGGAATGGCGGCAGTGCCTGTTCCAACCTCTAAAATGGTACACGTTTGATTTTGGTGAAAGTCTTGCCATTCTTGGATGAGTTTGCAGGCTTGTTCTACCAGTGTTTCGGTATCAGGCCGAGGAATTAGAACTCCTTCTTCAATAAACAGGTTCAATGCCCAAAAACCTTTTTCTCCAATCAGGTAAGCAACAGGAGCACCATCCCCTCTTTTTTTTACTAAAGTTCGATAATGTGCTCTTTCCTCTGTTGATAAAGGCTTATCATAAGCGAGATACAGGTTGACTCGCGAACATTGACAAACAAATGCCAATAAGAGCTCTGCATCCAGTCGAGGTGATGGAATTTCTTTGCTTTGGAAATATTGATGGGTCCATTCTAAAATAGAGCGTGTTGTCCATATTTCCTGTTCTAATGCCATAGTTAATGCAATTACATACGTTCTGGGGGAGTAATGCCTAGCAAGTACAGGCCCTGTTTCAATGTCTCTGCCACACAATGAAAGAGTAGCAGGCGGGCAGATTGCAATTCAGCCGATTCTGCATGTTTGACAGAACAAGTAGTATAAGCTCTGCTGAAAGACTTGGCCAGATCAAACAATGTTCGTGCCAGCAAAGAAGGGCGGTATTGTTCTCCTGCCACCCAGACCACTTCATTAAAATCAAAGAGTTGACGCACCACAGCCTGTTCATTGGGATGTTCAAGCAGGCTATAATCAACCTTCTCTACAGTCGGTAGTCCTATCTGTCGGACAATACTGCGAATTCGTACATAGGCATATATTAGATAAGTTCCTGTGTCGCCCTCCGAAACCAGCCAATCTTCCATGGAAAAAACAATTTGTTTATTGGGATCCTGATTTAACATGCCGTACTTGATCCCCGCAACAGCAACAGATCTGGTGGTTTCTTCGATTTCTTGATCATCCCACTGACCTCGATACTGATTTAAATAATTAGTCTGAATGAAGTCCTTCATTTCTTGTTGAAGCTGAGAAAATAAAATGACATTACCAGCACGCGAACTCATTTTTCCTGCTTTCAAGGTAACGAGCCCATAGGAAAGATGAAAACATTTATCTGCCTGTTGATATCCCATACGCTTCAGCGTTTCAAATACTTGCTTAAAATGCAGAGTCTGCTCTGCCCCCACAACATAAATGGAGCGTTGAATTTCAAATTCATCAAATTTCTTTTTTGCCAGTGCCAAATCTTTGGTAGAATACAATGTATTTCCATCTGATTTTAATAGTAGAAAAAAACCAAGATCGGCATTATCGAGATCAATCCCAATCGCTCCTTCTGAGCGTTCACAGATCCCTTTTTCCAACTCTTCAAAAACAATTTTTTTACCGTCCTCATCCACTTCTGATTCATAAAAAATATGATGAAACTTTACGTCTGACCATTGATAGATGGTATCGAAATCGTCCAAAGACCACTGGCGAGTCATTTCCCAGATTTTTGAAATTTCCGGATCTTTTGCTTCTAAACGTTGGAGTATCTGGCTTACTTCCTGTTGATATGCTTTTGATTGTTCAGGAGGAGCCTCTTCCAGTTTTTGGATTGCTTTCATATACAGTTTCCCTAGCCACTCTCCACGCAATTGATCTGGTGCGGACTCCTCATTGTGATTTAAATAGTACCATAGGCATTTGGCAATATGTGTCCCGACATCACCAATATAATTAACTGCTACGAGGTCATATCCATTGTATCGGTAAATACGGCATAAGCTATCACCTAAGGCTACATTCCTCATATGTCCGACATGGAATCCTTTGTGAGTGTTGGGCTGAGAAAATTCGATCATCACACGTTCTCGTGTGATAGCTTGGTTTTCTTTGAAATAATCTCCGGTGAAGATTTTTGACAGGGTGATGGAGGCCATCTGGGCAATAGAAACATTGAAGTTTATGTAGGGCCCAATGGCTTGAACAGACAAAAGTTCATCGATTTTCGTAATAGCCGAGTGCAAAGGCTCACTGAGCTCCTCAGCGATGAGCTTGGGGGCTTTTCGGAAAGACTTTGCTAATGTAAAGCATGGAAATGCATAATCACCCATTTCTGGTTTAGGAGGATGCTCTATTAATGACTCTAACATTTCAGAAGTATAATCTTCAGAAGTGTCAAACTGTTGGAGGACTTCCGCAATTACGTGGCTGATTTTTGTTTTGAAAATATTCATAAGAGCGACATCGTCTATTTTAATTGTTTTGAAGTAGGATTTGTGGCTGGATGATTGAGGACACTTTCTATGTGGCACAATCGCTATTTAGGAATTTGTGCCACTTGTTGAACCTAGTGCTGTGATTCATGAAATCAGGGAGGAAATATATTAATCTAGAGCAATAGAAGACAATAAGTTCATTTGGCTCAACACTTTTCCTGTACCCACTGCAACAGAGGTTAATGGATCTTCTGCATGAGAAACCGGCAGTCCTGTTCGCTCTCGCAGTAAAATATTCATTCCTTGCAAAAGAGATCCTCCACCTGCCAGGATAACTCCTTTATCTACAATATCAGATGCTAATTCAGGCGGTGTATTTTCCAAAGCATTACGGACTGTATGCACAATATCTTCACACACATCAGCCAGTGTTTCTCGAATTTCTGTATCACTCAGGGTCAGTGTTTTTGGGATACCTGTGACTAAATCTCTTCCTTTTATCTCAATGGTTTGAGGTTCTTCAAGAGGATAAGCAGATCCTATTTTTATTTTGATTTCTTCTGCCGTACGTTCTCCGATCAACATATTATAATTCTGTTTCACATACTGCACAATAGTCTCATCCATTTTATCTCCTCCAATTCGGGCAGAATCACTATAAACGATGCCCGCCAGGGAAATAACAGCAACTTCTGTGGTTCCTCCTCCAATATCGACAATCATATTTCCGCTGGCTTCTGTGATAGGGAGGCCTGCACCAATTGCGGCTGCCATTGGTTCTTCAATCAGAAAAACTTCCTTTGCTCCAGCCGACTTGGCCGATTCACGAACAGCACGCTTTTCAACCTGGGTAATTCCAGATGGTACCGCAATAATAATCCTTGGCTTGAAGTGAATGAACTTTTTGTTGCTGTGTACTAATTTGATAAAATGGCGCAGCATTTCTTCAGCAATTTCGAAGTCAGAAATAACACCGTCTTTCATGGGGCGAATAGCAACAATGCTTCCTGGAGTGCGTCCCAACATCACTTTAGCCTCTTCTCCAACTGCTAATACTTTAAGTGCGCCTTTCGGATCGCGTTTCACTGCGACAACCGAAGGCTCCCGAATAATGATTCCATGCCCTCGCATAAAAACCAGGGTGTTTGCAGTTCCCAGGTCTATTGCAATATCTTCTGAAAAATAGTTTGCTATCGAACTAAATATACCCACAGCACCTCACATGGTAAAAAATGGTAAAAAATGTGCAATTGTTAGAAATCTATTGCAGTGTAAGCATCAAAACGATTCATATGTATGATGATGCGCTTATTCAACGTATTTCGCATTATTCAGCTCAGGAGAGAATCGAAGGCAGGTTAGCCAATTTCCCATCGAATTTCATTTTTGACGGAATGAACATGATCTACATGCCTCTCTAGTAGGATCCATGATGATTTTTCATACGAGAGAAAACAGGTATACGACGGTTGCGATCAATTTTTGGGGAGAAAGCATGGTTGATTCTTACATTTTCCCTAGAGCAATATTGAAGTATGCTTGCAGTTATTATTTTTGTTTTGTTACTCGCTCTCTTTGGATAATGCGACCCCGATTTAAATCATAGGGGGAAAGCTCAACCTTAACGGTATCTCCTGGCAATACACGAATTTTGTACATTTTCATTTTACCGGAAAGATGTCCCATCACCACATGATCATTTTCCAATTGAATTCGGAAAACTCCTTTAGAAGAGTCCAGTACAACTCCATCAAAAACTAATTTATCTTCACTCAAATGACTCCTTTCAATGAATTACAAGTAAAGGTGCTGAATGAATTATTAACTCAATCCATCGGCTGTTACCAAGAAGTACCCTTTTGCAGGGTAGATAATGGTAACTTTTTGAACAATAACACTATGGTATAACAGAAAATGAAGTCAATAAAAAGCTTCTGTATGATTTGGTCGATTAATTCGTAGGGGAATCTTCCGTAAATGTTTGCAAATATTGGGAGAAAATCTGCTACAACAAATAATAAAGAACCGAAAATAAGGGTTAATTCGTGCATCTTGCCGCGAATCACGATATACACGGGTAAAATAGCAACTATTAGCACAATTCCCCTTACCCAAAGGTATAAAATTTTTTGAATCCAAGCGGAAGCAGGGCTAGTAAAAAAAATAGTCAGATTGTTCCAATATGCGTCAAAGGAGCTCACAGATTCGGGCAATATTCGAAAACAGACAAATAAAAATGTATATATTCCGGCACCTAAGCAAACGTGAAAAAACCAACTCCATGACAATAACGGTAAAAGCCGTTTTCCCATACTGGACAATGTAAGATGGCTTTGCGGAGGTGTTAAAATAAGGCTTGCCAATAAAGATACAACCAACATCGGAATGATTTCTGGTAGTACTATTGTCCAAAAAAGCAGTTCTATATCTTGTTCCCATAACATCCACTCCGAGATGGAGCCAAGAGGCCCCATTAACAATAAGGTTGATGTCATGACGAGAAAGCCGGTATGCCGCTGCCAGTAAATCCGCTGTGCTATTGGGCGTATCAGAATTCCCAGAAAAATTCCTGCGATTACAAACAATTTAAAATCAATCTGAAGGACTAAGCTGGTATCCCACCATCGGATGACTAATATCTTGGAGACCGCGTATCCCGCTCCTATTGTAATTGGGCCGGCATAAGCACTAAAACTTCTTGAAGGAAGAACGGTTTTGTCTCGTAAACGTGCCATAGTACTGGATTGAAAGTTGGTTAATTTTTTGACAGATTATACATTCGTAACAATTTTTGCGAAAGTTTTGCCTATTACATTTATTGAAACCTCTATGAGTATTGTTCTACAATCCCCAACACAGCAACTCCGATCAAAAAACAGAACCTTTTTTCTGAAACAACCCTTATTGGTTGGGATTGTGAATGTCACTCCAAATTCATTTTCAGATGGAGGGCGCTTCCACAGCTTGGAACAAGTACTAGTCCATGTTCGCCAGATGATCCAGGATGGTGCAGATTGGATTGAAATTGGTGGAGAATCCACAGGGCCTGGTTCAGAATCTGTTGAATTAGAAATAGAATTGCAACGTGTGATCCCCGTTATTGCCGCTATCCGCCAGGAGAGTGATGTCTGGATTTCTGTAGATACATATAAGGCTGAAGTGGCATACCAAGCCATTGAAGCCGGTGCCGATGTTGTTAATGACGTTACGGCACTGAGAGGAGATGCGAGCATGGTTCATGTTTTAGCAAAAGCTCAGGTTCCTGTAATTATTATGTATGCAAAAGATACTGATGCTCGAACAACAACAAAACCCGTACACTATGAAGATGTGATCCAGATCATTCAAGAGTTTTTTAAAGAGCGTCTGGCTTTTATGAAAGCACAGGGGATTGCTTTAGAAAATATCATCCTGGATCCTGGCATGGGTTTTTTTGTGAGTGGAGCAGCACGCTACAGTTTTGAAATTATCCAGCGTCTTCCTGAACTAACCCAATGGGGGTATCCTGTCATGATTAGTACTTCCCGTAAATCTTTTTTAGCAAATGTCTCACCTGGTAAAACTTTGGATGTTCACGAGCGGGAAATTCCTACGGCTGTTACTTCAGCTATTGCAACTTGGCAGGGGGCTTCTCTGCTTCGATTACACAATGTTTCGCAAGGTCGTTTAGTGCTGGACACTGTGAAGGAGTTGCAAAAGTTGAGTTGATCATAAAGGCGGTTGTGTCTTTAAGTTGGCTGTTTGATTATTTCAACACAGATTTGACTATTCCTGTTAAATCATGGAGGTTTGATTTTAATTCATAAAATGTCTTTATAGAAAACAAGCGATTGAATAGATAATGGGGTCTACTGTAAAATTCCCACAATGCTCGTTTATGAAGTGCATGAATCTGCTGTTTTGAAAGGTTGTGGGTATCCATGATGGGATAATTTCCCGATTGATCCATTTCCTGTACATCTTCAGCTAAATTACTGTCAATAGCTTCTTGGCGGAGCTCTGTACCAATTCGAGGAACTGCCACATTAAAAGATACAAAATCGCAATTAATTTCTTTGGCAAATGAAATTGTTTCTTCAATCGTTTCTACGGTGTCTTCTGGTAAACCAAGGATGAATGTTGCAGCTATGCGAATTTGGAGCTGCTTGCAGTGTGCAAACGCCTCGCGAACTTTTTCTTTTGTGATTGCTTTTTGGTATTTTTTCAAAATATCATTATTGCCTGACTCAACACCATAAATAATAGTGTGGCAGCCAGCCTTTTTCATGAGTTTCAATAGTTCCAGAGTTGTCACATCACCTCGGGAAAAACACATCCATCTGAAATTGAGTTGACTGTCTATCATTTGATTCAATAGTTGTACGGCCCTTTTTCTGTTAGCTCCAAATGTTTGGTCATTGAAATAGACATCACGCATGCCCAAGCTTTTGATATACTGGAGTTCTTCCATGACATTTTCTACAGATCTCCATTTGAAGCCTATTTGCGACATAATACAAAATGAACATTTATAAGGGCATCCATAGTCTGTGAGTACTGTGGCAAAAGGAGCCCCACGGACAAATGGATATCTATATTTATTATTTGGAAAAAGCTCATAACGAGGTATTGGTATAGAAAATTCAATCCCTTTTTCTCTAATACGGGGTTTGACGATTGTCTCGTTGTTAAGTCGATAGACCATATTATTCGGTTGGTCACCTTGTAGATATTGGATTATATCATGGGTAGTGAAGTCAAGTAGTATTGCGTCCAGCCATTTCTCTTTATCCATGATCTCATAGTGATTGTCATTCAATATATCCCCGCTCCCGATTAACAGAGTATTTGGTAGCGTTTCTTTTATTGAACGTAAAAAAGGAAAATCTTCATGATAAGATACGGAACCTGTGATGAAGACAATTGCTAATGGATCCAATTTCTTGATTTTTTCATAACAATGTTCTGCACTCAACTGTTCGGCAATGGCATCAATCACTTTAATGTTATAATGTTCCGAGAGGATTCCGCTAAGCACTAGAAGCTCAGTAGGATGGTATAAGTAACCTGTTTTTGAAATTTTACTGCAGTAATAATCGCGGAGGTATAACTGTTTGCCGGGTGGATTGAGAAGTACTACTGTTTTCATGATAACACGTGAATTAAAAATGTTTTTGGGTGTTTAAAAACGGGTCTGATATGCTATTTGCCCCCCATCCCAAAAATCTGCAAACAAATCATCGGCATTCCACGTTGTTGTAAAAAAAAGATGACCGTTTTTTTCAGGATGATGTATCTCAAGACTGACACGTAGTTTGGCCTCCAGCCCCTCGTCATGTTGATCTGGAGTAGCGTTGGTCAGGATATTTTGAATCTCTGTGGCCTTGCCTGCGTAAAGACCATAATCTATTTTTATGTTATCCGTCAATGGTTGAACGACGATTCCATAAATTTGCCATGTTTCAAATTGGTAATTATAGTCTTTATTGATATTATTCAGATTTCGTAGCAAGTTGCGAAAGCGATCGTACCGAATGCCAACATTGAGTAAATATCGGTTCCACAATGATTCATTCATCCAATACACATCAGTTGATATAAATTGAAGGGTTTGTCGGCGATTGTCTGTATCAGTCAATAATGGCGTCAATCGTGCTTTTTTAAAATGGAATCCTTGGTACCTGATTCCCCACATTTCCTGATCTTTGGGTTTGTATTCTAAAACAAAACTGGCATCTTCTCCCTCATGTTTAAAAGTCAGTTCCTCTTTTGGAAAGTAATGTTCTAAAGCTCGATCCAATAGCAGACGAAAGCGACCCCTCCATTTATCGAGAAAACGATAGGCTCCTTCTATTTCTTGTTCTATGGGTTCTGTGATAAAACGATCGTCCTCAAAGTTTTTTTCATTGTAATAGGGAGCTTGTTCAAGATAAGACAAACGGAGGTAATTCCAAGGGTCGGTCCCTATTCGTAATGCGGCTCCAATTTCTCCGGTTCGTTTATCATATGCGGGAAATCCGAACATTGAAATGACATATGGTTCCAAAAAATGAAATTGTACTTCTACTTGCTGCCGAATGGGCTTGATGGCATAAAATTCTTCCTGCTTGAGCTGGTAGTTCACTACTACATATTCGTGCACAGGCTGCAAAATCCGTAATTCTGCCAGCAAATATAAAAAATCTAGACCTAAGCTGCCAGACATGATGCGTAAGCCATTGGTCGTTTCATACCATTTTTCATCAAGATCAGGGCGTAACTGATATGATTTGATATCTAAAAAATTTTCGCCTTGGAAATCAGGTATATTGAGCTCAAGGTCACGATCAAAAGCCCATGTTGTTTCCAGGAAACCAATCAGTATCAACAGAATTCCAGCAATTGAGAAAGATTTATGCATATCAGTTTTTATGTTGACAAATCATCTAATTCATCATAGGAATAGTGTTTATTTTTTGTGTCCCCATCGTCTAGTCGGCCTAGGACTCCGCCCTTTCACGGCGGCAACAGGGGTTCGAATCCCCTTGGGGATGCCAAGGTATTAATTTAAAGATTATCTTCTGAAAACACACGAATTTGTTTNTTTTCCTCAAG
>JADGAT010000058.1 GCA_015231885.1 SAR324 cluster bacterium
AATTTATATTTTATAAATATAAAGCAAGAGGAGATCTATGCAGCAACTACCACAGTTAGACAGTTCTGTAAAAAAAGAACTGGAGGAACTGTTTATTAACCAGGAAGAGAGTGTAGAGCAGACGGTTCGTGGTATCAAAGTTCTTGCTCATCCGGCTCGCTTAAAAATTTTATGTGCATTGCGTGCAGGAGAGCAAACCGTTCAGAATCTGGAAAAATACACAGGCATTGTTCAGGCAACATTATCACAGCACCTTTCATTATTGAAAGATCGAGGGATGGTGAAAGCAAGACGTGAGGGAAATTTTTCCATTTATTCTCTTGCCAATGGAGAGGTTATGGAAATTTTCAGCCTGATCCAGCGTATGTATTGTCATTGAATTTTTTTAAAAATTAGATTTATTTATTTGAATACTTAAATTACTAAATTATTATAGAAACAGAAGGAAAAATCTAGTACATTAACCAAGCAATTTCGAAATCAAGGAGAGAGCAATGAAAGTAATAGATATCATTCATGTATTTGCAGGCATCATGGTTGTGACAGGTGTATTGTTGACAGTATTTGTAAGTTCCTGGTGGGCAATTTTACCGGTATTTGTGGGAGCTAATTTATTTCAATTTGGCTTTACCAAGTTTTGTCCGTTGGGTTTAATATTAAAGCGTCTGGGATTCAGTGAATAGGAAAGCACCTTTAAGGAGAGAGAGATGGTACAGAAATTATTGATTGATTTTGCGATAAAGCGTGCAAAGTTGGTGATGGTGTTATCGGGATTCATCACACTATTTTTTTTGGCGGCATTCCCGAGTTTAACGACAGATACCGATCCTGTAAAGATGCTGCCTCAGGATAATCCGGCGATTGTACTATATGGTCAAATGAAAAAGGAGTTTGATGTTCATGACATGGTGGTTCTGGGAATCAACAAACCAGATGGATCTTCGTTATTTACGGTAGATGGTTTGACCAAGATTCACAAAATCACGGAAGAGATTTTGGAGATCAAAGATCGTCCACCGGAACCGTCCTGGATGCTGGATTTGCTGCACAGTGTACAGTTTTTAAAGGAAAAAGAGCAGGGAGGCGGAGAAGTTCGAGACATCATGGTCACCGCAGATGTGATGTCAATCAGTACAGTGGATGACATTGTTCGAAATGCAGCCGGTGAATTGAAAGTCGCTCCTCTGATGCCCAAACCTCCTCCGAGTGATGTAAGGGCAAAGCAAATATTAACGGCGATTAATGAAAATCCGATTTTACGAGGAAAGCTGGCTTCAGAGGATGGCTCACTGGTGGGTATTTTCATTCCTCTTCAAGAAGGTATGAAGGACCGCAGTTATTTTCTTGGAGAAGAAATGAAACGCATTGCCTCCAAATATCTGATAGATGGGGAGGACTATTATCTGGCGGGTTTGCCTATTGCCGAGAACACTTTTGGGAATGAGATGTTTGTGCAGATGGGTGTTTATGCGCCTGCCGCCGGTTTGGTCATTTTCCTGTTGCTGTTCTATTTTTTTCGCAGTATCAAGCTCATCATTGCTCCGATGCTGCTGGCCATGATGGCCGTTATTTGGGCAATGGGGGCATTGATTTATTCCGGAAATACGATCCATATCATGAGTTCGATGATTCCTATCTTTCTCATGCCGATTGCAGTACTCAACAGTATCCATATTATGAGTAAACTGCATCAGAATTATCACCAGTACGGTACTCGGGAAGAGGCAGTGCGTGCGGTGATGAAAGAACTGTTCAATCCGATGCTGTACACCTCTATCACAACCATTGTTGGTTTTGTATCCTTGACTTCGACGGGCATTCCTCCGGTCATGGTGTTTGGAATTACGGTGGGGTTTGGAGTGTTTTTAGCATGGGCACTTTCGATGATTTTTATTCCGGCTTATACCATGCTCATGGATGAAGAGACTTTAGAAAAATTCGGTCAGCTGGCTTCTGGTCAACAGTCGTGGATCATGGAAATTACGGTTGGTTTTAAAACCATCTCGGCCAAAATGCCTGTTGTTGTGATTGTGGCAGCTGTTGTTTTACTGTTGATTTCAGTTATTGGAATTCAAAAGATCATTGTTAATGATAACCCGGTGCGCTGGTTCAAGGAAGGGCATGTCCTGCGTGAAGCAGATCAGGTGATGAATGGTAAACTGGCAGGAACCTATATGGCCAATTTGGTTTTTGAACTTCCTTTGCCTGCCGAAATGGCAGCGGGCCTTCTTAACACACCAAGTAATGCAGAAGAAAATGCGTTTGGTGACGAAGAAGGTGTCTTCAGTGAGAAAATAGAACAGGCTCCATTGGCAGACATAAAAAATGGGGAAATGGTTCAGTATATGGAAAAAATTCAGCAGTATCTGCTCAGCTTACGAAATGAGGAAGAACAGGTGCTTGTTGGTGGAGTTACATCGCTGGTGGATATTCTTAAAAAAGTAGGAAAAACGGCATTGAATGATGCCACCCTTCCTAAGAATCGGGAGCAGGTAGCTCAGTATATGTTTCTGTTTGAGAGTGGTGACTTGAAGAAGGGAAAGGACATGTGGAAATTTATCACTCGAGATGGACGCAAAGCGCAGATGTGGATTCAGCTGAAAAATGGAGACAATAATCAAATGAGTTACTTGAACACGAAGTTAAGTGGTTTCATGGCACAACAGGGAAATGAACCTCCAGTGGTCACCTATCCTAACGGAGAAAGTACCCAATTGAAGGTTCAGTGGTCTGGCCTGACCTATATCAATGGTGTTTGGCAGGATGAGATGGTCAATGGAATGCGCTCTGCGTTGATTGGATCGTTTGGTATTGTATTTCTGATGATGGTCTTTTTATTCCGTTCCCTGTTATGGGGAATTATCTCAATGCTGCCGCTTTCATTGACCATCATGGCCATTTATGGATTCATTGGATATATTGGCAAGTATTATGACATGCCCATTGCTGTGCTGTCCAGTTTAACTCTTGGTTTGTCTGTTGATTTTGCTATCCATTATATCGAGAGCTTACGATCTGTATACCGGAAGCTGCAAAATTTTCAGAAAACTTATGAAGAAATTTCAAGTGGAACGGCACAAGCCATCTGGCGTAATGTCCTGGTTATTTCGATTGGATTCATGCCGCTCTTTTTTGCAGGTCTGGTTCCTTATGTCACCGTGGGTTCCTTTTTCTTTGCTATCATGCTGGTCAGTGGAGTGACAACTTTGATTTTGTTGCCCAGTATCGTTACGGTTGGCAAACGGTGGCTGTTGAAAACACCGAAGCAGAAAACATCAGGAGACTCGTCCTCTCAAGAGCCTTCGAATTTAGATTCTTCTCATAGCCTTCGTATCTCTGTGGCTAAGTAATAACTAAGTTTAACAAAGGAGAAAACAATGAAAACACTACTTTCAGTATTATTGACTTTACTGCTGGTTGCCCCGTCTTTTGCAACGGCAGACGAGTCCGCCGATGAAATCATGAAAAAAGCTCATTTAAATTCCTATTATGCGGGCGATGATGGCCGTTCGATGATGGCCATGCTGGTCTATGCAAAGGGGCAGGACAAGCCGCTGCAAAAAATGTTCACCATTCTGAAAAAAGATTTGGAAGAAGGCGGACCTCAGAAATTCTTTATCTATTTTCATCAACCGACAGATATCAAAAAAACTACTTTTCTGGTTCATAAATATGTCGATCAGGATGATTACCGGCGCCTGTATATTCCTGCCAGTGATAAGGTGATTCCCATTGCCGGTTCCCGAAAACAAGACCCGTTCATGGGTTCTGATTATTCGTATGAAGATATCTCAGGGAGGCATTTTAGTAAAGACCAGCATAAAATAGCGGGAGAAGAATCCATTACCATCCAGGAAAAACAGGAATCGGTCACTTACCAGACCTATGCCATGGAAAGTGTGCCAAAAGAAAAAGAAGAAAAAATTGCTAAAATAAAGTCCTGGATTGATAAAAAGACATATACTCCTATTCAAGTGGAGTTTATCAATCATGACGGCAAAGTCTACAAGCGTTACCAATCTTATGATATTCAGCCCATAGATGGTTTCCCAACCATTATGAGAAGAGTGATGGAGTCTCCGTTAGAAGGAACACATACGGTGATTTTGCTGCATCCTAAAAAGACCAATTATAATTTAGGTATACCAGAAGATATTTTTACGGATCGGTCTTTGCGAAATCCTCCCATGCAATATTTAAATTGAGTCTGACGATTCGCTCGGTGTCACGTCTGCCTGAGCTCTGGAGCGCAACTGCATATTTGAAATTAAAACAGTTTTAAAATTAAAAGGATAAGGGTTGTCATGAAATGGACATATATGAAACTCATTTGTTTTTCAGGAATACGTTATTTTCTCATGCTGCTGGTGGTCTTTTTTTTGAGTCTGGGATTTGGCTTATTACCGGCCTCTCATGCGGATTCTAATAGCTCTACTGCCGAAGATAATGTTTTTGGCGATGAGAAAAATGCATTTGGAGGGGAAAATGCTGCGGCAAGCGAAGCAGCAAGTTTCAGCATGGCTGCGGATGATAATCAAATTGTACTCAATGGTTTTCTGGAGATTGAACGCGGGGCACGCGTTGGAGAATCAGAAAATCATGAAGAGACCTGGGTACTTGCCAACGAACGGGTGCGCCTGAAAACATCCAAAAGTGTTGACAAGGGCGGATTTGACCTGAAAATCGACTTTGTGAAGGATGGGATCACTCGCAAAACGGAAGTTGACATCAGAGAAGCTCGTCTTCGCTATTCTCCATTCCGCTGGATGGATTTGAGTATTGGCAAACAGGTTGCCACCTGGGGCGTTGGAGATTTGATCTTCATCAATGACCTTTTTCCTAAAAACTGGGTCAATTTGTTCACAGGACGAGATATTGAATCATTAAAAGATGCTTCCAACGCCGTACGCATCACTTCGTACTTGGGGAATTGGACCTGGGATGTTGTCTGGACACCAGAGTTTGATCCTGACAGCACCCCAACAGGCTGCCGCTTTTCTGTGTTTGATCCCAATCAGGGAATGCCGGTGGCCAATACCGAGTCCTGCGGAGAGCCTGTTTCGGTTGAAGAACAGAATAACAAAGACGAAAATGGGGAAATTGCCATGCGCTTGAAAACCCTGTTTGGTTCTCAAGAGGTTGCGTTGTATGCTTATAATGGATTTTGGAAAAACCCTAAAGGTTTGAAATTCTCTCCTGCTGCTGGCTTGTTCATCCCATTTTATCCCCGCCTGGGAGTTTATGGATTGTCGAGTGAGGGGCAGCTGGGGCCTGGTATCGTTTTCTTCGAAGCAGGACATTATCGTTCTTACGAAGACGAAGATGGGACGA
The DNA here is from genome assembly GCA_015231885.1 of SAR324 cluster bacterium. Lineage (GTDB taxonomy): Bacteria > SAR324 > SAR324 > SAR324 > NAC60-12. The sequence continues at coordinate 5,332 of JADGAT010000058.1, forward strand.
ACCCTTTGATTGAAAATTCAAATGTCCGCGGCATGGTGGGTTACAAATACCAGTTCAGTGCGGATTTGACACTCAGCGGGCAGGTCATGTCGGAAAAAATGCTCAACTATGACAATTATGAAGACCATGTCCCTGTGGGGCTGATTGCTAAAGATGAGGTGCGCAATACGGTAACCTTACGCCTGATGCAAACAGCACAACAGGAGACTCTGCGGATGTCTTTCTTTGTGTACCACCGTCCGCAGCATCGTGATGATTATTTGCGTTACTGGGTCAACAAACGGCTGGATGATCATTTTGATGTAACGGTAGGAGGGAATGTTTTTAGCGGACATCCCGATTATCTGGATAGTGAGTTTGGAATGCTGCGTAAAGATGACAATGCTTTTGTGCGGGTGAAGTATATTTTTTAGTTTTGCTGCATTTTGATGATATATTTCGCAAAATACTCTTTAATTTATTTGTGGTGTGGAACAGGTTGAGATGTTCGGGTTTCTGGATTCTGATACCAGTCATACCTGCTTCCATGCCTTATAAATAAACACTCCATGTTTTCCAGTTTTGCGATAAGATCTTTTCGTTTCATGCTACGTTAATTCAGCAACTCTACGAGCATATGGGATGAAATTCTCGCAATCTAATTATTGTTTCGGATAGTATATTTAATGAGTTCCTTAAGGTTCTGCTTTTTTTCTTCTAAACTGGCTTGGCTCATGTCCAGTCCGGTGGTGATCATCTTCTTACGTCCGGCCCGGTCGTAATTCAGAACGGTGAAAGTCCCTTTGTGGGTGACATAGCGCTCATCAGAAAACGGATGCAGGATTTCGGTAATGACTTCTACGACCATGGTCGTTTGGGCCACAAAGGTCACTCTTGAGATCATGGACACCAAATCCTTTGATTTGATGGGGCGTAAGAAGGTCACATCCTCCATAGCAATGGTGACCATGTTCAAATTTCCTGTGAATGTACGGGCATTGGCAATGGCCAGATCTTCCATCAACTGAATGATATCTCCTCCAAACACGACCCCCAGCGGATTGGTGTTTTTGGGCATAAAAATTTTGCGGAAGGTCAGTTCGGTGTCAGAAGGTGCATAGTAGGCCGAACGCTCACAAGGATCAGGAAAATGATCTGTCAGAATAGCCGGACTGGCCTCAATGTTAGCCAGCGCTTTCTTTCTTTTGATTAAGGCTTTCTCACGGTTGCGTATCAGTTCTTTTTTTTCAAGGTCTGCCTTGGAGTGATATTCCAGTTCGGGGATGTTGCGGTTGGGTGTCCCGTCCTCGTTGATGGCTACCATGGTAATGATGCCGCTGTGTGCCGGGTGCAGTTCCATTTCCGTAGGAGCTTTGTTGTAGCCGTCCACCTGAATGATCATTGACGACATCCCTGTTTTGATCACGCAGGCCTCGTAACGAAAATAATCCATGTGGCAAATGTAATTTAACAATTCAACACGGTCAAAGGCAATGGTGACTGCTTCGGACTGACAGAACTTCCAGGCTGCCGTCACTGCTGCTAAATCCATCAGATGCAGCAGTTCTCCTGCTGGCATTCTAGCTCCCACCAGGCTTTCTTCTCCAATGACTTCTGCAATATAACTTCTGGTGTCTTCAGGTGTTTTGCTGGCTGGTTTTTTCATAGTTATTGTGTGCAATAAAGGATTGTCTTACCCTTTATAGCACATTTATCTGATTTCTCATATCGCAGAACTCAAATTAATATGGTAAAAAAAAGAGAATTGCGTAATATCAGGAATAACTTCTTCTTCAATCATGCTTTAATCCGGAGGATAAAATGTTGATAGTGCACGTTTTTGTACATGTGAAGCCTGAGAGGGTAGACGATTTTAAAGCAGCCAGTCTGGAAAATGCACGTAACAGTGTACAGGAACCGGGAATTGCCAGATTTGATGTCATCCAGCAGCAGGACGACCCGACCCGTTTTGTTCTGGTGGAAGTCTACCGTACTTCCGATGATCCTGCCAGGCATAAAGAAACGACGCATTATGCCGTATGGCGTGATACGGTTGCGGACATGATGGCGGAACCACGCAGCAACATCAAATACAGTAATGTATTCCCAGATCAGAAAGGCTGGGATTGACCAAGAGATGATGATGTCTTTTGAATTTGCTACAGCAACAAAAATTATTTTTGGATCGGGAAGCATCCGGCAAATCGGATCATTGGCAGCCAAGATGGGAAATCGTGCCTTCATTGTGACGGGAAACGATCGTGACCGTGGGGCGATTCTTTTGGATCTTTTAAAAAAAGAAGGAGTGCTTTTTGACCTTTTTTGCGTATCCAAAGAACCAACAACGACAATTGTACTCGAAGGAGTGGCGCAAGCAAAAAAAACAAATTGTGATATGGTGATTGGGTGTGGTGGTGGCAGTCCCATTGATACTGGAAAAGCAATTGCAGCCCTGTTGAACAACGAGGGGGAGCTTCTGGATTACCTGGAGGTGATTGGGCATGGAAAACCCTTGACGAAACCGTCTGCTCCGTATATTGCCATTCCAACTACTGCGGGGACCGGTGCGGAAGTGACACGTAATGCGGTATTGGGCTCTCCTGAACATCAAGTCAAGGTCAGCTTACGCAGTCCTTCGATGCTGCCTTCTCTTGCTTTGATTGATCCAGAACTGACGTATTCCATGCCGCCAAAAACTACGGCGAACACGGGTCTGGATGCGTTCACCCATCTGTTGGAATCCTTTGTTTCCAATCAAGCCAATCCATTGACGGATGGGATATGCCGGGAAGGGTTACACTATGTGGCTCGCTCTTTAGTAAAGGCATTTCAGAAAGGCGATGATGGAAAGGCTCGGGAAGATATGGCACTGGCCAGTTTTTTCGGCGGTTTGGCACTGGCAAATGCCAAGCTGGGGGCTGTTCATGGTTTTGCCGGACCAATGGGAGGAATGTTTGATGCGCCCCATGGTGCGCTTTGCGCGCGCTTTCTGCCATTCGTGATGGAAACCAATTTGCGTGCATTGACAGCTCGATTGCCGAACTCTCCAGTGCTGGACCGGTATGTTGAAGTGGCCAGGATTGTTACAGGCAATCCGGAGGCACAAGCCGCCGATGGCATTGGTTGGGCACAGGAAATATCGGATGCATTGCACATAGCACCATTGGCTGAGCTGGGAGTGCAAAAAAACGATTTTCTCAGGATTGTTGAAAAATCGGAAAATGCCAGCAGCATGAAAGGGAATCCTGTTGCATTGACTAGAGAAGAATTGACTCACGTGCTGGAACAGGCGTTATGACATCAGTTCCGAAGGTGTGTTTGCAGAATTGAAAGGAATTTTACAGGATCAATGGGCTTTGTCAAAAATTCTGAGATTCCTGCTGCCTTGGCTTCTTCCTGCTGTTCTTTGAAGACATTGGCCGATAAAATAACAATAGGAATACCGGCCAACTGCGGATTCTTTCGGATGCGGCGACTGGTTTCGATGCCGTCTATTCCCGGCATTTGCATATCCATCAAGATGAGATCAGGCAGCATGCCGTGTGCCTGGAGTTTCTGGAGTTCTTCAAGAGCGGCTTCTCCATTATTAGTCAATCGGGCATGTAAACCATATTGGGCTAACAAGGTTTTAATCAATTCCTGGTTCATAGGGTTGTCTTCGATGATCAGAATATGATTGTCTTCTGCAAACAATGGAGGAGGCGTATCAGCCAGAAACTGGCTTTTTGCTTCCAGAGAGGCTCTAAAATCAGGAGAAGCTTCTTTTCGTGGCAGAATTAAATTGAAAGTGGAGCCTTTTCCCACCTGGCTGGCTACAGAAATTTTTCCTCCCAGCATCTCTGCCAGTTTTTTCGAAATTGCCAAACCCAGGCCGGTGCCCCCATATTTTCGAGTTGTGGCCGCATCGACCTGCTCAAATATCTCAAAAATCGCTTTTTGGCGGAGTTTTGGAATGCCAATCCCCTTATCAGCAACCATAAACACAATCACCTCGTTATCTCCGGTTACCTCGAATTTGATCTCTTTTTCAGCAGGAGTGAACTTGATGGCATTGCCAATTAAGTTTGTCAAAATTTGGGTCAACTTGGTTCGGTCAGTGCGGATGGCTGCAGGGAGTCCCGGATCCACATTGAATGTGAAATGAATGCCTTTTTGTTCTGCCTGAAATTTGTAGATTTCCGCCAGGTTTTCGATCAATTCCCTAAAGGGAAAATCTTCTTCGCTGACTTCCTGTTTCCCCGCTTCTATTTTAGAGAGATCCAGGATATTGTTGATCAATTCTGTGAGTATTTGACCACTTTTGTGTATGTTGTTTTGGTAATGCTGTAATTCTGCTGGTAAGTCATGTGTCTTCCCTGTTTCCAGTAACACTTGACTGAAGCCTAAAATAGCAGTGAGGGGAGTGCGGATTTCATGGCTCATGTTGGCAAGAAATTCGGATTTGGCACGATTTGCGGATTCTGCGGCCTCTTTGGCAACCAGCAGCTCCTGTTGTAACAGTTTTTCCTGATTGATGTCATTTTGGAGCTGTTCATTGGCGATTTTCAATTCTTTTTCTGCATCGACCAACTGTCGGTTGATGACTTCATACCGTTTGGCTTTTTCAGTGGTCAGGAATAATTTTTCTGTCAAGATCATTGAAAACAGTCGGTAGACCGCATTTTGCAAGGTTGTGCTTTCAAAATCTGTGTATCGTCCAATATGCTTGGCACGAATCCCGAAGAGTTCAGCATCCGTATCGGCAATAATGGTAGCGGAGCAGGGTTTGTTACTGATGATACTCATTTCACCAAGGATGTCTCCTTTGCGGAGCATCCTGACGATAAACTCCTCACCTTTATAAACGCTGACGGAGCCATTCATCAAAAATAGAACCGTGTCATTGTTTTCCCCCTCTTTCAGAATCACACTACCGGCAGGGTATTTCAATAATTTTGATAAGGGCAGGAGTTGCTGCTTCAAATCTTCAGGCAGCTGATTGGATAAGCGCGATTGGCTCAAATATTCCAGGATTTCTTTACTTTCTTCCAGTAAGTCTCTGTCCTGCGTTTTGTTCATAGTGGTCTGTTTGAATCAGATTGTATGGTGATGAATCCGGTAATGTTTTGTGGTAGCATGAGTTGTTTGCTATTTCAAGCAAAGAAGACAATTTCCACCCGAATTGAAGCGTGTTCCAGTGTGTTGATAGCAACCCTGTTGTTTGTGGCGATGCCCTCCCATGCAGAAACGCCAGAAGCACTAATTATCGTAGATAAAACGCTCAAGTCCTGCCATGAATCGCCCTCGGGTACATTGTCCTCGAATGACTGCATCGCATTGCGTTCCATCTGAGAGCAAAGAAGGGACCTCAAATGGAAAACTTTGCTGAAGCGCTGGTTTTCAGAGCAATTATTTGACTATTCAGCAATACATTGCTAAATAATCGTGACTATTCAGCAATACACTTCATAATGGTCAGGATGGAAAGAAAGCAAAAAGATCAGATTCTAAGGGATCTCAAAAGAAAGATGGTTTTTATCACTGGACCTCGTCAAGTAGGAAAAACCTGGCTTGCCAAAGATATTTCCCAGTCTTTTTCCAATAGTCTTTACTTGACCTATGATCGATCTGAGGATCGAAAAATAATGGAAGCAGAAGCGTGGTTGGGTGATATTGATCTTCTGGTTTTGGATGAACTGCACAAGATGCCCCAGTGGAAAAATTATTTAAAAGGTATCTATGACACAAAACCAGAGAAGCTTTCGATTTTGGTAACAGGCAGCGCGCGCTTAGAAACTTTTCGCCAGAGTGGAGATTCATTGGCGGGTCGATTTTTCCGCCACAGATTAATGCCTTTTACCCCTTCTGAAGTGAGCCATCTTTTGATAACGAATGATCTTGATCGATTCATGACCCGAGGAGGATTCCCAGAGCCCTTCCTTATGGATGAAACACAAGATGCTGATCGTTGGAGATTACAGTACATCGACGGATTGATCCGAGATGATATTTTGGATTTCGAAAAAATACATGATTTCAAAGCAATCCAATTGGTATTCGATCTCCTTCGAAAACGGGTGGGATCTCCAATATCGTTCACTTCGATTGCACGGGATGTTGGCATTTCGCCCAATACGGTAAAAAAATATATACAGGTGTTTGAATCATTGTTTATCATTTTTCGTATCGCCCCTTATTCTAGAAACATCGCACGTTCTATTTTAAAAGAGCCTAAAATCTATTTTTATGACACAGGATTGGTTGATACGGATGCAGGGATCAAATATGAGAATATGGTAGCAGTCAGTTTGTTAAAATATGTCTATGGAATGGAAGATTATGAAGGAAAATCCTGCCAGCTCCATTATTTGCGAACAAAAGATGGAAAAGAAGTGAACTTTTGTGTCGCACAAAATGATATCCCCCAGTTTATGATTGAAACTAAATATTCGGATAGATCCCTCAGCAAATCCATTATTCAATTCCATCAAAAATATCAAATTCCAGGAATTCAATTGCTCCGGTTTTTGAAACGTGAAAAAAGAGAACAAAACATTGAAGTCCGTCAAGCCAGCAAATATTTGTCTTGTTTGGAGTATTGAACATGGGAAAACTTGACAAGCACCATCAATAAACGAAAAATATCGGGTATTTTACGATTATTAATTGAATAATACCCGATATATGATCCACAGACAGTTATTAACTAACCAGTGGTGCTAGTTTGGCTAGAGGCTAAATTCCTTGATTGACAAGGGAACAAAGCGGTTATCATCAACAGGCAAGCCAAACCATTGGGTCAAAATATTAAAGGATGCCATGTAGTAGGCGATCCTCGATTTCAAATACTCCCACTTTCTATGGGTCATTTTTTTAAAGTGTGAGACTACGGTGAGCATAGAGAGAACTGTTTCAACTAACATACGGTCATTCCACTCACCTTTCTTACAAATTTTTAGATTTTCTGGATCTCCATTTTTGGAATGAAATCCAGAGTCTCCAGACAAGATCATTTTATCAATGTATGGTTCGATCATATATTGAAACGTATTGTCGTGAACATTGGCTGTATCACAATCCCAATCGACCACAAGGCCAAATTTATTAAGGATGAAGCAGAGTTTACAGCCGACTATCCAGCGGTGATTAAAAATCCCTTTTTTGCCGATTTGTTGCTCACTGCGGCCTTCTCGAATCGGATGAATAAGTTCTACTCCATAAGTATCGACTACACCAATAATGATGGAAAAATCGCATGATTTAGTCAACTTTGCAAACTAGCACCACTGGTTACTACGGAAAAAAATATTTATATCTATCGATAATACCCAGCAATACTGAGAGAAAAAAATTCACCCATAATTGCTGCTTTTCTGGTGTTAATCCGGAGTGAGAAAATGCATAAGATTATTTATAGAGACGGGCACGGTACACCATGATATTCAGCGATGCTGATTTCACTGCTCTTATGATTACCCTCAAGCTGGCAGCACTTTCTACCTTGATCCTACTGGGATTCGGGACACCGTTTGCCTGGTGGATGGCACGTAGCCGTTGGCGATTTAAATTTTTACTGGAGGCCGTAGTGGCGCTTCCATTGGTGTTGCCACCTACCGTATTGGGGTTCTATCTATTGATGACACTGGGGCCCTATGGCCCTCTAGGTGCGCTGATGAAATCGTTGGGAGGCCGTCCGTTGGCCTTCACTTTCACTGGGTTGGTTTTTGGTTCAGTCATCTACTCATTGCCTTTTGTTGTCCAACCACTGCAAGATGCGTTTACTGCCATTGGCCGTCGTCCATTGGAGGTCGCCGCAACCTTGCGTGCAAGTCCGCTTGATCGCTTTTTTACGGTTGCCGTTCCAATGGCTCGTTCGGGTTTTTTGACAGCAACTGTCCTGGGCTTTGCTCACACAGTTGGAGAATTTGGAGTGGTGCTGATGATAGGTGGTAATCTTCCTGGAGAAACTCAGGTCGTGTCCATTGCCATCTATGACCATGTGGAAGGACTGGAATATGGTCAAGCACATTGGTTATCAGGAGGATTGTTGCTAGCTTCTTTTCTCATGTTGGTTGCTGTTTATGCAATCAACCGGCGTTTTACGGTAGTAAAGCCATGACAATTGAGGCTAAATTTCATATTGACAGGGGAGATTTTGTCCTCGATGTTGACGTCACCCTTCCTTTTCAAGGTGTCACCTCGCTTTTTGGCCCTTCAGGCTGTGGAAAAACCACGTTACTGCGTGCAATTGCAGGGTTAGAACGTCATCGTGATGGTTTTCTGAAAGTTGATGACATGATCTGGCAAGATGCCAAATGCTTTGTTCCACCTCACCAGCGTCCTTTAGGCTATGTTTTCCAGGAAGCCAGTTTGTTCACCCATCTTACGGTGCAGGGCAATCTGGAGTATGGTTTCAAACGGATACCAGATACTGAACGTAAAATTTCTTTGGAGAATGCCATTGAATTATTGGGTATTGAACATCTGCTGGATCGCAAATCGGATAAGTTATCAGGAGGAGAGAGACAACGAGTAGCGATTGCTCGGGCATTGGCAGTCAGCCCCGGAATTTTATTGATGGATGAACCATTGGCGGCACTCGACCAGGCCAGTAAACAGGAAATTTTGCCTTATCTGGAATCACTGCATGATGAGTTGGAAATTCCTGTGATTTATGTCAGCCATACACTGGAAGAAATAGGACGTTTGTCGGATCATCTAGTTCTGCTTGAAGCAGGACGCGTTGTCGCAATGGGGCCCATCAATGAAATGTTGACCCGGCTGGATCTTTCTCTGATTCATGGCAATGAGGCCACAGCGGTCATTGATGCTGTTGTTGCTGAGTATGATAGTCTCTATAACCTGACCCATCTGGATTTTGGTGACAACGCAGGGCCTTCTCACCGCTTAACGGTCGCACATCAGGCTTTAGAACCCGGTAGTCGTGTCAGGTTACGGCTTGCTGCACGTGATGTTAGTCTGACCCTGGAGCGCCAATCAGGTACCAGCATTTTGAATATAATCCCGGCAACTGTTAATGAAATCATTGGAGAAGAAGCTGCTAAAGTTACAGTCCGATTGATGGCAGGAAATATTCCGATACTCTCTAGAATCACTAAAAAATCTGCTGTTGAATTGGATTTAAAGCCAGGAAAACAGGTGTATGCTCAAGTGAAGAGTGTCGTAATGATTCGCTAATCATCTAGCTTTCAAACGATTAGGAAGGCGAAAATAATAACATGCGAAAGTTACGCAGGATTTTCATCGAGGCTCAAGGCGTTTTATCGGGCGCATAGCTTGCTATGTAACCGTAGCAGAAAAGAACAAAAAAAATTCTCAGGTAATTCAGTATTCTAACAAAAATTTCTGTCTGAACTGCTGATTACTGACGAAAGATTGACTGTTTTCTCAATCAAAGCTATGCTCCTTCTAATTAAGGTACTGATTATAAGTCCTAGTCGAATTTTTCCTCTCAGTAAGTTGGAGATAGTGGGACATAGATAATCCTGTTAAATCCGATGTACTCTTCCTGCTTACAATTCTGATTCTACATTTTCATCCTCTCTTCATCAGAGATATTTCTAGAACGTCATTTCTTATTTTGACGTTTCTTCTCTTTATATAAGGCCCTTTTATGTCCAATTCTATTTCGTTTTCTGATCTGTCTCTTCCTGTCCCTATCCTCAGCACTCTCAAAAAGTTGGGATACGCAGCCCCGACTCCCATTCAGGAGCAAACCATTCCTCATCTGATGCAAGGCAAGGATGTATTGGCTCAGGCTCAGACGGGAACAGGGAAAACGGGAGCATTCGCTCTTCCTCTCTTAGCTCGTCTGGATCTCAAACGGAAATTGCCCCAAGTGCTTGTGTTAGCACCTACCCGTGAACTGGCCATTCAGGTTTCAGAGTCTTTTCAATGCTACGCAAAACAGCTGAAAGGGTTTCGTGTCCTTCCCATCTATGGAGGGCAGGGCTATTCAGAACAGCTGCAGGGATTGAAGCATGGAGTCCATGTGGTTGTTGGGACGCCAGGGCGTCTTTTGGACCATTTGAAACGAGGGAGCCTGGTGCTGGATGAATTAAGGGCCATTGTTTTAGATGAGGCCGATGAAATGCTGCGGATGGGATTTATTGAAGATGTCAAAGACATCATTTTTCAAGCACCAGAAAATTGTCAAATGACCATGTTTTCCGCGACGATGCCTCATCCGATTAAAAAGATTGCCAGTCAGTATCTCAAGAATCCCAGCGAAATAAAAATTGTGTCCAAAACAACAACGGTAGAAAGTGTCAAACAGAGTTATCTCATTCTCAACAATAACCTGAAAATGGAAACACTCACCCGACTTCTGGAGATTGATGACTACGATGGTGTCCTGGTCTTTGCTCGAACCAAAGCCGCAACAGTGAAGATTTCCGAAAAGCTGGCGGCCAAAGGTTTTTCAGTTTCCGCGCTCAATGGCGATATGAGCCAAACTCTTCGGGAAAAAACCATCACTCATTTAAAAGAACGTAAACTGGATATTGTCGTTGCCACTGATGTCGCTGCCAGAGGATTGGATGTTGAGAGAATCAGCCTGGTCATCAATTTTGATATTCCTCAAGACACAGAACCCTATGTCCATCGTATTGGCCGAACAGGTCGTGCTGGCCGTGAAGGCAAAGCAATTTCGTTTATCACGCCACAGGAAAAACGCATGTTGCGGACAATTGAACAGGCAACCCGGCAAACCATTGAATTGGCAAAAATCCCATCCAACAGGGATCTTGAGAAAAAACGGATGCAGCTTTTTAAAGAACGTATTGCCCAGACGTTGTCAAATTCCCAGACCCATGCATTGCGTGACAGTCTTGACGAGTTAACGCAAACACTGGATGTCAGTGCTGATGAACTTTCTCTGGCATTGCTCTATATGGTTCAAAAGAACCAGCCTTTGAAAGTGAAAAGCCCTCTCAAAGAGGCCCAGCCCTCGCCGAAAGCCGTTGTAACAAAGAAGCAGCCAAGAAAATCCACAAAACAGAAAAAGGCTAATTCACACAAGCCCAATGCGAATATTAAATTCGATCGATACCGATTGGAGGTCGGGCGAAAGCATAAAGTTAAAGTGGCAGACATTGTGAGAGTCATTACCCATGCCGCTGACATTGAAAATCAGCATATTGGGCATATTCAACTATACAGCCATTATAGCACCGTAGAGTTGCCGGAAGGCATGCCTAAAACAACTTTTCATCACCTGAAAAAAACGAATGTACGGAAACGTCAACTGGATTTGAGTTTAATGTAACTTTTTATTGCTGAGTGTTATTTCTTATTGAGCAATATGACATCATTTGCAACAAAACGTAGTTCCGCATCGAAGCGTTGGGCGAGGTATTCAAAAGTACTCCGACTGTAAAAGCAAATATGCGTCATATCCTGAATATAGTGCCATTGGCCGAAAGCATGCTCATCCATGACTAATTTCGTCATAATACCCAGCCAGCCGCCTCGTTTTAACATCTTAAACAATTTCACAAATTCTTTATTGGGATCGCTCATGTGTTCTACGACTTCAGTGGAACATATGAAATCATAGTCTTTGTTAAACACCGAAGGGTTATTGTAATAAAAGGGATCGTAGAGATCTAACTGATGCCCTTGTTCTTCCAATAGAACCGATAGGGTGGGACCGGGGCCGCAACCAAAATCCAATCCCTGTTGCTTTGGAGCCAGCCTCTCTGATAGGGGTTGACTCAATCGAGACAAAAATTGGCGATAGCCTGGATCCTGTGTGCTGTTTTCATGCAAATCATAAATGTCCTTTTCATCCTCGATGCTCAACCAATAACAAGTGGGAACAAAAACCAGCAGGCAATGACAGCATCGCCAATAGGCCCTTTTTTTATCTTCAAAAAAAAGATCGGATTCATTACTTCCACATAAAGGACAGGGGGATTTTGTTGATATATCCATCACCTCCTCAGAAAATACCCGCTAAGGAATGCTCAAACAATAACTTACCCAATCGACTTGTTTTGTCAACGAGCTTCCGCGTTGCTTTACCGATTACATCGCAAGCGGTGCGTCCGCTGCCGGTGTCAAGGAATGATCTTAGAAATCAAAGTGAAAATTGGAGAGTTTGTCTTTGTTTAATTCATCACGGTACTCATAGGATTTATTGAGCGTGTCTTTGCATTGTTTTAGAACCTTTCCCTCAGAAGAATTGGGGTCTACTTTTCCATCCTGGTCATAATTGAATAGAAATGACATGTAGCTGCCAAATTCTTTCATGTTTTTGAAATACAAGTAAATTAAACAGAGAAGCAAAGCTGCCCGGATGATGGCCTCGCCTTCTAAATGACCAAATATTTTTTCTAATGTGGTCAGAGCTTTTGACAAGTTATTTTCTGCCGACTTACGATCCCCTGTGGACATATAAATTTCTGCCTGCAGCATCCCCAGCATGATAATATTGCGGCTTTCCTCATAACTTCCTGTTAACTCCACCATCAATGAATGAGAGGCAATGGCTAGATCATAAGCGGCTAATGCTTGCTCAGCACCTCTGGTATCAGAAAACAATGCATCTTTGTGCCGGCCTGCTATTTTTTTTCTATCTTCCAGTGTGGACATCCATTGCTTATAAAATGTTCCTGAGTCGAATGGGCAGGTATCTTCCAGTGTTTTTTGAAAATAATCGGGCCTTCCGGACGCAAAAAAACAGCTGGGACAAACGGTGACGCGCAGCATGTTGAAGTCACAAAAATCTTTATTGACCAGGGGTTCTGTGTAAACGGGAATACCAAAAATGTTGGTAGCGGAAAGCATGCTTTTTGCGCGAAGCTTCCACTGGTGAACTTCCTTATGTCCACAGACATAACACTTGACGTAGCTTCCCATGACCGAGTTGCTTTTCGAATGTAATCGTTTGACTTCTTTGACAAATCGGCCTGGATCCAGTATCTGGATAATTCCATGATTTTCGTTTGCGGGATTGGTAAACTCAACTCCAATCACTCCCTTATTCCTTCCTGTTCGTCGATACCACTTTATTTTTCCGGTGAGCATGTCATACAGATCGTGTCCATCTCCTCCTGTTTTTTTTCCGTAAAACCTCAGGTTGACCAGGGTGTGTGGATTGAGTACCGTGTTGATGAGGACCATGCATCCGTGTATTGATATATTCTGGCATATCACATTGTCGTTATAATTGGCTCCCATCAATTGTACAATGGAGCGTACATTTTTGCGCTCTGCTTTCCTTGGATGACTTGATGCTGACAAGAATTCTCTCCTGCTATTCAAATTTGTTATTTTATGAATATTTGTAAAACAGGGGTTATGATATTCCTTTTGACATAATGTCAATCTGATGATGAAGATTCGATGATTTTTTTTGAATGAAAAATCTGCATTATTGTACTGGTTATTCTTGGAGATTATTGCTAAATTGGCGTTTTGGTAGATCTTGTCAATCAAGTAAATGCTTGAAAACTCATGCGCATAAAAAACGCTGTTCGGCATCTTCACCATTTGATTGTCAATCATGAGAAACATTCACCCGAGAAGATGGTTGAGTTTGTCGAAAATTACCTGAGAATGAATCAGTTTCGAACCAAGTAAATTTGTTATTATGCTTTAACAACAATACGGTCCTGTTTCCTTATCATATCAAAGCTAGCACAGTCTGTATGTTTATTCTACTGCTTGATGGTCTGCGGTGGTGTCCGGAAAACAGTGATAATTTGTGTTGAAGCACATAACTAATAAATCAGAAAGGAGAAGGGTATATGAAGATTGGTATTCCTAAAGAAGTTCATCCTGAAGAACGTCGTGTTGCTGCTGTCCCTGGTACAGTGGTTAAATTAAAAAAAATGGGATTCGATATATCGATTGAATCTGGTGCGGGAATTGCTGCTAAGTTTACAGATGAAGCATATAAAGAAGCGGGGGCAACTATCGTTTCTGATGTGAAATCTATTTGGAGTGATTCAGACATTGTGATGAAGGTTCGTGCTCCAGAAAAGCATCCAAAGCTTAAAAAAGATGAAGTCGAACTTTTGAAAGAAGGTGGGACCTTGATCAGCATGATCTGGCCTGCTCAAAATCAAGAGCTGCTTGAGAAGCTGGCAGCAAGGAAAGCAACAGTATTTGCAATGGATTCAATTCCTCGTATTTCGCGCGCGCAATCCATGGATGTCTTGAGCTCCATGGCAAATGTCGCCGGATATCGTGCCATGGTGGAAGCGGCCAATCACTTTGGCCGTTTCTTCACAGGGCAGATCACGGCTGCTGGTAAAATTCCTCCCGCCCAGGTTTTGGTGATTGGTGCTGGTGTTGCCGGACTTTCTGCGATTGGAACAGCACAAAACATGGGGGCCGTTGTGCGGTCATTTGATACGCGTCCCGAAGTCAAGGAGCAGGTAGAAAGCATGGGCGCAAAGTTCCTGATGCTTGATTTTGAAGAAGACGGCTCAGGGGAAGGCGGCTATGCCAAGGTCATGAGTAAAGAGTTTATTGATGCCGAGATGGCATTGTTCATGGAGCAGGCAAAAGAAGTGGATATTATTGTGACGACGGCGTTGATTCCCGGTAAAAAAGCTCCTACCTTGATTACTAAGGAGATGGTCAAAAATATGAAAGAGGGCTCGGTTGTGATTGATTTAGCGGCAGAACAGGGCGGAAACTGTGAAGCGACCAAACCGGGTGAAGTGACCACGTATGAAGGCGTAACCATCGTTGGATTGACAGATCTTCCCAGTCGTTTGCCAACTCAGTCCAGTCAGCTCTACAGTACTAATCTGCTCGAGTTGATCAAGCTTCTGGGTGATGCCGAAAAATATAATGTGAATATGGAAGATGAAATCATTCGAGGGACAATTGCTCTGCATGAAGGAGAAATCACCTGGCCTCCTCCTAAACCAAAAGTAGTCGCAGCTCCACCAAAACCAGCAGCAGCGAAAGAAGCAGATCCTACCGTTGAAGCACCTCCAAGTAAACCTTCTATGCTTTCAGACAAGCGGTTATGGATAGCGGCTGGTATTCTTTTACTCGGAGGATTGGGCAGTGTCGCATCACCTAGCTTTCTGTCGCATTTTACAGTATTTGTCATAGCCTGTTTTGTGGGATGGCTGGTCGTTTGGAATGTTACTCCGTCGTTGCATACCCCGTTGATGAGTGTGACTAACGCAATCAGCGGCATCATTGTGATAGGTGGCATGCTTCATATTGCCGGAGAAAACTCCTGGCTGGCAGCTATCGCAATTCTTATTGCAACCATTAATATTGCGGGCGGATTTTTAGTGACCCAGCGCATGTTAAAAATGTTTCGTAAATAACCAGTAGTTCCTCACATTCAAAGAAAAAAGGAGAATTTATGCCAAGTGGTGTGATTACAATTGCTTATATTATTGCCAGCGCTTTTTTTATTTTAAGCCTGGGTGGGCTTTCTGCCCAAGAGTCGGCTCGTCGTGGAAATCAGTTTGGAATTATTGGAATGATTATTGCGGTGGGTGCAACCATGTTCCATCAGGAAGTGGGGTCGTACGTGTGGCTCATTTTCTTGATGATTGTTGGCGGTGCCATTGGTGCGTTACTCGCATCAAAAGTTGAGATGACGGCAATGCCTCAGCTTGTTGCCATTCTGCACAGTTTTGTTGGTTTGGCTGCGGT
Source organism: SAR324 cluster bacterium (assembly GCA_015231885.1). Lineage (GTDB taxonomy): Bacteria > SAR324 > SAR324 > SAR324 > NAC60-12. The sequence goes on from JADGAT010000058.1 coordinate 20,944, forward strand.
GCTGGTGGGAATTGCCAGTCATTTGGCGCCAAATCCTATGCAGGGTGCTGAATTGATCATCCATGAAATCGAAATTATTTTAGGAGTGTTCATTGGTGGCGTGACCTTCACGGGTTCTGTTATTGCCTTTGGAAAATTGCAGGGAGTGATTGGCAGTGCTCCGTTGAACTATCCAATGCGCCATAAGTTGAATGCTGGAATGATTGGTGCCTGTGTGTTGTTGGGTGCGCTTTTTATTGCGGGATCTGCAGGAACCAGCCTGACTGCCTTGTTGCTGATTACTCTGATCTCATTTGTGTTGGGAGTGTTGTTGGTGATGGCCATTGGAGGAGCAGACATGCCTGTAGTGGTTTCCATGCTCAACAGTTATTCCGGATGGGCAGCCGCTGCAGCAGGTTTTATGCTTTCCAATGATTTACTGATTGTGACAGGTGCTCTGGTGGGCAGTAGTGGTGCTATTTTGAGCTACATCATGTGCAGTGCCATGAATCGCTCCTTCATCAGTGTGATTGCTGGTGGATTTGGGGTTGCGGAAGGAACTGTTGTTACCTCAGCCGATGGTGAAGTTGGAACGGTTACCGAAATTTTTGCTGATGAAACGGCGGACATGTTGAGTATGGCTCAAAGTGTTATCATCATTCCTGGCTATGGAATGGCTGTTGCCCAGGCACAGCATATTGTCAGAGAACTTACAGAAAAATTAAGAAGTCAGGATGTTGAGGTGCGTTTTGCTATTCATCCGGTGGCTGGACGTTTACCAGGCCATATGAATGTGCTGCTCGCAGAAGCCAATTTGCCATATGATATTGTCCTGGAAATGGAAGAGATCAACGAAGATTTCCCCAAAACGGATGTCGTGCTGGTGATTGGTGCGAACGATATCGTCAATCCTTGTGCTTTGGATGATCCATCCAGTCCCATCTATGGAATGCCTGTTCTGGAAACATGGAAAGCCAAAACAACGATTGTGATGAAACGCAGTATGGCTGCTGGATATTCTGGTATTGATAATCCCCTCTATTATAAAGACAATACCCGTATGTTGTTTGGCGATGCAAAGGCTAGTCTGAGTGCCATTGCCAGCGCATTATAGCCATTTCTAATTTGCTGAATTCATCAACCCTTCATTGTTTATTTTGTACTCCCTGCCTGCAGGCAGGGAGCAGCTTCTCCTTCCTCTCATTTTTCAATGTTCTATATAGTCATTGGCTCCATCGTCGTTTTTGTAGGCAGCCTGGTGCAGGGAAGTGTTGGTTTTGGCTTTGCCTTAATCATTGTGCCGACACTACTACTGATTCTTCCTCAGGAGCATGTGACTCCCGTCGTTGTATTATTGAGTCTGGCCTTGAATGGGGTAGCCCTCTATGAATGCCATCGGATTTTACAGAAAAAAACCGTTTTTTTATTGTCAATCAGTGGGATTCTAGGAGTGCCTTTTGGAGTTTATTTGCTGCAGGAGGTCAATGCACAAGCATTCAAGTTGATCGTTGGAGTATTGATTGTTATCCTCGCATGTCTTTTGAAAACGGGATGGAAACGCTCACCCAGAAATCAGACAGTGGCAGGTTTTTTTCCTGTGGGATTTGTGAGTGGGATCATGAATGGCAGTATTGCTTTGAATGGTCCGCCGGTTATTCTGTTTTTCACCCATATCAAGTTGGAAAAAGAGGTGTTTCGGGCAAATTTGCTGGGATATTTTTTTATCTCCAATTGCTTTACCATCCTCTATTTTGTCTATTCCGACCTGATCCATCAGCAAATATTGTATGATTCCTTGATTTACTACCCCTCTTTGTTGCTGGGAACGGTAGTGGGAATAAAAGTTTCAAAACGTATTCCAGAAAAAATTTTCCGAAATGTCGTATTTCTTGTTGTCGGAGTGATGGGGCTTGCCTTGATTGTGACCAACATTTAATAAACATATCGTTCATTTTCGTTCATAATATTTGTAAACCCCCTCCTTTTTCGTTCATTTTCGTTCATAATATTTGTAAACCCCCTCCTTTTTCGTTCATTTTTAATTATAAAATCTGCTAACTAATTGTAATTATTTATTTATTTTTAATGGCACACTTTTAGCAACAGGAAAGTAGTATCCATATTGCCTACGCACGGGCAAATTCGTATAACATATAAAAAGAGAGGTTCTTATGTTAAAAAATATGAAAGTTTCATCCATATTAGCCTTGGGATTTGGCTTGATGATTGTAGTCCTGGTCGCAATTTCAGGGGTTGCCTATAATGGTTTGCAAGAAGCCGTCACTGGATTCACTGAATACCGGGGATTGGCCAGACATACCAATCTTTCTGGCAGGGTGCAGGCGAATATGCTGTATGCACGACTGTATGCAAAAGATTTTTTCAAAACAGGAAGCCAAAAGAGTGTTGATCAATATCGAGAGAGAGTTGGGAAATTGGATGAGTTCTTAGAAATCGCAGAAAAAGAAATCCAGAAACCAGAACGTGCGAAGAATGTCAATCTGATCATCACTTCTCTTGGAGATTATAAAAAATACTTTGAGCAGATAATCCAGTTTAAGAAAGACAGGGATGATTTGGTCTACACAAAGATGGACCCCAATGGATTGAAGATGCGGCAAAACCTGACAGAGATCACGAAAAGCGCTTATCAGGACCAGGACCCAGACGCTGCTTATTATGCGGGCCGTATCCAGGAACACGTTTTGTTGGCTCGTCTTTATGCGGCTAAATTTTTAGATACCAATGATGATGCGGCAGTAAAGCGATTCAACCAGGAAATTGGGCCAACAATCGATCATTTAGCAAAAACACTGGATGAAGGGCTCCAGAATCCGCACCGGCGAGAATTGTTCAAGAGCTTTATGCAGGCACGTGAAATCTATCAGGAAGCTTTTGGAAGTGTTGCTGACTTGATTAAACGCCGTAATGACATCATCACCAACCAGTTAGATCGTATCGGGCCTGTTATTGCTAAAGCCTCGGAAGATGTGAAATTATCTGTAAAAGAAGACCAGGATACTTTAGGACCGAAAGTACAAGAACATAATGAATACACGGTTGCACTGATATTATGGTTTTCTGCCGCCTCTCTTGCTCTCGCCTTTCTGCTTGCCTGGGGTATTACGAGTTTGGTAAAACGTCCCTTGGGAGGAGAGCCGTCAGTATTGGCCAATATTGCTAGAAAAATTGCAAGTGGAGATTTGACAGTCTCATTTGAGAATAAAGGCAAAAAGGCAACTGGCTTACTTGCAGCAATGAAACAAATGACCGAGCAGCTTCGAAGCACCGTGAGTGAAGTACGGCAAGCGGTAGATAATGTTTCTTCGGGAAGTCAACAATTGAATGCGAGTTCCCAGCAAGTCGCCGAAGGTGCTACCGAACAGGCAGCATCGGTAGAAGAAGTATCTTCATCGATGGAAGAAATGTCTTCGAATATTGAACAAAATGCGGATAATTCACAGCAAACCAATGCGATTGCAGTAAGGGCATCTGGAGATGCTCAGGAGAGTGGTCATGCTGTAAGAGAAGCTGTAACAGCCATGAAAGAGATTGCCAGTAAAATATCGATTATTGAAGAAATTGCACGACAGACCAATCTGCTGGCGCTCAACGCAGCAATTGAAGCCGCAAGAGCAGGGGAGCATGGAAAAGGGTTTGCAGTGGTGGCTTCTGAAGTGCGTAAACTGGCAGAACGCAGTCAAACAGCGGCAGGGGAAATCACCCAATTGTCCAATTCCAGCGTGCAGGTTGCTGAGAAAGCAGGGGCTATGCTGGAAAAACTAGTGCCCGATATTCAAAAGACTGCGGAGTTGATCGAAGAAATCAGTGCGGCCAGTAATGAACAAAACTCAGGTGCTAGTCAGATCAATAAGGCCATTCAGCAATTGGACCAAGTAATACAGCAAAATGCTGGAGCTTCAGAGGAAATGGCAGCTACTGCAGAGGAAATGGCGGCTCAATCCGAACAGCTGCAAAATGTAATTTCTTTTTTCAATATTGGGGAACATACTTCCGCTATCAGCAAACCAGTAGCAGTGATGCCCAAACAACCCGTTCAACTGATTCATCATCCTCATGTGCTTGTCTCTAGTAATCCATCTAAGGTGAATGGAGGACAAGCTAAGATGAATGGAGGACAAGCTGCTGGGGTCGCTTTGGATATGAATATCAATGATGTCAACGATCAGGAATTCGTGCGTTACTAAATTTGGTATTAGGCCAGCGATTAAAATTTTCAACCATATTGAATGGAGAAAACAATGAGTGATGAAAAAATAAAGATGACCTACCAAAATTTAACCTTTAATTTGGGCGAGGAAGTTTTTGCATTAGAAATACTGAGAGTACGAGAAGTTCTGGAATATACATCCGTAACAAAAGTCCCTCAAACCCCTGATTTCATGAGGGGTGTGATCAATCTACGAGGTAGTGTCGTCCCCGTCATTGACATGCGTTTGAAGTTTGGTATGAAGCAAACGGATCAAACGGTCAATACCTGCATTATTATAGTAGAGATTGCTGTTGATGAAGAAAACACGATGTTAGGCGCACTCGTGGATTCAGTGCAAGAGGTGATAGAATTCCACCCTGGTCAAATCGAACCTCCTCCTAAAATTGGAACCAATTTGAAAACTGATTTCATCAAGGGAATGGGAAAGCAGGAAGATGAGTTTGTGATCATCCTGGATGTCGATAAAATATTCTCTGCAGATGAACTGAGCCTGGTTCAAAGCGTGCAGGATTTAAGGGTGCCGCAAGAAGAAATAGCAGCGTGACGCCTGACCCCCAGGGTGGCCTCTCTTCCCTGGGGGAATTTTTTGAAATACTACAGCCTCAGAAAAAGAATAATCCTTCCCTGTGATCATCGTCGAACTTTTGTCAGGTTGAACAGTTCGGGATGCCGCAATCCTTATTCTAATCGTTTTTATATCTTTTTTATGTTGCAAATTATTTGGAAGTTAGTAGTGGTAAGAGGTTAAGAAAAAACACATTTTTTCAAATGGCAGTTTTTAAATAAAGAATTGCCAAATTTAACCAATCGACCAAAATGGTCTAAACATGAGGAGAAGTCGTATGAAATTTATAAAATTATTATTGGCTGCAGCCTTTACCGTTTCAGCCAGTGCAGGCGCTTTTGCTGGTACATTGGAAGATGTGAAAGGCAATGGTGAGTTAAAATGTGGAGTTTCCACAGGATTGCCCGGTTTTTCTGCTCCTGATAAAGACGGGACATGGAAAGGCCTGGATGTGGATGTATGCCGAGCCGTTGCAGCTGCCGTTCTGGGTGATGCAGGCAAAGTCAAATTTGTTCCCTTGACAGCAAAAGAAAGATTTACAGCTCTTCAATCAGGTGAAATTGATGTACTCTCCCGAAACACGACTTGGACCGTGACTCGAGATAGTTCCCTGGGTCTCAATTTCGCAGGAGTGAACTATTATGATGGGCAAGGTTTTTTGGTAAAGAAAAATTTGGGCGTTAAAAGCGCACTCGAACTGGATGGGGCTTCTGTGTGCATTCAGGCAGGAACAACCACCGAACTGAACCTTGCTGATTATTTCCGTGGCAACAAAATGCAATTCAAAGCAATTACCTATGATACTTCCGATCAGACCGTGAAAGGTTTTGAAGCAGGGCGCTGTGATGTATTGACTAGTGATCAGTCTCAATTATATGCTTTGAGAATCCAATTGAAAGATCCGAATTCAGCAGCAGTGCTGCCGGAAGTTATCTCCAAAGAACCACTTGGTCCCGTTGTACGCCAGGGAGATGACGTGTGGTTCAATATTGTCAAGTGGTCCATGTTTGCTTTAGTGATTGCAGAAGAAAAAGGTCTTACTTCTAAAAATGTAGACAGTATGAAAAAATCCAGCGATCCTGGAATTCAAAGAGTATTGGGAACCTCAGGAGAAGTTGGTAAAAACTTAATGCTCAGCTCAGATTGGGCATATAACATCATCAAGCAGGTTGGTAACTACGGGGAAGCTTTCGAAAGAAATGTAGGGATGAGCTCTGCATTAAAAATTGCAAGAGGACTGAATCAGTTGTGGACTAAAGGCGGAATTCAGTACGCACCACCCATGAGATAGTTGTTATTCAAAAAAGCATATCCGGTTCGGGCTGGATATGCTTTTTCTTGCCAAAAAAGAATCTTCATCATTCACCTCTAAAATGAATCATCATGGCAGAGACTCGTAAAGCGCCTCCTTCCACCAGACCTCCCTGGCATCGCGACCCCATCATTCGCGGTTATATTTATCAAGTATTGCTCATTCTGCTGGTAATTGGCTTTGGTTACTTCATTTTTAACAACACCCTCCACAACATGGAAAAGAGGAATATCAAAACCGGATTTTCCTTTCTCAATTCTGAAGCAGGGTTTGGTATTTTGTTCAGTCTGATTGAGTACAATGCCTCTTTCAGTTATGGGCGGACCTTTGTTGTCGGTTTACTGAACACCATCCTGGTCAGTACCCTGGGTATTGTGTTTGCGACCACGTTAGGTTTTGTGATGGGGGTCTCCAGGTTGTCTACCAACTGGATTGTTGCTAAAGTCGCCAAATATTATGTTGAAATTTTCCGGAATATTCCTTTACTGATCCAGATCATGTTCTGGTATTCCGTTGTTGTCAAATTGCCGAGCGCACGGAATAGTATTGCCATCGGAGATTGGTTTTTTTTAAGTAATCGTGGCTTTTATACGCCTGCTCCAGTTTTTGAAGAAGGATTTGGAGCCGTGACCGGGGCGATGGTGGCAGCTGTCATTGTCGTGGTGTTTCTAGCCCGATGGGCCAGAAAAAAACAGGAATTAACGGGAGAACAATTCCCCGTATTTCGGGTGTCTTTGGCCATTTTGATTTTTCTGCCCGGTATTGTTTTTCTGGTGAGCGGATCTCCTCTATCCTGGAGTATCCCGGCACTCAAAGGGTTTAATTTCAAAGGAGGGGCTTCATTCATTCCTGAATTAATGGCTTTACTGATTGCCTTGACAGTTTACACAGGGACCTTCATTGCTGAAACGGTGAGAGCCGGTATTCAGGCAGTCGATCATGGTCAATCGGAAGCGGCTCACGCTCTGGGACTTCGGCAATCGTTCACTATCCGTTTAATCATTATGCCTCAGGCATTACGGGTCATTATTCCTCCTTTGACCAGCCAGTATTTGAACTTGACGAAAAACTCGTCATTGGCAACAGCCATTGGATATCCTGACCTGGTTGCTGTATTTGCAGGAACTACCTTGAATCAAACTGGTCAGGCTGTAGAAATCATTGCCATGACCATGGCCGTGTATTTGAGCCTGAGTTTAACGATTTCTGTGTTCATGAACTGGTATAACAAAAAAATTGCTTTGGTGGAGAGGTAGTTATGAGTACATCGGAATTTCAATCGCAGCCAGATCGGCCTCCTCCAAATTTTCAAACGGGCTGGGTTAAGTGGTTTCGAGATAACTTGTTTTCCAGCCCTTTCAACACATTTTTGACGATTGTTGCTGTATATCTGCTCTATCTTACCCTTCCCTGGATATTGCAATGGGCTATCTTTGAAGCAGATTGGGTTGGTACGACAAGAGAGGCTTGTGAAACAACGGATGGACAGCCTCGTTATGGGATTGGCGCGTGCTGGGTTTTTATTTCGGTCAGATTCAATCAAATTATTTATGGATTCTATCCTCCTGAGCTGCAATGGCGCCCCAATATTATAGCAATTCTTCTGATCGTCCTGTTGACAGGATTGTTGCTCAAAGGAGTCAAGCATAAGCAGTGGATTGGAGCATTCACCCTGATCGGTTTTCCCATCATCGCAGGGATTCTCATTCATGGAGGCTTATTTGGCCTGGAAGTCGTGGATACCGATCAGTGGGGTGGATTGATGCTCACTCTGATCCTGTCATGGGTAGGAATTATTGCATCTCTTCCAATTGGGACCGCCCTTGCTTTGGGGCGGCGTTCCCAAATGCCTATTGTCCGTACCTGCTCGATTGTATATATTGAATTTTGGCGCGGGGTGCCGCTCATTACCGTTTTATTCATGGCTTCCGTGATGCTGCCGCTTTTTTTGCCGGAAGGTACAGAATTTGATAAATTGATTCGCTGTTTTATCGGGATTGTGCTTTTTCAATCGGCCTACATGGCTGAAGTCGTTAGAGGAGGGCTGCAGGCCATTCCAAAAGGACAGTATGAAGCTGCCGATGCCCTGGGTTTGAGCTATTGGGAAAAAATGAACCTGATTGTGCTGCCCCAGGCATTGAAAATCGTCATTCCAGGCATTGTCAACACGTTCATTGCTTTGTTCAAAGATACCACCCTTGTCTATATTGTGGGCTTGATAGAGATGCTGCATATTCTTCAAATCGCAGGTCGTGATTCGGAATGGATTGGTTTTGATACAGAAGGTTATGTGTTTGCGGCACTGTTGTTTTGGATTTTTTGTTATTCGATGTCGCATTACAGCCAGAGTTTAGAGAAAAAACTGCACACAGGACATAAACGATAATTTCAAGATAAAGAAAAAAATGACAGAATCGACAGCCAAGCAAGAAGCATATATCATCACGATTCGTGAAATGCATAAATGGTATGGTCAATTTCATGTACTGAAGGACATCAATCTGTCTGTAGAAAAAGGTGAGAGGATTGTGATTTGTGGGCCTTCAGGTTCAGGCAAGTCAACGATGATTCGCTGCATCAATCGCCTTGAAGAGCACCAGCAGGGACAAATCATCATTGATGGTATTGAGCTGACCAGTGATGTCAAGCACATTGAAAAAATTCGAAGTGAAGTAGGGATGGTCTTTCAGCATTTCAATTTATTCCCCCATTTGACGGTCCTTGAAAATTTGGTTCTGGCGCCTATCTGGGTTCGGAAAGTTCCGCGCAAAGAAGCTGAAGAAACAGGAATGACATACCTTGAAAGGGTGAAGATTCCGGAGCAGGCACTAAAATACCCGGGTCAGCTGTCTGGAGGCCAGCAGCAAAGGGTTGCGATTGCACGAAGTCTCTGTATGAACCCCAAGGTGATGCTTTTTGATGAACCGACTTCTGCACTGGATCCTGAAATGATTTCGGAGGTTCTCGACGTGATGGTGCAGCTGGCCGAAGAAGGAATGACCATGCTTTGCGTTACCCACGAAATGGGGTTTGCTAAAAAGGTTGCCAATCGGGTGATCTTTATGGATGCCGGACAAATTGTGGAAGAAAATGAACCCCATGAATTCTTTAATAACCCACAGTCTGACCGCACCAAACTATTTTTGAGTCAGATTATTCAGCATTGACCCTCAAGGGAATCAATGATATTTTTAACTCCGTAATCTTGTTCAATTTTATTACTCTTTGCCTCAAGCAAGGGATGTATAAATAATTTCTAATATATTGTCGATAAAACTCAAATAGGAGCAACCGCCATGAAACACATTATTCCATTTTTTTTGATGTTGATGATTTCCTCCACTGTCTATGCTGCTGGGAAATCGGTATCGTATGAAGTGAATGGAGAACCGTTTGAAGGGTATTTTGTGAGCCCTGCTGCCAATGCCCCGCTGGTGTTATTGATTCATGACTGGGATGGTTTGACGGATTATGAAGTCA
>JADGAT010000059.1:0-11409 GCA_015231885.1 SAR324 cluster bacterium
GGTAGTGTTATAATTCTGGACATTTCGTAAAAATCAGTCTATTTTCTTTCTTCTGAAAAACACGAATCATCAGAAGGAGAATTATGGTCCTAAAACCTGTACCTTGCCCGGCTTGTGAAGATACCCAAAATGTGGTCAAACGAGGCAAAAGCAAAGAAGGCAAACAACGATATCTCTGTCAAAATCCAATGTGCTCCACAAAGACCTTTATCTTGGATTATTCGGATAAAGGGAGGCTTCCTGAGGTCAAACGTCAAATGGTTGACATCTGCGTCCATGGGAGTGGTATTCGGGATACCGCACGGGTTTCTCCTTAAAAATTACTGATTATAACGGATTTAGGGGAAGTCTGTCACCTGAATTCTCCTAATGAAGCTGATATCAAGAGATTCTGCAGATCCATTCGCTGCATTAAGCGATTAAGGAAGGCTAAAATAATAACATGTGAAAGTGAACATGGAAAGAACAATTGATGCAGCAACCGCACGTAGACAATTTGGAACAAGAAAAAATAATAACAATCTTTAATGAATTAATGATTCATGACTGCATTTAAGAAAAATATGCCTTTCAGCATTAAAATATATTCCATTGCTGCTGGTATTTTGCTGCTGTTAGTACTGTTGAGTTGGTTTTCTTACAATCGAGTCAGCCTGGTTGCAGGGGAATTGAAAGAAATTACCAATTATTTAATTCCTCTTGAAGACATTATCACAAATATCGATGTTCATTCGATCGAACAAAAAATTCACCTGGAGCGAATGTGGCGATTTTATGAAACAAAACCAACCAATTTTGAAAAAATAAATGCGGAAAAAGCTCTGTTTGAAAACCGAGGGAATTTAGTGGATCAAGAAATTACGCACGCTTTGGAATTGATGAAAAAAGCCATTGCTTACTCGGAGGTCAAAGAAGATATTCTTGCATTTGTTTATCTTCAAACCATGATAAACAATATTGAACGGGAACATCAGGGGTATCATGATCATGTGCTTGAAATAATAGAAGCCATCAACCAAAATCAACAAGATGAAGCTCATCTGCTTCAGGATAGGTTGGAGAGTGAGAATGGGGAGTTGAATGATGCGTTGGAAACAGTTTTTTTGGGAATAAAAAAGTTTACTGAACATAAGGCCAGAACAACAGAAAAGCATGAGGGCAATGTTCTTTATTTCAATACGATTCTTGTGATCATGGCGGTCTTTGTCGGTATTTTTTATGCTTCCATCGTAACCCTTGGGGTGATGAAACCGATTTTGCGGTTGGTACGTGGAACTAATGATTTATATACGGGTGATTTGTCGATAAACCTGCCTGTCACGACGAGAGATGAGATTGGTGAAATGACGGATTTTTTCAATACAATGGTTCAAGAAATTCGAGAAAAAGAGCATATTAAAAAAACATTTGGCCAATTTGTAGACCCTCGTATCGTTGATGAGCTGATAAAGCGAAGTGGGCCTTCCACCGAAAAAGGAGCAGAACGGTCGATGACTATTCTTTTTTCTGATGTCGCAGGGTTCAGCTCAATTAGCGAATTATTAACCGCTGACGGTTTAGTAAACCTGATCAATAATTATTTGACTCTGGCTTCCGAACCGATTATTCGCTTTCAAGGCGTTATCGATAAATATATTGGCGATGCGGTCATGGCGTTTTGGGGAGAACCCTTTACAGACCCTGAAAGGTATGCTCAATTGGCTTGTGATGCGGCTTTGGAACAATTTGTCCAATTGGAAAAATTACGCCGAAAGTTGCCAGATTTGATGGGGATCCGAAAAGGACTGCCCCAGTTAGATATCCGTATAGGTTTGGCCTCAGGACCTGTCATTGCCGGAAATATCGGTTCGCAGGAATTACAATCGTACACTGTTGTGGGTGATGCTGTAAAACTGGCCGAAACATTGGAAACCTCAAATAAAATGTTTGGAACCCGTATTCTGATTTGTAATCAGACTTATCTTATGGTGAAGGATGAATTTGAAACCAGAGAGATCGGTACAATAGAAACGGATCAGAAATCACAATACATGGTGGTGCATGAATTACTCTCACGTAAGGGAGAATGCGACCATCAGTTGAAAGAGTTGCGAGATATTTTTGAGTCGGGGTTGCATCAATTTCATGATCATCAACTATCAAGCGCGCAAAAATTGTTTAGCAACTGTTTACAGATAAAACCTAACGATCCTCCTTCCCTGTTTTATCTGGATAAAATTGCGCAACTTGAGCAAAATAAAGGAGAAAAGCAATGAACAATCAAACGACACGCTTTTCCCTGGGCCTTAAAATTTTTGCTGTTGTGTCGAGTCTATTGATTTTTGTCATCACGGTGGCGACGACTTCCTACCTGAAAATTAGTGAAGTGAATCAAGAAGTGGTCGACTTGTCCGAATATATTATTCCCATCACTAACATTGTCAGCATTATTGATGTGCATGTGCTGGAACAGGAACTGTACTTGGAAACTCTCTTTAAACTGTCTGAGAGTGAAAACACAGATAAGCAGAATTTTAACAAACAATTGGAAAAAACTGAAGAAAAAGGCCGGTTGGTGGACGAAGAACTGGAAAAAGCTCTCAAAATAGTTGTTAAAGCCGAGCAGGCCGCTAAATTAGAAAAAGACCGGCAAGCCTTTTTAAAGATTGCACCCCTTCTGCGAAAAATTGAAAAAGAACATCAGGATTTTCATGACCATATCCTTGCTATTATTAATGAATTTCAAAAAGGACATTTGCAGAAAGTACATCAATTGGAAGAAAAATTAGCAAAAGAAGAAACGGATTTCGATGAGGAAATCCGCAATATCTATCATCAACTTGAACAATTCAGTAAAAAAGCAAGTCTCAACGCGACCAGTCATCAAAACAGTATTTTACTATTCAACCTGATTGTAACGACAATTGCTGTCGTACTGGGGATTCTTGCCTCTTTTATTTTAACCCGCAGCTTACTGAAACCCATAAAAAATTTGATTGGCGCCATGCGGGCTGTGGGAAACGGTGATTATTCTGTTACAGTTCAAGTCAATACCAGAGATGAGATCCGAAGTTTAGCCGATTCTTTTGAACAAATGGTGGAAGAACTTTCTTTGAAAGAAAAAATCAAAGAGGCATTTGGCAAATATGTCGATCCTCGGGTTGTTGAAAATTTGATTGATCAGGATCAAATGCAGACCAGTGGAGAAAAACGGAATATGACCGTCATGTTTTCTCAAGTGGATCATTTTGGCAGTATCGTGGAAAAACTGGAGGCCGACGAACAAATTAAGGCAACGAATCAATACCTTTCCCTCATTTCAAAAACTATCAGCGATTGCCATGGTGTGCTTGATAAATACATCGATACAATTGTCATGGCGTTTTGGGGGACACCGTTTACGACGGAGGAAGAGCATCCCGTGCTAGCCTGTCGTGCTGCCTTAAAACAAAAAGGAATTTATAAAGAATTGGCAGATGTGTTAAGAACCCATCAACTGGAGTTCGATGAAGCGAGCTTGACCCTGCATTGCGGGATTTCGTCAGGACAGCTCGTGGTTGGGAACATTGGAGCTGAACAATCTAAATCCTATACCGTGTTGGGAGATACCGTCAATATTGCTTCGCGTTTGAAAGGCGTAGCTGCGCAATATCAAGTTCCGATTTTAATCAGTAAAGAGACGCAGGATGCGGCAAAAGACGAGATTGTTGCTCGAGAAATCGATTTGATTCAGGTTGTCGGTAAAGAGGAGCCGGTGGTTGTCTATGAACCTTTATATGAAACGCGCGAGCAAAATGAGGGTTTGGAAAAACTCAAAATCATCTTTGAGCAAGGCTTGACAGCTTACCGTCAACAGCTTTGGGATGAAGCCCTTTCTCATTTTTCAAAATATCTGAGCATTATCCCCAATGACGGCCCTTCCCTTGTTTTTATTGAGAGGATTACGTTTTTCAAAAACAACCCTCCGGGCAGCGATTGGAAAGGAGTTTGGACGTTAACGAAAAAATAGAGGACAACGTCCCCTATATTTGCTAATACATACCATCACTGCTTTTTATTGGAGGTGCCGATGGTTTTTTTCTGTTCTTTCCCAGTTCATGGATTGATTTTGATAGAGAGATTAGCTTTAGGGTTCGTGCAGAAATAACGTTGACAAAGATGAGGAAGTATTTTTTCTTGGCTACAAGGCGTCTTCAATTGTGCATACTGGAGTATGTGCCTTTGAAGACAACACCGTAGACGAGGAAAAAGACAAGTCATCTGTAAAGGTTATTTATGTACGGGCCCTTAGATCAATCAACCAATATCACAACTTGAGCATGGGATAATTTCAAATGACCACGATAGTCACCATTCTTGTATTCTCTTTTGGAACTTATTTCCAATTACCTCCTTTCGGCTGGGTTCTCAGTGATTTAGACAGAATTCATACAAAAACATCTTCAACTTCTTCTACAGCGCATCGAAGCCCGCACATTTTAACCTTGGGCTGAAGCCTCGTGGATTGTTGGGCTGGTGTCACGACAAAAACTTGCAGGATCTCAAGAGTCTCTATTCTTTACTTCGGATGTACAAATTGGTAGTTGACAGCTTCCATATGCTGCACAAACAGTACTCCTTGTTTTCCAGAATGCAGTTGTTCTCGCTGTAAGAGGGCTAAATGCCGTATATGATGGGTTGTTTTTTTGCGGTATATTTCATAAAGTTGATTTACTGAAGACAGCCCCATGACTTGAGCGAGCTGATACTCGGATAATCTGGACGAACCACGAAAGCGATCCATTTTGGTTTGCAGATCAAATTCATCGAGTGCTTCCAGTCGTGCCTCATCTAACAAAGCTTCCAGTGCTTTAATATCTTGGTATTCTAAAATTTTTTTCCCTTCGGACCACAGTATTATTTTCTCTTCAGACACCCGTAGAGATCTCGCCAAACCTCTTAGGGTGATTTTCAATTCTTCACAAATATCTGTTATGTACCTCTGTTGTTGCATTTTATCCATTGTTGTCCTTTCTCAGTAGCTTTGCTGCTTCAATTGTTCCTCATACTCAACGACTTCCTCCCATGTCGGCATCTTGAAAAAGATACCCCCATTCTTCGGAATTCCGCGTAAGAACACATAGAAAAGGCCTCCAAAGCGCTGATGATATTCGACAGAATTCCGAATCTGGAGCCACTTCACAATCACCAGTGTATAAATCTTCAATTGCCATTCATAATGCTCTGCAACAATCTTCTCCAACGTCGGGTTGGAATAATCTGGAAGCAGATTACTTTTCCAGTCGATGAAATATACCTTATTGGACTGTTCACAAATAAAATCAATGGAGCCTGTCAAAAAACCCCGTTTGATTTCCCAGCGTGTTTGTTTTTTCAATAGATCCTGCTCTGCCAGGGACGGGTGGTGATTTTCTGGAATTGGGAAGTAGAATGCCATCTCACGCAAATATTTTTTGGAAGTAGACAAAGGCTGCAACACTGTTGAAGGATCGGAAAGTGGTAAGGGTTGCGTAAGAGTCTGCCAAACAATGTTGACAGTTTCGTCAAAATGGTCGTGGGAAAAATCATATTTTTCCAACAAACCTTTAAATAGCAAACGGATTTGTGGATTATTCAGCCAATTCTGAACACTCTTGCATGCCTGCAAAGTGGACAGATCTATTTTTTCCAGAATTTCATGCAGAAAATTACCCGTCATCATTCCCGGAGGCAGTTGCTTGTCCAAGTCATTGACCGTTGCTTCCACCAAATCATTCTCCAATTCCCCCTTAGCCGGCATTGATGAATCGAGCAATATGGCTTCTTTCTCTGCTTTGGATCTTTCTGAATATGCAGAACTCATATTGCGGGTCATCCGGCTGTAGGAGCTAATCGTAAAGGCTTTGCATTTCCCTTTCAATTCATCAACCGGCAACTGTCGATTCGGCAGCACAGGCAACACGGGGGTCCAATCCGCCAGAACCTGATCTAATTCAAGATCGGGGACACTCGAGTCTACGGAGGCATCACGAGTCGGCACAACACGCGCCATGCTGAAGAGCGAATGGATCGTGGAAGTCTCATCATCTGGTACCGTGAGCTCATCAGCTATTTCGTCTAAGCTTAGTAAAACCTGCTGATAGGTACCATTGACCTCATACATCCGCTTTTTTTTACCATCTTTAGTTTCTACAAACGGAACATAGGGGAGATATAGTTTGGCCTTCGCACGAGTGAGGGCGACATAAAGCAAACGCTGGTCTTCTTCCTTTTGTTCTAACTGATACTGTTCTTTATTATCTTTGCTCAAGTCAATGATCCGTTGTCCCTCCTTGTGATAAAGGAAATAGCGATTGAACTGATCACTGAGAGAAAATCCCCCATAAATGAATACTACAGGAAATTCCAGACCTTTAGAAGCATGCATGGTCATCAACTGTACCGCCTGCTGGTCGCTTTCCAAACGCAATAAATCATTTTCCTGCCCTGGATCTGCAGTTCCATTGATGAAAGATCGCAGCAAAAACAGCAATTCCTGCAAATCCAGATGCTGTTCGTTAATAAACCTGGATAAAATTTCAAAAATATGGTTGTAATTTGTAATTTCCCGTTCTTCGCCTGTCAAAAAAAGTTCTCGTTGAAACAGCTCACTTTCGCTGAGAATACTTTCAAACAATTGCTTGAACTGTCTCTGGCTGGATAAATGATGCCAGCGATTCAGCAGCAAAACATAAGGATGATCGACATCGACTTGATTATAGTGTTCCAATTCTTCCAGAGGGACATTAAAAAACCGGGTGAGCCATGCTTTAAAGCGGTTGGAACGATTGGGTTCATGCACGGCATTCAACAGATCATGAATTTCGCGTGCCTCTTGTGTCTGGAATAAACCGCTCTGCTTATAAAAAGCATAAGGGACCCCATTGTTGCGTAAATGTCTAGCCAGAATCAAACCTTCTGCCTTGGAGCGAAATAAAACGCAAATATCATTGTTCTTCAAAGATCGGTGATTGGCTGTATCCTCATCCCAATATTGGAACAAACATTCTTTTTCATCTAATAAGGTTTTGATTTCTTTGGCAATTGATTCTGCAAAACTTTCTTTCAGCATCGACACATTGACCTTGGAGACCGTATCAATACAAAAGAGGTGGATCGGCAGGCTTCCTGTGTGATCCTGGTGTTTGATGTCGGGTCTGCCGCAAAAAACTCGGGAAAACTGGATGCTTCCTGGAAAAAAGGAAGGGTGCTGAAAAATGATATTGAGCCCTTCTACTATTTGCTGGCTCGAACGAAAATTTTTATCCAAAGAAACAGGGTCTTTTTGTGACAACTCCCTGATACTTTTGCGGGCATTCAGATAAGTATAAACATCCCCTCCCCTAAAACCGTAAATGGCCTGTTTGGGGTCACCAATAACAATCAAGCGATGCTCTGGACTATCCAGGAATACCGATTTAAAAATATTCCATTGCACTGGATCTGTATCTTGAAACTCATCAATCAGTGCATAGGTGTACTTTTTCCGGATTGCCTGCATCAGTAAGGAAAGTTGATCTTTCCCATGGGTCATAGGAGATAAACCTTTCTCAACCCAAACCAACATATCATCAAAATCGAAATATCCTTGTTCTGTTTTATATTTTTCCAGTGCAGTCCGAAGAGCAGGGATGGTTTTCTGCAGCAATAGAATTCGAACCCACTTGTGGTAGTTCGGGATTTCCTGAATCATTCTCATTTCATCAATACGAACTAATTGATCAACCAAAGTCATTCCAAGTCCAGAAGGATTGTCTCCCAGTGCCTCTCCAAGGGAATCTACGATCTTAAGAAATTGATGTACTTCTTCAGGAAGTCCATCGAAACTCTGGTATTTTTTATTTGCTGTTTTGGTTTTCTTGAATTGCAGGTTGGTGATTTTAGTTAAATCAATGCGAACCACTTCACATAGAAATTGGATAATATTCTGATCGTTGGTATATTGCTCCACAGCATTTAGTATGATATTCAGGTTGGGTAGGGTTGCTTTGCAGGAGCGCATGTTTAAATTCATTTGCTCAAATTCAGTCACAATCAAGGAAGCATTTGTTCCACTTTGTTGAGATGGCTGTATCTGGATAAAATGGGATAAATCCGTTACCACGGGAATAACTGATTGAAGCAAAGAAGTATAATCCAACGGAATGGGAATCCGCAGACCGTGCTGATTCAACAACTCAAAGGTTTCTAGCTCCAAATCCTGGATAGTTTTTTCTTCGAGGTACAACTGCAAAAGTTTGGGCGCATTATGGAGCAAATGCTTGCGGAGATATTTTCGAAATACCATCGGAAACAGAGAAGCATTACTGGTTTGCTCCTGCTCAAAAAGGTGCCCATTTTCAAAGGCAAATTCCTGGAGCATCCTGTTGCAAAATCCGTGGATGGTATAAATCGCAATCGTTTCAAAATCCAATAATGCCTGTTGTAACAATCGTTTATTATCTTCATCAATCGTCCAATATGATTGAATTGAATCCATTTTTGTTCTTCCATCATCCTCTAATATGCTGTGGATACGAGATCGTACTTTTTTCTTGAGCTCAATGGTTGCTTTTTCTGTGAACGTCACCAGCAAAATATCTCGAATAGAGACCGGGACATTGTTTTTATAGGCCACAGGATATTTACCAAGCAGCAGCTCAACAACCAGGTGCTCAATCGTATAAGTTTTTCCGGTACCTGCAGAGGCTTCAATCACAATATCTCGACCCAGGTCAATCTGATGTAAAATATCGGATTTTTCATAAAAGTAGGAATGCATTTTTACCTCGATAAAATTCTTGATTAAGCCCGTAACTTATGTACAATTAGCCTCGAACAAGCTCAAGAAATCAAAGAATCGCATGTTAAAAAAAGCCCCATCTGAAAAAAGAATTTTAAAATACGTGGCATATGCCATCCTTTTGGTAAACCGGGAATTGGAAGTTACCTTATGCAACGATGCCGTGTCTCAAATATGGGAACAGGACAAAAACAAAATCACAGGTAAAACAATTTCCTCTCTTTTTTCAGAAAGTCAAAAGATTCTTAATTGTCTCCGCCTAGTATTTTCAGAAGGAAAAGACTATTCTATTAATGATTTTCCACTGAAGCTTTCACCAAACATTGAAAAAGTGGTCAATGTTTCCATGAATCCTGTGTTCAAAAAATCACACAGGAAAGTACAGCAAGTCATTGTCACCATCCGGGACTTAACCGATCATTACCAAATAAAATCCAAAGAACAAGAAAAAGAAATTCTAGACTCTCTTGGCATGTTTGTATCTTCCATTGCTCATGAAATACAAAATCCACTGAGCGGAATTAAAGGAGCCACCCAACTGTTGCAAAGAGAGTTAGAAAAATCCGATATGCCCACTACATCAACCAGTATGATTTTGCATGAACTGGGACGTATTGATCGCCTAGTGAAAGAATTACTGCTTCTTTCTCAGCCAATTCCTTTGGATTACAGCACCTTCAATTTATACGAATTGCTCAACACCATTACTTGGTTTGAGGAGAATACAGTGGATCCTTCTATCACGTTTCACAAGTACTATGACCCGTCTTTACCAGATATTACAGCAGATAAAGATAAACTGCATCAGGTGATACTCAATTTAATTAAAAATGCAGTGGATGCCTCACCAAAAAATGGGAAAATCATCATTCGCTCCAACTATTGTCCACAGTGGAAAATTGTTGACAAACAGTTGGACACCCAGCAAAAGTATTATTTGATCGAAGTTGAAGACCAGGGGCCTGGTATTCCTTCTGCAGATCAAAAGCGTCTTTTCAAACCACTGTTTACCACCAAACGCAAAGGAAATGGATTGGGGTTATCCATTTCTTTCCGTATCATTGAAGAGCATGGAGGACTGCTTCGTTATAAAAATGCTGCTGAACAAGGAGCCATTTTTGAGATTTATATCCCCAGAATTCCTCCTCAAAAATCATGAACCAACTGGCCGCACCGATTCGCACGAACCAGGCAGCATGATAGACAATAAACAATTATTTCGGAAATTGACTGTAAAACTGGAAAAGCTCAAATGGAGTTTTTGAGTAGTGAAGGAGAGTGTGTTTGGATTTTGCAAAGCCCTGCTGATTTTGGGCCTTGCAAAATTTTTATAAATGGGCTTTATCTTTGATAGAATCTAAATTCACTCCCAAAATACGAAGATGAGTAATGCTGTCCCACAATTGACGCATGCTATTCTTTTTAGCATTCGGATTCAAAGCAACCGTCGTGTGTGGTTTATCTCCCAGGATATTAGAAACCAGACTGCTGAGGATATTTTTCGGACCAAATTCAATAAAAAGACTGGCTCCATCCTCATAAGCTTTCTCGATTTGCTGCTTAAACAGAACAGGATTGAGAATATGCTTCTCCAGCATTGCCTTGATCGTGTGAGGATCTTCCGGGTATAAATCACCTGTTGTATTGGAATAGACCGGAATTTTGGGAGTACGAACAGCAATAGAATGGATCGCATCAGCAAATGGTTTTTGCGCATGCTTTACCAAAGAAGTATGAAAAGCTGCAGAAACAGGCAGGATCACCGCAGAATATCCCTTCTCTTTTAAAATTTCCTCTGCCTTGTGCACAGCTTTTTTCGCACCTGCCAGCACAACCTGTGTGTTGGAATTCAAGTTTGCCATAAACACACCTGGCAATTTCTTGGCTTCTTCTGCAATTTGAGCAATGTCGGCTTTGACAGCCAGCATACCTCCGGCATCAAATTCAGGATCTTCTGGAGCTGCCATTGCTTTTCCACGTTCTTTTGCCAGAAAAAAGTAATCTTTATCAGTAAATACCCCGGCAGCCCACAATGCTGTCAATTCACCAAAACTGTGGCCAATGGTTGCATCTACTTTGAGCCCTGCTTTTTGTAAGATTTTATAAAGCCCCACACTGACAGCACCAATCGCTGGCTGAGCATGCTCCGTCCGTGTGAGGTGAGCTTCCTGTGCCTGCTGGGTTTCTTTATCTTCTGCAGGATGTGGGAAAACAATTTCTGAAAGTGAAGTCCAACGCTCTTTGTGGAAGAGTGTATTGAGGGTATGAAACGATTCTCTTACTGAAGCAAATGAGTCCTTCAATTTATCCATCATCCCGACATACTGGGAGCCTTGCCCAGAGAATAATGCAACCACTTTTTTACCTTGAAGGTCAAGCCCTTGCTTACAGTAGTAAATGCCTTTGCGGAGTGTCCATGAATCTTCCTGGATTTTACTCTCTAATGTTTTTAAACTGGTTTTTAACAGATCATTTGTTTCTTCTAATGATTCTGCCACAAATCCAATCCTGGCTGCTTCTGCAGGAATTTCACAAGTTTGACTACTTTCCAAAAGTATTTGATAGTGTTGATTGGCATCACTGGATTCGAGTTGCTCAATTGTGGATCTGCAGAGGGCCACTAAACACTC
>JADGAT010000059.1:11507-27681 GCA_015231885.1 SAR324 cluster bacterium
GAAGTATTTGATAGTGTTGATTGGCATCACTGGATTCGAGTTGCTCAATTGTGGATCTGCAGAGGGCCACTAAACACTCGGGGGTAGGTGCTGATAGGATCACAGGATGCATAGCAATATTTTCTACCATCTCACTGCCCATGCTAAGGTTAATAAATTACATGAAGGTACAGCCATCACCGACTTCCTCTTTGCTTTTTTAATTTGAGCAAATCAAGCAAAGTGAAATTACTTGGACAACCTTCCCTGGTTGAAAATGATCTCCTCATCGAAAAGTTTGTGAAACCAGAATCGACTTCTTCGGAGGGGGGGAAATACTGGATAGCAACGCCCAGAATCCCGACCATATACTACTCATATTTGAGCAAAATGATAATAATGATTTGAGGTTTGAATATATCAAAATTCGTAGCAAACGCAAGAAGAATGAGTCCACGCTATTAATATTCTGGCTCCAATTCAGTACCAACTCTGAGCAAGTGACTCAGCTTATTGCGCAGCATGATCCCTTCGTTTGCCCATCGCATGATAGCCTGGACAAACTCTCTTTCAAATCCTAATTTTTTTCCTATGTT
This sequence comes from SAR324 cluster bacterium, assembly GCA_015231885.1. Classification (GTDB taxonomy): domain Bacteria; phylum SAR324; class SAR324; order SAR324; family NAC60-12. The sequence goes on from JADGAT010000059.1 coordinate 12,083, forward strand.
GAACAAATAATCCATCTCGCGGCTGCTCAATGTATTGTCAGCAGACATGACCGAGGTCAATTCGACGAGCATGCGGCTTTGAGTCTCCCGGGAAGCACTTTTGAGTGTATCAAGTGGTGGAATCTTCTGATCCTTGACTGCCTGAATCAGGGACGCCACCTTTTCCCTTGATGGTAAAAAGGACAAAGCCTTTTCCAAATACAGCAATTCTTCTGGAGCCACATTGCCATCAGCAATAATAGCTCCACAAATAGCCACTGCATACCAGTTTTTTTGTTCTGTATCCAGTTGGTCGGGACGCAATCCTGTGGAAATCATATGTACCTGTTCAACAATAATGTAAGATAATTTTTATATTATTTTGACCGGGCTTGCACTCGGATGAATCCAGTGTACCAAGAGAAATTCAAGTTACCAGAGTTTTTACAGATTTCGCCTCTCCCTGACCCATTCCAGATAAGTTTGAATGCCTGATATTTTTCCCTTAACAGCCCAGGAAAACTCATACAGGCATTCAAAAATTCGTTTCTGCATCGCTCCTTTGACTAAATAACCCACCAATCCCGGATTAGTGCGATCTCCTATCAAAAACGTAAAACACAAAAACACAATTTGGTGAAGAAGATAGGTATGTTTCAGCATCACATAAGTATTATTGTGATGGCTACCAATAATAGTGGTCTGATCATTATCTCTTGTTTTCACCCCCTGGACAGGAGCGGTGTGGTGATAAACCTGGATTTGGGGATCATACATAATTTTGTAATGCTGGTGATAAATCGCCAAAATCACATCATCCTCAAAACGCCTCCAATATGGCTTCAAGCGGCAATCGAACAAGGGAGCCAATGATTTACGAAAACTCATGTTGCAGCCACGCAACACATGGACTTCTCTCAAAGAGTCTGGAATTTTCTCTGAATTTCCAAAGTGTGCCCCATACCATGTTTTTTTAAGGCAGGGCCCGGATGTTTGTTCCAAAACAGGTTTTTCATTAATGTAGGGGACAGCAGGGCCTCCAACCGCACCCACTTGGGGATCAGAATAATACGGTTCAATACGCTGCAGCCAATCGAAAAGGGCAATGGCATCATCATCTATGAATGCGACAATCTCACCCGATGCAGCACATACCCCAGCATTTTCGGCATTAACAATTCCTGGTGCTGTCACTTTAACAAGACGCACCAGAGTTTCTGGAGAAAACTGGTTTTCACAGCTTTGTAAAAAGTCCAGAGTTTCTGTATCCTCTTCTCTGACAATGACAATCACCTCATCGGGGAGACGCTGCTGCTGCGCCAATGATTGCAGGCATCCTGCTAATAATTCCGTACGCTTATAGGTCGCGACAAGAACAGAAATTTTCATAAAAGAATTCGACTGCTGGACATTAAAAAAGTGGGCCGATTTGTCATAGTTTCAATGTAGCAGACAACCTATCAATTGCCAACCGCAATTTAGACGTTCCTGTTGAAAGACTCCTCAAGCGTTTCTTTGGATTTAACTTGATATTCCAAAGGTACTTTTATAGTAGTTTACATCTTATATTTTTCTATCATTCGCAGCTGCTTTTTGTCATCAAACGCGGAGCCTCCAGAACACTCTATTGGACGAATCACTCTTCCCAAGCAAATTGGCGAGTCGTTACGACGATAGATCATCCATTCAAAACTTCTGAACACCATATATGCACCCAAAGACTGTTTACGTCCTGGACACCAATGTTCTACTATACGATCCTGACATATTGAATGCCTATCCTGGTGCAGAAGTGATTATCCCCATTGATGTCATTGAAGAAATTGATAAATTCAAAAAGACATTGAGTGAGACAGGCAACAGTGCTCGCACCATTGCTAAGATGCTCGATCAATACCGTTTGAAAGGCAATCTTTCTGAAGGGATTAAACTCCCGAACCACAGTCAACTGCGCATCGCATTTCCTGCACATTCGCAAAAGAGTGATGAACATGTTTTAGACTGGAATAAAACATCAAACCGGGTACTTGGTGTTGCATTAAAACAAAAACAGGAAGGCACCAAAGTAATACTGGTCACCCTGGATACTCATCTCAGGATCAAAGGCAATGCTTTTGGAATAGAAGTCATGCATGGCCCAGGCGAACAAGAACTCAGTTTTAGTCCATACCCAGGAATTCGATATCAGAATGTATCTGCAGACACATTGTGCCTATTTCGCCAACAAGAAAGACTGGAACCGGAAGAAGAATTTGCACCTCATGAAGGTATGTTATTGATCAATCAGGATCACCCTGATGACTATGAAATTGCTATTTTTGACCCAATAGAACAGCTTTTTGCCAGAGTCAATCATTCCAAGGGGGTTTGGAATCTTATTCCCCGCAATGCCGAGCAACATTTAGCATTAGAACTTTTATTGGATCCCAGAATATCCATCGTTTCCTTGGTCGGGAAAGCAGGAACAGGAAAAACACTACTGGCACTGGCTGCAGGATTACAGATGATGCTGGTGGAAAATCAATACAAGCGTCTGCTAGTATCTCGTCCTATCTTTCCAATGGGCAGGGATTTGGGTTACCTTCCGGGCGATTTACAGGAAAAGCTGGCCCCATGGATGCAGCCTATCTTTGACAATCTGGAATTGTTGATGGGAACCTCCGAATCGGTGAGTAATTCCTCTACCAGTAGTTATCACGAGCTGATTGAACAAGGATTATTGATCATTGAACCTCTGACATATATCAGGGGCCGGAGTATTCCCCATCAATATCTGATTGTCGATGAGGCACAAAACCTCACACCGCACGAAATCAAAACCATTATCACTCGAGCTGGCGAAGGGACTAAGGTTATATTGACAGGAGATCCGGACCAGATTGACAATCCCTATGTTGATAAAATTTCCAATGGGCTGAGTTATATTGTCGGGAAATTCAGGGATCATCGCCTGGCAGGTCACATGACTTTAAAACGTGGAGAGCGATCCCAATTGGCCGAATTGGCAGCCAATATCTTATAGATTTTCAAAGTCAGATGATGAAAAGTCTATTGTGTATTTGAAATATATTGTGTATAAAAACGTACTTTTTTGTTGCTTCAGCAATTTTATCTGCAAATTCATATCATCACACCTTCGTGTTCTATGAAATCAGAAAAACCACTGGTAGAAATAAAAGGTTTTGGTGGAACATTAGGGCTTCTTATTGACCATACCGCTCTATTTGATCAAGTCGAAGAAGAATTAAGTCAGTTGTTAAAACGTCCTAATTCGAAAAATTTTTTCCGAGGAGCAGAAATTTTTTTACAACCAGAAGGCCGTCGATTCACATCAGAAGAGTTCTCTCGTCTGCAGACGCTTTTGGCTGAAGAGGGTGCCCTGCAACTGATGAATGCGGTTGCTGAAATTGATAATTCCAACAAAAAAAATAATTTTCAAACAAGTATTGTAGAGCAGGCTTCTGTGGTTCCAGAAGAAAAGACGGAAATCGATCACAACGAGCAACAACCTACTCCATCCGAACAGAGTTCAGAAACACTTCCTGTGAGTGAAGATATGGTAGAGGACATCGTAGAAGAGGTCATTGCCGAAGATAGTGTCAAAGAGATGGCAGAAGAATCTTTAGAAAATAGTTCAGAGGACTCCTTTTTTTTGCAAGGAGTAGACACCACCAACGCATTGCTGGTTCGCCAAACATTGCGTTCCGGGCAGAACATTCAGTCCAAACCCAGTGTGGTGATGATGGGGGATTTAAATGCTGGTGCTGAGATTGTGTCCGAAGGAGATATTATTGTCCTTGGTGCAATCCGAGGGATGGTCCATGCCGGAGCTTCGGGAAACCGAAATGCTCTGGTGTTTGCATTGCGGATGCAGCCAACACAAATCCGTATTGCTGAGATGATCACCCAGCCTCCTGCAGAAGATAAGAATTTTACTTCATTTGAGCCGGAAGTTGCATTTATTGAAGGTCAATCCATTGTGCTGTCCTCAAAAGACATCAAAAATTTTGTATCTAAATAAATGTCAAATTTCAGGGGCTAATTATTAATCATACAGGCAACAATATGTTCCTGTGTTTTGTCAGAAAGTTAAGGATGATATGGGAGAGTCAATAGTAATTACCTCAGGGAAAGGAGGAGTTGGCAAAACCACCAGTACTGCAAACATCAGTGTTGCATTAGCAAATTTTGGCAAGAAGGTCGTTGCAGTTGATGGGGACATCGGCTTACGTAATTTAGATATCATCCTGGGATTGGAAAATCGGATTGTCTACAATCTCGTGGATGTTGTCAAAAAACGCTGCCGGACCAAACAAGCCCTCATTCGAGATAAAAAAAATGAGAACCTTTTTTTGTTACCCGCCTCTCAAGTGGATGATAAAAGTGCTGTTACGCCAGAAGACATGAAAGAATTGTGTTCCGAGCTGAAAGAAGAATTTGATTTTGTGATCATTGACTGCCCTGCAGGCATCGAGCAAGGGTTTAAAAACGCCCTGGCAGGAGCCGACAGTGCTATTGTCATTACCACTCCAGAAGTTTCTCCGGTACGTGATGCCGACCGTGTCATAGGCTTGCTTCAGCATCATGAAATCCCTGCATCTTTAATCCTGAATCGCTTGTCTGTCCAAATGGTGGAAAGAGGTGATATGATGAGCAGAGAAGATGTTGAAGATATTCTTGCCATTAAAATACTAGGATTGGTGGTCGAAGACCAAGAAATCGTGAATGCTGGCAATTTAGGAACCCCAGCTGTTTTAAACCAAAATTCTCCAGCAGGACAGGCATATTTACGAATTGCTCAACGAATACTGGGGGAAAATGTTGAAATTCCTTCGTTTGAAGAAAAAAAAGGCTTTTTGGCCAGACTTTTAGGGAGGTGATGTATGTTGGAGATACTGGCAAATATATTCAGGCCTAACCCACCAAGTGCAAAAACTGCAAAAGAACGCCTTGTCAAGGTTGTGATACAGGAACGCTTGAAGGTCTCAGAAAGCCAATTAAATAATTTAAAACATGATTTGTATCAGGTGATTTCAAAATACTTTGATATCAGTCAAGATTCTTTGGAGTTAGAAATTCAGGACAAAAATGGCCATCCTGCTTTAACAGTCAATACCGAAGTCAAACCTACCAGTTAACCCTCTATTACAGATTCCATTTGTCTCCTGCAAACTGTTTGTGCTGCAGCAAAAAAATATTAAAGTTTTTTTTTGCGATACCGATAAGCATCACAAACAGTTTTTCATTTTGATTTTCTTTCATAACTTTTTATTGTTTTTGGAAAATCAAAAAAATAACGAAAAGGCGCTTTTCTGGCTAAAGTATTTTTTCAGTTTGCCGATAAGCAGCTTAGAGGTGTTAAAAAGCATCTTTCAGGAAAAAAATATTTTATCAGTTAAATCCAATATTTGGATACAAAGGAGTCATTATGGGGATGAGCATTAAAAATAATATACCCGCATTGAATGCATTACGTCATTCAACCAATAACTTTGAAGGGGTAAAAGGTAATATTCAAAGGCTCAGTTCGGGCTTAAAAGTCAACACAGCCGCAGAGGGCCCTGCAACTTTGATTGCATCAGAACGTTTAAGGGGTCGTATTGCCAGTATGAAACAGGCATTAGAGAATACTGAAAATTCGGTTGCTTTAGTACAAACCGCAGAAGGAGGTTTGAATGAAGTGAATCAAATGCTGATCAATTTGAAGCAGCTTGTGACACATGCTGCCAACGAAGCAATAAATGATGAAAAGATGCTGGAAGCAGATCAGAGTGAGATCAATCACCTGCTGGGCACCATCGACCGTATTGCGGACAACACGATTTTTAATCACCGCCACCTGTTAGACGGCAGTAATGGAGCAAACGGAGTGACAGTTGGTCCGAATTTGCAATTTGTTGCAGCAAAGCCAACCACCCAGCCTTCTCCAGAAAAAGGATACGAAGTGGATATCAATCAGGTTGCCACCAGAGCCAAAGCCGTTGGTAAGGTTCCCATTGATTTGGAAAATGTTAAAGATGGGATCACCCTGGTTATTACAGAGGTAGGTAGAAGTGCCGTTTTGGAAACCAATCGAGGAGAACTCGGAGAAGGAATTGCAAAAATGGTATCCAACTCTGCAAAAGACCCCAATACCTTCCCTCCAGAAATTGCTGGAGAAAAAATACGAACCATGGTGATGCGGCAACTTCAAAATGCTGCAGATGATGCCAATGTGAACGTTGATATTCTGCTGGATAACGAAGGTCACCTGGTCATTCGGCACCGTGAATTTGGTGATGAGCCCATGTTTTCAGTGACCAGTTCTGTTGATGGAATCTTGTCCAAAGAAGCAAACTTTGCTAACTTTGCAGAGCGAGGATTGGATGTGGAAGGGACCATTGGAGGAGAAATCGCACTGGGAGATGGCCAATACCTGACAGCTGTTGAAGGAACCAAAGCAGAGGGGTTAACGATTCGCTACGACAAGGAACTGGGACAGCATATCGAAATCGTCCGAGACGAAGCCGGTAACGAGATTGGCACCAAGACCATCCAGGAAACCAACGAAGAAGCAGTAGGCAAGCCGGTAGAGGGTTTTGTTCATGTGGCCCAGCAATCGATCAGCTTCCAGGTAGGCCCTCACAATAAACAGGTTACTGAACTTTCTATCGATAATGTGCGCTCTAACCAACTGGGACGGGGAGTGGCCAATGACAGCGGCTTTGAAAATCTGTCGGAAATCAACGTCATGCATGCTGAGGGTGCTCGAGATGCGATGCAGATCATCGACAAATCCATTGATGAAGTAACCAAACTGCGAGGACGATTGGGTTCCTTCCAAAAGAATGCACTGGAAAGCAACATCAACAGTTTGCGGATTGCAGAAGAAAACTTAACTCAGGCAGAATCCACTATCCGTGATGCGGATATGGCCGCAGAAATGTCAGAGTTAACCGGCGGACAAATTTTACTTTCGTCTAGTACAGCGATGCTGGCCCAGGCCAATCAAGTGCCTAAATCCGTACTTGGTCTGATTACCAGCTCGCAAGGTTAATTATTTGAGATATCCTTTGGTTTAACGGATTGTATGAGCTTTTTAAAATGGATTCAAGTTTGTAATACCTACGATATCTCTCAATTTATTCCATTCAATGTGGCAGAGCAGCCCGTTGGGTGGATTAAAAAAGCAAAACTTTCTTACTTGGAACCTTATCCTGAAGTGTTCCAAGTCCATACCAATCAAGTGGTTCTTCATCCCCAGCTAGACTCACTTGAAACCAGAACTCAGGCAGTAGCAGAGATGCTGGAAGCTTGGCGCAGCCAGCAGCTCCTGCCCGGGTGGTACAACGAACAATATCCCGTATCCCTTTCCCATGATGACCCTCCCTTGTTCCTGATTGAGCGTGGAGCCATTTCTTTTTTTGGCATCCGAGCATCAGGTGTTCATTTGAATGGTTTTTGTTATAAAGCAGGACAATTGTTCATGTGGGTTGGACGCCGCTCGGCCAGCATGCAGGCTTACCCTAATTTGCTGGATAATTTAGTGGCAGGAGGCAAACCCTACAATTTAGGTATTCAAGAAAATATCATCAAAGAATGCAAAGAAGAAGCAAACATCTCATCCTCACTAGCCAAACAGGCAAAACCTGTTGGTGCCATTCATTATTGCATCGAAGTCCCAGGAGGCTTGCGGCGTGATACTATCTATAATTATGACTTAGAGCTCCCCGAATCCTTTTCTCCTGTCAATACAGATGGTGAATTTGAAAACTTCTATTTATGGCCCATCGAAAAGGTTATTGACAAAGTAGCCAACACCAAAGAGTTCAAAACAAACTGCAATCTGGTGATCATTGATTTTTTAGTTCGCCACGGACTCCTTACCCCGGATACTCCAAATTACACCAAAATTGTGGAAGGTCTACACCCACTACTACCATGATTGAAAACCAAAGCACATGATATAATACCGCTTTTCATAAAGCGTGAAAGAGTTGATTATTTAGAAAGATGGTATTAGCTTGCGCAAAACATCATAGAGTCCTCGCGTAAAATCAAGTACAAGACTATGACAAGTAAAGTTAATAAAATTATAGAAACCAATACCCCATAATAAAAAGATCTGGGTTGATATACAAAACGAATTGTTGAATTTTCCTCTTCTAAAAATACGCCTCTATACAAATCTTCTGATCGTTTTTAGGAATCTTGATTTTAGGGTTCCCGCATCCCCGGATCGTTCTATGAAACCGCTGTACTGTTTTGAGAAAAGAAATATTTCTTAAATATTTAAGTTGTCTCAGTCCTAATATTTGCTACAATTATTAAAGGGCACCCTTATTTAGCCTCAGCGTACCAGTGAATTTTGAAGCAACGGAACAGACTTGCACCGACAATGCTATGGGAAAGGAAGGAAACCAATGAGTAAACAAACAGAAACCATCGTCAAAGAGGCATGCGAACGAATCGGAAGACAACGTCATAACCTATTGGATATTTTACTGCAGGTACAGGAAAAACAGCGTTGTGTCAGCGAGGAAGCCATGAAACTGATTAAAGAAGAACTTTCTATAGACAGCCTCACTGTAGAAGGAGTGGTTTCTTTTTATGCCTTTCTTTCTCAGGAGCCTAAAGGAAAAGTCATCATACGTCTCTGTGACGACATCGTGGACCGCTTTGCCGGAATTGAAAAAGTGGCCGAAGTACTTTGTGAAGAGTTTGGCATTCAAATGGGGGAAACGACGGCTGATGGGAAGATATCATTGGAATACACCCCGTGTATTGGAATGTGCGATCAAGCTCCAGCAGCACTCGTCAATGATGTGGTGGTTACCAATTTGGATGTCAATTCTACACGAGAGATGGCACAAAGCCTTAAAAAACATATGAATCCGGCGAAACTGGTCAAGCAGGTAGGAGACGGAAACAATGCGAATAAATGGGTAAAATCCATGGTCAAGAATAACATTCTGCGCAAAGGAGAAGTAATTTTCAGCGACTGGGGAACACCGGAAGCCGGGTTGAAGAAGGCCCTTGCTAAAACCCCCAAGGATGTCATTAAAATAGTTCAGCAGTCCTTTCTGAAAGGTAGAGGCGGGGCCGGTTTTCCGACAGGAACGAAATGGAAGTTCGCCAGGGCTTCTGAAGGAGAAAGGCGCTATATTTTTTGCAATGCCGACGAAGGAGAACCCGGAACATTTAAAGACCGTGTTTTGTTAACGGAATATCCGGATCTCATGTTTGAAGGAATGACTATTGCTGCTTATGCAGTGGGAAGTGACAGCGGAATTGTATATCTCCGGGGAGAGTATGCCTATCTCCGGCCTTTTCTGGAAAAGGTTTTAGAGGAGCGGCGTAAACAAGGCTTGCTGGGAGAAAACATTTGCGGAAAACAAGATTTTCATTTTGATATTCGCATTCAGATGGGAGCTGGTGCTTATATATGCGGAGAAGAAACAGCCCTGATCAGTTCGTGTGAAGGGCACCGTGGCAATCCAAAAACCAGACCTCCTTACCCCGCACAACAAGGCTATCTGGGGGCACCCACTGTCGTCAATAATGTAGAAACCCTCTGCCGTGTCCCTCGGATTCTGGAGAGAGGAGCTGAATGGTTTACCACTATCGGAACCCAAGAGAGCACAGGAACTAAATTATTGAGTGTTTCTGGAGATTGTGAGTCTCCGGGAGTTTATGAAGTGGCCTGGGGAATTACTGTAAAAAAATTATTGAAAATGGTCGGTGCTGAAGATGCGGCCATCGTTGTCGTTGGCGGGCCAAGCGGTCAAATGATAGGTCGGGACGCTTTTGACAGACGAATTGCCTTTGAGGATTTACCGACTGGAGGATCCATTGTTGTTTTCGGGGCAGAAAGGAGTGTTTTGGAAATTGTCCATTATTATATGGAGTTTTTTATTGACGAAAGCTGCGGCTATTGTACTCCATGCCGGGTGGGAAATGTCCTGCTCAACAAAAGGATTGAAAAAATCATGGAAGGCCTGGGAGAGTTGGAAGATATTAAATATCTGAAAAACCTCAGCAACACCATAATCATGACAAGCCGATGCGGACTGGGACACACATCCCCTAATCCTATTTTATCGTCTCTGGAACATTTTCCTTTGGTTTATTCGACGATTGTCAAAAAGAGGACAGATGGCTTGCAGCAGGGGTTTGACATCAAAAGAGCTTTGGAAAAATCCAGAGAAATCGCCAAACGCCGATCTATGATCTATGACACCGCCTATGGAGAAAAACCCATTTCTGTTGAAAAAATTGGCTGAGAAAGGAGAAATCAATGCTTGAAATTAATTTTGAAATTGATGGAGTCAAAGTAAAAGGCTGGACAGGACAAACCATCATGGATGCTGCCGATGACGCTGGAATTTACATCCCTCGTCTCTGTGATACCGAAGATTTGAAACCCGCCGGGAGTTGCCGGGTGTGCACTGTCAAGGTCAATGGCAAACCTGCCGCTGCCTGCACTCAGCCAATTTCCGAAGGGATTGTAGTTGAAAACAACACAGAGGAGATGAACCAGTATCGTGTGGATCTGGTTGAAATGCTTTTCTCAGAAGGAAATCACCTTTGTCCGGTTTGTGAAGCCAGTGGAGATTGCGAACTGCAGGCCATGGGGTATCGTCTGGGAATGACTTATTACCATCACCCGGACCTGAACCCGAATCGAACAATTGATGCATCCCACCCAGACATTTTGATCGATAGCAACCGCTGTATTTTCTGTGGTCGCTGTATCCGCGCTTCCAGAGAATTAGATGGGAAAAATATATTTTCCTATGTTGGCCGTGGAATTAACAAGCGTATCAAAGCCCGTAGGGAAAAACTGGCCGACACCGATGCTGATTTGAGTGATAAAGTATTTGCTTACGACCTCTGTCCGGTGGGGTGCATCATTCGTAAAAGAGAAGGCTTTAAAAAACCGATTGGAACACGCTACTACGACCATAAACCCATTGGGTCCGATATTCAATCTTAGATGAGGATTAAATAAATTCCAGCAACAGCCCTCCCTTTAGCAAAGGGAGCTAGGAAGGGTTTTCAAAAAAGAGAAAGTTATTTAACCCTTAATTCTTAGTATCAAAGTGTAGTTTTACAAAAAAGGAAAATTATGGAAAAGCCTAAAATAGCGACATGCTCACTGGCAGGATGCTTCGGATGCCACATGTCGTTCTTGGACATAGACGAGCGTTTTCTGGAATTAATCAAGCTTGTTGAGTTTGACCGATCCCCCATCAATGACATCAAGCGTTTTACAGGGCGCTGCGCAATCGGACTTGTGGAAGGAGGGTGCTGCAACGAAGAAAATGTGCAGACTCTGCAGAAGTTTCGTAAAAATTGTGATGTGCTCATTTCTGTTGGGCAGTGTGCCATCAATGGGGGAGTTCCTGCCATGCGCAATGCCATCATGGGAGGAGATGATCCTTTGAAAGAGTGTCTGGAAGAAGCCTACCTGACTTGTCCAACATCCTATAACCCTGCCCATGAAATCCCAAACGATCCGGCGTTACCGCTCTTACTTGATATTGTTTATCCGTGTCATGAGGTCGTGAAAATAGATTATGCCATCCCGGGCTGTCCCCCATCTGCTGACACATTATGGTTCACCCTGGTGGCTTTAGTCAAAGGGGAACCCACAAAACTGCCTTATGAACTGCTTAAATATGATTAATTCCTCTGAAAGGGAAACAACATGGACACTATATCAATAACCAAAAAAAAGACGATTATCGAGATTGAACCCCTCACCCGTGTGGAGGGTCACGGAAAAGTCACCATCCATTTGGACAGGCAAAATCATGTCAAGGAAGCCAGGCTGCATATCGTAGAATTTCGCGGTTTTGAACGCTTCATTCAAGGGCGTCCTTTCTGGGAAGTTCCTGTCGCGGTTCAGCGCCTTTGCGGGATATGCCCTGTCAGTCACCACCTGGCAGCAACCAAGGCAATGGATGTGATTGTTGGCGCAGACCAGCTTTCTCCGACCGCAGAAAAAATGCGTCGTTTGATGCATTACGGGCAAATCATGCAGAGTCATGCTTTGCACTTTTTTTACCTGTGCTCCCCTGATCTGCTGTTCGGCTTTGGTTCCGACCTGAAAACACGTAATATCATTGGCGTGGCTCAAAAATTTCCTGAATTGGCAAAGCAGGGGATCATGATGCGCAAATATGGGCAGGAAGTCATTAAGGCGACAGCAGGGAAAAAAATTCATGGAACCAGTTCTGTACCGGGAGGAGTCAACAAAAATCTATCCATTCAGGAACGAGATTTTCTCCTGAAAGATGTGAATCAGATGATCACATGGTCCCACAGTGCGTTGAAACTGGCAAAAGATTACACCCTCGAAAACATTGAACAACTGAGAGATTTTGGTTCTTTTGATTCCAGTCACATGTCTCTCATTCGAAAAGATGGTGCCTTCGATCTGTATGATGGAAATCTGCGTGCCATTGATGCCTACGGAGAAACAATTTTTGATCAGGTCGATTATCAAAAATACTTGGATTACATTGTTGAAGAGGTTCGCCCCTGGTCGTATATGAAGTTTCCTTTCATCAAGCAAAGAGGCGTTGAAACAGGATGGTACCGGGTGGGGCCGCTTTCCCGTGTCAATGCTTGTGATTTTATTGATACACCTGACGCGGAAAAAGCACGTAAAGATTTTTTCAAATCAACAAAAAGCCAGCCCTGTCAGATGACAATGGCTTATCATTGGGCCCGTATGATTGAAGTGATGCATTGTGTTGAAAAAATCAAGGAACTTCTCCACGATTCCGATCTTCAGGGAAACGACCTTATTGCTAAGGGGGAACGACGGAGAGACGGCGTCGGCGTACTGGAAGCACCCCGAGGTACACTTTTCCACCATTACCGCGTGAATGAAAACGATCAGGTGGAGATGGCCAATCTGATTGTTTCAACTACCAATAATAATACTCCTATGAATATGGCCGTCACTAAAGTGGCCCAGGAATACATTTCTGATCAAATGGAAATCACAGAAGGCTTGCTCAATCATGTTGAAGTTGCAGTCAGGGCATACGACCCCTGCCTTTCTTGTGCTACCCATGCCATTGGTCAAATGCCCCTGGTGATTGAACTGTATGATGAGGAAGGAAACCTGGTCGATAGCAAAAGCCAGTATGTATGAGCAATCGGACACTCAAAATTTTAATTCTGGGTTATGGCAATCCAGGGCGCCTCGATGATGGACTAGGGCCTATGCTGGCTTCGAAACTAGAGGCAGACTGTGTGGAAGGAGTTTCTATCGAATCCAATTACCAACTCACGGTAGAAGACGCTGTTGACATCGCAAAACATGACATTGTGATTTTTGCGGATGCTGCGTTAAACAGCCCGGAGCCATTTTTTTTTAAAAAATTATTTCCTCAATCTCAGGTGACCTTCACCACACACAGCATTTCCCCAGAATCTGTCCTTTCTCTTGCCCACAACTGTTTTGGTGCCAAAACAGAAGCCTACCTGCTTGGTATCCGTGGCTATGAATTCAATGAATTCAAAGAGCAGATCTCTCCAAAAGCACAGTACAACCTGGAACAGGCCCACCAATTTGTGAAGGAACTGATTCAGCATCAAAATTTTGAAGCATCTCAAAAGAAATTTCCACAGGTATGAACAACTCGTTTCAATAATTGCTCATTGGCTTTCGATAATTCTTACGCACAACGTCCCGAAATAATCTCAGAACGGAATTTTTTTGCGTTTTGTGCCAGTGCATGAAGTGTATCCTCTGAACCCGTGATATGTTGCGCAACCCATTCTGCTTCCTGCTGCAGAGTCGTGTCAAAAATACCTGGATCATCGCTAGCAATCACAACGGGGAGATTTGCCTCAATGAAACGATGTAATGGATGTTCGATACTCTCAATCCTACCAATACATAAGTTTGATGTTGGGCAGGATTCGATACAAACATTGTGATCACGTAAATATTGCATGACATAATTTTGTCGTAACAGGATTTGATCCAACTGGAAAGAATCATAGGTTTTTTGCGTTTTTTCTGCTCTCTTTTTTTCCTGCAATTGACGCTGTTCTGTTAACAGCATTTCAGCATGGATTTGAACTCCTGCTGCTTGGAGTCCGTCTTTGTGTGATAAATCATAGGCAATCTGATCCAGACGTTCTTCCACTGACTCCGAATAAGTTTTCCCTAAATAATGTTGGGGAGGACTACCCAATGCAATAGCATGACCCAGGCGATGGGCTCCTATTTCAGCAGACTCATGAACCCAGCGGATAGCACTTTCTAAACTTTTATCCTCAAAACTCTCACCAACATGGTACAAAATGGCCAAGGCCTGCTGAGGTTTTTTTTGGTTATCGTTTAAAATACGTTGAAAAAGAGATCTCTGATTTTTTGGAGGAAATCCTTCTTCGATGAAACAAAAGTCCACGCTTGTTATCATCTGGGCTACAACAGGAAATGTACTCATGGCATGACGAAGCAACTCATAATGGATCGTTCCATGATCAGTCCGAGGTAAACCGCAAGACAACCTTCCTTGAAACCGATGATTGGTTTTCTGCTCAAATGAATGCAGTTGCTCACAGATGGTATGCAGTAATTGAGACATTAGCGATTCTTCGATCCAGGGAGGAAAGAGCATGCGATATTCTGCATGTTGCAGACCTTGCTGGAAGTGGGTGTGACATACTTGTTGAACCACATCGGTCACTTCGGATAAGTTGCTCAATTCCATAATAGCAATGATCAAATTGAACTTAGCTTGAAACTGAGCAAACGTGACGGGCTCACCTACCGTGTACAATTCACAAAAACGGATAAAGTTTTTTTCGGAAGGCTCTTGCACGAGTTCATTCATATTGGGACGTATGGCAAACTGCTTTTCAAATTCCGTTTCAAAAAAATGCCAATCGATGTTTTTTTTGGCAGAGGCTATTTGCCAGAGCATCTTTGCAGGAATACAGCCATAAAGATGAAGGTGGAGGTCGTGATCGAAGGAGAACATAAGAAGAGGTGATGCTATTGAAGAGATTGAAGAGGCAAACTTCCCAGGTACGGCTTGATGATATCTTCATTGAAGCTGATGCCGACTCCAATAAAGTTATCCCGAAAATCCTTATCTTCACTGATGAAATCATCTGCGCCTGCGACAACAAACAAGTTCGAATGAAAACGCCAATACGTATTTAATTTCAGGTGAGTACCAAATTCATTACCAAAATCCCAGGCATCCAAGCCAATTTTAAATTGTTCGTTTCTACCGAAAATTTGCTCCACACCTAACCCAAACTGGCTTTCAAACAAACCGATCTTGAACTGGGTATCATAGTATCTCTGAATGACCTGTGCCGAAAAGAGCAGATCCTCAGAAATAGTAGTTTCTATTTGCTCTATGTTTTCTTCAGTACCATCATCCAGGGTTTTTAAACGGATTTCTTTGGTTTTGTTTTTTTTCCCTCGGGGGTTCGATACCATTTGAATGAGATAATACCGATCTTTGAGAGGCTGCAGTTGTATCCCCAAATAGCCTTTTGTTTGGCTTTCTACCCCAAATTCACTTTGATTTTTACTCATAAACTCAGCATGGACGCTCAAATCGAGCCGTGTCCGATCCACACTCCCCAAAAGCTTATTG
>JADGAT010000059.1:27776-30279 GCA_015231885.1 SAR324 cluster bacterium
TTCACTTTGATTTTTACTCATAAACTCAGCATGGACGCTCAAATCGAGCCGTGTCCGATCCACACTCCCCAAAAGCTTATTGATATTTTCCAAGGCACTATTGAGCTGCTCCACCGTTTTTTCTTCATTGATCAATTTGCCAACGGTGCCTTTTCCGTCATCAATCTTTTCGCTGATGGATTTCATATTTGCCATCGCACGATCAAGATTGTCCATGCTGCTGTTGAATTTTTTTTTATTGTCGCTAAGAATGGTTTGTAAATCAGCTGTAATCTGTGGAACATCTTCTGCCAGTGATGTAGACATTTCTTTCAAATCAGAGATAATGGAAGGCCCATCATTCGCAAGAGATGTAGAAAATCTGTTTAGATTTTCTACCAAGGCCTGAATATTCTTACGATTTTCTGTAGTGATGACCTGAAGGTCCTGACTGAAATGCTGAAAATTAGAAACAATGTGACGAATGGATTGTTTATTGTCTTGAGTGATCTGAGAAAGGTCTTTGCTGAATATCTGTAAAGAGCGGGTAATGTCTTCAATTCTGCCATTGGTAACCTGAGAAATTTCGTTCACATTATTGGTGAGTTCTTCTACATTATCAAGAATTTGGTTGAAACGTTGTTCTCCATGAGAGCCTCCAAATGAACGACTCATTGCACCAGTAATGCTTTTGATGTCATTGAGTGCATCACTCAAATCATCAATCAGACTATCCAAATCGCTCCCGGTCAGAATACGTTCGATCTCATCACCATCCTGCAAAGGCATTCGCAGTGAATTTCCTGGATCAAGCTCAATGTACTTATCTCCTAAAATCCCTATCGACTTGATGGTTGCTTGGCTATCCTGATAGATGGGATATTCTGATTGCATTTTCAAATGAACACGTGCTTTTTTGCCGCTCAGTTCAATGAGTTCCACACTGCCTACTTTGATACCGGCAATCCGGACAGCTGATCGGGGCTGGAGTCCTGAAACATTGTCAAAAAGTACGTGGACCTGGTAAGTGTCTGCCAGATTCGGATTCCACCCGGTTAGTGTGATAGAGGCCACTACAACAAGAATGGCCCCTGTCAGAATCAGTAAACCTACTCTTAACTCTGTTGATAAACTCATGTCAATCCTGTCAGAAAAATCTATTATCTCGCTACTAGCACCATAACCTTATCGTGGCGGACTTCTGATCAATAATATCAAATACTTATAAGACTATCTTATAAAATTTTAGGGCTACCCACTTAATCCGAGGCACTCTTTACCCACCCCTGGCCCCTCCCAGGAGGGGATAAAGGGGGTGGGTCACAAGCAAGCGACTGATTAACTGTCCCACTTTAAATGAATATCCTAATCTCATAAGAAACAGGCATTGAATAACTTCCAACAACAATCCCTCCTTTGCCAAAGAAGGGAAGGGCGATCCGCGTGCGGGGATTTTCAAAAAAAGGAAGTTATTTAATTCTGATTCCTAAATATTTAACCATGATCATTCATTCTAATTTTTGATTCGGCTTGGTTCGTCCCAAAAAAGTAAGATAAAATTTAAGAAAACGCAACAGTTAAGGAGTCCACAAACATCATCATGATATTTGAATCTTCGATTTTATAATGAGCAACAGCCATTCCTACTGTAAAAAGACCAATCACTCTTGAACGATTCCACTCTATTTGGCTGGTTGACTGACACATCTTTATGATCTCTAGCTAATCATGTGATGCATGCCGGATAGTAATGCAGCTTAAATCGCTTTTTTCTTTTCCGATGCTGTGCCCCAGAAGCGATCAGGATCTTTCCAAGAGTCCAAACGAATTTGCCGAACGATTTTCATTGGTTTTTGATTCGTCGAGATACTCGACTCATCAAAACACGGTGGTTGACTGTGTCGAAAAATTTTTCCAGGTCAATATCAACCGCAATTCGGTATCCTCTTTGATACCAACCCAGAATTTTTCCTATTGCATCATGTGCCGGATGATGGAAATTTGTTTTGTTGGGCTACTACGGCTTCTGCTGACTTCTGTTCAGTCACATCACAGATTGCTCTATGATGTGCCGTCTACATCAAAGGACAAAGAGGAGAGTGTTCCTTGACCGGTCTTCTAGTCTCTTTATCTTTATCCGCAATAACCGCACGCTGAACAGATCTCCCCAGATAAGAACGTGATCTTTCCTGACACAACCGCCGCATTTACCCTATCCCTCAAGCCACAGGATTTTGTTATGTTGTGCTAACTCATCCTCGGGAAGTGAGCCTTATATGCGGTTCCTGTCCGTCGGCTCGTCATTTTGTTCCAGGCTTCCTCCAGACATTTCCTCGCGGATTTGCCCTTGCCTTTCGCTAGTGCTTAATGCTAATTCAATCTGTAGGATTCTGTTTGTTTTCTCCATTTGCTGGCTGGTTTCCCGCCAGTGCCACAATATCGAATCCATGGATTGAATACAGCAGTGACTTACACACAGGGGACTTTCACCCCATAAGATCACGCCCATGCTGGGCGTACACAA
>JADGAT010000005.1 GCA_015231885.1 SAR324 cluster bacterium
CTATTGTTGGGAAGCCTTGTGCATGGAGCGGGTTGATGATGGTATCGTCTTCATGGAGGTATTGTTGGTATTCTTCAGAAATTTAGGTGGGCACATAGGTGGGCACGAGTCATTATTTTAGGGTTAAGAGGGAGTAAGTTGCGGGAAAGCGACAGGACGTAAAAGTACCATCAAACCCCTGTAAATATTATGTTGAATGATAATTTGGTAAATTGCGGGAAGTGCCATGAATGGCGGGGTCGACGAGACTCGAACTCGCGGCCTCCGGCGTGACAGGCCGGCGTTATAACCAACTTAACTACGACCCCGCATAGCGGGAATGGTGGGCGGTACAAGGATCGAACTTGTGACCTACGGCTTGTAAGGCCGCCGCTCTCCCAGCTGAGCTAACCGCCCAATTTTATCTCAGGGAGATGCAATTTGTGAACTACATTTTTTACATGAGGCCCCTGGCTATTGCAAGTTTTTTTTAGATTCCAATCGCCTTCAACAGAAAAGAATAATTTTTTGATTGAAATAGTACTTAATTAGTGCTATTTCTATCAAAGGTTGAATAAATCTCGATTTGCTATTAGTAAATTACCTATATTACATGAATTCATTCAAGAGCCACTTGCTTTGTTAAAGTTATCAAAAAAAACAGATTATGCGATTATTTTATTGACCCATTTGGCGGTAAAGACGATCCCTGTCAGTGCTCAGGAAATAGCCTTCCAGTATCATTTGCCGCAGCCCATGGTAGCAAATATTTTAAAACTGCTGGCGTCCTCAGGAATCATCGAATCAAAGCGAGGACAGCAAGGAGGGTATATTTTAGTCAAATCCCCTGGTACCGTTTCTATTGCAGAAATCATTCGTGTCACCGACCATACCTTGAATTTGGTTGAATGTGTCCATGCCGATGACAGCTGTAAAGTGAACCAATGGTGCCCAACAAAAGATACATTGATTGCATTGAACCACCGTGTTGAACAATTCATGGAGTCCTTAACACTGGAAGAAATTATCAGTCATCCCCGATTTAATATTATTTAATTATTAGGAGAAACATCGATGAAATTGCCGATTTATCTTGATTATCAGGCGACCACCCCCGTTGATCCAAGGGTAGTTGAAGAGATGCTGCCTTTTTTCACAGAGACCTTTGGTAACTCTGCCAGCCGCAATCATGCATTTGGCTGGAAAGCAGAAGAAGCCGTCGCGAAGGCAAGAGAACAAATTGCCTCGATTATTGGAGCAAGTGGGAAAGAGATCGTCTTCACCAGCGGCGCCACAGAGTCTGATAATCTTGCTATTCATGGGGTTGCCGAATTTTATAAAGAGAAAGGCAACCACATCATTACGACGGGAATAGAACACAAAGCTGTTTTGGACACTTGTCATTATCTGGAACAAAAAGGTTGTGAAGTAACTTATCTGGATGTCGACAAGCACGGTTGCATCGACTTGCAGCAACTCACAGATGCTATTACGGATAAAACCATTTTAGTCACACTGATGGCAGCAAATAATGAAATCGGCACTATCCATCCTCTTAAGGAAATCGGAGAAATCACTCGTTCCAAAGGAGTATTTTTTCATTGTGATGCGACCCAGGGCGTGGGAAAAATCCCTATTGATGTCAATGAAATGAATATCGATCTACTATCCATGAGTGCTCACAAAATTTATGGACCTAAAGGAATTGGAGCTTTGTATGTGCGGCGAAGAAAACCACGAGTCCGACTTTCTCCCATCATGTATGGAGGCGGTCACGAACGGGGCATGCGATCTGGAACACTCAATGTTTCCGGCGTTGTTGGATTTGGGAAAGCCCTTGAAATTTCTCAGACCGAAATGGATTCAGAAAGCGAACGGTTGATCAATTTGCGAGAGAGACTGCATCAGAAATTAACCGAACAATTGGATTATGTCTTTTTAAATGGACACCCCACCAAACGCTTGCCAGGCAACTTGAATCTTAGTTTTGCGTACGTAGAGGGAGAATCGTTGATCATGGGAATTAGTGAAATTGCGGTTTCATCAGGCTCTGCCTGCACATCAGCAAGTCTGGAACCGTCTTATGTACTGAGGGCACTTGGAGTCGGTGATGATTTAGCACACAGTTCGATTCGTT
This sequence comes from SAR324 cluster bacterium, assembly GCA_015231885.1. Taxonomy (GTDB): domain Bacteria; phylum SAR324; class SAR324; order SAR324; family NAC60-12. The sequence goes on from JADGAT010000005.1 coordinate 2,117, forward strand.
TTGGTTTAGGACGCTTCACAACGGTTGAAGAAATTGACTATACCGCGGATAAAGTTGCAGGAGCGGTTAGCCGTTTGAGGGAAATGTCTCCTTTGTATGAGATGGTCAAAGAAGGAGTGGACCTTTCCAGCGTTTCCTGGACTTCTCATTGATCATTCATTGCAGGTATTGTAATTATCGTTAATTTTATCATTTCATCATACTAAGGAATGAGAATTAAATAACTTCCCTGTCTTGTGATAATTTCCCACCCACTTTTTTAAAGAGGGAATTGTTGTTGAAAGTTATTTTATTCTCACCCCCTGAATAAAAGAAAGAGGAACACATGGCATACAGTGATAAAGTAGTAGACCACTATAATTCTCCGCGTAATGTTGGCAGTTTTAAAAAAGAAGAAGACAATGTAGGTACAGGGTTAGTTGGAGCACCCGAGTGCGGTGATGTCATGAAGCTTCAGATTAAAGTGGAGGATAACCGCATTGTTGATGCAAAATTCAAGACATTTGGCTGCGGTTCTGCCATTGCCAGTTCAAGTCTTGCCACAGAATGGGTTAAGGGAAAAAGCATCGACGAAGCATTGACTATTAAAAATACCGACATTGTGGAAGAATTGTCATTGCCACCTGTAAAAATTCACTGTTCTGTTTTGGCAGAAGATGCTATTCGTTCTGCCATTAAAGATTATAAAGACCGCCGTACTGAGAATACAGCGGAATAATTTTACTTCGCTTTAAATCGTCAATCAATGAAACACGATCATTTGTCGAGCCATTCTGTATGTTTAGGTTGTAACATCACAATGGCTACTCCCCTTTTCTGTTTTTCCTGCAATTCGATTCAACGTCTGAGCACCAAACCCAATTATTTTGAAATTTTTGACCTTCCGTATACTTACAACTTAGACATAAAAAGATTGGAAGACAACTACCAAAAACTTGCAGCCGAATTGCACCCCGATTTTTATTTACAGTCAGCTTCCACTGAGAAAAGACAGAGCCAGGAATCGTCTTCGTTATTGAACCGGGCATATACCGCTCTGAAATGCCCCATGAGCCGAGCTTCTTATTTATTAGAACTGCTCAGTCATGGGAAACCTCTGGATGAGCGGAAACTTCCTGCCGGATTTTTAGAAGATATATTCGAGCTTCAGGAAACATTGGAAGATTTACTGGTGGATGTTGAGGACCATGCGGAGGAGCTGGCAGCCGTTAAATCCGATGTGGAAAAACGGCTGAATGCTTTACAAGAAGCTGTCTCACAATTGTTCGGAAACATTGAAAAAGACCCATCAAATCAAAAAAATATAGTGGAGTCCATTCAAGTTAATCTGAATGCAGAACGTTATCTTCAACGACTGCTTGAACGCATTTCCAGGAGCAATCAAGTATGAAAGAAACAATCATTGGCATTGATTTAGGGACAACCAATAGCCTCGCTGCCATGGTTTTTGAGGATGGCCCCGAAGCAATTGGTCGTGTTGGAGAGAATCCCATTATTCCCTCTGTGCTTTCTAAAACAAAAGAAGGCTGGATTGTTGGAAAAGGGGCACTGCCTTATCGACTTTCTGCACCCGATCAGACAGTCTACTCGATCAAGCGTTTGATGGGACTTGATTTTGAGGAATTAGAAGAAGACCGAAAGGATCTTCCTTTTGAAATCGTTAAAGCACAACGACAGTTGGTCAAAGTGCGTCTTGGCGGCCAGGAATACACGCCTCAGGAATTATCTGCCGAAATTTTAAAAAAAGTAAAACAGGAAGCCGAAGACATCTTAGGGTTTTCTGTACAAAAAGCAGTCATCACAGTTCCTGCTTATTTTGATGATGCACAACGACAGGCCACACGAGATGCAGGAAAAATCGCAGGGTTGGAGGTCGTTCGTATCATCAATGAACCAACAGCTGCAGCAATTGCCTACGGGCTCGATGAAAAGAAAGAAGGATACATTGCCGTCTATGATTTGGGAGGAGGCACATTTGATGTTTCCATTTTAAAAATTTCTGGAAAAATATTCAAAGTTGTGGCTACCTGCGGCAACACCCACTTGGGAGGAGATGATTTTGATTATGCACTGGGCAGCACCCTCAAAGCCGCAGTGCAGCAAAAATACCCGCAAGCCGATTTGAATGACTCAATTTCTCAGCAAACATTCAAACAAATAGCCGAATCTCTTAAAATCGAGTTGAGCTCTTCTCTGGAGGCCGATTATCACATTGAAATTCCAGAAAAATCTATTTTTTTTCAGGGAAAATTAACGGTAGCTGAATTTGAATCCCTAATCCGAAACATATTGGACGAAACCTTGGTCAGCTGCCAAAAAGCTTTGGATGATAGTCATGTGACCACCCAGGACATTGAAGAAATCGTTTTAGTGGGCGGGTCAACCCGGATTCCGTGTGTCAGGAAATGTGTAGAACAATTTTTTAAAAGAACTCCGCATGTGGCAATTGATCCCTACAAAGTTGTTGCAATCGGAGCCGCTATCCAGGGACATTTACTGGCAGGAGGACGGAGGGATTTTTTGCTGCTGGATGTGATTCCGCTTTCTTTAGGAATTGAAACATTGGGAGGCACATTCAGCAAAATCATTATGCAAAATACAACCATCCCCACAGAAGCATCTGAATTGTTCACCACTCATGTCGATCAGCAAACCAGCATCGATATCAATATCTACCAGGGAGAGCGCGAGCTGGTGAAGGATTGTCGAAAACTGGGACAATTCAAATTGCGGGGAATTCCTCCAATGAAAGCCGGTTTGCCGTTAGCAGAAGTGACGCTTCATGTTGATGCAAATGGCATCCTTACTGTCTCAGCCTTAGAAAAACGAAGCGAGCAAAAAGCAGAAATTGAGATCATTCCTTTTCATGGGCTCACTCAATATGAAATCGACCAAATTGTGGAAGATTCGTTTGAGCATGCACTGGATGATTTCAATGAGCGTCAATTGATTGAATTTCGCAACACGGTCGAATCTGTATTCAAAGGCATCGAACAATTTTGGGCAACGGCTGAAACCATTTTGACCCCATCGCAACAGGAATCCATCCGCAAACAAATGAGCGTGGTAGAAAAATTTTCAAAAGGAAACGATGCCCAGGCTTTAAAAGCACAAATGGATATTCTGGGAGACTTAACCCGCCCCTTAGCTGATGCATCCATTGGAAATGCGGTGTTGTCTGAACTGCAAAAGCCGTCTCCGTCCTCCTCTTCCTAAGTTTACTTTTAGCTGGAAAGTTTTTCCTAAACATAGCAAATTGTCCATTTTTGAGAATTGACCCCCTCATCATTGTGCCTTTTTCTATTTTTCATTCCGTACAATATTGTGACTGCCTACTCCACAATTTCTGAAAGCGATTTACCACCCATCAATCACGTACTAGAACGTTTATCCACAGTAGAAGTCATTCAATGGGCGTTGTCTGTTTTTCCTCGAATTGCCTTCCTCACTTCTGGGCAAAGAACTGGATCGATTCTGGCAAAAATTATTTACCAAATGGGAGTGAAAGTAGACCTGATTTTTGCAGACACCGGAGTTTTGTTTCCAGAAACCCATGACACCATAGAAAAAATCAGCAGTAGTTACCAATTGCCTTTAAAGCGTTATACTCCCGCGTTGTCCATGACAGAGCAAACCGAAAAATATGGAGTTTTGTATCTGAATCATGCGGGACAGGAGCAATGTTGTCATATGAGAAAAGTCGAGCCTTTGCTTGAGCTTCATGAAGACTACGAAGCACTTTTGAGCCCTCTGCGCCGTGGAGAAGGTGGTCAGCGCTCACGAGTCCCTATCATGGACCTGGATATAAATTTCAACGTAGTGCGAATCAGTCCCCTGGCCAACCTTTCAGATGAAGAATACCAACAATACCTCCATGAAGACGATACCATCATCAACCCGCTCCATGCACAAGGCTTCCCAACAATAGGCTGCATTCGATGCACCACCCCTGTGAGGGATGACGAGCCAAGAAGAGCCGGGCGCTGGAGGCATCTATCAGGAGTGGATTACTGCGGAATCAACCCCAGTGACTTTTCTCACAAAACTGCTTCCATCGAATTACCGCAAGAAGTGGTTCAAAGCCTTAAAACATCCTTTTCTGACGCAGAGAATCGAAAATGAGTATCATTCAGACATTCAAAAAACGTGGTTTTTTTCAGCAAGTCACACACGAAGAAACATTAGCACAAAAGACCGAACAAGGCCCCGTTTGCTGTTATACGGGATTTGATCCTACCGCAGACTCATTACACGTGGGACACTTGATACCCATGATGGGACTGGCACACCTGCAGCAAGCAGGACACCGTGTCATTGCATTGGTTGGAGGAGGAACGGCCCTCATTGGCGATCCAAGCGGCAAAACCGAAATGCGCAAAATCCTTACTAAGGAGCAGATCGAATCAAACATTGTTGGGCTAAAAACTCAACTTTCTCAATTTTTGGATTTTAGTGACGGAAAAGCCGAGCTGGTCAATAATGCAGACTGGTTATGCACTTTAAACTATATTGATTTTCTACGTGACATTGGGCGGCATTTTTCTGTAAATCGCATGCTATCGTTTGAAACTTACAAAATACGCATGGAAACCGGACTGTCTTTTCTGGAATTCAATTACCAATTGCTGCAGGCTTATGATTTTTTGGAGCTCTACCGACGTCATGGGTGTTTGTTACAGTTGGGAGGAGATGATCAATGGGCAAATATTATATCAGGAACTGACTTGATTCGTCGGGTAGAACAAGTCGAAGCGTATGGTCTGACCTATCCGCTGCTGACAACTTCCTCCGGGAAAAAAATGGGCAAAACGGAAAAAGGGGCTGTATGGCTCAATGCAGAAAGAACTTCTCCTTACGATTACTACCAGTACTGGGTGAACATTGATGATGCTGATGTCGAGAAATGCCTGTCCTTTTTCACCTTTCTGCCAATGGATGAAGTGCACCGCCTTGGGGCTTTGCAAGGGTCTGACATTCGAGAAGCCAAAGCGCAGTTGGCTTTTGAGGCAACCGCACTGGTGCATGGCAAAGATCAAGCGCAGCAGGCGCAAGATACCGCTCAGGCACTTTTTGGGAAAAAGTCCAATAATATGGAAAATGTCCCCACCACCACTATTTCTGAAGAAAAAATTACTGTAGGGATGGGGTTGTTCGAACTTTTTGCAGAAGTGCAACTGTGTAAATCAAAAGGGGAAGCACGGCGTTTGTTTGCTCAAGGCGGAATCTATGTCAATGAGATCCGTATCAGCGATGAAAATTGGAAATTGACTCCAGAAAGCCTGGATGCAGGAAGTGTTTTGCTTCGAGCCGGGAAAAAACGCTACCATCGATTGGCTGTAAAATAAATTGATTTCATTCATTCCAGAAATGAACCAATTCATACAACTGCTCTAGCTCTTCTTCTTCACAAGGATTGGGTATGCCCATTTCATCTACTCCTTTGAACAAGAGCATAGGCCCCCAAAACGATTCATGGTTCAACAGCCATTCCTGCTGCCTGCCCTGCCAAGCCCCTTCTCCATCGATATAGCCCATCAAACCGAAAGGGAATTCAACAATATCTGTTGCATCGCATCTCAGTAAATCACAAAGCGAGTCAACATCCAGATTTTCAATGAAAATCAGATCAAGGGATTTTTCATCGGGATCGATGAAAATAAAGTATCCATGCATCATTCAAGGGTTACTTATCCTGCTTCAAGGACCAGTAAGCAGCAAGGTCAAATTTATGTTGCTGCTGGAACTCTTCTGCATTAAACTGCTTCAAATACCCCTCTAATGTTGTGTTCACATGATCAAAAAATGGCTGCGGGTAAACACCAAGAACCAGAGTGAAAACAGCCAGAGGAATCAAAACCAGTTGTTCGCGTAAGTTCAAATCCTTCAGGTTGCGGACCATATCATTCTTGATAGGGCCAAAGATAACCCGCTGATACATCCACAGCATGTAAACAGCGGCAATCACCACACCAAAAGCAGCGGCAATTGCATAAAAAATGTTCATGCGTGCCGCACCCAGCATGATCATCAGTTCACCAACGAACCCATTGAGTCCAGGCAAACCAATAGAGGCCAAAGAGAAAAACAGGAAAAAGCAGGCAAAAATCGGCATACTGTGTGCCACACCACCATAATCCACAATTTCCTGAGTTTTGGTACGTTGATACAACATTCCCACACAAAGGAACAGAGCCCCGGTCACCAGGGCATGATTGATCATCTGAATTAAGCCGCCAGCCAGCCCCTGCATGTTGAAAACAAATACCCCAATAATGATATATCCCATATGCGCCACAGAAGAGTAAGCGATCAACTTCTTCAATTTCTGTTGAACCATTGCCACCAGTCCACCGTAGGTGATCCCAATCAGTCCAAAAATGATGAGAATGGGAACATAAACATGTGCAGCATCCGGAAATAAAGGGATCACAAAACGAATAATACCATACGGTCCGAGCTTCAAAAGCATGGCAGCCAGTTCTACCGACCCTAGTGTAGGTGCCTCATAGTGAGCATCTGGAAGCCAGGTATGGAAAGGAAACATTGGAGCCTTGATGGCAAATGCGAGACAAAACCCAGCAAAGAGCCACATTTGTGTTGAAGCGGGAATTGGTAAATCATACCAATCGATGATACTGAATGACCACACCCCGAATGTTTCGTGATAGAGAATGCCGGTATAAATGATCGAGGCCAGCAACAACAATGAACCAAATACAGTATAAATGAAGAATTTAGTCGTTGCGTAGATCCGATTGTGTCCACCCCATATTCCGATCATGAAATAGAGAGGAACCAGCATGATCTCAAAAAAAGTGTAAAACAATATGGCATCCAGTGCCATGAAAGAGCCCAAAATACCAATTTGGAGCAACATTGTCTGCACCTGGAATTGCCAGCTTTTTTCTTTAGTCGACCACGTTGCTGCCAACGCAGACGGTAATATTAAAATAGCCACCAACACCAGAACCAGACTGATGCCATCAATTCCCAGATAATATTGGATACCAAAAATATCAATCCATGGAACTTGTTCTACAAACTGGAATCCATAATGGTTGAGATCAAACTGAAGCAGCAAATAGATACCGAGCGCAAACGTCACAAAACTACTCAAAAGAGTCGCCACACCCGCAGAACGCTCTCCATGGCCATTACGAAGTAAACAGGCGAATAATAGCCCCAGCAATGGAGAAAAAACCATCAAGGACAGTATGGGAAAACCAACTCCAGGAGAGGCCGGTAACGTGACCAGATTTGTTTCGGCAGTACAAACGCTGGTAATCATTATAAAAAACATTGTGATTCCGGATATGATACCCCAATGGAGAAAAATCTTTTTCATATAGGCCTTTATTCCCAGTAAGATTGCATCATCTAGATTGTAAAGAAAAAATATGACGAATGACTATAGAAATGTCCAGCTTTCTGTTGATTTTCTACGTAAAATGGAATTTGAAAAGGCCTATATCTTTTTCAAAGTCGTTGTTCTTCTTTTAGTTTGATCAAATGGGACTCAATATTTTTCATGGCTGCTGGTAACAATCTGGGATCGATATCATGATAGATTTCCGCCAAAGTCTGGTCTTTGGTTTTTCCATCCTGGTAACATTGCAGCACTTGGTTTTCTCTCATTTTCCGATGCTTTAATGCGGCTTTGAGACGGGTGGTTGTTCTCATAGGAATTCCATGAGAGGGGATAATAACTTTTGGATCAAGCCGAATAATTCTTTCCAAAGTCACAAAATATTTTGCCATATTCCCTTCGGGCTGCCCAATGACCACTGTACCAATTCCCTGAATCAAGTCTCCAACCAAGAACCATTCCATAGAAACAGGAGCCAGACCCAGCTGCCCTTCATCATGCCCGGGAATTTCATAAACCCGTATATCCTTACCCAACCATCTTGTTAAAATATCGCCCTCATGTGCTATTTGAACCTCAAGGTCTTTAAAATAAACGGCTCCATGTTTGGACACGATTCGATGGTAGGTATCGTTACTCATTTGGACAGGAACTTTCAGCAGCTCGGCCAGCTGATTGGAAAATTCATGATGATCAGGATGATGATGGGTTAAAAAAATACCTGTAATCTCGAATGCCGCTAATGTCTGAAGAAGTCTTTTCAGTTCTTTTTCAGATGATGGAGAAGGATCAATCAAGTAGCTGCCATCTGAAGGATCTCCTATAATAAACGCATTGGTTCTTTCTGCAGGAGGAAGAGTGTGGGAAAGAACAGGAATCTGAAACATTTTATGCACAAACTCAAGACAAGGCACTTCAGCCTCTGGGTCATATTCCACATGAAGCATTCCAAGTTTTCTCACATCGGGTTTCTCTGCCAGTGCCTTAATCACATTCCATGTTGGTAAAGCAATCAGGACTTCTCCCTGATAGTATTGTTCCATGCAGTCACGTAAGGCTTGCCAACCAGACCATTCGGCTTCACTGCTGTCCATTGTGAAATCAATCCTGGATTTTAATTGAACTCTAAAGAAATGAGTATGAAATCGGTGAGGAAGAAAAGGTGGGCCAATGGCGACACCCAGCTCTGAAAAATCAGACACGACATTGGATTGAATGGCCTCTTCTAAATCGAAATGAACTTCTTCTTTGATTTCCCGGCAAAGCGCCCGCATCAAGGTCGGATCATACTTCTCCAAAAATTGAGTATGGAAGGAAAAACCAGAATCATCCTTGTCTACTTTACCGCCAGGAAAGGAATGATAGCCCGGAAATGCCAGTAAATAAGGTTGACGCCGGATAATAAAAACAGAGTTCTGGTAAGTAAAGACTGCCGCAACCGACATATGGATTTTTGCACTTTTCTTCATAATGCTTTATATTGTTAAAGACAAAACGACATTATTGTCTGTTCAAAAATTTGAGTATTCGTTATTATTTCAATTATTGTTCATTTTTTCTATCATAATTATTGCCGAAGGCTTAATCTTTGCTACACTTAAATATAAGGGAAATATCATGGAATTATCAATGATTCTCCTGCTTTGTGCATGTGTCTGTGTGGTTGGTGCCGTTGCTTTTGTTCTCGATGAACATTGGGAAGAGCGGTATGGATCCAATCACTTTTAATTACAAAAAAACAATGTTCGAGGAGGAAATGTGAGAGGTTTGCGCCAGATTCTATTTTTATTCTGTCTGCTGTTAGGGATAGCCGGCTGTTCATGGTTTAACTTTTTTGGCAGTGATGAAGAAAGTAAAGAGAGTGATACGTATCAAAAAGGACTGGAAGCCTATCAGAAGAAGAAATATGATAATGCGATCAAGCACTTCAGGTCCGTCTCTCCTAAATCCCCCAATTACTCCAAAACACTCCGCCTCATTGAACAGATCCCCATGCAGCGGGCCGAGAAAGCTGTTGCTCAAAAAGACTATAACACCGCAATGCAAGAACTCGATAAAATCACGGAAGGAAATTCAAACTATTCCAAAGCTCAAAAGCTCAAAACAAAAGTATATTATGAAAGTGCGTTAGTCAATTACGAGAAAGCATCTTCTTCCATGCGAATACCAGCTCTGGAAGAGCTGGCAAAGGTTGCTGTTGAGACCAACAACAGGGAAAATATATTGCGAACAATCGAAATGATTGGTGACGAGCTGAATCAATCAACAAAAGCCCCAGACATTAGCCAATTGATCACTCTGCTTCATTCGACTGTAGAGCCGACAAGAGATTCAGAGGTCATACATGTCGGATTGGAGCATGCTTTTCAAGCCTATGAACGATTCAACACTCAGCCCCGTCTCCGTAATCAATTGCTCCGTTTGATCGCAGCACTAAAAATTAAGTTGCAATAAACACGTAGAGTCGTTGACGGGTTTTCCTCAGACTATCGGTTAGAATAGTTGACAGAAGGAGGTGCCAGTTGGGACAGCTGAAGGCATCGACTTCGTAAGACAAGCGTCACCCCACCCATGATGAAGAGTTGGGCATAGGCCCATTCTTTGAATCCAAGCGACAACAAACTATCATAGCCTGCATGCAAAAGTGCGGCAATCCCCCATCCTTTTAATAAAAGTACAATTGATTCCAAATGAATTTTTTGCTCTGTTGGGTTGTCATGGAGAGCAAAACGGGATCGGGCCACATAGAATCCCATTGGAGCGCTCATAAAAATATGAGTGGGGAGAGTAATCAGAGTCCGTGTCAGTAAAATAGAAAACCCATATTGTTCCACATAAAAAGCATTTTCAATCGTAGCGAACCCCAGAGCGACAACAGCTGCATACAAAACCCCATCAAATGGCTCCTGAAAATCACGAGAAGGGTATGCTATTAACAGAATGACAACTAATTTTGCAAGCTCTTCATTGAATCCAACCATGACCCAAAACCCCAAACTGTGCAATGGCAACGGAGGAATGAAATCAAACAACGAACTGGTTTCTTGTGCATCTGACCAAAAAATTGTATATTTTTCGACAATATGGTTTAATGTCAGTGCTAACAGCCCACAAAGAAGGCCTCCCATAAATAGTAATAGCAATAGCTTCGCACTGGTACGCTTATAGCGATTAAAAATATAAAACAACCAGATCCAAAATAATGCGGGAACAACCCCTAAGATCAAGAAAGAAAACATTGGCAATAAACCAGTAAGATTACAAAAAACGCGTTAAAATAAATTATGAAACGAATCCCCTTATTTACAGATAAACCAAATCCTCAATTAGATAATTATGTTACTGTTCTGTCCGAGGGACGATATTTTAAGAAGTTCAGCCACAAATTGCTAAAAAATATTATCAGACGCGGCACACTCGTCAAACTGAAAGCGGAGGAACATTTGATTTATCAGGGAGATGATTCTCCTCCTGAAATGTATGTCCTCTTAAAAGGCTCGCTTGCTGTACTGGCCAATTCCAAGTTCATCCTGCGTCTAGAACTTCCTGGAGACATTGCAGGAGAATTGTCTGTTCTCAATCCGAGTCCCCGTTCTGCAGAAGTGGTTGCAGAAACAGATACAGAAATTATTGCATTCACCCAGGATGTCTTTGCTGTCGATGAACAATCAGAAACCGTACCCGTTTTCTACTTGATGTTCACCTATATTTTGGCAGAAAAGTTACGCATTACCACGGCTCAATCACTGGTACGCAAAAATAACCGAGTGATTTCTGTGGATAATACCAGGATTGCACTCATTGATGAAAACACCACGGATCGCCTCATTATCCGGGGTATACTCCGTTCTGAATGGCCTGAGGCAAAAATCACTGATTTTGATAATGTGGCTGCATTCATTGAAAATTCCCTGCAGCATGATTTTGACCTTTTCATCATTGATCCCAACTTCACCTCTCAGCAAAAATTAGATGAGAAACAGATCAAATCAATCTTCAATGCCATGCAACTCAAAAACTCTCCCATCATTGTTACCAGTAAATTATGCCAGGATGTGCTACAACGTCAGAAATGGATGCGGATGGGAGCAAATGACTTGCTGACAAAGCCTTTTTCCATTTTTGATTTCAAGCATAGTGTTACCAAATCCAAAATCATGTATCATCAACAGCGGGAATTGGACCGTATTGAGCAAGATGCTGATACAGATCGTTTGACAGGTCTGGCCAATCGACGACGTCTTGATCAATTTTTAGAAGCACTCCAAACCGTTTATCCGGACAATAAAAAACCATTTTCCCTCGTCATCTCGGATGTGGACAACTTCAAGCATTACAATGACACCCACGGACATCAAATGGGAGATGTTGTCTTAGCTGGAGTGGCTGGAATTTTTGCAAAAACAGTACGCAAAGGAGATCTCGCTGCTCGCTTTGGAGGCGAAGAATTTGTTATGATCCTGCCTGATTGTCAAAAAACAAATGCTGTACAGGTTGCTGAAAAATTACGTAAAGCTATTGAAAACGAAGAATTTCCCTACCAGGATCAACAACCGACCGGCAATCTAACCGTTACATTAGGAGTGGCTACTTTTCCCCAAGATGCAGACAATATTGACACTCTGCTCAAAAAAGCGGATGAATGTCTTTATATTGGTAAAGAATCAGGCAGGAACATTACGATTGCTGTTGAATAAAAAACAAAATACCTTCATTTTGCTGGCAGACAAGGTTCCAGGTTCATCATTGCAATTATTGCAAATATAAATTCCAAATAATTCATTTTACGCAATAATGATTACATGCTAGTCATATATCACCACCATTAGCATAAATTGTTTATGTTCACCAGTTTCTCACATATATAATCAGGAGTCAAAAAGGTAATTATGGGAAAAACAATGTTTGAAAAAATATGGGATGCCCATGTGGTCCATGAACAAGATGGCAATGCCATCCTGTATATTGACCGGCATCTTGTTCACGAAGTGACGTCTCCGCAGGCATTTGAAGGACTACGCATTGCAGAGCGTCCCTTGCGTAAACCCAATGCGACATATGCAGTTCCTGATCACAATGTTCCAACCATTGATCAGGACAAGCCCATACAAGATCCGATCTCTGCCAAGCAAATCGAAACGCTGCGCCAAAACTGTAAAGATTTTGGGGTGACTCTCTTTGATCTTGGCGATATTCGCCAGGGAATTGTTCATGTCGTGGCACCAGAACAAGGATTAACCCTTCCTGGCTCAACTATTGTCTGTGGAGATTCACACACTTCAACTCATGGAGCATTTGGCGCGTTGGCATTTGGAATTGGGACCTCGGAAGTGGAGCATGTCCTGGCGACCCAAACCCTTCAGCAGCAAAAAGCGAAATCCATGCTGGTTCAAGTAGACGGTCCTCTGTCTGATCAAATCACACCAAAAGATATCGTATTGGCCATTATTGGAAAAATTGGTACAAGTGGAGGAGCAGGTTATGTGATTGAGTATGCAGGAGAGGCCATTCGAGATATGTCCATCGAAGGACGCATGACCTTATGTAACATGACGATTGAAGCAGGTGCACGAGCCGGTTTGATTGCTCCTGATGAAAAAACTTTCACCTACTTGCGTGATCGTCCGTATACTCCAAAGGGAGAATTATTTGAACAGGCTGTAGGGTCTTGGAGATTATTGGCATCAGATCCTGACGCAAAATTTGATACCGTTGTCGAATTCAATACAAAAGACATTTTACCCCAGGTGACTTGGGGTACTAATCCAGGCATGGTGACTGATATCAATGGAAAGGTTCCTGACCCAGAAAAAGCAGAAAACCCTAAAGATCAACAGGCAATCAAGGCAGCACTGGAATATATGGGACTCATTCCCAATACGCCCATCCAGGAAATACAGATCGACCGTGTTTTCATTGGTTCGTGCACTAATTCCCGCATTGAAGACTTACGGGCAGCTGCAGCAGTAGCCAAAGGGCAGAAGGTGTCAACATCCGTTAACGCAATTGTCGTTCCAGGCAGTGGACAAGTGAAAGAACAGGCAGAAGGCGAAGGGCTTGATATTATTTTTAAAGAAGCCGGCTTTGAATGGAGAGAACCAGGATGCTCCATGTGTCTGGCAATGAACGATGACAAATTGAAACCTGGAGAACGCTGTGCTTCTACCAGCAATCGCAATTTTGAAGGACGCCAGGGAAAAGGAGGCCGGACACATTTAGTCAGTCCAGAAATGGCGGCGGTGGCGGCAATCACTGGCCATTTTACAGACGCTCGTTCTTTTGAAAAACACTAATCAATCAACCTTGTTACACAAAAAACATTATGCAAGCATTTACAAAAATGACGGCTTTGGCTGCTCTATTGGATCGGGCAGACGTCGACACGGATGCAATCATCCCTAAACAATTTCTGAAAAAAATTGAACGCACAGGATTCGGGGTTCACCTTTTCCATGATTGGAGGTATTTAGATGATTCCGGAACACAACCAAATCCAGACTTTGTCTTGAACTCAGACCGTTATACAGGGGCTCAAATTTTGGTCACCCGCGACAATTTCGGGTGCGGGTCCAGTCGCGAACACGCGCCATGGGCATTGTTGGAATATGGTTTTCGAGCAATCATTGCTCCCAGTTTTGCAGATATTTTTTACAACAATTGTTTTAAAAATGGCATTCTCCCTGTCAGATTGGATGCGACTCAAATCCAGAGGCTGTTTGAGGAAATCCAACCCAATGAGGGCTGCCAGCTGACCGTGGATTTGGAACAGCAACAGGTCACAACACCACAGGGACATTGCTTTACCTTTTCAGTTGATCCATTTGCACGTGAGCGCCTTTTGCAAGGCTTGGATGACATCGGTTGGACACTTCAGTTCAAACATCAGATTGTCCAATTTGAGGGCCAATACCAAAACACAGCCCCGTGGATGTTTATTCAATAATTCAAATCATGTATCCATGATAACAATGAGGAATTCTTGTTTAACTTTATCCACTTGTCTGGTTTTATTGTGCTGGGGAGGTATAGTGCCTTCCCTGCATGCCCTTTCCTATCTTGACGTAGAGCAGATGGTCAGAGAAAAAACGGGAAAAGATCTGATCCTAGCACAAGTTGAGAAAAATAATGCGTATTTCACTTTTGATGAAATTTTATACTTGCAAGAACGCAAGTTGCCCAATGAGCTGGTCGACTATTTGTTACGATATCATCTCAGCTTGATCCCAGACATTGATATCGAACTGTTGATTAAAATGAAATCGGTTCCTCTCAGTGATGAAATCATTGAGATGCTAGTAAATCGTTATGGGGTTACATTTCTTCCGATCACTCCTGATGAAGTGTCTCAGCTCAAAGATGCCAAAATAAACGATAAACTGATCGAAATGCTCATCCGTTCCAGTAAAAATTAAGCACACAGCACCTTTTGTGAAAGGAACTGTTTACCCAACATACATTTTCTATTTTCCCCAACCCATTTTGTTTTGATATGATCGGATTTATCATTCGACGTTTACTTTTATTGTGTCCGGTTCTTTTTGGTGTGATTACCCTCGTTTTTTTTTTGATTCACATGATTCCTGGAGATCCTGTCGAATTGATGCTCGGAGATTCCGCGATGCCCACCGATAAAGAAGAATTACGCCACCAACTGGGACTCGATTTGCCGCTCCATGAGCAGTACCTGAACTATTTGCAAGATCTCGTGCAAGGAGATTTTGGTACTTCCATTCATAGCAGAGAACCCGTTGCTCAGGAAATCCTGGAACGGCTGCCGGCAACAATCGAACTAATGGCAGGAGCCATGTTAATTGCAATCGTCCTGGCAATTCCATTAGGCTTGGTATCTGCCGTGAAACGCGGCAGCTGGATTGATCAGATTGCCATGTTTTTTTCTTTGCTGGGAGTGTCTATTCCTAATTTCTGGATGGGTCCCATGTTGATCCTTTTGTTTGCCATTCATCTGGACTGGCTTCCTGTCAATGAAAGAGGAACGCTGCTCCATTTGATTCTTCCTGCCATTACACTAGGCACTGCCTTGGCTTCGATTTTATCCCGCATCACCCGATCTTCCGTCATAGAGACCCTGGGCACCGATTACATTCGTACAGCACGGGCAAAAGGAATTTCTGAAATGCAAATCGTATTTCGTCATGCCTTTCGAAACGCATTGATTCCCGTGATCACGGTCATTGGACTTCAAATAGGAGTGCTATTGTCTGGAGCGATTATCACAGAGCATATTTTTGACTGGCCTGGTTTGGGAAATCTTCTGATTGAAGGGATCCAGTCGAGGAATTATCCTTTAGTCCAAGGATGTGTGATCTTCATTGCGGCCAGCTACGTTTTTGTGAACCTTCTCACTGATTTATCTTACGCATTTATAGATCCGAGAGTACGCCTGCAATGATTTGGAAAAACCCTCGCATATTCTGGTTGAGTCTCATTTTACTCGTCCTTTTTATCGTTCCAGCGCTGCTGGCGCCATGGATTGTTCCTTATGATCCTGAAGAAATCCATTTGAGCGCGCAGCTGCGTCCTCCTTCCTTGGAGCACCCCCTGGGGCAGGATCAAAATGGGAGTGATATATTGAGCCGTCTCTTGTATGGTGCCCGTATTTCCCTTTATGTTGGATTCTGGGTCATTTGTATTGCAGGCATTATTGGCATTACCATTGGTTTGATTTCCGGATACTATGGAGGCTGGGTCGATACGTTGATCATGCGCATTGTTGATGTTCTACTAGCCTTCCCTGGGTTGCTGCTGGCCATTGCACTGGTTGCTGTCTTAGGCCCCAATTTGAACAATGTCATTATTGCTCTGACTGTTCAAGGGTGGGTGAGTTACGCCCGATTGGTGCGGGGACAGGTACTTGCTGTTAAGGAACAGGAATTTGTATTAGCAGCTCAAACTTCTGGGATTTCTGATGGACGTGTTATGTTTCGACACATCCTCCCCAACATTATTCAGCCTGTTATTGTGCAGGCAACCTTCAATTTAGCAGGCACGATCATTGCGGAATCCAGCCTCAGCTTTCTTGGTCTTGGTGTTCCTCCAGGCACTCCAAGCTGGGGTGCCATGCTTTCTGAAGGAAAAGATGTACTCATTGATGCACCCTTTGTTTCCATTTTTCCAGGACTCGCTATTATGCTGGTGGTACTGATATGCAATATTCTGGGAGACGCGCTCCGTGACCATTTTGATCCCAAAATTTCCAGATGAATCTGTACCTTGACAAACTGAATCTGTATCTGTCTGCGGGAAAAACGGCCATCCAGGTTTTACATGAAGTTTCCTTCTCTATTGAAGCCGGTCATACTCTAGGCATTGTCGGAGAATCCGGTTGTGGAAAATCGATGACGGCATTGGCCATCATGCAGTTGATTTCATCACCCCCTCTGCTTAAGATGGAAGGCCGTATTTTATGGGAAAATCAGAATTTACTCCAGCTGACCACAAGACAAATGCGTAATATTCGAGGTAAAGACATTGCGATGATTTTCCAGGAGCCCATGACGGCATTGAATCCAGTACTTCGCGTCGGCGAACAAATTCGGGAGGTACTTCGCGAGCACCTTCATTTGAACCGCCGGGAAGAAACAGAAAAGATTGTTCAACTGTTTACCAATGTGGGGATTCCTTCTCCGGAGCAGCGTATTCTGAATTACCCTCACCAATTATCCGGAGGAATGCGGCAAAGAGTCATGATTGCCATGGCACTGGCATGCAATCCGAGGCTTCTGATTGCTGATGAGCCCACAACAGCTCTGGATGTTACGATCCAGGCGCAAATTTTGGAACAGCTCAAACAGCTTCGGGAGTCTTATCAGATGAGTTTACTGTTCATTTCTCATGATCTCGATGTGGTGGGCTATTTGGCTGACCAGGTTCTGGTGATGTATGCCGGAGAAATTGTTGAAAAAGCATCAGCCCAAGAATTGTTTTCCCGTCCATCCCATCCTTACACACAAGCGTTACAGAAATCTCGGCCCAAGGCAGGAAATGCGGGTAGGCTATCACCCATTTCCGGTAGCGTTCCTCCTTTGGGCAATTTACCCAAAGGCTGCCGATTCTATGAACGCTGTGACGTTCGTAAAGACGAATGTGCCCAGCAGCCTCCCCCTTTATTTTCAATCAGCGAGCAGCATGAAGTGCGTTGTTTTTTATATGCTTCTTAGCTATTTCGTGGTGGAGAAATTTTTTCTCTGAACAACTTGAGTAATGTGGTTTTCGAAGGCTAACTACCGGCTGGATTTGAATTTGAGGATCATATCGATTATGGCGATGACAAAATCGCCATTTTTGGGACACTACATCAAAAATTCCAGATATTTATCTATCCGATTTGTGCCGTCTCCCAAGAAATATCCCGTTTGATACCACTTCAGGCAGAATCGATGTATATTCCTTAAATAAATGCACTGCATGTGTAGAAGGGGCAGATGACTGTTACGACGTCTGGAAAGAGGCATCACTCCAAATCGTTGGAGTGATGCTGCGAGCGATTATTTTTTTTTCTTCTTTTCACGGAAAGGCTTGTGACAATCACCACAGGTTTCCCCTAATTTTTTCATGGCAGGACCGATGTTGGCCATATCGCCTGTTTCAGCAGCCTTCACCATATTGGTGCTAGCTTTGACGAAGGCATTTGATTCTTTTTCAAAATCGCCCCACTTTTCCCAGATAGCGTTTTTGGAACGTGAGTTTTTTTTACTTTTGCTCGTATCTTGTTTGAAAATGGTTGTAACGGTTTTGCTGGTTTCATTCAACGCCTTGGCATAGTGTACAATCAGTTCTTTATGGTCAACTTTTCCTTTAAGAATGTCTCCAATGGAGTGCATGTTTGCACCGATGCCCTTCATCACTCGAACACGGTAAGTGATGGCTGCTTTATCATCAGCTGCTGTCACCTGCAGCGGCATTAAAAATAACAGCACACCAAATAAAACCAAGCAGCTCAACTTAAATTGAATTTTCATAATGATTCTCCTAATAAATTAGTAGACAATAAGCGGATTAATCCGTTTTTATGATTTTTAAAGCACATATTACTTTCAAATAAATGACTCAAATGCTTCTTGAAATAACCATGGCCTATTTATTATAATTTTCTGAATGAATCAACAATATTTTTTAAAAATATATCGACCCAGCTTAATTTTTGTAATTGATTTTCTGCCTGTTTACGTGCTTCGATTTCCATATTGCGCTCTTCAACTTCTTGGTCAAGGCTCCACATTCTTTATTTCCTTACCAAAAAATTCTTGAGCCGTTTGATTCAAACAGGGGAACCGGCTTTCCTGCTGGGGATAAATTTTCACATATTTCACAAACATCACATATTTTCTTCATATTTTCTTCATAATTGATTGATATTTTATAAACACGTTCTCAAGCATTCCAATGAATCGGGTATTGAGGGCGCTTTTAAATCAATTTGTTCAAAAATGGAAAATTCATCAACTTATTTGTAGGAGAATATTATGAAATCTTTTGTAAAAAAAACAATTGCCAGTATTTCGTTAGCAGGATTGCTTTTTTCTGGAGTGGCCATGGCAGAGCCTGGATGGCAAGGGAAACCAAAACACCATAGAGGCGGTCCTTATTTTCATCAAATGGGAGGCGGAATGATGGGAGGAATTCCAGGTCTTCAACTGCGTGATGAGATGTACAGCGCTCGAATTGAGGCACTGGCAGAATTAGCAAAACAACCTGTTAAAACCATTCAGACAAAAATCCAAACCAAACCTTTTCCATCCATCATGGAAGAATACAAAGTGGAGCCCGAAGCACTGCAAGCGAAAATGAAGGAAAAAATGCCTCAGGTTTTGAAAAAAGCAACAGCTGCAGGAAAAATTACAGCAGAACAGGAAAAACTTTTGCTGGAACGCATGGAAAAAGCCTATGCTCGTGCAGGAAAAGGTCACGGAAAGCGAGGGTCTGAACGTAATTGTCAATAACATTGATCTTATTCTGATCGCACCAGATACACGACAGGTAGCGACACACCAAACATGGTCACTGCTGGGGCAAAAGAACGCTGTTGCCCCGGCCAACAACCCTTCTTCCGCAAGGGAGGGGGGATCATTATTCTTGCCAAAAGTGCTTTTGATATTCCTGCAGAGCATCCACACGAGTCACCCCAATGTCTTTAAGCTGTTGATCATCCAGTTCGATTAACTGGCGTCGTTGTTGCGCTCGTTGGCTCAAGACATGGATTGTTAAAAGTATATTTTCAAAAAAACGTTTTCCGGCACTTGTTGGTTTGAAAAGGGCAACGGTATTTTTTTGCAGCATCATCGGAGGAATGGGATGGATTGAATTGCTGTATGATTTAATCATGATGACCTCTTCATTAGATTTATTAATTTAAAATAGCTCAATAAATGACTCTATTATTTTTTCTACAATTCCAGTATGCTTGTTTTTCCGCTACCTGACAAACGATTTAATTTTATGTAATGAATAAGAATAATTTATGCATAAGCCATGAATATTGAGTTACCTCCACTGAATGGTTTTTACGTATTTGAGAGTGCTGCCCGCCATTTGAGTTTTACCAAAGCTGCTGCTGAATTGTATGTCACCCAGGCTGCCGTCAGTCAACAGATTAAAAATTTAGAGGAACACTTGGGCTTCAAGTTGTTTCACCGCCTCACCCGTCAGCTGGTTTTGACAGAAGAGGGTCGACAGCTGGCAGAAGAAGTTCGAATCATGTTGAATCATCTGGCTGATGTGGTCAATGAATTGAAATCCGAAGACATTGGAGGAATATTGACGGTGAGCACGATTCCTTCATTTGCCATGAAGTGGCTGATTCCCCGGTTGAGGGCTTTCAATCAGCAGTATCCTGAGATCACACTACAGTTGAATACATCGGAACAACTTGTCAATTTCAGGACAGATAAGATTGATATGGCCATTCGTTATGGACGCGGCAATTACAAGGGGCTGCACTCTACATTCATGATGCGAGATGAAATTTTCCCGGTTTGCAGTCCCGACCTTCTCAAAGAAAAATCCTTGCAGGCATTGACGGATTTACGAAACCACATATTACTCTACGATACGGACCAAAGCCCATTGATGAATCAGGAAACCGATTGGAATACCTGGCTGACTGCGGTAGGTGCTACCGAAATCTATATCAAAGAAAAAATGTCTTTTACCGGAACCCACATGGCCATTGAAGCCGCGATCATGGGGGAAGGGATTGCGCTGGGAAGAACATCCCTGTCCACTCTCGATTTATCGACCGGTCGCCTCATCTGTCCTTTCGATTATCGTACCCAATCAGAAAATGCCTATTATATTGTCTCTCTGGAAGAAGCGGCAGAGAAACCCCGGATTAAAATATTTCGTGATTGGCTTTTGGAGCAGGCAGCACGTCCATAAATGAACCATCAGTACCCGATCATAAGTTGTTAAAAGGCTATTCCTTATGATCTGGGCTTATAGCGAAAAAATGTTAAAAAACACTTGGTCGGGTACTTAGAAATGCTCAAACAATAACTTGCCAAATCTACTTGTCTTTTCAACGATCTTTTGCGTTGCTTTACCGGTTACATAGCAGGCTATGCGCCCGATAAAACTCCTTGAATCTCGATGAAAATTCTGCGTAACTTTCGCATGTTATTATTTTCTCATTCCTTAACAATTCAAAAGTTTGGTACTTGGCAAAGCAAGTTGAATGTGAGAATATGCTTTAAAACACAACCTGTGGTCTCTCAATTATACTTTCAGGTTGATATTTGAAAAAAACTGGATGTGATACGGAATTCCAGTATGTGTAATTAGTTCAGTGGCAGCTTATTTTTTGCCTTGCCCGGTATATTTGTGATAACAGAAAGGTCCACTATGGAGGAGCAAGAAATATTATTGGAATCCGGTACCAACGAACTTGAAATCTTAGAATTGATGTTAGGAAATCAAAGTTACGGCATCAACGCCCTGAAAGTTCTAAAAATCGCCCAGTATGATGAGTCTCAAATCACCCTTGTCCCCAAACTTCATCCTTCCATCATCGGCAACATCCGAATTCTAGAAAAGTCCATTCCTCTGGTGCATTTACAAAAACATCTTTATGAAGACCAGCCTCCATCAGAAACAGAACGGCCGATTGTTCTGCTCACAAAAATCAATTCTGCTGTGAATGCTTTCTTAGTGGATGGATTCCGACGCATCCATCGCGTGTATTGGACCGATATTCAGCCGCCGCCAATGAGCTTAAGCATGTCAGGCTCTGAGGTTACGGGTATTGCCACACTTCCTGGTCGAGATATTCTGATGCTTGATTTTGAATCGATCATTACGACCATTTTTGGTGACATGTCCCCGAATCGACGCAGTGGAAATCGAGGTGCGGACGCCGATGCCGATGCTCGAAAATCAGAAAGAGGACGTATTAAATTATTGCTGGCTGATGACTCAATCGTTATTCGGGAAGGAATTGCAGAAAAATTGGAGGAGGCCCAATATACAAATCATCGTGTCTATACAAATGGACAAGAACTTTATGAGGCGTATCTGGAGATTAAGAGAGAAGCTGAGAAAGCACAAAAACCCATTACCGACTATGTCCAAATTGTTGTCACGGATATTGAAATGCCGGTCATGGATGGATTGACGCTGTGTAAAAAAATAAAAGAAAGCTCCCCCGAAATTACGGTGATTATCCTGTCTTCCATGGTCAATGAACAAATGGAGATCAGATGCCGGGACGTTCATGCAGACGGTAGCCTGGCCAAAAGTGAAATTTACAAACTGATTGGATTGATGGACCAGTTTGGCACAGTTCATCATTGAATCGGAAAACCCTCTTTTATATCGGTACTCCCGCCGGGACTCGAACCCAGAATTGCGGATTAGGAATCCACCGTGTTATCCAGTTATACCACAGGAGCAATGAGGAAAAGACCACTCAAGAAAACAATTGAATTGCTTAAAAATTTAGCTTGATTGGTGGGCAAACACAAGGATAAATCGTCTGAGATATTTCTTCTTGCAGGTGTTCACAAGTTAGCAGGACAATCGAAAGTCAAGGTCGTTGTAGCCAGGAAATTGAGTTAACGGATGAATCAAATTATTAGAGTTCCTATTGCAGGAGCAAATGTCGGAAGAGCAGGAGAAACTCTCTTTACCGTAGTGGGCTCCTGTATTGCCATCATGTTGTATGATAAAGAGAGGATGTTGGGAGGGATGGTGCACATCATGTTGGGATATGCAAAAGATCGGAAAGACAATCCTGCCAAGTATGCCGATACAGGAATTCCTTTGCTGTTGAAGATGATGCAGGAGGCAGGGGCCGCTCCTCATCGACTGGGGAGAGCCAAAATTTCAGGAGGAGGAGAAATGTTCGATGTCCTCAATAAGGAAGATAGTGTTTCGCGGAACAATATCAAGGAAGTAAAGGAGCTGCTGGGGCAGCATAATATCCAAATTATTGCTTCGGACTGTGGGGGGAAGGCAGGGCGTCGTATCAGTTTTGATGTATCGACAGGACATGTTTTGGTGTCGATGCAGGATCGTCAGGATATCTTGTTGTGATTGAAAATGATTCCTTTTTTCTGGGAGATTATTGGGAGGAAGAATCAGGTTTCCAGCGCATTGCTACACATGTGAAGTCATCTTCACGAGGGAGATTGCCTCGGTACTCATTCGCTTGTTGAATCAACTTCTCAATGAATTGTTGAGTGGGTTCGTGTCCATGTTCTTCACAAGCTGCCAGGATTCTCCCGTATCCAAATTCTTCCCGTTTTTCATTTTTATGTTCTTCAATACCATCGGTGAACATGAAGATCAGGTCTCCAGGTGTTAACTGCATGGAATGTTCCGGGTATTCGCCCATAAACATTCCCAGTATCATTCCTGTTTCGGTCTCGACGATTTTATAATGCTGATCTTGTCCGCAAACCAGAAAGGGGTGTGCTGAATTGGCACTGGTGACCAATCCGGTTTTCAGGTCAATCACAACATAAAGCATGGTCACAAAATGGCCTCTAGGGTAATTGCCATCTACTTTTTCATTAAGGGCTTGAACCAATTTTCCAGGAGACATGTCATTTTTTGTGGCCAAATCCCTGAAAAATGCCCGGGTGATCGCCATGATGCAAGCGGCACTGGGCCCGTGTCCAGAAGCATCGGCAACCACAATTCCCAATTTATCATCGGGCAACTCTATCAAGTCATAATAATCCCCTCCGCCACCCAATTCGATGCAGGTGTCATAATACACTCCTATTTCCAGGTTGGGGTAGCTTGGGATAGAGTGGGGCAGCAGATTGCGCTGAACAATGGATACTTTTTCCAACTCCATGTTGAGTGCTTTTGTCCTTTGCTTGACCAGGTTTTCCAAGTTCTCACTGTATTCTTTATTCTCTTTGCGTAAGTTCCAGCTCGATATAAGGTTTTGGGCCAGCTGCCGGATCTCACCATCATTGAATGGCTTGTTGAGGTACAGCCACATGGATTGATCATCAAAAAACTCACGTATTTCCTTGGGATCACGGTCAGCATAAGCAGTCACAATCACACACATGATGGAGGGGTCGATGAGGCGGATTTGACGAATGGTTTCCGTTCCGTCAATTCCCCCAGGCATGAGCATGTCAAAAAATCCTGCTGCAATAGGATCTCCTTTATCCAACTGCTCCTGATAAATTTCGACGGCTCGTTCTCCGTTTTCTGCAAAAAAAAGGTTGTACTCCTGCTGCTGGCTTTTACGACGACGAGAGGTTCGTCTCTGGGCAGGGGTTAGGATGGTTTTGTAGGCTTCCAGGATGTTGACTTCGTCATCTACAAAAAGAATGTTTCGATTCATCTGTTATTCCGTGAATGCTCCTGTTGTGTACTGAATTGATTCCATTGTTGCTTCAGTTTTGCAAAGGCTGTCAAAAATAGCAAATCATAGTTCAGTGTTTATACGTCACGCAGAGTGCGTGGTTTTTTTCTTTTTTTGCCTTTGTTTTTTTCGATCCCTGCTGGAAACATAGTTCTTCTTTCTGGCCGATGCTTTGGTGCGTGAGCGTGTTTGAGTATTATCGCCTTCAACCGTATCTGCGGAACTGTGATGGTAAGTGGGCTCTGGCGTTTGCGGGTCCACATGGAAGAATAGATAACGAGGATGAGGCAATTTACCTCTATGGAAAAATTGGATAACCGATTCACGGGCTGTTTCGGTGATCAGTTTTTCAAATAAGGCAAATGCTTTTCTACGGTACTCATCAATTGGTTTTTTCTGCGCATAGCCTGCCAAGCCTACTTCTTCTCGAAGATGATCCATTGACAGCAAGTGATTTTTCCAGCGCTCATCACCCGTCATTAATAAAGTCTGACGTTGAATCAGAAGCAGCAGGGTTTCAAAAATTTCCTGCCGAAATACTGTATAGCTCTCTGAAAACTGCTGCCTGAATTCTGTTGAGATCTGATTGAGAAATTGGGCAATAGTTTCGTTTCCCTGAGCGGCACCATGCGTTTGGCAATATTCTCTAAAACGTTCAAACCAACCGTTACAAAAGTTTTGCAGTTTTTCCATTTCCGGATATGGAAAAGCCCAGGCCTCTGGTTCATAGTGCAACGCCAGCTGCAAATAGATGCCAATGACTTCTAAAAGTTCGCTATCCTGGTATGTGTGAAAAAAGTCCTCTTGGAAGTGGTTGATTTTTGATTCATAATTATCTTCAGCAACTTGGTAGAGTTTTTGGATGATCTCGTCCTGCTGTAAAGTTGGAGTCTCCCATTCTTCATCAAGATGCATGTTGAAAAGATGAAAAAATTCCTGCTTGAATTCATCCCATTTCCATTGATCCTGGAATTTGTCGCTGCAGAACTCATCCATGATTGCCTCAATCATTTCGGCGCACATGTCCAAAAACCCATGGTGTATGTCATCACTCAAAATGGCTCGACGCTTCTCATAGATGATGTTGCGTTGACGTTCCATGATGTCATCATATTCGAGCACATTTTTACGTGCAGTGAAATGCATGCCTTCCACTTTTTTCTGTGCATTGGCAATGGCTTTGCTTACAAAAACATGCTCAATGGGCATGTCTTCTTCGATTTGGAGGCGATCCATCCACCTGGCCAGTTTTTCTCCTCCAAAAATGCGGAGCAAGTGGTCTTCCATGGAAAGAAAAAATTGTGATTCTCCAGGGTCTCCCTGTCTTCCTGACCGTCCACGCAGCTGATTGTCAATACGGCGGCTGTCATGACGTGCTGTTCCCAGAATGAAGAGACCTCCTAGTTCTAGCACCTCAGACGCCAGCTTGATGTCAGTTCCTCGACCGGCCATGTTGGTAGCAATGGTGACAGCACCCTTTTGCCCTGCTTGCTTAATGATCTCAGCTTCTTGTTCATGAAATTTTGCATTGAGCACGCGATGTGAAATATTCTTTTGGTTCAGGCGGTTGCTGATCAATTCTGATGTTTCCACCGAGACGGTTCCTACCAGAACAGGCTGTCCCTTTTCATGCAACTCCACCACTTTATTGGCGATGGCATTGTACTTGGCATCCTCTGTCTTGTAGATAACATCGGGATGATCCTGACGAATGATGGTTTGGTTTGTTGGAATGACCACAACCCCCAGGTTATAGATTTTCTTGAATTCATCTTTTTCGGTTTCAGCGGTTCCCGTCATGCCTGCCAATTTTCGATAAAGGCGAAAATAGTTTTGGAAGGTGACCGAAGCCAATGTCTGGCTTTCCATTTCGACCCGAACCCGTTCTTTTGCTTCCAATGCCTGGTGCAGTCCATCACTGTAGCGCCGTCCCTGCATCAAACGGCCGGTGAAATCATCAACAATCACGACTTTACCATTTTGTACGACATAATCGACATCTCGATTGAAGATCAAGTGTGCTTTCAATGCTTGATTGACATGATGCAATGTAGAGGTATTCACCCGGTCAAAGAGGCTTTTCAGTACTTCGACATGAGGGAGTATATGGGATTGCAGCAGTCTTGTTTTTTCTTCCCCGATGGTACTGCGTAATGCTTCCAGAAAGGCCTCAATGGTTTCATACTCCAAGTCTTTCATTGTTTTCAATTCAGGGAGCACAGATTTTATTTCCGGATTGGATTCCAAGGTGCTCAATCCTTTCTCAGAAATTCGAAATGTGGGAAGCAGCAATCCCTGATATGCTTCTTTGAGGATGATAGATTTGAATTGAGCCGTTTGTTCTTCTCCAATTTTTTGAGAAAGATGAGCTAACAGGTCCTCCTCATGGCGGTATTCAATCCCTACGGTATTGTGTAACCCATTGATGATGGATTCGTCATGGATCTCTGATTCTAATTTTGCCAGACCTTCCTGGGTCAACTGATAGCGTTCCAGGTTATACAAAAGTTGTTCTATTTTCCCTGCACCACGATCCGTCAGGGCAACATACCTGGATTTTTCATCCAGCGTGTAATCGCCTTCACGCACAATATCGCGGTCTTCTTTTTCTTCCCAGTCTTCATCGATACCATAAGTTTCCTGCTGGGTCAGCTGCGGGACTTCTATTTTTTGGAGTTCGCGCTGCAGTTGGGATTTGTTGACCAATTGATTGATGGTGACATATTTGTCTATGTTGTCATCAGTGGGGCCACTGATGATGAGTGGTGTTCGTGCTTCATCAATGAGGATACTGTCTACCTCATCCACAATGGCAAACGCGAATTCACGCTGTACATAATCTGCAAGATCCATCTTCATATTGTCGCGTAAATAATCAAACCCGTATTCATTGTTAGTTCCGTAGGTGATGTCCTGTCTGTAATTGAATTGTCGGTCTGATTGGCTGGAGTCGTGCTGGATCAATCCAACGCTGATTCCCAGGAAATTATAAATCCTGCCCATCCACTCACTATCACGTTTTGCCAGGTAATCGTTGGGGGTCACGATGTGCACCCCTCTTCCCGTCAACGCATTCAGGTAAGAGGGACAGGTGGATGCCAGTGTTTTTCCTTCTCCTGTCTGCATTTCTGCGATATTCCCTTCGTGGAGCGCAATTCCACCGATCAGCTGCACATCATAATGTCGTTCCCCAAGCACTCTTACTGCGGCTTCGCGAACTAGAGCAAATGCCTCAGGCAAAACGGAGTCCAGTATTTCAGAAGCATCTTCCTGGATATGTCGCTTTGCTGCAAACCTTGTTTCTTCTAGCTGTTCTTCCAGAATTCTGTTTTCAATTTCTTTCAGTAATTCGTCTTGAGATAAATAATTTTTACCCTTCAGCCCTTTCAGTTGTTTCCAGATCGTATCGGAGGAAAGTTCAGATTCCAGTTTAAATAAGCTTTGCTCTGTTAAAGTAAACCGTGTATTTTCTCGGACACGCTTTTTCAATGCTTCTGTTCTGGTAGGAAATTCATGATCCTGCAGTTTTTGTATTTCCGGTTCGAGAGCATTGATTTTCGCTACGATTTTATGGTAGCGCTTCAGTGTCTTTTCGTTTTCATTGCCAAACAGATTAGAGACTTTTGTTAAAAGGGATGCCATAAATTATTCTTATAGATTTTGAGATTTTGATGTATTGCGTTAGAATATGATAGAGATTGTTGTAATGCAGCAGTCAAGGGGTTGAAAAAATCATGTAAATCGATTAAGGGTAGATTACCATGAAAAAAAGACAAGACCAATTTTTACAAGCAATTCGATGGGGATTGATTGTCTTTTTTTTTGGGATAATGTTTTTTGGTTTTTTTATGAATTATCAGCGCTCCCTTTCCCGAAAACAAGTTCCAAAAATTGAAACTAAAATAGCCGATGCTCCTGAAAAAAAAGAATAAGCTCATGAATGTTGATAAGGCAGGCAGAACAATGGTGTTCCTGATAGCGTGCTTGATTTTCTTTGCCCAAGGCGTGTCCCTCTATGCTCAGCAAACAACAACAGGTTTGTCTGTGAAGAGTACTAAAACGAATCGTCATCCACAAACTTTGATAGAATCCATTCGTCAGGATTTACCAATGCTGGCGGAAGAATTCATTCAGCAGCGAGTGGGCATTACCGTCAAAGATAAACAGGGAAGAACAGCCTTGATCTGGGCTGCCTTCAAAGGGCAGTCGGGAATTGTCAAGCAGCTGGCTGAAAAGGGCGTCGATATCAATGCAAAGGATTATGAGGGCATGAATGCCTTAATGTATGCGGCGATGGAAGGGAAAACAACATTGCTGGAATGGCTGTGTCAGCATGGCGCCAAAGTGAATGCTCAGGACAACTTGGGCCGGACTCCTTTGATGTATGCGGCTTTATATGGGCAGCCCAGCATCATTCCAATCCTTTTGGGTTATGGAGCCGATACACAAATAAAAAACCACAAGGGAATGACAGCGTTACAATTGGTTCAGTTCAAAAGTAATCCTCAGGTTGAAATGCTGCTCCGTCAGCTACCGATGAAAAGGTCACGCCAATCCACTCCGAAAATTAAAAGAACGCTTCAGGTACAGCTCCCTGTTTCCCCTAAAATGAGGTCTTTCAAAAAAAAGAGAATAGCAGCAAACACTCCGTCTCCTTCCCTTCCTTCCAAACCTGTGTCAACAGATCCTCTTCCGGTGTTGCCGATGAAAGTGCACGCCTCCATGGTCTCCATCGAAGATGGGTACTCGCTCAAACAAGCTGCTATTGAAGGCAACAGCCGCCAGGTTCTGCAGTTGATCTCAAGAGGAGTTGCCGTTGACTATCGAGACACTGATGGAATGACAGCATTGATGTGGGCATCGCGTTATGGTCATACCGCTACGGCGAAATTGTTGATTGATCAAGGGGCCGATGTCTATTTGAAAGAATATATTTTTAACTGGAACCCCCTGATGTGGGCCGGACGGTACGGTCATACGTCCACTGTGAAACTATTAGTTGCTGCAGGAAGTGATGCACGTGCTACGGATAAACACGGTTGGACGGTGCTCGATTTGGCTCTGTCCAATTATAAAAAGGATATTGTTAAATTTTTGGAAAGTCGGTAGTTTGGGAACCAAAATTAAATAACGCCTCTTTTTTAGAAAATCCACCCTGGCCTTCTTTACCAAAGGAGGGATTGTTGTTGGAAGTTATTTAATTCTTATGCCTTATAAATTATCAACAACCGAGGAAAATTGAACTATCATCAAACCGCCATACAAGAGAAGTTAAGTAAGCCCATTCAAATCCTCTATGTAAAGGTTGCCAGTCAAATGACAAAGATCTTTTTACAGGTACTGGAAGATCTTTTGGGGCTTCAAGTCATTGCCGAGAGAGAGGACAGCGACTTCTTCCCCACATTGTCTGCTAAAAAAACAGTACTGGGAACCGTTGATATCATCGGAACGGTCGTGGGTTCTTTTGGAATTTCGATGGATGAGCAGACATTGTCTGATCTTTTAGGAATGGGAGTGCTGCCTGCGTTAGACGAGCGCGGAGATATCAGACAGGGCTGTGGTGATTTCCTCAAAGAAGTCTTGAATCAAGTCAGCGCTCCTTGTATCAAATTGCTGCAACCTGAATACGATGTGACCTTGTTTGCTCCTAAAGTTATTTATGGGGAGGCTCAGTTTCCCAAAAGTATCTGCATTGAGCGAACAATGATGACCGATCATGGTGAGTTTTATTTTTATTTTTACCTCGATTTCACCAGGCTGGATTTAGCTGACTTAGCAAAAGAATTGACTGCAGCAAATTCTCAACTCCTCGAAGTCAATGAAAAACTGCAGCAATCGGAAAAATTATTACGAGCACACAATGAGACCATGCAGGAGGATTTAGCACTTGCCGTGGACTTTCAACAGTCCCTTTTACCTAAAATCCCCAGAATTGGCTTCCTGCAGATAGTATCGTGCTACATTCCTTATTCGGGAGTTTCTGGCGATATTTATGATATTTCTCTCAATCGTGAAGGAGACATCAGTATTTTTTTGGGAGATGCGACAGGGCATGGAATTGCAGCAGCATTCATGACGATGATGGTCCAAATAGGACTGGATAATATTCCACAAAACTTTCCTGTTCATGAGGTGATGCATCACTTGAATATGCTGCTGTCTGTTCGTGATACTGGAAAATCATTGACATCGGTCTTTGTCAGAGTTTCTCAAGCCGGGGCATTGTCAGTCGCTCAGGCAGGGCATCCTCCATTGATTCTGATTCCTGCGGATGAGTCCGAGGTCACTTTATTTGAGGAAGGAGGATTGGCCCTGGGATTGTTTAAAGATGAACCCATTCCTTATGTACAGGAAACCTGTCAATTGAAGGATGGTGATAAATTTTTTATTTATACAGATGGTATCATTGAATGGGAAAATGAAAACAAAGTGCGCTTTGGAGTGAATCGCCTGGTTGAATTTTTCAAAGCAAACAGGAGGTTGG
This sequence comes from SAR324 cluster bacterium, assembly GCA_015231885.1. Lineage (GTDB taxonomy): Bacteria > SAR324 > SAR324 > SAR324 > NAC60-12. The sequence continues at coordinate 32,807 of JADGAT010000005.1, forward strand.
CACTGGATGTGATGCTCGATGCCCTCATGAAGCATCTTCATGATTTTTCCCAGGGAATAGAAAGTGGAGATGATGTCTCCATCCTTGGATTTCAGTTCATGGAATAAATGGATTGAAAGTATTGATCGATTTCGGTAAAAAAGATATTTATTCAACCATTCAATAACAACCGTACCATCCTAAAGAATAAGCTGCACTATGGCACGAATATTACTTGTAGACGACAGTGCCTTCATTGTTGGAACGTTGAGACCCTTTTTAGAAAGTGAAGGTCATGAAATCGTAGCAGTAGGCACTGATGGCAACGAAGGAGTGGCATTATTCCAGGAACACCATCCCGATTTAGTCTTACTGGATATTACGATGCCAAATAAGGATGGTCGGGCTTGTCTGGAAGAAATTCTAGAATTGGATGCCAAGGCCAAAGTGATCATGGTTTCTGCAATCCAGGATATGAAAATTTTTATGGAGTGCATGAAAAAAGGAGCTCTCAACTTTATCCAGAAACCCCTCAAATTGAGAGATCCTGCCTTTTGTCTGGAGTTTCGAAAACTCATTGATGAGGCACTGACGCACTGACCTACTCATTTGTTTTCCTACTTTCTATTCCCTCATAGAAAAATAACCGGTATTTGAATTATGCCTCTGTTTTTGGAATTCAGGGCACATCCCCTTATTGTTATCAGACGGTACAGTTGCGGCTACATAATCATGCGGCCTTTGATCATCATTTGCCAGCTTGCTGTAATCTTTTTATTCTGCATGATGCCAACAACAACGTTTGCGATGGATGTGGTGTCTGAAGGAACCGTATGGTGGATTTGGCCCATTCTGCTGTTTGTCTTAACATTTCTGATTGGTGTGTTTGGAGTGATGGCCGGAATTGGAGGAGGGGTTCTGTTTGTTCCTCTGGTCAGCAGTTTTTTTCCGTTCCATATCGATTTTGTCAGAGGCGCCGGATTGTTGATCGCCTTGGGCAGCTCTCTGGCAGCAGCTCCCAATTTGCTGCAAAAAAACCTAGCCAGCCTCAAATTGGCCATTCCCTGTGCTTTAGTGGCATCCACCTTTTCTATTATTGGCGCTTTTGGCGGATTGTGGCTTTCCAGTATAAATTCTGCTTATATTCACACAAGCCTTGGAGTGCTGGTTCTTTTAGTTGTAGCTCTCATGCTTGCTTCAAAACGAACGGATTACCCGCAAGTCCAACCAGGGAATTTCTTAACAGAAGCATTGCAACTCAACGGGATTTACTTTGAACCCACCCAAAACAGAGAAATTTCATGGACGGTGCACAGAACTGGAAAAGGGTTGGTTGCTTTTAGTGTGGTTGGGGTGTTGGCTGGTATGTTTGGATTGGGGGCCGGCTGGGCCAATGTTCCTGTTTTGAACTTATTGATGGGCGCTCCGTTGAAAGTAGCGGTTGCTACCAGCAGTTTTTCACTTTCTATCACCGATACTACGGCGGCCTGGATTTATTTTAACAAAGGAGGGGTTTTACCCATTATCATAATCCCTTCTATGGCAGGCATTATGCTAGGTGCGAAGATTGGAAGCCGTTTGTTATCCAAAGTGGAACCAGCCCTTATTCGAAAAATGGTCATTGGTGTTTTGCTGTTGGCCGGTCTTCGCTCTTTATTGAAGGGATTTGGGATATGACACAAGAGTTTGAAAACCTGGAATGTCAGCAGGGGTATGCGATGCTGCTCAAGCGAATCAGTAATCTGGGACTGGTGCTCTTATTTCTCACCTTCGGCCTTTATATCTTCGGAGTGCTGGAACCGTTGATTCCGTTAGAAAAACTGCCTCAGTACTGGAACTTACCGCTCAATGAGTACATTGAACAATCGGGTGCCCCGATAGGCTGGGGGTGGTTGAATCATCTCGGAAATGGAGATTACTTGAGCTTCATCGGTCTGATCCTTCTTGCGGCTGTAGACGGGATCTGTTATGTTTTTCTATTTATCTTTTTTACCAAAAAAAAGAAACGCTTGTACATGGCTCTGGTGTCTGTTGAGCTTTTCCTGATTTTGCTGTCAGCATCGAACCTGATGCAATTTGGGCATTGAATACTATATTTTATTCTTAATGGTTCGAGGGTCTGCATAGCGATGGTACATGATTTGCCGTGGAAAACGTTCGCCAGCACATCCAATACAAGGGTGCCCGGCCCGGATGCAATTGTTGGTATTGCTGTTGTATCCAACGGTAAAGCAATTATTTTTAGTGGCCGGTCCCTGGCATCCTAACTTGAATAGGCATCCATCATCTCCAATGAATTCCGCAAAAAAGTTTTCTTGGTAGTCTGCATGGTAAATGCAGCGCTCATGGACACTCCTCCTAAAAAAATGTTTGGGCATCCGATGGTTGTCCATTTTTGGCAGAGTCCCTTTTTTGATATAATGGAGTAGGGTGTAGGTGATATGTTCGGGCTTCATGGGGCAGCTGGGCAAGTTGACAAGAGAAGGTGGAATATTGCGATAATTCATATACTCCTGGAGTGTCATGGCTCCGGTCAATGTACCTTGCATTTTTGTTACACCGCCATGCACGGCGCAGGTGCCTCCTGCCACATTGACTGTTGCTCTGGTAGCCAGCTTGTCCACCCAGTCGGTGAGAGGTTTATCACCAATCATGCAGGCATGCGGCAATTTGACTGGAATGGCTCCTTCCAGTACAAAAATGTATTCTTGTTCAGATTCGAGCAATGTATCGATGACTTGCAGAACCTGATGCCCGGTGGCTGCAGAAAGATCAGGATGAAAAACCATTTTAAAGAACTGAGTGAGCAGCTCCATCACAGGAACATCTTCCATGTCCAGAAAAGCTGAGGAGCATCCAGAACAAGAGGTCCCATGAAACCAAAGAACATAAGGCTTGACAGGGGTCTCCTGAGCCGCCAGTAAATCATCAAAAGAAAGAAAAGTGGATGCTCCTACGGCAATAACTGCCTGATACATTTTTTTGAGCGCTTCTCTTCGAGTGATGTCTTTCATGAGTTGTCTCCTTAGTGAACAGAGCACGCCAGGCAGGGATCGGTAGAACGAACAATCCGTGCCAATTCAATAGGATGATCCGTGTCGTTGACGTTGGTGCCAAGGAGCATTTTTTCCACAGGACCTGGTTTTCCTTGAGAATCTCTAGGTGATATATTCCAGGTAGTTGGCACAATGAGTTCATAATTTTGAATATAGCCCTTACTGTCTGTTTCAATCCAATGGGCCAGTGCGCCTCGGGTGGCTTCTGTCAAACCATAACCCCGAGCATTCCTGGGTGTTTCTCCTTCCACAAAAGCTGGTTCGTTAGGGCTCAGTTCTTCGATTTGTTCTTTGATGCGTTCCATCGTCTCACTGGCCAGAATGAAGCGGCTCAAATGCCTTCCCATCACCGAAGGGTAGTCTGCCAAAGTGATGCCCAATTTGCGGTTGAATTGGTCGACTTTCTGCTGAAGCCTGGGGTTGGTTTTGCTGTGATACGTGTTGATCAATCGTGCGACTGGCCCGACTTCCATGGGTTCTCCATTGTACCTGGGGGCTTTGGCCCAACTGTATTTGCCGTTTGCCTTGTCACGCTCCTGCTCAAAACGATTCGGTGTGATGGGCTTCAACTGAGTGGACATTAAAGGCTTAATGCCTGTTGAGGGTAAGTCTTCATAATAAGCATAGGTGTGGTCTTCTGAAATGAGATTCATATCCAGGGGTTGGTATTTTCCATGGATGGTTGCCCCTCCTGCAAAAGCAAAATGTTCCCCGTGTTTATCAGGAAAATAGGGATAAGACAACAGGTTTCCATAGCCCTTGCCTTCTTGAAAGTATCCTTTAAATTCTCCAAGCACCCCAAGCAGGTCATTGTAATATTTTTCTGTGATGAACTGTTCTGCCTTACGAAACCAGGTTTTATACTTTGCAATTTTTCCAAACGTGGGAATGGTTGTCACGCCTCCTGCTTCCAAAGTGACTGGGTGGGGAGCTTTTCCTCCAAAAATTGCCACCATCTTGTGCAGATCAGCCATTATAGCAAGAGAATCGGCATAGTTTTTGACAGCACTGATATTCAACTCATCATTTTTGCTGTAGTCGGCTTCATATCTTGGAAAAAAAGGAGTTGCCGGAAAGATTTCACTGCTTTTCAATTCATGAGCAATCCATGTTTTGATTCCCAGCAGAGTTTTGTCTTTCCCCTGGTATTTCAGACAGGAGGTGATATCAATGAAATCCAGTGAGCAAAGCTGGTAAAAATGTAATAGGTAATCTTGCAGATGGTAAGCTGCTGTGATCAGACTGCGGAGAAGCTGGCCATTGGGATTAGGCTTCATCTTCATCGCATTTTCCAAAGCATGAGATGCGGCTTCGGCATGGGCGTACGGACAGATACCGCAGACTCGTTGGGTGACATGCTGAGCAACCCGGACATCGTATCCAATCAGAGCCTTTTCGATGCCGCGAAACATCTCGGCAGAGGCTCTTGCGTCAACAATAATCCCATTTTCGGCAGAAGTTCTGATTTTCAAATGACCCTCAATGCGGGTCATTGGATCAATCACAATACGTTTTGTCGCCATGCTCTCTCCCAGTTCCCCCTGGTAAGTAGAAGTTTACAGTTTAGCATTTATTTGGTGTTTGGCAACCTCAAATAGAATTATTTTTATTTTCCAAAAAAAACAGAAAAATGTTCATTTTCCTTTCCTTACTGTTCCAAATGGGGTAGTTCATACAATAAAAGTGCAGGGGGAAATAATTTGCAAAACGGGCCGACATCACACTTTATTTCAGTTTGTCATGTCTGAATCTGTCGTCAAACAAACCCATTCCATCGTTTTCCGCACATTTGCCTTAGTGGTTGTCAGCGCATTCCTAGTGGCAGTCATTGCAGTCTTTATCTTTCAAACCATTGAAAGTAAAATCCTGGAAGAAAAAGGCATTGCAACAGGATACAGCATCCTCGATACATTCATCGAACAATCCAAAGATTCCATCGAAAAAGGGCAGCGAAAATCATTTCAAATCGTGATGGACAACATTGCTAATATTGCCAATGTTGAGGAAACGGCCTTGTATTCTCACACAGGATTGATGATCTATAAATCGAGAGAAGTGACCGTAGGATTTCCTTTTGTCCATGATCCTGAGACTAAAAAATTTTACAATCCCAGTGAAAAAATTTACCAGGAAACCAGAGGACGATATGTGAGGGAGGATTGGAGGATTCGTGATCTATCTCAGGGAGAGAGTTGCAAAAAATACATCCGTGAGAGAAACAAACAGGAGTTGCCATGTACAGCTTGCCATTACCATCTGAATGAGAGCTTGCAGTTTAATGCAGCTGGCAGAGCCCATCAGGTATTTGAGAACCGCGTCGATTTCTTCCAGAGGTTGAAAGTTGAGAAGGATTGTGTGATCTGTCATACTCACTGGAATGACCACGAGACTGCAGGATATCTCAGAGTCACTCTCGATAAACAATTCATCCATGAGCAGGAATCCGAGAACCTGGTGGGGATCGGTTCGATCCTGACAGCAGCATTGATACCCAGCTTCATTATGATCGTTTTTATTTTTCGCAATATGGTGGGGAAGTTGAATCAGAGGGACGAACACATTGGCCAGATTTTAACAAATCTGGAGGAGGCCAATGTCGAACTGGCCGAGGCTAATCAACTCAAAGAAGAATATAATAAAATCCTGGAGCAAAAAGTATCAGAACGGACCCATGAATTGAAAGTGGAGAAGCAATACACAGAACAACAGCTTTTTGAATTACAGGCCAGTTACAACAAGCTGGAAGATCTGGACAATCTCAAGGAACGATTCCTGGAGCAGATGAATTCCTTGAGCCAGACCCATTTTCCTTATTTGCGGGAAAAGCTGGAAACATTGCTGGATCACCCTGCTGATGATCCCCAAAAACTGATCTCACAGGCAGTCCGGGAAATGCACACGATTGATGAAACACTGGTGCCGTTCCAATCCTTGTATTTGTCAGAGCAGGCCATTCAAAGTAAAAATGTACTGTTGGCAGATACCGAAAAGAAACAGCAGATTATTGCTAAAATGGCCCTGGGAGGCACTGGGGTGGAGCTTGATATTGCTTCAAGCCTGGAAGAGGGTCTGCAGCTTCTCGAAGAAAAAGTGTATGACATCATCTGCACCAATGCAGAAATGATTGAGTTGAGTGAAAGAGCTGTTGAGCAATACCCTGAAATCAAATCGGTTTTCATGACTTCAGATGATGCGTCAACCTACCTGGCAACACTGCAGCAGTATCCGTTTTTGTCCAATATTGTTTCACGGATTGATGAAGACCGAACCTTCACCTTGAAAAATATCACCACCACGATTCGTAAGTTGATCACCAACGATTATTTTGGATTGGAAAAATATTTGAACTGGGGTGTGGAAGTCCATGAAATCCCTGTGACCGGCAGCAAAACCCGTTCAGATTTAGTAGATCAAATGGAAGAGGATTTCCAGAAGCTTGGAGTGAGGAAGCAGATCATTAATAAATGTTCGGCAGTTGCAGAGGAACTGATGATGAATGCCATTTATGATGCTCCTATTGATGCTGAAGGAAATTCGCTGTATAACCATTTGCCCAGAACCACGGAAGTGGTGTTGAATGCAGAAGAGCAAGGGGTTTTTCGTTATGCCTGTGACGGTCTGTTGGTGGCTATTTCGGTCAAAGATCCGTTTGGTGCGTTTGGGCGGGATACCATCCTCCATTATCTGGAAAGCTGCTATAAAGGGAGATCCGGATCATTGCAAGAGGGCAAAGGAGGAGCAGGCAGGGGACTTTTTTATATTATGGAAACAGCAGATCTGATGGTATTCAATATCAAACCTAAAATACAAACAGAAGTGATTGCCATTTTTAATATAGACCCCAACAAGCCAAAGCGCACCAAAGGCACTTCTTTCCATTATTTTTATCAAGAGAAACAGAAAGCGTCTCCTTCGTTTCAAGCAGACAATACATTCTCTACTGATTTGTAATCGTATCCCAGGTCGTTTGCGACTGCTTCATGAGTGATCTCACCGCGATGGACATGCAGTCCGTTTCGGAGGTGTTCACTGTCCAGTAACGTCTGACGAGTTGTACTTATCTGTCACCCTCATAGGCATATATTTTCTTATTTACGAGTCATTTTTTGTTTGATGGCATTCACTTCAGCTGCTTCAAGTCCCGGGATGGTCTCGGTTTCTGTAAGGCCCAGTGCTTTTTCCTGTGCTTTGCGCCATTGAGCGAGGCGGTCTTTGATCACTTTTTCATGACCTTCTGAGGAAGGTGCATAAAAATAGGTTCCCAACAGTGAATCTGGCAGATATTGTTGTCCAGTGTGATGGCCTGCTTCGTTATGGGGATAGAGGTAGCCTTCTCCATGCCCCAGCGGTTTTTCGTCACGACTCGGGTCTTTCAGATGGTCAGGCACTTCCACCTTGCCGTCTTTTTCGATTTTGGAATAGGCAGAAAAATAGGCCCCCGCACTGTTGGATTTTGGTGCTGTTGCCAGGTACAGTGTGGCCTCCACAATCGAATAAATCCCTTCGGGCAACCCTATGTATTCAAAGCTTTGTGCGGCTGCATTGGCAACAACCAGCCCCATAGGAGATGCCAGCCCCACATCTTCTCCTGCCAAAATGAGCAGTCGGCGTAAAATAAAGCGAGGACTTTCTCCGGCATACAGCATCTTGGCCAGCCAGTACAACGCAGCGTCCGGGTCGGAGCCGCGAATGGATTTAATGAAAGCACTGATGGTGTCGTAATGGGCATCGCCATCCTTGTCATAAAGAACGGCTCGCTGCTGAATGGACTCCTGGGCTACTTCAAGGTTGAGCCGCAGAATGCCTTCTTCATTTGATGCAGTGGATTCGATAGCCAACTCCAAAGCATTTAAGGCGTTGCGTGCATCGCCGCCTGCTACATTGACCAAATGCGCCAATGCTTTGGGATCGGCCTGGACTTCTCGTTTTCCATAGCCTCGCTCTGTATCAGTCAATGCACTTTTTAAAATTGCCTGGATGTCTTCATTTTCCAAAGCCTTGAGTTGAAAAATCCGTGAACGGGACACCAGGGCAGAGTTGACTTCAAAATAAGGGTTTTCGGTAGTAGCGCCAATCAAGGTGATGGTTCCATCTTCTACATGAGGAAGCAAGGCATCCTGCTGTGCTTTGTTCCAGCGATGTACTTCATCGACAAACAAAATAGTTTGCTTTTGATACAGCCTGTTTCGCTCTTTGGCTTCTTTAATCAACTGCCGTAATTCGGCAGTTCCGGAGAGCACCGCACTGATCATCTGAAAATGAGAGAGGGTCGAATTGGCGACAATCTGGGCCAAGGTCGTCTTTCCTGTTCCAGGAGGTCCCCAGAGGAGGATTGAGGAAAAAAGGCGGTCTGCTTCAATGACACGTCGTAATAAGCATCCAGGGCCGATAATGTGCTCCTGCCCAATAAACTGGTCCAGGGTTCGTGGGCGCATGCGTGCGGCCAGTGGTGCTTCATGTGTGAAATGCTGATTGACGGCATGGTCAAAAAGATCCATTTAAAGAGAACTCCCTGGATTTCTGTGGATGTAACGGCCAGCTCCTCTTTCAACGTTCAGGTTCCCTTCGTCCCATTGGACTTTCCCATTGACAATGACCCAAGTGGGAGCACCTTTGGTCTGAAACCCTTCAAAAATACTGGTATCGCAGCGATGATGACAGGTTTTCGCAGAGATGGTATTCTCTGTGTCAGGATTCCAAATGACCAGGTCAGCATCAGCACCAGCACAGATGGTTCCTTTTTGAGGGTACATGCCAAATAGCTGCGCAGGGCGGGTGGAATTGACTTCAACAAACTGTTTTAAGGTGAGTTTTTGTTCCAAGACGCCATAGGTATACATCAATGCCAGTCGGTTTTCGATGCCTGCAGCCCCATTCGGAATGTTGCGAAAATCATCCTTTCCCATGTCTTTCTGACCATGCAACTGAAAAGGACAATGGTCGGTAGCGACTGTTTGGATCTGTCCCGCTTTCAAGGCTTCCCAAAGGGACTTTTGGTGTCCCTTCGGACGAATGGGGGGACTCATGACATAGGCGGCACTCTGGAAACCAGGTTTGTCGTAGACGCTGTCGTCCAGTAATAGATACTGGGGGCAGGTTTCTCCAAAGACCGTTTGCCCGGCAGCCCGTGCTTTTATAATGGTTTCTACAGCTTCCCGACATGTGACGTGAACAATATAAAGTGGCACTCCAACGGTTCGAGCAAAGGTGATGGCTTTGTGGGTGCCTTCTTCTTCGATAAATGAGGGCCGGGATTGGGCATGGTATTGAGGATCTGTTTTTCCGACATCAATCAGCTGCTTCTGTAATTCTGGAATGAGATCTCCATTTTCACAATGGGAGGTGACCAGAGCGCCCAGTTTTTTAGCAGTTTTCATCACCTCAATCAGTGCCTGGTCCTCAATACCGATGGTTTCTTTGTAGGCCAGAAATGTTTTGAAAGACGGGATTCCCTCATTGATCACACACTGTTCCATTTCCTGGGCTGTGTGCGGGTCAAATCCAATGACAGCCATATGGAACGCGTAATCAGAGACTGCTTTTCTGGCAGCATCTTTGCGTTCATGCAAAGCCCCCAATAAGGATTGGCCTCGGTTTGGAGTAACAAAATCAATAATAGAGGTGGTCCCTCCTGCAATTCCGGCAGCAGTGCCTGTTTCAAAATCATCTGCAGAAACAGTATCCATCACGGGCAATTCCAAATGCACATGAGCATCAATCGCACCTGGAAAAACATAATGTCCCTGCGCATCGATCTGCCTGTCGGCAGAAAAGTCCAAATCCTTTCCAATGGCTTGGATTAATCCATTTTCAATGTAAATATCGGCATTCAATTGATCAATGGCCGTGACAATGTCACCATTTTTAATGAGTAAGGATTCCATATCAACAAACCTCTTTCAATAACTATGGAACAGGAAAGAAAAAAATAACCATGGCCTTTTGGTCGTTGCCTCCGAATACAACATCAAAAATTAGGAATGCTCAAACAATTATTTAGCAAATCTACTTGTCTTTTCAACGATCTTCTGCGTTGCTTTACCGGTTGTATAGCAGGCTATGCGCCCGATAAAACGCCTTGAATCTCGATGAAAATCCTGCGTAACTTTCGCATGTTATTATTTTCGCTTTCCTAAGCATGCAATGTTAACTCATTCTTGTCGGTATGTTCGAAGATTTTTCCATATATTTCAAGCGTTGTTGTTTCTGAATAGGAAAGTTTATTACCACTGATGGTAATATTATGCTGGAACTCGATTGTACGGGCATTGTCACGCATAAAAGGAGATTGAAGGATTCCCCAATCAGAATCTCCAAGTTTTGCTGTAACATTTAGAGAGACTACACCACTTGGATCATTTTCAGGAATATATTTGGATCCAGCAAGAAGGCAAACGCCTCTGGGGATCACTAATGAATGCATCACTACTTTTTCTTGAGCATCCCACATCCAATAACCTGTTTCGTCATGAAAAATCTCATCATCTTTTTTTCGGCTCACAACTTGATGATAGCGCACCACGGCCAATATCTGAGTTTCGGCATTTTTTGCATTGCCCGCTGCTTCAAAAACAATTGTTTCATAAAAAGGGTTCTCTTCTGAACCATCAGGCTCGGGTGCTATATCCAATCCGTTGTTTCCTGTCCATTTTCCAATTAAACCAGACAAAGGTCCATAATTTATATCGGTTTTTTTTGTCATACTTCACCTTCTCAAATCAATGACTTTTCATCATTTTTACACAACTAATCCAACCCTTTCAGCCTAGCACAACGATGCTGATGAAGGAATGAAAAAATAGATCATTTTCTCTTAAAAACGCAGAACTCTATCATGGCTCCTTCTTGATTTCGGCTCTGGGATCCAGTTCAAAAGTTTCTGGAGCAATACGTGATACAGGAACCACAACAAAACCAGAACGTTCCTCCGGAGGGACCATTCGGTGGAGGGTCAATTGTGAGAGTACATAGAAGGCATAAATAGTATGGAATGCAGCAGAGAAGATAAAAATCACACCAGTCCCCAGACTAATCATTGCAATCGAAGCAATGGCTGGCCCTATGATAGCACCGATAGAAAAACTCAAGAGCAGCCCACCGGAAACTGAAACAAAATCCCCTTCCTTTGTATGGTCGTTCGCCTGGGCAATACAGACTGGATAAAGCGTGAGTGAGAACGCACCGAAGCAGAAGGTCACTAGCAAGAGCCCCGTTTGAGATAGAATTTCTGCAACAGACACAAGCCAAACTTCACCTATAACGGCTCCAAGACTAACAAAAATAATAACTTTACGCCGGTCAATGACATCCGATAAACGGCCAATTGGCCACTGAGCAACCGCACCGCCAAAAATAGCGGCTGTCATGAAAAAGGAGATCGCCCGGACATCCATACCTATTTCCCTGGCAAAAACAGGTGCTAACGTCCAAAAGGGACCGTTGGTAAGACCTACAACAAAGCAACCAACCAAACCGATTGAAGACGTCTGCCATAACCTTCTTAGATCAAGCTTTACCCGTTGAATGGGTTTTGGTTGGCTAGAGTTGCTCAAAGCAACCGGAAGGAGCGCAAACGAGGCTAGAATGGAAGCCAACACGAACAAAATCATGCTTCCCGGAGATGCCAGGTTGATCAGTAGTTGTCCGACTGTAATGGATATTAGATTGACAGCAAGGTAAATGCTGAAAACACGTCCCCTCATTTCACTGCTTGCTTCTTCATTGATCCAACTTTCAATAATCATAAAAAGTCCGCAAAAACAATATCCCGTTACGACACGAAAGAAAATCCAGACAATCTCACTTGGTATCAATGCATGAATTAAAGGAGTAACCGAGGCCAGTGAGGCAAAGGCTGCAAACGCCCGAATATGTCCGGATCGCTGTACAATGACCGGACAATGAAGGCAGCCTAGTATGAAACCAATATAATAAGCAGTGCCGATTAATCCGATGATCGTCCCGGAAAAGGCTTCAATGTCTCCTCGGATAGGGATCAATGTCCCTTGCAGGCCATGACCTGTCAGCACAATGGCGGTAGCCAGCAACAAAGAAAATAAAGAAACAAATGTTTTACCCAAAGTTCTTTCTCCTTATAAAGTCTTCGTCCATACTTGTGGAAAAGCAATGGTTGTCATCTTACACTGTTATGGTCAGGGATGAGCTGCAGATTCAATTAGAAATCCAAGCTATCAAAAAGAAATAATGCAGTTTTGTGAACTCCTCAATGAGAAGTCAGAATCTCAATCAATAAAAAATTGATGATCTTGTTGAATTGACTGGTGTCCACAATTGATTCAGAATACCCTTCTCTTAATGGGAAGACAAATTGTTAAACCTGAGTAACTCCCTTTCCCTAAAACGGTCAAATCAAAATTTTCAATATCAACACAAGTTGCAATGGGGTTGGAGCACATACGAATCATCCTGGTAGAGCCTGCAGGCGCATTGAATGTGGGTGCCATTGCGCGAGTGATGAAAAACTTTGGATTGAAGACACTGGTTTTAGTCAACCCCCAATGCAGCCCACTATCCAAAGACGCCCAGAAAATGGCTGTACACGCACAGGATGTCCTGGAGTGCTCTCAACAGTTTCCTTCTTTACAGAAAGCCTTGGCTAACTGTTCTCAAGCTGTGGCAACAACTGCCAGAAATCGCAATTTTTTCAAGCCCTTAGACTTTCCAAAGGCCGCATTATCCAGACTTCTGGAAATTAGTGAGCCGGTTGCATTGATTTTTGGTTCAGAAGAAAGCGGATTGAGTAATGCCGATCTGCAACTGGCTCAGTACTGGATGCAAATTCCTGCCAACCCCGAATACCCCACCCTCAATTTAGCACAGTCCGTAGCCTTGTGCTGTTATGAACTTTTTCAGCAATCGACCTCGAACGCCCCAGAAAAAACGGTGGAAAAATCTGCAACATTAGGTGAAATGGATGCCTACCTGAATCAGATGGCTTCTCTTTTGTTAGAAATAGGTTATCTGCACCCTCATACAGAAACTTCTCGCATGAATAAGTTCCGCCAGCTCTTGTATCGCTCTACTCCAGGGTCTTCTGAAATTGATATGCTGCGTGGAGTGCTAACCCAAATGCAATGGGCATTGAAAAATAAGAAATGAAGTGTATTCATACAATTGCATAAAATAAGGCTATCAGCAGCGCAAGACACCAGCTGTAGAGAATCCATTGACTTGAGCGCCGGAAGTGCTGGCTGGGAGGTAAAAGCAGCGGCAGATCCATTCCCTGTAACCCCTGGTTCCAAAGCAGCGTTTGTTCACCGAGGAGTTCGATAAAACGAGGATGGGTCTCCACAGCAGGGACACGGTAAGGGGTCAATCCTTCTGAACGGGCAAGTTCAAAATAGGTATGATCTATTTCAAATAATGTTTCCAGATGGTCGTTCACAAAACTAAGAGCAACAAAAAGAACCGAACGAACTCCTTGTTTTGCTAGCTCTGGGAGCAGTTCATCCGTGTAGGGCTGTAGCCATTTGGCAGGCCCTACACGACTCTGAAAACAAAGTTGAAATTTCCATTCAGGAAATTGCTTGCGTAAACTTTCTACAGTAGACCACAATTCCATCAAATAGGGGTCCCCTTTGTCTACATAAGATTGAGGAAGACCATGGGCAGAACACAAAATCAACGTTTCTTGAGGCACCAATGTATGCTGCGAAAGCTCCTTTTTTAATAAATCAGAAAGAGCTTCAATATAGTAAGGGTGATTGGGATAAGAGCGCAATACCTGGATTGTACAGGCATAACCTTGCTTTTTTAATAAACCATCAAGCTGTTCCAGTGAAGATCCCGTAGTGGCATAAGAGAAATGAGGATACATGGGAATGGCATATAGTTGCTCAATCTGATCCTCTATTATTTGTTTCACCACACTTTCGGCATTGCCGGCGAGATAGCGATGAGCCACATATATTTTGCATCCCCCTTTCTGTTTTTGTAGAATTTTCTCCAACTGAGCACGTTGCTGTTCTGTGGCTTCTACAATTGGAGACTTCCCCCCAATCTGCTGATACTGTTCAGCGACCTCAACTGCGCGCTTTTTCGATATTTTCCTGGCGAAACGGTTTTGCAGCCAATGAGGAAATGGCAGTTGGATCACATTGGGATCTCTCAAAATTTCATATAAAAAATCAGCGACTTCCTCCAGATGGCGAGGCCCTCCAAAATTTAGCAGCACTACTGCCTTTTGGGCAGATGGAACATTATTTTCTTGCATAATATTTTATAAAAGATAGCTTGAGAAAGCCCCTCACCCATTATAGGTTCGGCTATTCAAAGAAACACCTTACCAAAAGTCCGTTAAGAATGGAATGGGAGATATGTTGATTAAACAACTTGAATGCTGCAAAGAATTCATCGCAGGCGATTTAACGGTTTTACGAGAAATATTACATCCCAGCAAAGAGAATCTGAAAATTCATTACAGCCTCGCACATGCTAAGGTTTCGCCAGGAAAAAGTTCGGTGGACCATAAGCTGAAAACATCGGAAGTTTACTACATTCTGGAAGGGAAAGGGATTATGTATATTGATGGAAAAGCCGCAGAAGTAGCAGCTGGCGCAACCATTTATATTCCTCCTGGTGCCGTTCAGCGCATCCATAATACTGAAAATTCGGAACTAATGTTCTTATGTATTGTTGATCCGCCATGGCGAGAGGAAGAAGAAGAAATAATATGATCAAACAGGGATATCGGTAAAAGTTAGAGTAATCGATAAATAAACGATCACCCCCAATAGATCATTAGCTGTGGTGATAAAGGGCCCTGTTGCCAAAGCAGGGTCAATATTAACCCGTTTTAACAACATCGGAACCGCAGAACCAACTACAGTGGCTAGAACAACAACTGCGATCAAAGCACACCCAGCAACAATTCCCATGGTCAGATTATCTGTCAAAAGCAATACCATCCCAAACAAAATGATCGCACACACAGGACCATTCAAAAAACTAACTCGTAATTCTTTCCAGAGCCGAACAAACAAATCGGTTGCTTGAATCTCTCCTGTTCCCAGTCCGCGAACAATAATCGAAGAAGACTGAATTGCAATATTTCCTCCGAGTGCTGCAATGAGTGGTATAAAATACATAACTTCAGGTAATTTTTCTAAATATACCGCAAACGATTCCATTGCCAGTGCCGCACCAAAGCCTCCAACCAAACCTAAGATCAGCCATGGAATACGATCCTTTGAAGTACGAAAAACTGAGGTTTCCAGGACTTCTTCATCTCCTGTTCCTGCAATATGGCCCAAGTCTTCGTAAAATTCTTCATTCAACACATCCATCACATCATCGATGGTAATTCTGCCGATTAGTTTTAAGTACTTATCAATGACAGGCACAACTACCAAATCATACTCACGGACAATATTAGCAACATGCTCCTGATCCATCTCCACATCCACAGCAACGACATTTGGATCCATTAAATCTTTGATAAATGCAGTAGCTTCTGTCAATAACAGCTTGTGGATATCAACAAAGCCAATCAGATGCTGGAACTCATCAATAACATACACTATATAGAATTTTTCAATGTCTTCTTTGACCGTATATTTTCGAATTTCCTGAATTGCTTTTGCCACAGTATGCTCTTTTTGGACAGCAACCACATCAGGATCCATAATCCCGCCAGCACTTTCGCTGTCATATTTCATCAAGTTCGTGATTTCTTCACGCTCTTTCAAAGGCAAACTGCCCAGAATTTCGTCAGCCTTTTCTTCATCCAGGACAGCAACCACATCAGCGGCATCATCACCGTCCATTTCTTCAATGAGTCCTCCTAAGGTCTCCGCATTCATTTGCTCCACAACTTCTGTAAAAACGGGAGAATAATTGTGCAGCTGAGCAAGAACATCCGAAGCAATTTCTTTAGGTAAGGCTTCGAGCAAATCCAACTGGTATTTCAGCTTTAACTGTAAGAAGCTGTTCATGATCTCAACCACATCAAGGTCTTTTAGTAAACCTCGTAATGCTTCAGTCCTTTGTGTATTGATCAGTTTCTTAATCAGTTTATGATGAGATTTTTTTTCAATGCCCATAAAAAATTTTATGATAAAATTCTTAATTCTTTCATTGTTGCGATCAATGAATGAGAGTGATGTCTGATCTTCACAACTTCATCGTCAGTCAAATTCAAAGTATCTGCCAAACGGTCCATGAATTGTATTTCCCGATCTGATATATCCCCATCAATGGCAGCCAACAAAAAAGCAGAAGAAAACACATCAAATTTTGCGCTCTTTTCTGTAATGGAGGTCAACAAGACTTGAAATAAACGGTCCATGTTGTTTGCATACTCTTCAAAGCTACTCTGGATTTCCTGAAAGTCCAGTTTTTCCCCACTCCTGTCAAACGAATACAATGCCCTCATTAACCCCAATTCTCGACTGACATCCGACTTTTCATCAGAATGAATGACGGCGAGCATCGCTAAAATCCTGGCTTTACTGAGAGATATTTCTGTCGAGGATGATTCAACGGTTTCATGATCCAGCAAATGGTATTTGTTCAAAGTATCTGTAATATACTTGGAATGCTCTTCTACCGTCTGGATATCTTCTAATGTCATTCTCAGCGTTTTAGCCAGTCTGTGCAATATTTGAGTTTCTTCTTTGGAAATATAGCCATCAATGGATGCCAATAAATAGACTGAGGCCAATAAATCCATTTTATCATCTCGGCTGAGCATGGAGTCCTCCAGTTTTTCAAATAAAAAATCTAAATCTTTCCCATACTCTGTAAATTGTTTAACATAATCTGGAATCGCAATCCCTGCCAATCGCTGATCAAAAGCACACAGGGCCTCCATTAAGCCCATTTCCCGTTTCATTTCATCCTTTTCATCAGAATGAATAACGGCGAGCATTGCCAAGACCTTTGCGTCAGAAAATGTTAACTCCGGAGCCAAAACATTTTCTTTGAATCGATCGACCATTTTTTTGAAAAACATGCACTTCCTTTTTCTGGAAAATAGTACAATTCTGATCACCCCAGTCACTAAATGGAATAAACAATATGCTGCTTAAATAGAAGAATTTTGTTATAAAAGCAACAAAGAATTGAAATAAATGTTGACGAAAATGTTAAAAATAGAGTACAAAGTAAGTTTATTTTTTTAATCAATATACTCAATAAGGAGTTCTGGATGTCACAAGAAACACTGACAGCAAAAGTACGTCATTCCAGTGGAAAAAAAATTACCCGCAAATTGAGAAAATTAGATAAAATTCCTGCAATTCTTTATGGTTCTGGCCAAGCTACGATGCTAGAAATGGATGAAGTGCCCACACGACAATCCATTGAGAAAATGTATGGAGCTCATCAGCTGGTTCCCTTGCAAATCATAGAAAACGATAAAGATCCTGTAGAGCATCAGGTTCTCATCCAAGAAATTCAAAAGCACCCTTACAAGCGTAAAATCGTTCATTTGGATTTGCGTCAACTGGATGCTGATAAACACATCATATTAAATATACCTCTACGGATAACTGGAGTTGCTCCTGGAATCAAAAAAGGAGGCTCACTGCAACTCATTGTACGCGAAGTTCCTATTCGTTGTCTACCTTCTAATATTCCAGAATATATTGAAGTCGATGTATCTGATCTGGATTTCAATGAAACCATACGAGTCCAAGAAGCCAAATACCCAGAAGCTATATCTTGTTGTGCCAAAGAAAATTATACGATTGTGACTATCATTGGTAGAAAAGCAGAAACAGAACTGGAACAAGAACAAGAAGAGGAAACCGTCGAAGAACAGCCGGAAGAATGAAATTAATTGTAGGACTGGGCAACCCTGGTGCAGGTTACGAACAGAATCGGCATAATATTGGTTTTTTGGTTCTAGATCAGCTTGCTAAACACTTGGGGGGGGCCTCTTTTCGCGAAAAATTTCATGCTCTCATTGCAAAATCCAGCGTTGGCAGTGAAAATTTTATTTTGATGAAGCCTCTGACTTTTATGAATAACAGTGGGCAAGCGGTTGTTGCCTGCATGAATTTTTTTAAAATTTCAGTAAACGAGGTTGCCATTATCTACGATGATCTGGATTTGCCGACAGGAAAAGTCAGATTTCGTGTAAGTGGAGGACATGGGGGGCACAATGGAATCCGATCCATTATCCAGCATCTAAAAACACAGGATTTTAAACGAATTCGTTTTGGCATTGGCCGCCCTCCTCAAGGAATGGCACCACGCGATTATGTCCTGAGTAATTGGAATGAGTCCGATAAGCAGCAGATCAACCAGGTTCAGGAAGAAACCATACCGCATCTGATGCGATTTATAAGCCATTCCGAATTCAAAGATACATCCCTTCATGCTATCCATGAGGAGAACTAGTATCAAATGTATTTATTGATTATTGCATTTGAATCAGCCCGGTTGCTGATTCAACAGTAATTTTTCCTTGTCTGCAAGAGCAGGCTTAACTCGAAAGGAAATGGAACCTTATGGAAGGATATGAATCCGTTATCATTACAGACCCTGACTTAACAGAAGAAGATACGTCAGGCATTCTTGACAAAGTCAAAGATACGATTACCAGCCATGGTGGAGAAGTACAGAAATACCATTTATGGGGACGACGTCGATTGGCATACTTAATCAATAAAAAAAATTATGGTGTCTATCACATTTTCTATTTCACTGGAGATGGAGAACTATTAAATGATCTCAACCAATATTATCGTTACTCAGAAAATATTCTGCGTTTTCAAACAATAAAAGTTGAAAATATCCAGGAAGAATTTGATAGATTTCTTGAATACTTAAAAGCCGCTGCGGCCCCCCAGAACCCCAAACGTCATAACGAGAGAGCGAACACTCCTGCTCAAAAAGTAGGGGATCAAACAGTAGAAACAGAAATAGCGGCAGAAGGAGCAGCAGATGCTCCTGAAGAAAAAGAACCTGAAACAGAGCTAGAAGCAGTCACCTCAGAGGAAGATACAACCATGAACAGCGAAGAGGAGAAATAACATGTCATATAAAAGCCAGCGTCGAAAAATTCTTGCTCGAAAACGCAAATTCTGTCCTTTTCGAGAAGCAGGTGTCCAATCCATCAATTACAAAGATATCAATACACTCAAAGATTATATAACAGAGTGTGGAAAAATCATTCCAAGCCGAATTTCAGGTGTGTCGGTTCCTTATCAGCGTATGCTAAAAAGAGAAGTCAAACGCGCACGTAATTTAGCCTTATTATCCTATACAGAAGGATATATTTCTCCTGATGCTTAGAAACCAACAGTAAGCGTGCCATTTTCTCCAGTATTTTGTTTATGAAAAACTGTTTATTAAGAGAAGTACCGTGAAAATCATATTAACTCAAGATGTTCCTAATTTAGGGGTAGTTGGCGACCAGATTCAAGTCAAGCCTGGGTATGCGCGTAATTATCTAATACCCCAAAGTAAAGCAATATTAGCAACAAGTAAAAAATCAAAAGAATTGCAGCACCGCATGAAATTCTTCGAAAAATTGCGGCAAGCTGCTATAGAAGCTGCCAAAGGGGAAGCTGAGAAGCTAAAAGAGCTTCAATTGGAAATTACTAAAAAGTCTGGCTCTGGTGGACGCTTATTTGGTTCCGTCACCAGCAAGGATATCTCAGAATTACTGCAAGAAAAAGGATTTGAAATCGCTCGCCGTGATATCGTATCATACGAACCAATCAAGACGGTTGGTACTCACACTGTTAGCGTGAAATTACATACCACTGTCAAAGTGGATGTAACTATCCAGGTACAGGGCGATGCAGTAGAGTCAAAGCTCGCTCCTCCGCAAGAAGATGAAGCCTTGCAAACCGAAATACCATCTACAGAGACAGAAACCGTGGATGTCGAAGATTCTACAGAATCGTAAGCTGATCATTATCAAGACGTAGATGCATGAGTGCCTGAGCACTCCTCCTTGTTGGTTTGTATGGCTTCTCAGACACTTCCTTCAGAAATATTGCCCCACGATAAGCTTGCAGAACAAGCTGTTTTAGGGGCAATTATTCTCAAAAATGAACTTCTGCTCGAGTTGGCAGACATCCTCTCTCCCAACGACTTTTTTGCACCGGCACATCAAAAAATTTATCAAATAGCCCTAGAGCTCCACACGAACAAAGAACCTATTGATGAGGTCACGCTAGGAACGCTTCTTAAAGACCGCAACCTTCTCGACCAAACAGGAGGAGCACATTACTTGGTTGAATTAGCACAATCGACTCCAATCATCGACAATGTGACTCACTATGCGCAAATGATCCGAAAAAAAGGAAAGTTGCGTGAGTTGATCACTACAGCAAATGAGATCGCAACCGGTAGTGTCGAATCGGCCAAGGATGTGGAAGAACTGATTCGGGAGGCGACAGAAAAAATCAGCGGCATCGAAGGCGACAATGCAGAACGGCAATATGAAAGCATAGAACAAATATTTCATGGCTATTTTGAAGCATTAGAACAGCGATCTTTATCACCAGAAACTGTAACAGGACTGCCAACAGGATTCACCGAACTGGATGAACTGACACACGGCCTGCAAAAAGGAGATCTTATTATTGTAGCAGCTCGCCCATCCATGGGAAAAACTGCTTTTGCTATGAATGTCGGTTTTTATGCGGCCATACAAACCAAAGCACCTGTCCTGATTTTTAGCTTAGAGATGCCAAAAGCACACATTGCCATGCGTTTATTATGCAGCCAAGGGCAAGTAGACACTCATAAACTGCAAACAGGGCATCTGGAACAGCAAGATTGGGACAATCTATCCGTGGCTGCCGCAAAAATAATGGATGCTCCCCTCTTCGTTGATGATCAGGGAGGGATTACTTCTAGTCATGTTCGACGGATTGCAAAACAAGTAGAGTTTGAAAAAGGGCCACTGGGATTGATTGTTATTGATTATTTGCAACTGATGCAGGGAGCATCTCGGACCAACTCCAGAGAACAGGAAATTTCTGAAATTTCCAGAAACCTGAAAACTATTGCAAAAGAGTTCAATACTCCTATTGTTGCACTGTCCCAATTAAATCGAGATTTGGAAAGACGAACAGATAAAAGGCCCATGATGGCAGATTTGAGAGAATCAGGAGCTATTGAACAAGATGCAGATATTATTATGTTTATTTATCGAGATGAGGTGTACCATGAAGAAACAGAAGATCAGGGAATTGCAGAAATCATTGTGGCAAAACACCGTAATGGAGAAATAGGCACCAAGCGATTGGCATTTATTGGAAAGTATACCAAATTTGCTAATTTGACACTTCGGGAAAACACTTAAAATTTGAAACGTTTTCCTTCATTCCCCTATATAGAGAGACCTCATGGCATCGTTATCATCCTTGGATTTAGGCAACGAGCTCGGAGATTTATTAGAAGATGGAAAGCTTGTTGAATCAGCAGTACTCCTGGTTCCACCTAACATTCCATTGACTTGTTTTCCAGCCATCATTGAAAAATTACTATCTCTCTTACTCACAAGAGAATGGGAGCAATTGAGTGAAAGAGCACAAAATTATTTAAAATGGATTTCGGTCAAAGCTGAGTCTATTGACGTATTGGTTCCCATAGATGTCTATCCTCCAACCAAGGGTTTTGAAATGTTGTCCATTGATCGCGAAGGTAGAAGCTTTGGAGGCATCCTGGAGCAATGTAAAGCTTTAGAAATTCCACCCGTATTACTCCGATTTGCCTCTTTAATCGTTGTTTTAATTACTCTCAGGCTATTGAGACGGCAAACCGTCCTGTCTCATGAAAACCTTGCCTCTCTCAAGTTCACACAAAATGTAGATGCGGATTACCTAAACTATCCCATGGCCCTAAAGTTGCTTCTCCGATTATTTCCTGAATATATACGTATGTTTTACCTGGAGGTCAATGAGGGGATTACCAAAGATTATTTAAAAACTCTACGGGCATTATCAGAGGATCTGGAAATTGGGTTTGTGCTGGACGATTCCAATAAAATGGATGTTGATGTGCATTGGGAATTGCTGGATTTGTCTGATTGGATTAAAATTGATTTTCAGGCAACTCGATCGCTTGAGCGTCATTTGGAAGCAGATAGAGGAGAGGAAATTATTTCACACTTTGAAAAATATGCCACTGGATCCGGTTCCCGGGTTATCGTTTTGGAAGGGTTGGGAGAAAGTTCTCCTTTGAAAACCTTCCTCCAGGAAAATTGGCAATATGCTGAAACGGCACTCTATTATCAAAGTAGAGAAAGGCTTCCAGTCCCTCCTTGGGATCGATACTTTGGATTGATCCAGGATTACGAACCAAGCGAATTTGGATTATTTTTTAAAGGATTACTCACAAAAGAGAAATGAGTGCTGAATTAGTCCGTTTGAAAAAACTAAGCATATTGGCAGATGAGCTCACCTCTTCTGGAAAAATCGAAGCATCCCGGAATAAGATAATTGACGGGTTGGAACTCGCAATCGAAATTGAGGAGCAACCATATTTTTATTTTTTTCAAGGGGAACTCAACTATTTAGACGAGCATTTATTGGCAGCAGTTGAGTATTATCGTGTCGCTTCTGAACTGGAACCCAGAAGTCCCTTCATTCTGCGAGGTTTAGGAGTTGCCTATAGTAAACAGAATTGTGTCAGAAAAGCCATTGCAATTTTTGATCGTGCCTCAAAAATGAATCCTTATGACCACCGACTGTGGAGACAGAAAGGCGTGACTCTTTCTAAGATGAAAGAATTCGACAAAGCCTTGAAATGTTTTGATCGTGCAATAAAATTAGATGCTAACGACTATCATTCCTATCGGCAACGTGGTGTCACCCTCATCAATGCAGGACAATACGAAGAAGCCATATATATGTTCTCTAAGACGCTGCTCCTGAACCCTAATGATTTCCGTGCATTATACGAAAAAGGCAAGGCACTGAACTACGCAGGCCATGGTGCAGAAGCCCTTCGAGCCCACAGTCTTTCCGTTGAAATCGAGAAAAGAGTCACTCACGTTCCATCTCGAGAATCACTTCTTGCACGCATCAAAATGAATCGTATCCGCAAAAATCAAATACGCATTCTAGGAGAATTTCGTTCAGCCATTCAAGAAGAATCTATCCCTCTTTTTAAGAAACGATCCACTCATCTTGCTAAATAAAACGACACTACTTTCACTGCTTCCAGGTAAATGTTTTGTTGGCCAAATAATTCCAACTGATTCCAACCCAAATTCCCAACATACTAGCCAACCACCAGGAATGTCCCTGTAACACCAAATACCATGCAATGGCCAAGTTATACAGACTCCCTAATGAGCAGGCAGCATTATACCGGACCAGGCCTTTCCACCATTCTGATTTTAAGAAGCGCTGCCTGGCAAAAGTCCACTGATTGTTCCAGATATAATTGGAGAGCAGTGCAATTTCAATAGCAAACACGAGAGACACTCCATAATGCCATCCCCACTTGACATAGAGCAGATAAAGTGCAGCAAAATGAACGGCTACCCCAGAGGCTCCAATAATACCATAATGAATAAACTGCAGGCTGAAACGTGCAAAAAATGTTTGGGAGATCAGCAAATCAATAAAATCAAGGACCACTTTTGTATCCATTTTGCTGGTTCCGTGGAGACGTTTTCCAAATTCATAATGCAGTTCCTTGATTTTTGCACGAGGACATTTCAACAGGAGGTCTAACAAAATTTTAAACCCTTCACTGTATAAATCAGGAGCCACTTCATGAACTATGGATCGCTTCAACATAAAAAATCCACTAAGGGGATCGGTGACCTCTCTTTTTAAAAAATGACATGCCAGTTGCGTAGCCAGCCTACTGCCCCAAAGACGCAACCGATTCCAGCCTGGTATGGACTTTTGCTCGAGATATCGTGAACCAATCACAATATCGTACTCGCCCATGTGCTCTAACATCACAGGCAAAAGTCGTAAATCATGCTGCATGTCTGCATCTACGACGGCCACAGACTCTCCCTTACCCAACAAAAACCCTTCAATCACAGCAGATGTTAAACCTTTCCGATGAATCCTTCGGATCAGTTGTATATTTTGATGCTGCAGTGACATCTCCTTTGCCAACTGCCAGGTACCATCTTCTGAGTTGTCATCAACGATGATGATTTCATACAGATGTCCTTTCAATATTTGCTGGAGCTGCTCTACAATAAGAGGAAGGTTGGGGCACTCGTTATAAGTGGGAATGATAATGGATAGCTGAGTCATTGCTGTGATATGGGATGAAGGAGTTAGAAAGTATAAAAACCTTGAAACGATGCTGTAGACCAAACAGAAGTATCAAAAGTGTCTTGACCAATCATGATCTTACGAAAATAAGGACCTTTTTTGTCCAATGTATGATGTGATACATTAGGAATAATAGGAAGCGTGGCTGACGGAACCGAATAAAAATGAGTGTGCTTCCAGTGAAACTCAAATTCGTAATGAATGTGTCCAAAAAATATATGCAAAGGACTGACACTCTCTGACAAAATCTGGTAAAATGAATCTCTCCAGGGCAGTACACATTCCTCATCAAAAAAACGATAGCCTACGGCAATAGGAGGATAGTGTGTAAAAAGGTAGACTGGATGGCTACTTTGGCTTAAAAAATCTTTTAATGCTTGCAGGTCGATTTGTGGAAGCGATTCGGCAGAAGTATCAAAAAACAGAATCGATGCATAACTCCACTCTTTCCAACATTGAAATCCTGTAGAGAAGTTATCTGCAAAAACGGCATCAAACATTGTGCCGCGATCATGATTACCTTTGAGTGCCACCCATGGAATGCCTAAATTACTCAATGTTTGTTTTAAATACCTGTAAGAATTGAGTTCTGGTACTTTAGCAGCAAGGTCACCACTGACGATCAGTAAATCAGGAGATTCTTTTTGAATACAAGGGATCAACTTTTCAAACTCCTGGCACACATTGGCACGATCCTCACTCTCTGTAAGAGCGAGACTGATATGCAGGTCAGAAATTTGAATGATATACATCTTCTTCTTGCATGAAGAACTGCCGATTAAGCTTCAGGAATAAGCTCTTCGAGGACGGTCACTTCATTCCGGACCGTATTTTGTTGTTCTTGCGTAATATTCACAAATTGCAGCCCTGTTTCCCAAGAAGAATAGTCATCTTCGGACAAAGCATTTCTCCAAACCACCTGAGCTTTAACTTTCAAAGGATCCTGATCAATAAAGTCAAAGACATTAGCCCTCTGAAAGTACACTTCTAAGGTAACCAGAGAATTTATCGGAAGCTTGACTCCAATCTCAATGTGAATGCCATAAAGAGAAATATCCCGGGAATGCCCTGCTAAATGGGGTAAATCTTCTCGGATATAAATTTGAATAGGAGTTTGAAGCTCCCAGCGTCTTTCTTCTCCAACTTCTATGTAGCGCTCTGGTTCCATCGTTTTTTAAATGTAGTAAAAATTTACAATGGGCAGCAGTCCAAATAGTTTGGTGCTCCTCATGTTTCTCAGAGTAGTCGACGGACTGCTTATCGAAGGCGGTCTGTCGTCATTTATTATCAATGCATTGGGCGAGCAACAATTTGATACAATTGTGCTTCGATAAATAATTCTAGTAAATCGTTATCAATATGGTTATCTTTTGCCTCGAACTCCAGGATATTTAATGCACGATCTGGTGGGATTGCTTTTTTATAAGGGCGATCATATGCAGTTAACGCGTCATAAATGTCGGCGATTGTCATTATCTTAGATTGCAGTGGAATTTGATCACCTTCTAATTGTTGCGGGTATCCCTTACCATTGAGTTTTTCATGATGCGCATAAGCTATTTTTGGCACTTCACGTAAATTTTTTGTCCAGGGAATGATACTCAAAAATTTATAAGTATGGGTTACATGAGATTCAATTTCACGACGATCTTTATCATTCAAAGATCCTTTTGGGACAGACAAAGAAGCCACTTCTGGGACATTGAGATAGGGAGTGGAAATCAGAGAGTTATCATTGACCAGCAGCTGGCTGATTTCCTGCAACCTTTCAAAGCCTCCCTGTGCCAGAACAGTGGGTTCATTACATCGAATAATGAATTTGATATAATCATCGATTTCATCCAGGCGCGCCTTCAGGGTTTGGTTACTTTCTGCAATAAAGGCCAAGGATTCTTCATGAGATTTCTCTAGCGAATATTCTAACTGCTTCTTCGTTATTTCAAATTCCAGGCTCATTCGAATCAGCTTAAAACGATCGGCAACCGCTTGCTGTTCATGGGGGTACAATTTTTTCGATTTGACCAAAACCTGCTCACGTACTCCAATCTTACCAAAATCATGCAATAACGAGGCATAGCGGATTTCATTCATTTCTTCTGCAGTAAAAAAAACTCCAGCGAAACGTCCTGTCTGATTCCGGTTGAGTGCTTCCGCCAAACCGACCGTTAATGCCGCAACCCTACTTGAATGCCCCGATGTCGTAGGATCTCTGGATTCGATGGCCTTCACACTAGCATTAATGAATCCGTCAAAAAGCGTTTGGATCGAATCAATCAGCTTTTTGTTCTGCAGTGCTACTGCTGCTTGTGATGCAATAGACTGAATAGCTTTGGCATGTTGAGGAGTGAAGGGAATGACCTGATCCAAAATTTCTTTTGGACTCCCCAAGGAGGTATGGTATTTTTTTTTGCAGTTGATCAATTGGATCACACCAATCACCGTATCCTCATGCCCCAGCATCGGGATAGTCAACATCGATTTTGTACGATAATTGATAGTGATATCAAATTCACGACCTCCCCAACTGTATTCCCGCTCTGGCTCAATATAGTAAGCGTCTTCGATGAGTAATGGCCGATTGGTCAACGCTACATAGCCATAGATAGATTTTTTGCTAATATCCAGTACAAAAGATTGGAATGGCACATTACGAGACTCATTTTTTGCCACCTCAAACCGAAATCGTTTGTTTACAAAATAGTCATTTTCATTTTCTGGAACTCCTGGGATTTCTTCAATCAGGTAAAGGCTGCCCGCATCGGCATGGGTCAGTTCCATCGAATTTGTGATAATGAGATCTAACAGAGATTCCAGACTCTTTTCTGCAGAAAGCGCAATCCCAATTTCATGCAATTGATCGACTTCAAGCTTTCGGTATTCAACATCTTGCTCCAGTTGGCTAATAGCAATGAGGTTATCAAAAGAGCGAACGGCTTCTGTAATGACAAATTCCCACCGCTTTGGGGAAATCTCAGGATCAATCCAGGACAAAATACGATGATTTGCATTACAATCAATTGAAGTCTCACTCCCTTCTTCAACAACGATGATGCCTATTTCAGAAATTCTCTCGGTTGATTGCTGTTTGAACCATGGAATATAATCCGATTCTGTTAAAACCATCAGTAACGGCGAATCACTCTGATCCACCGTCATCTCTTGATGACTTTTGTAAAATTCTGTAGAGAGCTCGAATGGATGCTCTTTTAAGGCAGGAGCTTCTTTTAAATGCCGCAGAGATTCAGGAATTGCCAAGCGTAGTTGATCCATACCACCATCTGTATAGTTGGTGAAGTAGTAAGCCTGTTTAAATGATAACTTAAAATAATTTCATGAACTCAAAAATACTTCAAGATAATACTGTTAATGCTCAAGCAAAGACAGCGCTTGACCAGAATTTCAACTGATATTGCCAATGGAGAAATTCTTCATAATTTTGTAATCCATTAAACACACTCAAGAACGTTTTCCGATGAGCAGGTTTCTGATTCAGGAGCACAATCACATGTTCCAACAATCCAGGACGTTTTAAAAAAAATCTCATCAGCTTTATAAATCTGTCTAATTCATGGACTCTTTTTAAATAATCCTGTTCCCATTGGGCGAAGTCCCATTGTTCTTCATGACGGCGGATCAAAACTTTCAGCAAATCATCGATTCCTTGCAAACCCATCAGCAGGCCGGAAGAACCTATAGGATCCATACAACGGGCGGCATCTCCCATCAGGACAACACCAGGTGACTGGAGTTGGGTACTGTAGTTTCCCCGTAAAGAAACGATTCTCCAATCATCAATCGGGGAAGCCCCCTTCATCGCATCTGCAAAATTTTCAGAACGAGACAATATCTGTTGGAATAAATTTTCCAGATTATCTTTATGAGAGGTTACCTTCACTGACGGATGATTCAAATCCGTTTCCAACTCAACATACGCACACCCTTCACCTCTTTCATCTGCAGAAAAAGTCAACAGGATTTGTCCGCGTCGGGGTTGCAGAAACAAAGCAGTATGGTGACCAGTAAATTGCGTATTAGCATACATTCGCCCCTGGTAAAGGCGATTAAAGCTAGGCCTCTCTGATCGAAACCCCAATGTCTTTGCTAGTTTAGATTGAGACCCATCACAAACAATGACTTGTTTACAAAAAAACTGCAGCTTTTTCTCCTGGTGTACACACTGGATTCCAATCACCCGTTGATTTTTCCAAAGTGGAGCAACTGCCTGCACATGATCCAAGCAGTCAACATCCATATCCGCAATGCCATGGCGTAATTTCACATCAAATTCTTCTCTACAAAAAAATATTCGACGACCTCGTTCCTCCCATTCTTCGTGAAGTGCAGTTCCTGTTTCTGTGGTGATGCTCAACCGTTTTCCTTCATTAATTTGTGTTTCCTTGACCAATGAATCCACACGTAACTTATGCAGCAACGGAAAAAAAACTTCGCTGATTCCATTCAAATAAGGACCATTGACACTGTGCCAGTCATTTTTTTCCAGAATCAAAACACGGAAACCATGATGATAAAGATTCATAGCCAGAATACATCCAACAGGACCCGCACCAGCAATAATAAAATCATAGCTATTATTTTTTTGATTTTGGAGCATGAGACATATTCCACAAACTTTTAACAGCAGACATTCCTGATTGCAGTACGAGCTTACCTGCCCCTATGTATTCAGGCTTGCGTATTGTTTTTAATTTACCCTGCAAATAAGCATCCAGAGTATCCTGATGACGCAGCTTCCCACTAGAAGTACGCAGGAGTGTATATTTTTCCAGCAAAATGACATAATCGACCTGAACACCATGTTCTGCAAGCAATTGTGCTGTTATTTCAATTTCCACGCCTGCCAATTTCTCTTTAGCAGCCAGTATGGAGTCCGTTACTTCCACAAAGCAGTAAATCTCTTCAATCACATTTTCTGCTGTATTCGTGATCAAACAAGAAACAGCCAGGCAATTCCCGGTGCGTACTCCTTGAACATTCCCCATCGTATTTTCTAACTCATGGGGATAAATATTTCGACCATTGCGAATAATGAGGTTTTTGTTTCGTCCACAGACGTACAATTTATTATCGTGGATGAAACCTAAATCTCCTGTCAATAACCAATCTGACGTTGTCAGTTCAATGGTCCCATCCGGCTGGAGATACCCTTTCATGACGGAATCACTCTTTATTAAAATATTGCCCACGAGTCCCTGCGGCTGTACAAATGATGGATCTTCTATGGAGCCAATACGAATAGAGGTCCCCAGAATGGGGTCTCCTGCCGGAACAATTTCACAACCTCCTTTTTCATAAACAGCTTGATGTTGTTCCAAAGCTTTTTTTTGGAACACACCACTTCTCAATCCCTGTTGAGCTTTTCCAATTGTCGCAGCCAGCGCTATTTCTGCCAAACCGTATGCAGGAACAATTGTTCCTTTTTTCAGTCCCCATTTGGCAAAACGGGATTCAAAGGCATCAACTATTTTAGGATTGATGGGCTCGGCTCCATTCAATGCCGAATGCCAGCAAGTCAAGTCAACATTTTCCATGTGTTCTTCTTTGATTCGTTTCAGACACAGGGAATAAGCAAAATTGGGAGCCGAAGAAAATGTTGCATGAGTTTCACTGATGAGCTGCGGCCATCTCCAAGGACGAGCAACAAAATCCTGAGGGGGCATCAGCACATTGGGGCAGTCCCAGGCCATGGGAACCAGCATATTTCCAATCAACCCCATATCGTGATACAAGGGCAGCCAGGATAGGTTTATTGGTTCAGTAGTATCACTTTCTAAATACCGCAGTCCAATTGCTGTTATATTTGCCATCAAATTCCGATGGGAAAGCGCAACAGGCTTTGGCGAAACAGTAGTACCTGAAGAAAATTGAACCAATGCAATATCATCAGGATGAGTCTGTGGAGTCCTCAAGTCTTGTTGATCACTGAACAATTCCTCAACCTCATACAATCCCAAAAATCCTGGATGGAAGGGAACCATGGCAGGCAATAACTTTTTTAAGCGGGGAATTGTAACCAGCAGACGAGGCTGCAATGTAACAATCATTTCTCGGGTGCGAATGCTGTAAGCATTCAGCCCATGTAATCCCATTGGAGGATAAAGCGGTGCTGGAATCGCTTCTACCAGGAGAGCCGCAAAATAAATCAGGATGAATTCTGGAGAGGTGGGTAGAACAATCGCAACACGATCCCCACGGCCAACTCCAAGCACCTGCAAACCTGCTGCGACTTTTTTGGATTGAGAGAATAAGCTCGCATAACTGCAAAAATCAGATGTTTTATTTAAATGATGAAACGAAATGCCAACTTCATCATTTTCTTCCGTGTGAAGCCAAGCATCTGTTACTGTGGAAAAGACAGGAGGGGGTAATGGATCTGCGTGGATTTCAGCAAGTGGAGAATCATTCATGAGCTATTACATTTGTTTTAATATAATCAACGATATCTCCAACGGTATGGATATTTGAATCTTCTGTGATTTCAAATACCATTTGATAATGATTTTCTAATTCTGTCAGAAGGGTGAGTAGATAGATTGACTCTAATTCCAAATCTTTGACCAGGTGGGTATGCTCTGCAATGTTTCCTTCACACTCACATTGCTCTGTTAAAATTTTTCTAATGATTTCAAGAGGAGTTGGTGTCATTTTTAGATTTTGAATCGTTGCACCTGTCCACTCAAATTATCAGACAATTGAGTTAAATTTTCAACCGTGGCAGCGAGTTGATTGGTGCGCTCGGAAATTTCATGAATCGAGTCCGTATTTTTTTCTCCGGCCTCGCTTAATACATCAGAAATTTCAGCAATTTCCTGAATACCTATATTTTGTTCGGCCATAGCGGCGCTAGCTGAATTAATACGAACCGATATGTCTTCTACCTTGGTAATGATTCCCCGCAAAATATGTTCTGTTCTCTCTATGACTTGGTGACTTTCTCTGACATTAGAAGAGCTTTGTTCAATCAGATTACGAATTTCTATTACGGAAGAAGCACTGCGTTCTGCTAGGCGACGGACTTCTTCTGCTACAACCGCAAACCCTTTTCCACTTTCTCCCGCCTTAGCCGCCTCAATCGCAGCATTCAGAGAGAGCAAGTTGGTTTGATTGGCAATTTCAGTAATAACTTCAATGATTCCTTCAATCTGTCGGCTGCTCTCATCCAACCGTTTCATGGATTGATTGGTCGCAATCAAGGCTTCTGTTGCCTCATTGGTTTGTGTTTCTGCCTGTTTGGCTACTTTTTCAATTTCCTTGACTTGCAGGTCGGTTTCTTTAACGGTTGCCGACATTTGCTGAATCGTTGCTGCGGTACGGGCAAGAGTACTGGAAGCTTCATCGATGTCATTCCTTGCTGTTTCTAACGTAATATTATTCTCTTGAGCATTAGCAGAGAGATCTTCACTAGAGCGAGCCAGCCTCTGTGAATCGTCATTAATGCTCATAATAATATCCCGGATATTTTTAACAAAAGTATTGAAGTATTTTGCTAATTCTTCAATCTCCTTAAGGTTGGAAACCTGTAGTTCTTTTGTCAAATCGCCTTCACCATCGACAATATCTTTCAAAGCAAAGCTTACTTTTTGAATAGGATTGGCAATATTACCAGCAATGATCCAAACACCAATCCCTCCCAACAGCATGAATCCGGCCAATAGCCCAAACATTGTCGTCATCAGTTGATTGCGCTGCTGTAAAAATTGTTTATTGGAATAGGTGAGCATAATGCCGCCCATGAATTTATCACGAAACGTGAACGGCATGAACGAAACAAATTGATTGCCAATTTCCATGAAAGATTGTTTGTTTTGGGAAACCATCGCCAAAAATTGCTTGTCTACTTTGGTTCCCACCTTGTCTTTTACTGCATGAGATATAATCGTCCCTTTTGGACTGACATAGTGCAGGTCCTCCAGTTTTTTCTGGATCTTCATGAGAGCAGGAAACGCATCCCATCCCATAAACGCCGCATAGACTTCCAAAGTTACCGCAATCGTATCTTCCTCGTCACTGGTATCTTCCGGCTCTTTTGCGGGAAAGTGAGAATCCAGTTTTTTGGAGAGAGCTACAAACAGTGGCGCCGAAATATTTACGGCCTCGCTAAAAAGGCCCTCAATCAAAATATCGCGAACCTGGACAAACTGAAAAAATGCTGAAATTACCTGAATGACCAGGATCAATGGCAACACCGTAAACATCAATCGACTTTTAATCGTCTGTAACATCGCCCTCCTTCAGCTTTTACTTGGTTTTGTATGAGCAAACATTTTCTGTAATTGCTATTCATCAGTTAGCATAGCAATAAACGTATTACAATGCTTTATTTACTATTCGATGAACGGCTGCACTGATCAACAAGGTATACAATGGATCGGTAGTACCGATTGCTGTGAACAGACAAGCCTATTTCACAGGTTTTGCTATTTGAATATCCTTCTTGACATTCAGAGGGAAGAGACGACTCAAGAGTTTGAAGCGCAGAAGCATTCAATTCAGGATATTGAAATCCTCGGTCACCAGCAAATCCACAACATCCTACATCCTCAGGCACAATCACGTTTTCAACACAGGACTGAGCCACTTCTACTATTTTCTTCTCTAAACCCATTTTTCTGAGACTGCAAGTAGGATGCAGGGCTACAGTGCGGGGTTGTTTCTCGAACTCCAGTTGCGACATCAAATATTCATGGATGAATTCCACAGGTTCATATAATTTTAAACGCGCATCCATGTCCTGCCTCATTAGATACAAACATGGACTCGTGTCACACAACACAGGATATTCTCCTTCTTTTGTTGCCTCCAGCAAGGCCTTCTCCAATTCTCTTCGTTTGGCATGTCCCTGCTTTTCCATTCCCTTGCTCTCAAACGCCAGGCCACAACAGAGATTGGATAGATTGGCAGGATATAGAATTTCATAATTAGCTTTACGCAGCAATGCTTGTATTTTTTCCGACAAAGATACTTTTTCTGAATCGCCTTTTGCGGCTCCGCCCATCATACGACTTAGACAGCTCGGAAAATAAACGACCTTCAGGGGATTGGCCTCATTGATGGAATGAGCTACAATGGGTGCTCCAGGTTTAGGAAAATAGCGATTCCAAAGAGGGATACGGTTGCCGGATACAGACCTCACCTTTGTCGCAATCCATTCCATATTATTGGATCCCAGGATCTGGTGTACTCCATGAACCGCATACAACCCTATTCTTGCTATCTGAGAAACCATCGCAAAATTATTGGCCACCCAATCAGCCTGTTTGTTAAATTTAGAACCATACTGGTCAGCTCGAATGGCTTTGGTCAATTTGCCAGTATCAATCGAAACAGGGCAACCTGTCGCACACAAACCATCTGCAGCACAAGTGGCTTCACCCTGATATTGATAAAGCGATTCAAATGCCTGTAAACGTTTTGGATCCTCCCCGGTTTCTTTCAATCGCGCAATTTCTCTCCAGGAAACAATTCGTTGACGCGGAGTCAATGTTAAGCTTCTTGAGGGGCAATAGACTTCACAAAAACCGCACTCAATGCATTTGTCAACAAGCGGATGAGCCTGCGGCAGGGGTTTTAGGTTGCGGAGGTGTATTTTATTATCGTTATTGAGAATAACTCCAGGATTGAGCAAATTGTCAGGATCAAAAATTTGCTTGATGTGCTGCATCAGTTCGTATGCCTCTTTACCCCATTCCAATTCGACAAAAGGTGCCATATTCCGCCCTGTGCCATGCTCTGCTTTTAAGGACCCCTGGTAATCACCAACCACCATCCGGCAAACCTCATCCATGAAATTTTCATAACGGGATACTTCTGACGGCTGCTGAAAATCCTGCGTAAACACAAAATGAACATTCCCTTCGAGTGCATGCCCAAAGATAATGGCCTCATGGTAGCCATACTTTTGAAACAATTGATGCAGCTTTGTCATGGCCTGTGCCAGGTCAGGCACTGGAACAGCAATATCTTCAATAACAACCGTAGTGCCTGTTTTCCGAACCGCTCCAACGGCAGGAAACAACCCCTTACGAATATTCCATAGCAAACTGTATTCGGCTTCTATGTTTGTAAACTCAGCAGGCATGATCGTGCGATCCTGCCCTACTTTTTTTGTGATGTCATCGATTTGCTGTTGAAGTGATTTTTTATCGGAAGCCCTGGTTTCTACCAGCAAAGCTGTGGTCTCCTCAGGTATCGTTTTCAGGTACCCAGGCATACCCGGTTTATCTTGCACCGAACGAAGTGCTGCCTGATCCATCAATTCTACGGCAGACACAGGAGTGGATTTTAATTCGGCTACTGCTTGACAAGCTTCTTTAAGATTGGGAAACAGCATCAGAGAGGACGCCTTATGGAGGTGATCTTCCACAGTATTGTAGGTAATTTCAGACATGAATCCCAATGTCCCTTCAGAGCCAATCATTAAATGCTGAATGATCTCAAAAGGATCGTCAAAATCGATAAGGGCGTTCAGGCTATATCCGGTTGTGTTTTTCAATCGGTATTTGTGCTGAATCAGGTCGAATAAATTTTTATTATCTTTGACTTGTTTAGCAAGTGTCTCCACTTGGGACAGCATCTCCTGGCGGGAAGCGGTAAACGCTTTTTTACTTTCAGAGTCTCCCGTATCCAGTGTACTGCCGTCAGCAAAAATAATTTTCATACTTTTTAGAGTACGGTAACTATTTTGTGCTGTACCACAACACATGCCGCTGGCATTATTTGCAGCAATTCCTCCAATCATTGCAGAATTAATAGATGCTGGATCCGGCCCTATTTTTCTGCCAAATGAAATAAGATGACGATTGGCATTTGAACCTACCACACCTGGCTGTAGTGAAATCTGCCTGCCATCCTGCATAATGCGGTGACCTTGCCAGGTATTTGCCAGTAAAACAAGCACAGAATCCGTAATGGACTGCCCTGAAAGGCTTGTGCCTGCCGCACGAAAAGTCACCGGTATTTTGCGATTTTCAGTTTGTTTCAGTACACCAATGACTTCTTCTTCTGTTTCCACTTTAACAACCAGCTGAGGAATCAGCCTGTAAAAACTGGCATCTGTTCCATAGGCCAATGTCCGCAGAGGATCGTGGATCAACCTGGTTTTAGGAATGAAAGATGATAACGCTTCATACAGTTCCAGATAATGAGATGAAAGATCCATGTTTTTCCTTTCTACAGACGTGCGAGAGTAAATCGAAGTTTTCTACAATCATTCATAGGCCATGGCACCCAGCCAAGTCATCAGGTTTGGAAAGAATATGACAAAAAGAAGACCCATCAGTTGAAGATGGTATGATCGAAATGATAACAAGCAATTTCATTTTCAACGACCTTTTCATCACGACTTAAACTGCATATTCTCTCAATGTTCTTAACACAGAAAATGGAAAATTCCTAACAGTAATTTCATGTTTGTAATGATGAGTTTCAACTGAATGGAGTTAAACAATTTTCGATAATACTCCATACACTCGGTCTCTGAATAAAGAATGGCAAGAGGCGTGTTTTCTAAAATGAGGTAAGAGTTTTGAGTAGAAGGGGTTGGGCAAGCTTATTTGGAAAAATAAAACAAGGACTTTTAAAAATCAGTTTCCTCCAGTTCAAAGGTCTCATACAACCTGTTGTTGATTGATTGTCGCAAGAGGAGATATTTTTGATACCTAGCAGAATTCTCACGATTTGCTGCTGTATCAATTGATGTTTTTCGTTCTTGTACGTTCCTGCCCTTCTGTGATTTAATTTCATCGGCAGAACTAAATATTCCAACAGCCTGGCGAAAAGCACGCAAGCGAGCGGCTTTATCCTTGTTTTGGATTGCTTGCCAACGTTGGTTAACATGAGTGATATCTTCCATATATCCGCGGTAGATCGGCCCTCGTTCTTCATCCGTCTGCATCCAGGCTTTTTGTTTCTTTACAAATTCATCAGAACGTTCCTGCTTCTTACTGTGTCCTGCTACCCATTCTTGATATTCTTTTTGTGCCCTGGGGTCTTCATATGGGTTATTGTAGTATTTTGGTGAACTGCTGCACCCCATCAACAAAAAACCAATAATCATCAATACAACAAAGTCTGGATATATTTTTAAATTTCTTTGAAACACGATCACTCTGGGGCCTAATAAAAAGTTAGTATCAGAGGCAGTCAAATTATACAATGAAACCCGCCTATATTCTTAATCGGCGATTTTTTGGAATACTTTAGTCTCACATTGATAATTTTTAAAGATAATACAACAAATCAATAGAGAAAAATTATTCTAAATTAGAGGAATGAGCGGATTGTTCGCTACAATAATAGTAGCCATCGGGGAGAACGGGCTGGTAGTGATTTAATGAAAAAACTTCACCCGTGTTTTGTTTTTTCAATAATACCGTCTGATCTTTTATAACAAAATGTGTAATTCCCAAACGCCGACAAGTTCGATCCACTTTTTTCTGGACTTTTAAAGGATATCCCCGATAGGTATACGTATCAGGACTATCAGTAGCCAAACCGCTACATCCGGAATTCGAAACCATGAGGATGAAACCAATCCAAATGCACCAGTCAGTTCGCTGATTACCATTAATTGGCTTCTGAAATAAGGCGAGGAATTTCTGATGGATTGACAAACTTTTTCTCAGATAGGTCGTCTTTCAAGGAGAGAATTTGCTGACGCAGCAGATCATCTGTTTCCATTTTTTTCTCAACTTGCTTTAAGGAATTGTGAATTGCAGAATGGGTTCGATTGCCAAATTGTTTTCCAATTTCTGAAAGCTTCATATCGGTCAGTTCTCTCAATAGATACATCCCCATCTGCCTGGCGCGAACAACTTTATTTGCACGGCCAGCTGATTGTAAATCAGATCGAGATACTTGAGACATGGTACAAATTTTTTGCAAAATAGCTTCTGCTTTGTCATCAGGCATCGCATCTGATGAAAATTCTGTCAGGTGGGTAGTTTCCAAAAGGTCAACCAGTCGAGATTTGGCGAAGTCGAGTGAGATCTTTTGACGTAAAAGAGAAGCATAGGCACCTAAACGTATCAGGGCTCCTACCATTTTGCTGACATTTGAATAAATGTGTTTTGCAATATAGTAACACACTTCAGGTGGTAAGAGAATATGATCCTGCTTTGCGCGGCTTTGCAAAATCGCCATACGCATCTCCAAGTCAGGCACACCGATATCAGTGACTAGCCCTGATTGCAGACGCGAACAAAGCATTTCATTCAAATTATCAATATTACTTGGTAACTGATTGCAGGTCACTACAATCTGCTTTTTTCTTTTCAGCAGAGCATCGATTGTATGCAATAGCTCTTCCTGACTCCGGGCACCAGAAATTGTCTGAACATTTCGAATAAGAAGCAAATCTGTCAAACGATAACGCTGACGAAATACATCCATTTTCTTTTGGTTCAGGTGCACTAAGAAATCATTCAAAAACCCCTCTCCTGTCGTATATACGATATTGGCAGTGGGGTGCAATTGAGAAAAAGCCTGCCCAATCGCTTCTAACAAATGAGTTTTTCCCAACCCAATGCCACCATATATGAACAAAGGGTTATACAATATTCCAGACTCATGAATAATCCGACAACCCGCTTCATAAGCCAGTTGATTGTGGCTGCCAATCACTAATGAATTCAAGCAGTGTTTCGCCTCAAATGAGGCCGTTTTGAGAGGAATAATTTTTTGAGACTCATCCAAGACCTCCTGGTTCTTTTCCGGAAATGAACCAGAAGCATCAGGGAATCCTTCAGAGGCAGTGGACAAATCGTTCGAAGCGTCATCAAAAGCAAACTCTGTTTGAATGGAGTCTTGTTGTACAAAATGATGCACTCCCACACGGTACTTTACTTTTTTCTTATGAAATGGAGCATACTCTGGAAAGAGTTCTGTCAGGAGAGATCGGAACAAATGATCGTGGTTTTTAGCAATATCGTCCCGAAACATTGGATGTGAAATACCAGCAATAATCGTTTTTTTAGATGAAATCTCGACGAGTGCCAGATCATCAAGCCAAGCTTCGAATTCTTCAGGCTCAAGCTCTTGCTGAATTTTTTCTTTGAATAATGACCATCTATGGTTTAGATCCATCTCTTTTCCTAAATCCAATTCCGTTTGGATTGATTAACCGTGTATCAACTGAAAAAAGATCCTTCTTTCCAGGCACGATTGAAGTCGATAACCAGTGACCAATTATAAAAAGATCCTTCTTTTTTTAAATCCAATTCCCTTTGGATCGATTTTTCAGGCTACTATTTTGTATTGCCCATTGAAAAATTAATATTGAAGAATTCAATTTTGTCTTCAAACGAAGCATAGAATAAAAAATCCTGAGTAGGAAAGCAACAGAAAAGATCTTCTTAAAAATTAGCTTATTAGCCCCAAGTCGTTGATTCAAAATCTTAAAAATCCGAAAAAAAGATCTGTCATGAAATCATAAAGTTACAAAACAAATTACTGATTTTATTAATTTATTATTGTAGAAAAAACATACTATTCTATTTTTTTCAAACCCATAGCAATCATCACCGACAGGATTGTAACCAGAAAATCTTCCATTTACATGAAGAACAGCACATGGTAATATTTGCGAAATAGAAGTTGAATCTTTTCATGTCAAATAGGGGGTAAATAGATGGGAAGGAAGAAAAAGGAAAAATCGGTAAAGCCGAATAAAAAAAATGAAACAACGGCACAAGAACCAAAACACAAAGGAATCAGCCGCATTGATTCGAAAGATACCCATGGTTGGTTCGTTCGGGTATATAACGAAAGTATTACTTATTCCAAACTATTCAGTGATCGCAAATGCGGTGGACGTCAAATCGCTTTGGAAAAAGCACTCGCATTTCAGGATAATCTGATTCAGGAAATTGGAAAAACCTATCCTGCCCGCCGTATTGTAAGACGGGATAAAAGAAATAAAACTGGAGTAATTGGAGTTTGCAGAACAAGAAAAAAGAGTCGAAACGGAACTTACAGTGACTATTTTTCGGTCTCTTGGAGTCCAGAATATGGCACGCACAAGTGTCGTATGTTTTCAATCAACAAACATGGAGAAAAGAAAGCATTCCACATGGCTTGTGACTGGCGGAAAAGAATGGAGGAGGACATTCATGGACAGTCATGGGCAAAAAAACCACGTAAAGTGCCTCAATATCTGTTGAAAAAAAAATAAGAGAACCATTACTCTGTGGGTTCCGGATCTGGACTTTCTGCCACTACTTCCTCTTCATGTGTTTCAACATCCGCGTCGTCGGTTACCTCTTCGTCAGGATCTTCTTCAAACCCTGCCAGATCGATTACCTGTTCTCCTGTATCGAGATTAAAAAGACGCACTCCTTGAGTAATTCGGCCAATGGTGGGGATATTATCTGTTTTGATACGGATTAATTTGCCAAATTGAGTCACCAGGAATACTTGAAAATCTTCTTCAATCTGTAGTGCTCCCACCACCAATCCATTACGATCAGAAGTTTTGATAACCCGCACTCCCTGATTGCCTCGATTCCTGGAAAGCGGGTAATCTTCCAAAAGCGTTTTTTTCCCATAACCATTCTGGGTCACTGTCAGAATATTGCCCTCCCCTTGTAAGACTTCCATGGTCACAACCTGATCATTTGTTTTCAGGCGCATACCAATTACCCCACGTGCTTCTCTTCCCATTGGACGAATTTGTTCCTCATGAAAACGCAAACTCATTCCTTGTTGAGAGACAATGAAGATTTCCTGATTGCCATCTGTTAAACGGACCGACAACATTTTATCACTATCATCCAGCGTAATTGCTCGAATACCTGATGAACGGACTTTACGAAATGCCTGCAGATCCGTCTTTTTACAAATCCCATTCATCGTGCACATTAAAATGTACATCCCTTCTGTAAATTCTGGAACACTCAAATAGGCACAAACTTTTTCTTCTGGCCGTAATGGTAAAACATTGATAATAGCTTTACCCTTGCTGGCAGGACCTGCTTGAGGCAGTTCATGGACCTTCATTGAAAACACCTGACCAAAGGTGGTGAAAATCAGAAGATGATCATGCGTAGAAGCAACAAACATTTTCTCGACAAAATCAGCATCTTTCATACTCATACCGATTCGACCCTTTCCTCCACGTCGTTGCAGTCGATATTCGCTGGTAGGACTTCGCTTAATGTAGCCACTATGAGTGATCGTGACCACCATATCCTCACGGGTGATCAGCTCTTCTATCGAAATGGAACTTTCTTCTTCTGAGATCTGTGTGCGGCGAGCGTCACCATACTTTTCACGAATTTCTATACATTCTTCGCGTATGATATCTAAAATCAGGTTCTCATCAGCAAGAGTTTTCTGATAGTCGGCAATCGACTGTTTTAATTGCTCATAATCTTCCAAGATTTTATTTTGTTCCATCCCGGTCAAACGCTGCAGTCTCATATCAAGAATCGCCTGAGCTTGCTTTTCTGTGAGCTGATGGTGCTCCATCAAAATTTTTCTGGCAGCCGCCCCATTTTCAGCCTCTCGAATTTCTTCAATCACTGTATCCAGGTTGGAAAGTGCGATAGTCAACCCTTGTAAAATATGAGCCTTCGCTTGTGCCTGCTCCAGCTCATACTCCAGCCTGCGGGTCACAATAACAAGTCGATGGTCTAAAAACAGCCTTAGTACTTCCATTATTGGCAGAACCCTGGGTTGCTTATCCACAATCGCCAGCATGATCACACCAAAGGATGATTGCATGGCCGTGTGCTTATAAAGATTACTCAACACCACTTCTGGATTTTCATTTCTTTTTACCTGAATATATATGCGCATTCCTTTACGGTCCGATTCATCGCGCAAATCTGAAATACCTTCGATTCTTTTCTCCCGTACCAGTCCAGCTATCCTTTCTATCAGAGTTGCTTTATTGACCATGTAGGGCAGCTCTGTCACAATAATGCACTCTCGATCCCCAGTTTCTGTTTCAACATGAGCCTGAGCTCGGATACTAACGATTCCGCGACCTGTGCTATACGCACTATAAATCCCAGCCCTTCCCATAATACAACCCCCAGTCGGAAAATCAGGCCCTGGAATGTGTTCCATCAACTCCGGTAAGGACGAGTGGTGTCTATTGTCGATGTAGTACAGCAAGCCTGCCATGACTTCGCTGATATTATGGGGAGGGATATTACAAGCCATACCAACCGCAATACCTGTTGAACCATTGATCAATAAATTTGGAATTTTTGCAGGCAGTACTGATGGTTCATCAAGGGATTCATCGTAATTAGGAAGAAACTCTACCGTGTTTTTTTCCAGGTCCACCAGCAATTCATGGGCAAGACGCTGCATTCGGATTTCTGTGTAACGCATTGCGGCAGCAGCATCCCCATCAACCGAACCAAAGTTACCTTGTCCATCAACCAGCGGATAGCGCATCGAAAAATCCTGTGTCAATCGCACAATGGTGTCATAGACAGCAGAATCTCCGTGTGGGTGATATTTTCCAATCACGTCTCCTACCACGCGGGCTGATTTACGATACGGCTTATTGTAGTCGTTCCCTTGCTCCGACATGGAAAACAGGGTCCGGCGGTGTACCGGTTTCAGCCCATCACGTACATCTGGCAAGGCACGCCCGATGATAACACTCATGGCGTATTCCAGATAGGATTCGCGCATCTCTACAGAAATATCCGTTTCTATAATCTTTTCAGGCATAAATGTTTTGTTTGTTAAGGTTTATAAAACGTTCCTTGTTTTCAAAAAGACCTCGGTTTACAGTTTGTTGACTTCATAGGAATGACTGCGTTTTTGCTGTACAATGACTTGTTTGATCAAATCCCCTTGCACGATGGAATTGACCACATCCATGCCTTCGGTCACTTTTCCAAAAACAGTATGCTTTCCATCTAAATGAGGAGTAGGGCCATGAGTAATAAAAAACTGGCTCCCATTGGTATTTGGGCCTGCATTGGCCATAGAAAGGATACCGGCATCATCGTGCTTACGGTCTGAAATCTCATCAGCAAAACGATAACCAGGACCTCCTGTGCCTGTTCCTTCAGGACAACCTCCCTGAATCATGAAATTACTAATCACGCGATGGAATGCTAAACCATCATAGAACTTTCCTTCAATCAAGGAGATGAAGCTTGCTACCGTATTGGGAGCATCATCTTCATAAAGTTCCAGACGAATATCGCCTTTTTCTGTCTCAAAACAAACAATCGGCAATCCGTCTTCTACTATTTCAACTGCATTTTCTGGTGTTTCTGACTCCATTTTTTCCTCATTTGTCTGTTCTTGATTATCGGATGCTTCATCTGTCGGAGCATGTTCATCCTTCACTTCATCAGCATCTACTTCATCCACTGTTTCTCCATCCACTTCTATCACCTGATCATCCTCATTATCGAGGGTATCACCCATCAAAGCAGAGCTATCAAAGGAACCGCCCATCAAGGCAGAGGGATCCAAACCCAAGGACGATAAGTCAAAATTCGGAGAACCACTTTCTGCATTGACCCATTTCTCATTTTCAAAAAAGAATAACTGTGCAATCCCTCGAAAAGGGGAATATACTTTGAGGTAAGAATCTTCATCCTCTCCTTCAATCGTGATTTCCGAATCAGTTTCGCTGATGATCTTGCCAGCATACTTAACTTCCAGTGTCTTAGAAAAAGTAAGCTGTTTGTCTTCAATTTTCATGTATCCTCTTCAATGAATGTAGGTAAGGTAAGAATGGCAGTAATTTGCAACGGGATTAAATCAAGTGGAAATGTTAAAACGCCTACCGTGAGCAATAACAGGTATGGCATGAAATCATATCACGATCACTCTGTTAATGTTTTTAAGCGATCTACCGCATGAATTGGCGCGTCAGGGCCTGACATGAATGGAGTGATGGCAGAATAAACCATCCTTTGTTTCTCCAACAGCCCTTTGCCTTCAAATAAGGGCGAAGTGACGGTGATCTCAAAATGAT
This sequence comes from SAR324 cluster bacterium, assembly GCA_015231885.1. GTDB lineage: Bacteria > SAR324 > SAR324 > SAR324 > NAC60-12. The sequence goes on from JADGAT010000005.1 coordinate 76,042, forward strand.
TGCCATTGCTTTGCACGTGCACCCGTGACTCAGGAATAGCTGATTGGATCGCTTTTGTGACTTGATCTTCGATGGATTCACCAGACCATGATGGTACGCTCATTTGAAATTTGCCTGTTAAAATTTTGAAATGAAAATGAAATAGAGTTATTTCCAGGGAGTTGGCATGGCTCCCACTTCTTCAGGGGGCTCATACATGAAGGATGTTTTGCAGCCGCAAGAGCCTTTTGCTCCAGGGTTGTTGAACTTCAATCCTCTGTCCATGAGGCTATTGCTCCAGTCAATTTCCGTTCCCTTGATATATAGATGACTTTTTTTATCTGTGAGAATTTTTAATCCTTCTGATTCAAACTCTAAGTCAAATTTGTTTTTTTTGCCATCAAACTCAAAAGTATATGTAAAACCAGCGCATCCACCGCCTTTTACACCCACACGAATACCGACTTCGTCAGGAACATTTTGTTCGGCCATAATTTTCTTTATTTCTTTTGCCGCTACAGGAGTTAAGGTAATCATAAATTTTTCACTCACAACAGGTTGGGTTTCCATGGAATTAAGGTCATCCTACAAATGTAATCACTCTAAATATGAATTTTCTAGTTTATCAGAAATTATAGGCACTGTCCACGAAATATAAAGTTTCTGTATCAAGCAAAATAGCTGCAATTCGGAGGTCTAAGAAAAATTAATCAACACTGTTTATTTTAATAAAATAATACAGAGATAAGGCGTTTATTGAAAAAATAGATCATTAATTCTTAATGATATTCTTGACCTAATACCAGAAGCATATTATACCCATTCTGAACGATCACATGATAAGTGTTCTTAACAATAAAACTCACAGAAGAAAAGATAAGCCAGAAAAATTTTCCTAATCAACTCATCATATTTCATTGACTGGAGACACCGTGTTGTATCAAAGAATAAAAAACACCTTTAGTTCTTTTGCAATAATACTGCTGTTGTGGGCATTAACGGGTTGTGCTGAAACAGCACCAACGACGCATTACTATTTTATGGAATCCCCCTCGCATTCTCTTTACAAACAAGGCAAGCCCACGAAATACCCAGCCCTTATGTTGTTCAAAAAAGTCAGCAGCATGTCTCCGTATAACACGGTCAATTTTGCCGTAAAAATACGGCCATCTGAAGTAAAATTTTACAACTATGCCAAATGGGTCTCCCCTCCTCATGAATTGTTGTATCATTATTTCCTGAAATCACTCACCTTCAGCCAATTAATTGAGTTGGCAGCCAGCAGTATTGGGCAAAAAGATGTGTATCATCTAGAAATGGAGATTCAAGAATTTGGACAAAAACTGGAAAAAAATCGCCCTTATGCAGGAATATCTCTCTTTGTTGGAATAAGGCATGCAAGGTCAAAGACATACAGCTGGTACACCATATATCATCACCAAGAGCCTTCTCAATCGGAACAACCTTATCATGTAGTAGTCGCGTTAAACAAAACTGTGGAAACAATCAATCAGAAACTTTTAAAGGACTTGGACACTTTTTTTGCAGCTGAGTATTCAAAATAGTCTATAGTCAATCAATTTTGTATGTACCTTTAACTATCTATGGCTGACTGGTAACTGAAAGAGAAAGGAAAATATGCCAAATCAATACAGTGAACTAATTTCAGATTTTTTGGAAAATTGTGGAGAAGCAGAAAAAGGATTTATCAATGAGACAGAGTGGTGGATTATTAATGGCTCTGTAAAAGTTCAGATCTTTTTAACCTCAGAGGACGACGATGCCGAATTGATTGTCGCCTCCAATATATGTCGTCTGGAAAAAGACGTTCATACGGTATACAAGTATGTCTTACAATTGAATGGAAGTTTTAAATTAAAAGGGGCGTCCTTTGGCATTCGAAATAAGCAGCTCATTCTTAGTTTTGTTCGTCCAGTAGAAGGCTTGGACCCAGAAGAACTGGAATGGATGATTGCCTGTATTGCTATCCTTGCTGATGAATATGATGACTTTTTGATTAGCAAATTTCAAATAGAGTAATTTTTTAGACACTGACACATGTACTTTATGGAATTTCACCCAAGAAATTCATTCAATGTATAGAAAGGATTGATCCATGCAATGGGTCACGAATCAATATTATCCGCTCGTTAAATCACAAACAGGGGCAATACCTGCCGTTTCATCGCTTTTGCATGCCTATCCGCTCACAGGATCGTGCCTGGAAACTTTAGGAAACAAACTGCTGCAAAGAGTTGAATTTGGTTTTTTTACGACAGGAGCTGAAATCATTCGACAGGGAGAATCAGGAAAAGATCTCTTTTTGTTATGCAGTGGTATTGTGGATGTATTGGTTAATGGCCAAGTGGTGGTGGATATGGAATCCCCTGCACTTTTAGGAGACAAAGCGATTGTTGAGCCAGAATCAAAGCGTTCAGCAACCATTCGTGTGGGCAAGGGGGAAGATGTGCTCGTCATTAAAATTCCGATGGGATTGTTTATCCGAAATTTCAATGATTCAACAATCCCTGATAAAGAATTCAGCCAGGAACTCAGTATTTTTTGTAACGTGTTCATGGGCATCCAAGAACGGCTGTTTCACTATATTTATCTTCAGCAAAATCTTTGGGAGGAGGTCAATACGACCCTCGGTTTACTCAATGGACAGCTCATTGCCAAAGGGCTTGACAACAAAAAAGACATGAATTGGGATGCTGAAATATGGAATATGGTGAAAGAATATATAGCTAAAAATATCAAATTTGTGCTGCCTGACCATATTCCACTCAATGCCAATACGTTTCGGGATATTCTCTGGCAGATTGTAGAAAATAAATTTCCCCGGAATGCATTTAAAGGAAAAGATGCGGATTACCTGACAAGTAAGCACTTGCTGATGAGAAGCTGGCTCACCCAGATTGGGGAATACGTCGCAAAAGAACTGCCGCCCGACAAATTGCCGTTCCACATAGGAGATATTGAGCTGTTCAATCCACGTAATTATCACATGAGGATGAGTAAATTGCTTCGCAGCGCAGAAAATAAATTTCCTCCGAAACAGACCAGTTCAGCCACAGTTGTAGAAAGCAAATCAGCTGCCATTCCTGCGATCAGTAGCTTTTTTGGAAAAGGAGAACGCTCCAACGAGTTTGAAATCACACGATATTTTTCTTCTTTCGAACAAATTTTTTCTATCAAACACCCAAATCGTATGATGTCCCAAATTGGACAGCGCACGGCTTTGATTACAGCAGAGTGTGAAAATCAGTTCAATGCGTCTGTTGCCACAATGCAAAAGTTTCTGGAAAAAGCAAAAAGTAAATCTATTGCTCCTGCACCAAAGCAAGAAGTGGATACCGAAGCCGTAAACCGCCAAATTCAGAAACACACAAGCGCATTGCTCCGGGGATTCACTGCCTATAACCGGCAGCCTCATATGATTACAGACAAACATCTGGGAGAAACCATGTACGTCCAGGGGATGGTGCCCACGATTGACGAACTCATTAAGTGCTCTGCCGCACGATCAACTAGAGCAGAATTGGAGCGTGCTTTTCAGTTTTTGCAAAAAATGTTTGTGACAGGAAATCTGCCTCCCCGCTTCATCAAGCGCAATATGTTCATATGCGAGTCTCAGCAGTCGGATATCATTCCTTACAAAGAGTTGAAAAAACACTATTGGATGCCTATTTCACGAGATATCCGATTGATGAACCATTCCGATCCAATGGCAACGCTCGAACCAGGAACATTAATAGGTGGCCCCGGATGGGAACGGGAACAACTCGACTCTGACGAATCAGGGGATGACTTTTATCTCAAAATGCCGGAACGCCGTAAAAATTCTCCGGGAGATCATGTTTTCTTATTATTTCTTTTTCCCTCTACAGAATTTGGATGGGAGCTTGATAACGAAACTTCCCCTGAACGATTTCTCAAAGAATACCTGCCTCCGATGCAGTGGTTCCTCAATAAACATGTTGAATACCTCTCAATTCTTCTCAAACATAGAGATCATGATTTTCAGCAATGGTTTGAAATCGTACAAGTGGTCCACTTAGAGAAAATGATCAAAGAGTTTGAAAACACTCAAACTCTGTTGACTCCCCAACAAGTCCAAGGTGTCGGTAATTTGCTGAAGACATCCATTGGGCTTGAACTCGATCCCCAAACCAAGGTATATTCCAGTCAATTGTCTAAAAAAATCTATAACCATATTTTACGAAAAATGGGGGAAGATTTTCCACAAATGGCTGTAGAAGAACGGAGCAACAAATCGTACACAAAATGGAGATTTGTACTCAGTGAAATCACCAAAAGCATGGATCAGTTTGGATCAGGAAAAAATGATGCAGGTGTTTATACCCCGAAACCTATTTTTGATATTATTAGCACTGAGCTGCAATATTTAGCTGCAACTTATTTAGGAGAACAGGATAATAAATTCACTAAAATAACTGAACAACATCCTGATTTCAACTTTACTGGTATGCTGCAATCAGCATCAAATATGGCATCGCAAAAGAAAATAGCAATTTTTCGTCTGGCAACCAAAATATTTGAAGAACATATCTGTCAGCTAATACAGGAAGCCAAAGAATGCCACATGCGCTTAGAAAAGATCAAGGCACAGCGTCCGCAGTCAGGAGGAGAAGCGGATAAATTAGAAATGATTAAAGGAGAAATAGAAAAACTTACACAAATACTCAAGCCTGCCCGTTAAACTTGCTCTTGTTTTTTTACCGCAATTGGTCCGAGAAATGTATTCCTTTGAACCAGATTGCCATCAACCTTGTCCTTAATTTTCGAGTAACTTTTCTCAACGATATATAGAAGAAAGTAAAATTATGAAATATAAGCATTTCTGGAAAATTGGATGGATCGGTTTGATCGGCAGCTTGATTTTAATCATCTGGGGATGTGGGGACATTGTACCAGAAGATGAAGCCACTTCAGGGTGTTCCAGCGCACTCAATGACAGGGATTATGACACAGCCATCAGTAAGTGTTCAGGCCGAGCTGATTTGGCAGCCGCCTACATGGGAAAAGCTGGATACGATATCATCAATCTACTGGATGCTTCTGGAAAATCGGTAAAGGCCATTACGGATACCAGTGCTACGAATGTATTGGGTTCTGAAAATGTAGGATTTGCTTTCAGTATCAACGCTTTGAAACTCAGTGAAAGTGATATTCCTGATGAGACACAACGGCAAACTGCAATGGAGGATTCCAAAGAAGCTCTGGAAGAAGTGATCGATTTGTTTGATGGAGCAACGGATCAATCAGGCAGTGAGCTGGTGTTAGAAACATTTGCCACCATGTTTGCCGTGAGCCTGGAAATGGTGCTGTTGCTGGATATAGGAATTGCAACCACCCTCTCCATTTCTGATGGCAGTTTGGCAACAACCTTTATCGCCAACACCGGAAACCATCTGATTACCGATGACAGTTCCATCACTTCTTACGTAGATACGACAAGTTTGGCAGATAGCTCCAACACCGTAGGAGTTGTGATGAAAAAATTAGATGGCCGTATCTGGGAAAAAGAACAAAACCTGGCTCTATTCTACGATTCCTTCAATCTTTCTGCAACAACCAAAGCAGCACTTGGAACCAGTGATGACACGTTGGACATGCACGGCAATTTGTCTGCTGTGTGCCGGAGTTTCAGCGATACCAAAAATTCAACAGATCCTCCTGGCCGGGGTGTGCTGACACTGATCGGAAAATTGTCATCAGTTGCCACAAAATTTGCAGCAGCGTTTTCAGATGCCGAATCTGATGCGGCAGGAGAAGTGGATGACTTGACCACTACAGTTGATGCACTGGAGGATACAATTAATACGGCATGTACACTGAAAGATTCGATAACAGAAATTTAAATCGCTTTGGACCAACTGATTTTATCAATAAAAAAACACGCTTTCGTGTTTTTCAGCTTAACCTTTCTCTGGATTTCTGAAGACCTTCCTGATTTTTTACTAACACACGAATGGAATCGTCTGTTTTATTTTTCAACCTTACTCTATAGTTTGAGTATGGTATGGAGCATTATTTATACAGGCGAAATGCTTCGGCAGTTCATTCTACGTCGTCATTGGATAAATAACTTCTATCCCGGAATGAATTGGGTCATCTCCCAACTTCTTGGTATTGTGTTATTTGGCAACGTCGCCATCATTGGGGCAATATTATTTATTGCAAATCCTCTAAGCTATAAATTATTTTTTACAGGCACTGTCCTGTTGGCAACTTTCTCTGTCACACCAAAACAAATCACTCTTCCTTTTCGCAGGCTTCATCGTTTTTATAAACAACAATCCATCCCTAGCTGGATTTGGTGGTTGCCGGTACTTACTTTTAGTTTCCGATACTTGACCACATTTCTTCCAGTGAATGGAACAGAGCAGCTTCATAATACCCTTCCCTTTGCCAAGTATTTGTTTCGAGGCATTGATTTCAATCAGTATAATCTGGATACACATTTTTTATTATTAGGCACTTACGAAACATTTGGTGTATTCATTCGGGCCTTTTTAATGAACGATTTTGCCTACCACATTGTTGCACAACAGATTACTTTTTCCTTAACCATTGGAGGCATGGTTCTGTTATTAGGAACCGTTCCTTGGATATTGAGAAAAATTCCAGGATTGGCTGTATGTTTTTTAGCATGGCCCACCATGCTGAATTTCGCACCAAGTGATACCATCGCTTTTAAACCAGATTGGATTGGCGTGATTGCTGCGGGCGTTGCAACGGCCGCACTTATCCGGCAGTGGCTGAGTCCCCACCCAGCAACACAAAAAAATTGCATGATTGCTGTCGTCATGTTTTCCTCGTTTGCCATCAGCTCCAAATTGACAGCTTTGCCTTACATCATGTTTCTATTGCCCACTTCTGTCTTACTGTCGATGCAGCAGCAAAAAAAAATTACTTTTTCCCATTTTTTGATGCCAGCTTTATTTTTCTTGTTATGCCTGCCATTTTTAGGAAAAAATTTTCTTTGGCTTGGCAACCCTGTATTTCCAGGTTTTCAACACATGTTTCCCAAACTGGAGCGATTGGCAGACACCATGAACTTCAACACCTTTCAAATCAATAAAAATACACAAAAAATTCCAGAACTCATGGACTATCTGCAAGGATATTTACGATTTTGGCGCTACCACCCGGAATTTTCAGTACCCCTTGTGATGTTTATCGTTTTATTAAAGAAAACACTGTGGAATAAGCCTGCTCTGACCACATTAGGATTCTTTTGTGTCTACATCACGTTCATGTCATTTTTCTTTTACCCGGGAATTTATCAGAGGTATGTGGCCTTTGCCTACATTCTGCTCATCACATTGAGTGTTTTTGTATTCCTCCAATTTTACCAGCATGAACCAGTCCAATGGATACGCCGAACTCTTATAGGATTTGCCTTGTTGATGGCAACCCATTCCTATGTGGATGCAAACCTTCAAAGAGCGTTGCCATTGTGGTGGACAGGCATCTCTCCAAAAGAATACAGAATACAGCACGATTCTGTGGATCATATGTATTTTGAACTCAATGAACGGTGTACCGATATCGGTCGGGTATTTAATTACAAGTGGCGTAATTATTTTTATGCAAACTTTGATGTCGTCAATTTGGAAGATTTGATGGGCTGGGCTTCTATTCACAAACCTGGATTTTACAATAAATACAATGTCAACTTTCTCATCACCCCCAATGCGGGCCCCAAATATAAATACCTGATGAGTTTTTCAGATCCCTGGTTCATAGAAAATTTTTCTGTAGTTTATCAATTCAAAGACCTGCTATTGTGGCAACGCAATCATTTCAATAACTGCCACACTCCGTTTCAGAAGGTAGTTTCTGACAGTTTTCCAGTAGAATAAATTAAAGGAACTACCAGCAATGTCGCACAAAAAGCAATGATTCCGATAATTGATATCCCATGAATGACTCCATTTTTTAGGGTCAACAGCGGTGTGGACCATATCCCCCCCAATCCCATGGAAAGGTTCATGACAATCATACTCATGGACATCAAGCGGCCACGCATGTAAATGGGCACCGTTTCTGTTAACATCAATTGAAACGCAGGCATCCGGAAAGATCCACCAAACATCAAACATGCCATAAAAACCCATGAGAATGCGACCGGATAAGAAAGATTGGTAAACAGCAGCAAAGTAATCCCCATAATTATCGAACCCAGGCTCACCACACCAGGCTTGGAAATATACTTCAACGCCTGAGGAGAGAGCTGATTTCCAATAATTCCTCCTACCCCTCCCAGCATATAACAAAAACCCACCTGCGTTGTGCTCATCCCCATGTTTATGGTCAGCCACGGACCAAGGTTCGGAACCAGTCCAAAGAGTCCTGCCAGCATAAAAAAACTGGTATAAAAAAGCTTTCTAATTTCTTTAAATTTCCACAATTTGAGCAGTTCCACATATTGGGGAAAAATAAGGCCATGCTCTATTCCTGTCTCAACAGGGCGCATCCTGTAAATCCCAAACCAGCAAAACAGAGCGGCAAAAGCCACTGCATAAAAAGAAGCCTCCCATGAAAAAAAATCTCCAATCCAGGCACCAAAAGGCACACCCAGAATCGAGGAAATCGCAAAACCCAGCATTACCAGTGTAATGGCCTTGGCTCGTTTTTCCCCATCAAACAGATCGCCTGTATAGGCTATTGCATTGGGCATGATCGGACCACCAAAAAAGCCCGACAAAATGCGAAATGTGAACATGGTGAACACATCAAACGAAAGAGCACATCCAAGGGTGGAAAGAAAAAAACCGCCAGCCAGTACAAGCAATATCTTTTTGCGCCCCCATCGGTCAGAAAAAGGAGCTGTGATAAAAGCCGAGCATGCTGCTGTCAAGGGATAGACGGCGATGAGATACCCACTGTTTTCCAAAGACAGCCCAATGGACTCCGAGATAGTCGGGCTCAATGGCACCATCATCAGATGGTCCATAAACACGAGGAAAAGGACCAAAAAAACTGGCAATATTTGAAACAATTTACTCCTGTAGCAGGCAAAGAGGGGGAATATTTTATGAATTTTTTTGTCTGAGATGCTCCAATGCTTCTATTTCTGTCTGAAAAATAGAAAACATCTGATCCATGCTGACTGCTGTCAAAACATTGGAAACAACGATACTTGGTTGACAAATCGCAAATCCGATTTGTTTTTGGAGGGTCGTTTGATAAAGCAATTTGACCGTTCCTAATCCAGAAGAAGCAATGCTCGTTACTTGCTCCAAATTCAATATCAAGCCTGCAGGATGCATTTCATCAAATGATGTCGCCATGAATGAAACCAACTCTTCTATCTCTTGATGTGCAAAATTACCTTCTACTGATATCATGCAAATATCATCTTGCATTCGATATTGAACTCCCATATATCCTACATAATTGATTAAGGAATGCTCAAACAATAACTTAGCAAATCTACTTGTCTTTTCAACGATCTTCTGCGTTGCTTTACCAGTGACATAGCAAGCTATGCGCCCGATAAAACGCCTTGAACCTCGATGAAAATCCTGCGTAACTTTCACATGTTATTATTTTCATTTTCCTATAGTTTATTGAAAACGATGCTCAGTTGAAATCATGAACCATCTTAGCTGATATATATTTTCCGTCAAGCGATTCCACGCTATAATGACGACATCATCATCAAAAGAGTTACCAATGGGTCTCATTTCATCCGTATTCATTGCAACCAGCCTGGATGGTTTCATTGCCAGAACCGATGGTAGCCTCGATTGGCTGGATAAAGCAAATGCTAACGTTCCCGCAGGAGAAGACTGCGGTTATCATGTTTTCATGGAATCGATCGATGTTCTGGTGATGGGCCGAAACACATACGAAAAAGTACGTTCTTTCGGAGGGTGGCCTTACGGCAGCAAGCCCGTAGTCGTGCTAAGCAGCAATACCATTAAAATTCCCGAGGACCTGTCACAAACAGTTTCATGTTCTTCCGAATCCCCCAAAGCATTATGTGAGTGCTTAACTCAAGAGGGAGCAAAACGGCTGTATGTTGATGGCGGAATCACCATTCAACGCTTCCTTGCTGAAAACCTGATCAATGATTTCACCATTACGGTCATTCCTGTCATTCTAGGCAATGGCATCTCTTTATTTGGAAAATTGGAGGCCGATATTTCGCTCAGGCATATCACAACAAAAGCCTACGATTGGGGTTTTGTTCAATCAACCTATGAGGTTGTGAGAACTTAAAAAGGGAATTGGCCTGGATGAATAGTATGGTACTCAGTGGAGACCCGGCTGAGTACCATACTTGGAGGAAAGTCTGGTTCAAATGATTAGGAGTGAATCAAATGATGTTGTCTACTTGTTAGTAACACCTCCGAGAATAAAGTTCATATTTTTTTGAAAAAACCTCTGGGTCTTGGTTATCTGCCAAAGAACAAGTCAGGCAGGTAAGTGATGATCTGCGGAAATAATATCATCATGGCCAAGCCGATCAACTGAATGGCGACAAACGGCAGAATCCCCTTATAGATATCCCCCATGGTGTACTCCGGCGGAGCCACCCCTTTGAAATAGAACAGGGCGTAACCGAAGGGTGGTGTTAAAAAGGACGTCTGCAGGTTGACGCAAACCAGCATGGCGAACCAGAGAGGGTCGAACCCGAGATCGCTGGCGATCGGGGTGAAAATCGGTACTACAACCAGCAGGATGGCCGCCCAGTCGATAAACATTCCCATCATGAACACCACCAGCATCATGATCGCCAGGACAACGTATTCGTGGACATCCATGCCGAGCAGATGATCGGCGACCACGTCACCGCCACCAACCGACAAGAAAACCACGGAGAACAGTTTGCCTCCAACGAACAGCAGCATAATCATCGCTGTGGTGCGCAGGGTCGCCTCGCAGGCCAGACTCAAAACCTCAAAGTTTAATTTTTTGTTGAACAGTGCCAGTACCATGGCGCCGATACAGCCGAGAGCGGCTGCTTCGGTCGGAGTGGCGACACCGGCCAAGATGGTTCCCATGACCGTCAAAATTAGACCGAAAGGAGGGACAAAGTTCTTGGCCGTCATCATCACTTTTTCGGCGGTAGTTGCAGTGCGTTCGTTCTCGGGAATCGGGGGGCCTAGTTTTGGGTTGATGGTGCAGCGAATTGAGACATAGCCGAGATAAAGGCTGGAGAGTAAAATTCCGGGTAAAATGGCGCCTGCAAACAGGTTGCCGACCGATGTTTCTTTCATTCCAGTCAGGCCCCCGTAAACCACCAGCATGATACTTGGTGGAATTAGAATGCCGAGGGTGCCGGAAGAGCAGATGATGCCCGACGCCATACCTCGATTATAACCGCGTCGCAGCAGCGCCGGACCGGCCATCAGTCCCATAGCGACAACAGAAGCGCCAATGATCCCGGTTGTTGCAGCAAATACTGTCGAAACGACGATGACTGCCATTCCAAGGCCGCCGCGCAGTCCGCCGAGTACAATGTAAAGAGCATCGAACAAGCCTTCGGAGACCTTTGATCGATCAAGTATCTGTGCCATAAAAATAAACAGCGGTATCGCCACCAGGACATAGTTCTGGAAAATGCCCCAGCTGTTGTTGACGAACAGATCGAGAAGCGAGGCGACTTGAAAGCCATTGTCGATCAGACCGTAAATGGTGGCGACTCCGGCCAGGGTAATTGCCAGGGGATGGCCTAGGGCAATCGAAGCCATCAGTGTAACGAACATCAGTGTTGTAAGGATTTCTGCTGACATACTAACTCCGGGAGTTTCGCGAAATGGTTTCCATTTGGCCAATCAGGACGGGTAGAGGCGACGCATCTGCCACCTTACGTTAACGCATGCTCCGCTTTGCTGAGAAGTACATGCCTCGCCCCTACGGTAAAATTATTTGCCGCCGAGACTTTTGAAGTCTTCGATCAATTTGGCAATCCCCTGCAAGAACATCAGTAGAAACCCTATCGCCAGAACAGTTTTGAACGGATAGAGCGGTGGTGCCCAGGAAGTTGATGCCAGTTCCCAGTTCTGCCATGATGCCAATGCGTAACGGGCACCATAGAAAGACATCAGACCCATGGTCGATACAAAAAACAGTAGATTGACGCCAATGCGTAGAATGGTTCGGGGACGCTCCGAAAGTTTTGCTTCAAAAACATCAATGGCAACATGACCGTTGTGCTGATGGGTATAGCCGAATCCGAGGGCAAAGTGACAGCCGTACATTAGCGTGGTTGCCTCAAAGGCCCACACAGTCGGAGCATTGAAGACGTAGCGCATGAAAACCTCGTAAACGACCACAATAATCAGGGGGAGGGCTATGTAGGAAGCCAGACGACCGGTGGTTCTATTCAGGACGTTGATACCTGATGCCAATGCGAGCATAAAAACCTCACGTGAAACAGTGAAAAAGGCGGGCGAGGTAACCCTCGCCTGCATGGTTTCTATTGTTCAATTAATCCTGCTTGCCGCCGATGTAATCGTCAATCGGCCAGGGGGCAACGCCGCTGCGCTGTGTGCGCCACTCGGCAAAATCAACCTTGAATTGCTCCTGAGAGTCGAGGGTTTTCTTGACGTCAGGATGTTTGGCTTTCAAGCCTTCCAGGTATTCCTTGGTCTTTTTGGCGAAGGCACTGCGGGTTTCTTTGTCCATCCGTACAAACTCAATCTTTTCCTTGAATTTGTTGATTGCCTGTACGTTCAGGTTCTCAATCCAGGCGGTCGACCAAAGCTGGGTTTCTTTGGCGGAAATATTGACAATCCACTTCAGGTCGTCCGGCAGTTCATTCCAGGCGTCCATGTTGAAGAACAGGCCGCACTGGATACCCGGCTGGTGCACACCAGGCTCGATGACATACTTGGTGATTTCATCAAAACCCATCGGGTAGTTGATGGCGGGGGAGGAAAATTCGGCGGCATCAATAACTCCACGTTCCAGGGCTAGGTAAACTTCACCGCCCGGAAGAGGGGAGACCGAAGCACCAAGTTCATTCATGATATCCATAAACCAGCCCGGAGTCCGCAGGCGCATGCCTTTGAAATCTTCCATTTTGCTGGCTTTTTTGTTGGAGAACAAGCCCATCTCCTGGCCACCCTGGCCACCGGGGAGAACGTACAGGTTGTATCGGCCGTAGAGTTCTTGCATCTGCTCGAGACCACCACGCTCGTAAAGCCAGATGTTGTACCCTTCAGCATCGAGACCAAAAGGAACTGAGGCAAAGGAAACGAAGTTTTCATTTTTGCCTTTCCAGTAGCCGGGCCAATCATGACCAACCTGGGCGGAACCTTTGGAAACGGCATCAAAGGATTCCATAGCGCCAACCAGTTCGCCAGCCGAAAAGAGCTTAATGTCCAGGCGACCCCCCGAGGCGAGCTTTACGCTGTCAGCAAAATGCTGTGCCATATCGTAGAAGAGCAGCCCTTTACTCCAGGGCATGACCATTTTCCATCTGAATTTCTTGTCCGAGGTTTTGATGGTGCGCAGTTCTTTTTTAACTGCTTCGTGTCGTTGATCGGTTCCGAACTTCTCCCGCTTGGCAGCAAAGGTACTCGGAGCCAGTACCAAGGTGAGGATTAGAGACAGTCCGATGAACATTCTAAGCTTCTTCATTCGTTCCTCCATTATAATGGGTTGACAAAACATATTGGATGGGTTGTCCACCAAATGGTTAAACCAGCTAAGCTACTGCGAGCGTTAAATTGGTAAAACCAGTGTGTTTGGAACAGTAATTAAACTGTTTACGCATGTCAAGAAAAATAACCAGCGATTCAGAAAGACTTGCTCAGGCAGAATACTAGGCTTGAGTTCCAATGCTGAGAACACAGTCCTGCCTTTAGTTCCTTTGAACGGTCTAGGATTAAATATGTCAGAGGGGCCCCAGCCTTTGTTGGAGAAGCTAATTTTTTGCCTTATGAATTTGGGAAAACTTTTTTAACATTCGATGTGTCACTGGCAGACCAGGTAGGCAGTGAAAAGAGAAATTTCTATCAAATGATGATACGACCCGAAGATATCAGTTCCAACCTTCCAGTTCATCAGAAGCCAATGGTTATGATTCGATATATTGATTTCACCATTGCACTCTTTTTCCTAACATAACCGAATTTTCCTAAAACAAGCTGCCATTTTTCAATTTTGGGATAAAAATTGATTATAAAATGAAAATTGGTCAAAATTTTGCTTACAACCATTTAGAGACCACTGATGTCCCCAACTAACACTGAACAACTGTCTTAGAGCTATGAGTATTCATCACAAAGAATGCGACAATTATTATCAAGTACTCAATGTACCAACGGATGCAACAACGGAAGAAATTAGGAAAGCATATAAAGAGGCTTCCGAAAAAATCCAGGCCAATGCTGAAGAATCTCATTCCTCATTTGCTAATGAAGAAAACGAGCAAATTTTACGCAATGTCACCAAGGCTTATATGGTGTTGGTGGATCCACCAAGCCGTGCCCAACACGATACAAATCTCAAGCAGCAACAGGCCTTTTCCCCACCACGAACTGATGACACACCAGGGAAAAAATTTTCCTCAATTGAAACATCAAAAAACAAATCCGACCTTTTGGGAAACCATCTGGCTCAACGCTCAGAAATCCGCAATAAAATTTCCCAAAAAAATAAAATTTCTCTTGAAACAGTTAATGATTTTTTGACATCTGTCGAACACTACAATGGAAAAATTCTTCAAGAAATTCGCAAAATAAAATCCATTGAGTTGGAAGAAATAGCTCAGGAAACTTGTATCCGGCAAACATACCTGGTTGCCATCGAAAATGACGACTATTTGAAATTGCCTTCCGCCGCCGTTTATGTCAGAAGTTTTGTCAATAATTACGCTCGCTGTCTTGACCTACCCGTAGAAAAAGTGACGGAGGATTACATCCAAAATTTTAAACAACACCAGCAACCCAAACAGTCTAAAGGAATTTTTTAAGGAAGGCGAAAATTACGCAGGATTTTTATCGAGATTCGGGGCGTTTTATCGGGAACATAGTAAGCTATGTCAATGGTAAAACAACGCAGAAGATCGTTGAAAAGACAAGTAGATTTGCTAAGTCGTTTGAGGATTCCTTAACATCTCATGTTTCCATCCATTACTTTCCAAAAAAATATCAGGAGGATGTTCGTTGAGAATCTTTTCTGGTTGCTCCTAATTCTTGTTGAAATTGTCCTAAGAACGGAATGATCTGGCAGTTGACACATCCTTGATCAAAACTTTGGCAAAAATTATGATGCATCTGAATCAATCCTTGCTCAATACGAAGGGTCCTGGGCTTCAATTCCGCAAGAGGAAACGGCAGAAGGCGCTTCTCCATAAAATGGGTACGGTAATTGGAAGGTTCTGGCGGCAAAACAATAAACAGACGATACAACAGTTTTTCCAACTCCACCCATTTTTCCAAACGGGCATAGGTCAAAAAAAACGGAATAATGGCATTAGCCCAAATAATGATCTGACGGTCCTTTCCAATCAATTGCGCACCGGCAGCGCGTGGAGACTTAGACAAGGAAAAGCAGGCCTGCCAGACTTCCCATTCTGGTGTGACAAATAAATTCTGTGTTTGCTTTAGGGCTGTCCTCTTCAATGTTTTCTCAGCAGCAACTTTCTCCAGTTCCATCAGCAATCGCAGCCATCGCTTTAACAATCCGTCCGCATTCAAATGATAAAGATGGTGAAACATGCCAACCAATCGACGTTCTGGAGAATTCTGCGGACGGTAATTTTTTGAAAACTTTTCAGAAACACGGCAGGGATTAGGAACTTGCTTCCATTCTTCGAGCCATTGATGGTACTCTTTGCGCAGGCTAGGATGTTTCAGGGCAGGAATATTGTCTGACAAGAGTCCACACGCACCAAACCACCTGGCAAGAATTGCTGTTCGAGCAACACGATAAGGTTGCTGTAATAAAGGATACAGAGCCGAGAGCGGATACAACTGAGCTATTTCTTCAAAGGCATGGTGGTAGGCGCTATAACCCAATGTCTTAAAAATCAACTGAAATAGCAACTGTTCGGGGTCTTGCGTTTCCCATTGTTCGCGGATTCTCTCCGTTTTTTGTTCCATCCGGTTTTCTGCAGCATGTCCCAGCAGCTTCTTTAAAGGTGCGGCTCCCCATTTAGCAATCAAAAGACCACACTGTCCCGGAAGACGATCATAGTCGCTGAGTAACTCTGATTCTTCCCCTAAAAGAGCCAGCATGTTCTCATCCAACAAAGGACGTAATTCAATTTCTGGAACGGACATCCCATCTTCCCGAATGGTAGTCCTCGAGGCACTGCCATCCAGCACCACATGCAACACCACTGCGTTATACACAGGATTGAGATGATGCTGGTGGGAGTACCAGGAAGACGATTGGAGATGAATTTCCACAGCACCGTGGTATTCGCAATCCCCCACCATGATATGAGCATCAATAAAATCCGGCCCAGTCCCTTTGTTGAGCCATCCTGGAAACAGGATTTCGATTTTCTCTCCATCGGTGCATTGTAAAATCTGCGAGGGGAGTACCTGATGCGACCAAATCGCTTGAACCCAACTTTCCCGTTGCTGCATGATTTTATGAATATGGGTTGATTTGGTCATAGCAACATCCCTCACAGGCATTGATAGAGTTTCATTTCCTATCAAAATTTACCAAGTAACATTAATGTGACTGGGGCTACCCACTATAGTAACCAGTGGTGCTAGTTTGAAAAATTGACTAAGGAATGCTCAAACAATAACTTAGCAAATCTACTTGTCTTTTCAACGATCTTCTGCTTTGCTTTACCAGTGACATAGCAAGCTATGCGCCCGATAAAACGCCTTGAACTTCGATGAAAATCCTGCGTAACTTTCACATGTTATTATTTTCGCCTTCCTAAATCATGCGATTTTTCCATATAAAGAAAGGTAACAATACCTCTATTGATAACCTTTTTTGGAGAAAATCGCATGAACACAGAATTATTTATCATAGAATTATTTGATCTTGTAGGCAATAGTATGAAAGGTGTAAAAAAACATAGCCAATCGTCTCTTTATCCAAGTGAAATTACGACATTAGCACTATTGTGCCCCATCAAAGGAGTCGGTGGGAGAGCTTTTTATCGTTGGTTAAAACGTGACTGGTTATAATTGTTTCCTCGTTTTCCTTTTTCAATTTTTTGTAAGCGAAAAGAGAATTTTACCTTACAATAGACTCCAGTTAAAGTGCCATACTTTGTCGTACAGTACCGGTAAACGCATCATCAGCTTTCAGAATCAGGGTTTTCCATGGTTGGGTTCGATCTGTTCGAGACTCCTGGAATAATCCTGGTAGACCGGATCGTTTGGTTCATGGCACTCCAGGCAGTCTCCCACACGCCGGATACGTCGTATTTCCTGTCGGTTGAAACTGCGTGCTCCAGGCTGGAGGGCCTTGCCAGGCTGCATTGCGTCTTTTTCGATCCAACCGACTGGCGTTTTCCAGGCAGGGTTTTTAGGGGCACTCACCCACTCTGTGATGAGACCAAGGGCCAAATCGCTTTGGTGACAGCTTTTACAGCTTCTTCCTTTTTGGGTAATAGTGTGTGGTGATGTCTGGGCATAGACTTCGTGTTTGATCGGGGCTGCTTCTTTATCCTTTTCTAAAATCAAGTTCATTCCTGGCACAAATGGAGTGATTTTGTTGCTGGCAGTAACCCCCAAGGCCGGCAATCCGCTTTTAACATGCCAGCGGGTTTCCAGCCATTTTCCTTTTGTTTTTTTGCGCAGCAGATGATCCCATTGCGTTTTTTCAGGATCATGGGAGATGTGGCAGCCATAACATTGAGGGGCCCAGCCCGAATGGCAGCTTTCGCAGCTGAGACGGTCATGACCTTCTTGTGCATGGTGCTCCCCTGCACGCATCATGGGAATTTCGAGTTTTTGCCGGGAAAGCTTCTTTTGCAGCCAGTACCTGCCTCCTTTTTCCTGAATATGGAACAAAGGAGACTGCAGTTTTTCTGTCGCAACCACCTCTCCTGCTGCAGAAACGTGGTACTGTCCTGGATAAAGGGAGGCATAAATAGCTTCTCTTTTTGTCAACGTGGCAACGGCTTTCTTGTGCAAAGGTAGTCTGTGGCAATCAGTGCATTGAACATCCAGCTGTTCCCTCATCCAGGCTGCCCGTTTTCCTGTCCCCATCAAACCATTGGCAGTATGACAGTCAATACAAGCCATCCCTGCCTTACTGTGAATGTCGGGAGGTTTCCTTTCCACTAAACGCTTATCTGGCAGATAACCAAAATCCTCAATTCGGGCAATGTCGAGCTGTTCGGATTCTGCTAATCCAACATAGTTTAAGGAAATGCGGCCAGATCGACTGTGGCACCCAAAACAGCGATCATTGTGGATACGAACACTCAGCTGCGGATGGATTTTTTTGATTTGACCTGCTGATGTTTTGGCAGGGTACGTGATCAGATGACAGGCAACACAACCGCCACCCCGATCACGCAGAGATTGCTGATGATGCTGACGTTCTGATCCCAGGTGACAGGAAACGCAAAGTTTTCTCAGGTAAGAATCAGCTCCTTCTTCAGAAAGACGCTGATGCAGAGAAGTGTTTTTTTCCTGATGAGCTTTCTGACTTTCTCCAAATATGTTCCTGGTGCCAGAGATCATACCATCCAGTGTATGCATGATTGAGTTTTCGACCAGGGGGACCAGTGTTTCGTGACAATTGCTTTGCCCACAGGATTTGGCTGAAGTTTTCATATTGCCAGGAAATGCTTCCATGCCCTGATGTGCCGTTTTTTCATGAGAGCTGTCAGGGTTTCCCTGGTGGCAGATGACACAACCAGTCTGCCGGGGATCATGAAAAGGGGAAAAACGCGGTTCTTCCTGGTGACACTGCATACATTTTTCGACAGCATGGGTCTGCAGCGACAACCAAACCGTTAACATGAATACGGCTCCAATGCGCCGCAATATTTTTTGCATAATCTTACCGCTTTTAAAATCATGGATTGGTTCTAGATTGTATCTGATCTTGCTGAGACGTACCACATCAATCTGAAAACTTGCAGACCAATCGCAAGTTTAAGTTCTTTTTGGTCATACTGTTAAATTTACGGGGTTTTCCTCTCATCGGCCTAAGTATATTCAAAAAATCATATAAGTAACGTAGGACAACGAGTCTTTTTTCCATCCAAGCAGGCAAAAACAAGGGAAAATCGCCCCTCTCTTTGCGCACAACTGGGGCTTCTGCTGGTGTTGAAGATTGTGTCCCCGCGGATATCATTCATAAAACAAAGGCCAATGGTGTGGCCATGGGAGTGCCCAGGAAATGATGACCGAAGTCAAAGGTAAAAAAATTCTAAATGGAGTGCGTGGTGAAGCGCCTGCTGATTTAGAGGCAATCCAGGAATGCATTGAACGCCTTTCTCAGTTGGTTAAGGAGGATCTCTGATAATTCTTTCCAAAATACTCGTAGATTTACCAGGGTACCTCTTCCTCATCTGCTCGTTTTTTTCATAAAATTTTAAAAAAACACGTAAATCTACGAGTAGACACAATAGACATGGATGTCTATAGTGAAAGAAGTTTATTCTCCATTTTAAACTATTTCTTCCACACGACAGTAACGCTTGTGCGTGGTCCAATCGAAGCATGATCGGACTGATTGTCGTGAAACTATAATATCCAGAGTGGTTTTTCTGAATCCCCCTGATTCCCTTTGATAAAAAGGGAAATTTTCCAAGAAAAATTACTCTGGATATGCAGTATCTTTTTTATTTATCGAATTAAATATTTAGTTATAAATATATTTAAATTAAAAAATTTACTTTTTTTTCCTCAATGGCAGTACTCTTGGAAGGCTGTGCATGCAAACACCATCCACTTCCAAGAGCTGCTGTCATTAGCTGCGGAAATAGAAACATCAAGAAGCATTCATCAGAGGATCAACGATGGCACAGGTGAACCGACGAAAATTTTTGAAAATTTCTTCAGCATTTTTGGCTTCTTCAGCAGCTGGCCTGGGATGGCCTCTAATCACAAAAACTTCAAAAGCCCAAGGAATCGCTGAGCCAGACAGAATTGTTTCTACCACCTGCGAGATATGTTTTTGGCGTTGTGGAGTGGATGCTTATGTCCGTGATGAAAAAGTTTACAAACTGGCTGGACACAAGGATCACCCATTGAGTAATGGAAAATTGTGTCCTCGTGGAAATGGCGGCCAGGGGCTTCTTTACGATCCAAATCGACTGAAACACCCTTTGATTCGGGAAACGGTCAATGGTAAGGAACAATTTCGCAAAGCAAGTTGGGATGAAGCAACCAGTTTGATAGCAGAGCGCTTTGGGAAAATAACGAAACAGTATGGGACAGAATCCGTGGTGATGTTTTCTCACGGGTTTGGCGCCTCGTTTTTTAAAACCCTGTTTTCGGCTTATGGGATTCACACCTTTTCTGCCCCTTCTTATGCACAATGCCGGGGTCCAAGGAGCGAAGCTTTCAAATTAACATTTGGGCATGCCATTGGCAGCCCGGAAGGATTGGATATTGCCAATAGCAGATACTTGGTTTTGCTCGGATCACACCTTGGCGAAAACATGCACAACACTGCTGTTCAGGATTTTTCTTCAGCCATATCAAAAGGCTGCGAGGTCGTAGTAGTCGATCCTCGTTTTTCAGTTGCAGCCGGCAAGGCAAAACATTGGTTGCCCATCAAGCCGGGAACCGATTTAGCTCTGCTGCGAGGGTGGATCCATATATTGCTTAAAGAAAAAAGATACGATATCGAGTTTATTGAACAGAACGCCGTAGGGCTGGAAGAGCTATGGCAAGGAGTAAAGTACGCGACTCCTGAGCAGACGTACGCCATTACAGGGATTCCGGTAGAGCAAATCGTACAGGTAGCCAGAGACCTGGGGCGTTATGGTTCCAGTGCCCTGGTTCATCCGGGCAGGCATGTGACCTGGTATGGAGACGATACTCAGAGAGAACGGGCTATTGCGATTCTCAATGCACTGATCGGTAATTACCGGATGCCTGGCGGAATCATCAGGCAGGAAAAATTCACTCCCATCAAAGCTACTTTGAACCAGGAAAAGTTCAAGCCTTACAAAGCCGATTTTCCGGTAACCCAAAATGCGTCACACACCTTCCAGTCCAGGTACCCATTTGCCAGTCAAGTCCCAGCCAATGAAATAGTAGACCAGACTATTTCAGGAAGCCCCTATCCTGTCAAATCCTGGTTTGTCTATGGAACCAACCTGATACAGTCTTTAGGCAATCAGCCTGCTACTCTAAAAGCATTGCAACAGCTTGATTTTGTAGTAGCCGTGGATGTCCTGCCGGCTGAAATCACGGGGTATGCAGATGTGATTTTGCCTGAATGTACGTACCTGGAACGCTATGATGATCTCGACAACAGAACCTATCGCACTCCCTATGTTGCCATTCGACAACCAGTGGTGGAACCGCTCTATGAGTCCAAGCCGGGTCATGAAATCGCAAGGCTGCTCTCCGAAAAAATGGGCATGCCTGACTTATTCAAAGACGATATAGAGACTTACCTGAATAAGCAATTGAAGCAGATGGACAGTTCCCTGGACGAGTTAAAAAAAGTGGGAGTGCTGAAAGTCTCAGAAAAGAACTTGTACCGCCAGCCAGGGGAAGCCCTGCAGTTCAAAACCCCCTCAGGAAAAATAGAACTGGCCTCCAGTCGGCTGCGTGAAGCAGGATTTGATGCAGTCCCCCAATACCAGCCCCCTCCTGAAAACCCACCCGGGTATTTTCGGTTGCTGTATGGACGAGCCCCCATGCACACTTTTGGGCGCACGGCCAACAATCGGGTGCTGGGAGAATTGATGCCGGAAAATGAACTGTGGGTCAACCAAGTGGCAGGACGTGATATGAAACTCAAACATGGAGAATATGTGTACCTGGTCAACCAGGATGGGGTCAAGAGTACAACCAAAATCAAGATTCGACTGACTGAGCGCATTCGTCCCGATGCTGTTTACATGGTTCATGGATTTGGACACACCGATGCCCGGCTCGAGTTTGCCTATCAGCGAGGTGTGAATTCCTCTGATATGATCACGCAGCTCAGTACGGACCCCATCATGGGGGCAACCGGCATGAACAATAATTTTGTCACTTTTACCAGAAGTTGAAAAGAGGGGCTATGTCAAGAAAAAGAAATTATGCCATGGTGATCGATACTCATGTCTGTGTGGGATGCTCAGCCTGTGTGTATGCCTGTAAGGCAGAAAATGAGGTCCCCGAAGGATTTTGCAGAGACTGGATAGAACAAAAAGTTGAAGGCCATTTTCCAAAGTTGACCATGGAAATCCGATCCAATCGCTGCCAACACTGTGAGGAGGCCCCCTGTGTGACTTACTGCCCAACAGGCTCGTCCCACTATGCAGGAGACGGGACGGTGCAAATTGACCGAAACTGGTGTACAGGCTGCAAAGCCTGTCTGGCAGCCTGTCCCTACGATGCCCGTTATGTTCACCCTGAAGGCTTTGTTGACAAATGCTCTTTTTGCCAGCACCGTTTGAAACAGGGATTACAGCCTGCCTGCGTGACCACGTGCCCAACCAGCGCATTGAAATTAGTCGATTTGAACAGCAATGATGGTTTGTACAGACAGTTAATCGAAGGGCGCACAGTAACACAAGATAAGGTTCCGGCCGGAACACAACCCAAGTTGTTTTGGCTTCATTAAAAGGAGAACACCCATGACTGAGCTTGTTACTAATAAAATCAATCCCAATGTGATACCCCACTTACACATTTGGGGATGGGATGTTGCCATTTATTTGTTTTTAGGGGGGATCGCAGGAGGATTGCTCATCATCAGCGCTGCGATGATATTACTGCAGAAGGGCGGTATTTTCAGTCCAGAGGAGCAGACCGCAGAATACAGCAGACAAATTCAAGTAGCATCTTTACTGGCTCCGGTTTTGCTGGGGGTGGGGATGTTCTTTTTGTTCTTGGATTTAGAATTCAAAATGCACGTCTGGCGTTTTTACACCAACTTCAATTTAACATCTCCCATGTCCTGGGGAAGCTGGGCCTTGTTGATTTTTTTCCCATTTTCCGTGTTTCAGGCAATAGTCGTGTGTCAATTTTCCCAAATACCCCGGTTTTTATTTTTGGCAAGCTGGGAAAGCACACTGAAGCCTTATTTGAACAAAATTGCTGCTGTCAATGTGCATGTTGGTATGGGTATTGGGGTGTACACCGGAATTCTTCTTTCCACTTACTATGCACGTCCCCTGTGGTCGAATACAGTGCTGGGTTTTGTTTTTCTGCTGTCAGGGCTTTCCTCAGCGGCTGCTCTGCTGCTGCTCATTGCTCCTTCCCGAGAAAAACAGCTTTATTCTAAAATCGACATGTACATCATTGCAGCAGAAGGATTTGCCACCACTCTGTTCATTCTAGGTGGAATCACAGGTACTGAAAACATGAAAAATGCGATGCTGTACTTGATTGCAGGCCCATATGCCCCCTGGTTCTGGATTTTGTTTGTGCTGGCCGGACTGATCATTCCTCTCGTTTTAGAGACCCTTGAGGCCATTGGAAAAATTCGATTTTCTCCATTTGTGCCGCTGCTGGTACTGATAGGAAGTATTTCTCTCCGATTTATTATTGTCTATGCAGGCCAGGAAATTCCGACATTTTCTTAACTATACTCCCCCCTAAGCCCTTTTTGAAAAGGCCGGCATTTCTTGCAGCTTTTTGAGGAGGGCTTAAAAGACAGGTGACGGTGATTAAATAGGTAACTATGGAAAATATAGAAATCAAGCAACAGCCTTATTGGCCTAATATTCTTGCTGGAATCGGATTGGGGCTGGTCTTATTGCTGGCCTATTACGTAGCAGGGAGAGGTTTGGGAGGATCTGGAGCTTTAGCCAGAGCTTCAGCGGGATTAGCTCACTTGCTGGCCCCTGAGCACACAGAAGGATTGACCTATTACTCCCGATATTTTGAAAACGGAAAAGTTGATTTCAATGACTGGCTTGTCTTTCAGCTGTTTGGTGTCTTTCTAGGAGGGTTATTTGGTGCCGTTACCGCAGGCCGATTTGGAAAAGCCGTAGACAAAGGAAAACGGATTACCAATGGACAGCGCTTCTTCTTTGCCACCATTGGAGGTATACTCATGGGTTGGGGCGCACGCCTGGCAAAAGGCTGTACCAGCGGACAGGCATTGAGCGGCGGCGCAACACTGGCTGTCGGAAGCTGGGCATTTATGCTGGCTTTATTTGCTGGCGGGTTCATTACTGCATTTTTTGTCAGGAGATTATGGATATGAATACAGCTCCCCTTGCAAAATTAGGAATGATTTCAGCTGATGTCAATCTGGTTCTGGCCGGATTGATTGGATTCGGCTTTGGCTTCATGCTCGAAAGAGCAGGTTTTGGCTCTGCAATTCGTTTGACGGGACAATGGTATGGTAAGGACTGGAGCGTGTTTCGTGTGATGTTTACGGCAATTGTGACCGCAATGTTTGGGATCATTGCCCTCGACAGCATGAATTTGATGGCTACCGAGCAGCTGTATATCAACAAAACCTTTCTTTATCCTCAAATTATTGGAGGTTTACTGATGGGAGGCGGCTTTGCCATTGGAGGGTACTGTCCGGGAACGTCGTTTGTCGGATTGGCAACAGGCAAGCTGGATGCCATCTTCTATATTTCAGGTTTGATGTTTGGTGCCTTTTTATTTGCAGAAGGCTGGCCCCTTCTGGAACAATTTTCAACTGCCGGGGCAATGGGGACCATTACCCTTCCTGAGCTATTTGGCTGGAGTCCTTGGCTGGTTGGAGCAGTTGTGTTGTTGATTGCGGTAGTTGGTACATTGGGTGCTAATTATCTAGAAAAGAAATTGGCTTAATTCATAAATTCAGGAGGTTCTATGAAGCCGTTTATCAAAATGTTTGCATTGCTTCTGTTGCTGCCTGTCATGCTGGCAGGCCTTGCAACAGCAGCTCAGCTCAAAGGAAAAATCCAAAATATTTCCAATAAAGCAAAGACCATCCAGGTGGTCAATCCGAAGAATAAAAAAGTAACGGTGATTCGATTTGGGAAAAAGACACAGTTTGTCAATGCCAAATCGATGAAAGAGTTCATTGTCAATGATGTCATTGTGGCAGATTATGAACCAGGGCAACCAGCCACTAAAATCAAGCGAGTACTGGTAGAAGTGCCTGCCGACCAGCTCATTTCCACCAAAGAAGTCGCAGCCCTGGCTCCTGATTCTTATGTACTGGTCGATGCCCGTCCTGCCGCAAGATACAACGAAGGACACATGCCCAGCGCCATCTCGATTCCTGCTGATAAGTTTTCTGAAAAGATGGATCTTTTACCCAAGGACAAAGACAAAAAACTTGTTTTTTATTGTGGAGGGCCTACCTGAGGCCTCAGCACTAAAGCTGCCAGGTTGGCAGCAAAAGCAGGATACAAGAACATAAAAATCTACACGGCAGGGATACCTGCATGGAAAAAAGCAAAGCAGCTGGTTGTCGTTAAAAATTCATGGCTGGCAAAAAACCTGGATATCCATCATGTCATTGTGGATGTACGACCAACTCAACAAAGTCGACCTTCTGGAATAAAAACATCCCTTTCTTTTGAAACCGCCCAGCTTGAAACCATGAGTCAGCAATTCAAGCAGAAGAAGGTGAAATCCAGCCATAAGAATCTGCCTAACTTGGTTGACAAAAAAGCTCCCATCATCCTGTACAGCGAAAAAACCGACAGTGCTGATGTCGTAAAAGCCTATCAGACGCTGCGCAGCTGGAAGTATAAAAACGTTACCATTTTAGATGGCGGTTTCAAAGAGTGGACTCACAAACAGCTGCCCGTTCAAAATAATGTACGGCTGACCAAAATAAACTTTGTTAAGAAACTGGTCAAGGGAGCCATCTCACCTGAGAATTTTAAACAGTTCCATGACTCAAATGAGGGTCTTGTCCTGGATGTCCGCACCAAAAAAGAAGCGAAAGCAGGAAAGCTCAATGGATCCATGAATGTTCCGCTGGATACGCTGGAAGCTAATTTAGCAAGCGTCCCCAAAAATAAAGAGGTGGCCATCCACTGTGTATCCGGAACACGTGCTAATATTGCCTATAATCTTTTGAAAAGCAAAGGCTACCAAAAAGTGCGTTTCCTGAATAATAATATTACCATCGATAAAGACGGTGATTATAAAATCGATTGAATCATTTAATTTGTGAGATTGAGGTAAAGATGACGACAATAGATCAAAAGTGGGTGCTTCCTCTTTTTATAGCAGGCTTTCTGGTTTTGATTGGACTGACCAACCTTCCAGCCTCATCCTACTGGTATGATTCAGTAGAAGATTATCAGATCAACAAGATGGAGGTAACTGAACTGGCAGACTGGATCATCCAGGGAAGTAATCGCTTTGTGCCTGTTTTGCTGCAGGAAAAAGACGATCAAACGCTCCTTGATAATATTCCCGGGGTGATTCAATTGCACATTGATAGCAGCCTGGAACAGAAAATAAAGGAAATCCCCAGCTATAAAACATGGGTTATTATTACAAAGGACGGCACCTTGTCCAATCCGGTGGCTGCTGTTTTAACAAAAGACTGGCAACGTCGAGTGGTTCTGTTAAAAGGAGGAGCTAAGGAATGGAATACTAAAATTACAGCAAAAACCATCGACGGTATCCTTCTTTCTCCTGAAGAACAAACGGCGTTGAATAACGTGCGGTCTTTTTTCCAGGGAAGCAGTGAACCTGTCCTCACAGAATCTGAAGAGCAGGATTTACTGTGCTGTAATGAACCGAGCCAGGAACGATATGTTGCTCCTGCGGTGGCAGAACCTCCTCTGTTAGAAGAGGAAGAAGAGGAAGAAGAGGAAGGCTGTTGAAAATAAATGTGTGTTCGGTGGGGTGGTAACTTGCTGAGCACCCCCTACTGAAGGATGTTTATGAAAAAATTGTTTATTCTCAGTTTATTTGTTTTTTTTATTAGCAGCATTCCAGCATTTGGCAATTCCCTTGCGGCTCCTCATTTTGAATTAATGGATCTGGAAGGGAAAACTGTCAAGAGCCAGGATTTTATAGGAAAACAGCCGGTCTTGCTGATATTTTGGGCAACCTGGTGACCTTCCTGTCGGCGGGAGTTTCCCGTCTTAAAAAAACTGCATCAGGATTATGCAGCCAAGGGCTTGAAAATTGTAGCCATCAATGTGGCCATCAGTGATCCAGTCCAACGGGTGAAAAAATTCATAGAATCCCAAAATACCCCTGTAACGGTAGTTGTTGACTCCAAACGCACCGTTTCAAAAGACTACCGCATGAGTGGTACCCCCTATGTTGTTTTGATTGACGCGACAGGAAACATCGTAGAAACTGGCAGAAGTGCCCCAGTTGATGCTGTCAAAGCTCTGATGTTTTGATGCTCCAATTCTCCAGTGTCTGAAACAGATACTGGAGAATCTAAACTAGCACCACTGATTAATATCATATCTACATCAAACTTTGATGGTACTGCTGACTCTATAATGATCAAAACGTAAAATGAAATCCAGTAGGACCAAGACAAAGTAATAATGAGTATCTTTGTGGGAAAACAGTGGACGAAATCCTTTCAATATCGTATCAATTGCTTTGTACATAATACCTCCTTTGTTTGTGAAGTGAATAGTTGATGCTATTCTTTGGGTATCATGTACTTTCCATTTTTGGGTGAAATCTTGTCATTTGATGAGGCCTTATTTCTTGACTTTCACAAGCAAAACATTGAATCTTAGCGTTGGTGAGTTGCATGTTTCCTCCTTAAATTTTTTGGTTATATTTCGCTAAGGAAGTATCTGTCACTGACCTTAAGCACTCAAGGAAGTTCAACCAATTAAGTTAAACGAAACCTGTTGCGTCGGTTGAATTTGAATTAAACCAGGCAGCGTGTAGAAAAGGGATGTATGATCACTCAAGTGGAACATGACGGAAAATTAATTGCTATTATCATTAAAAATTCCTATGCAGAAGAAGGAATTTCCTTTTTTACTCCAGACGAATTTTCCCAACAGCTGGCATACATGCGCCATTCTCCCGGAAAAACTATCCTTCCCCACTTTCACAATCCTGTACCCCGTGAAGTCATTTATACACAAGAAATATTGTTCATGAAAAAAGGAAGTTTGCGTGTCGATTTTTATGATGATGAACAAAATTACCTAGAAAGCCGCATACTGGAAGCTGGCGATGTGATTCTTTTGGCAAGTGGCGGGCATGGGTTTGAAGTATTGGAAGAAATCGAGATGGTTGAAGTCAAGCAGGGACCTTATGTGGGGGCATCGGAAAAAACAAGATTTTCTGGCATTACCGAAGATCAAGTGAAGATAAAAACATAGGATATCACGACGATCTTGTGTTTTAGGAATACTCAAACAATAACTTAGCAAATCTACTTGTCTT